>CAZOJJ010000132.1:0-1500 GCA_964580105.1 uncultured Rhodothermales bacterium | reverse complement strand
GTGCCCGGGGACTGCGCCGAGGCGGACGAGGCAGCGAAAAGGAGGATGAGGAGGAGGTAGCCGTATCGCATGGTGATCGAGCGCGCGGATCTATTCGATGTGGGTGACGAGGCGGGTGGTGTGCTGCCGGCCCGCTTCCAGGCGCACGAGGTACGTCCCACTCGGCAGGCGCGCCCCGTCGAGGACGAACCGGTGCGTGCCCACCTCGGCGGGGCCGTCGGCCAGGCGGGCCACCTCGCGGCCGAGCAGGTCGTACACGCCCAGGCGCACGTCGGCCGGCGCCGGGAGGTAGACGCGGAGCGCGGTCGAGGCGCAGAACGGGTTCGGGGACGCCGGGTCCAGCCGGAGCGCGGGCGGTGGCGGCACCGCACCAGGCGCGGTAGCGACCGGGAAGGCCTCCTGGTAGAGCGCGCTGAGGCGCTTGACCTCCTGGATGGAGGCGAAGTTGTCGGCGCCGCGCGCCCAGATAATGCCGAGGAGGAGCGTCTGCGCCTCGCCCGGCTGCATCGCGAACGGTCCCGTGCTCTTGAGCACGAAACGGTAATCCCCTGGCAGGACCGACTCCGTGCAGGTCGGGTTCGCGCAGGGCGCGCTCCAGTAGCCGGGCTCGGGGTGCTCCGGCGTCCCGCTGTTGGGGAAGACGAAATCAGTGCACTCGGCACCGCCTCGCCCGTCACCGCCGAAGGTCCAGCACTCGCCGTCCCGCCAGAACCCGCGCATGACGTTCCAGTGCTCCTCGGCTGTGCCGGGATTGCCGGTCGGGTCGGCGTTGTTGTTGTAGTACCCGAAGCGGGTCAGGCCGAGTTCGGTGCCGTCGGTGGCGCGCGGTCCCCGGAGGAAGTCGAAGCCGACGGCGGGGGGCGCGGCTCCGTACCCCTCGCCACCGTCCGGGTGCGTCTCGTCGTTGTTGTCGGCGTTGTAGGCGAGGCCGAGGCCGAGGGTGGTGTCCGCGCCGATGTAATCGTCGAAGAGCATGCCGATGCGCGGATCGGTCATGAAAGTAACGAAGGCGTGTTCGAGCGGGGCTTGCCCCTTGTAAACGAAGGTGTACTCGTAGAACGTCGCGTGCTCGTAGTCGGGCCGGTCGTAGGCGAAGGCGAGCACTCGGACCTCCATCCCGAGCGGTGGTCCGTCGGTCGCCGTGTGTTCGTTGCCGGCGTCGTTCATCACCCACCAGATGCCCTGGTCGCCCCGGATGTCGGGGCGGTCGCCCGCGGCGAGGTCGTAGTTGGCGGGGTCGCCGTCGCCGTCGAGGACGGGGGCGCCGAGGTCGAAGGGCCACTCGGCGAGGTCGGGCACGGCCATGCCGGTCTGCTCGTAGAGCTCGATGTCGGTCCGGCTCACCTTCCAGAGGCGGTCGTACTCGGCGCAGTCGGCGGGCGGATTGCCCGCGTCGTCGAGCGGGCCGGGCCAGAACTCCCAACTGCGGCCTCCACTCGGGTAGTCAGCGGCGGAGATGCGAAGCTGTCCGTCCACGAGGCCGCCCACCCAGAGGCGACT
>CAZOJJ010000131.1:0-1576 GCA_964580105.1 uncultured Rhodothermales bacterium | reverse complement strand
CAGTCCAGCGCGGCCGACTGAGAATCGGGCAGAGAATCGGGCAGAGAATCGGGCACCTCGCCCTCGACGGGCCCGAGGCCGTAGCCCCAGAAGTCGAGCCCCCGCGACGCCGTGATGCGCGGGTCGAGCTGGCGGAGGCTGCCCGCCGCCGCGTTGCGCGGGTTGGCGAACACGGCCTCCCCGGCCTCGGCCAGCCGCGCGTTGATCGCTTCGAACGTGGACTTGCGGAGGTACACCTCGCCCCGGATCTCGATGCGCTGCGGGTAGCCGTCGC
Organism: uncultured Rhodothermales bacterium; assembly: GCA_964580105.1. Taxonomy (GTDB): domain Bacteria; phylum Bacteroidota; class Rhodothermia; order Rhodothermales; family Rubricoccaceae; genus CAZOJJ01. Next base: position 1,302 of record CAZOJJ010000131.1, on the reverse strand, counting down.
GGAGCCTGAGCGGGATGGAGCGGACGGTCCGCACGTGCGCCGTGACGTTCTCGCCGACGTACCCGTTGCCGCGCGTGGCGCCGAGGACGAGCCGCCCGGCCTCGTAGGTCAGCGCGATGGCGAGGCCGTCGATCTTGAGCTCGGCCACGAGCGCCGGGGCCTCGCCGTCGTCGAGGACGCCCGCCAGGCCCCGGCGCACGCGGTCGTACCACGCCCGCAGTTCGTCGGCGTCGAAGGCGTTGCCGAGCGAGAGGAGCGGCACCGGGTGCTCGACCTTCTCGAACCGGTCCAGCGGCTCGCTCCCGACGCGATGCGTTGGGGAGTCCGGCGCGCGCAGTTCAGGGAAGCGGGCCTCCAGCGTCTGCAGCGCCCGAAACAGCCGGTCGTACTGCGCGTCGCTGAGGAGCGGGCGGTCGTCCCGGTAGTAGGCGTCGGCGAGGGGCCGGATCACGGCCGAGAGGCGCCGGACCCACGCCGGCGCCTCGGATTCACGGATCTCGTCGGGCGGGGTCTCGTCGAGGTGACGGAGGACGGCGAGGGCGTCGCGGACGAGGTCCATGGGCTAGCGTGACGGGGCGGCGGCACGGGCAGCGGTGAGGGAGTCCAGCAGGCGCTGCCCGTTCTGCGGCGTGATGCGGAGCACCTGCCCCGCCCGTGGCGCGAATTCGAGGCCCTGCCAGACGAGGGTGACCTCCTCGGGGTTCATGCCGTCGGCCTCCTCCCCCCAGAGGATGAGGCCCTGACTGCTCTCGAAGGTCTGCTCCGTGCCCGGCTCCATCCAGTACGGGCGGCGGGCGTCCGGCTCCTCCGTGACCCGGAAGTTCTGCAACCCGTCTCCTCGGGCCCGCACGGTCACGCGGATCGGAAGCTGGAACGTCGGAGCATTCGACGCGCCCGGGGACGGTGGCGTTTCTCCCTCGAGCGTGTCGGCGAACAGGTCGTTCGAGTCGAGGGCCGCCGCAGTGTCGGCCGCGGCCGGCTCGACGGACTCGTCCGGCTCGGGCGCCTCCGTGCGGAAGAGGAACCAGAGGATGGCCACGGTCGCCACGACGACGACGGCGGTAGCGCCGAGGATCACGCCCCACGAGCGGTCGAACGAGCGCGGCGCCTGCATGGACGCCGCCGAGGCGACGCGGCGCTTCTCAAAGTGCTCGTTGGGCGCGCCCGGCGGGCGGCTCCCGCTCGGCTCCCGAGGCGCCTGCGACAGCGCGGCGACGGCCGGAGCCGCCGCCGAGGCCGGAGGAGAAGCCGAGGCCGGAGGAGAAGCCGAGGCCGGAGGAGAAGCCGAGGCCGGAGGAGAAG
>CAZOJJ010000130.1:0-1702 GCA_964580105.1 uncultured Rhodothermales bacterium | reverse complement strand
CTGCCCCTGCGGAAGCTCGACGGCGAGCGCGGCCGGCTCGGCCGTCACCTGCGCCGCCGCCCGCGGCACGAGGGCCGGGGCGCCCCCCACGAGGAGGAGCGCCCCGGCCACGAGCAGGCCGTATCGGCGGTCGTTGAGCACCTACTTGAGCAGCGTCACGCGCTGCGTGAGGGCCCGGCCGGCCTCGGGATCGCCCAGGGTAGCGCGGACGAGGTAGACCCCGCTCGGGAGCGCGGCGCCATCGAGGCGGAAGGCGTGGCGTCCCGCCTCCAGCGGTCCTTCGTGGAGCGCGGCTACGCGGCGGCCGAGCACGTCGTAGACCGTCACCGACGCCTCCGCGGCCTCGGGCAACGTGAGCACGAGCCGCGCCGTGCCCTGCGACGGATTCGGATGCACCTCCAGCCCAATGCCACGCTCCTCCGGCACGGATGCAGGCTCGTTCGCCACCACCACCGGCGCAGTCGTCCGGTACACCCACTCCGACTCCAACCCTGCCCGCACCACCGACACGTAGAGCCGCCTCTCCGCATCCAGCGCCACCGACGTGATGGAGCTCTGCTCCGGCTCCTCCAGCAGACGCCCCACCGCCTGCCACGTCTCGCCCGCGTCCGTCGTCACCTGCACTGCCCCCGTCCGCAGCACCATCAGCGTCTTCGATCCCCCGAGCGGCAGCAGCAAGCTCCCGGAATCGGTCCCGCCCGTGTCGGGGTCGATGATGTCGCCGAGCTCGAACCACGTCTCCCCGTCGTCGTCGCTGGCGTGGAAGCGGTAGTTCGGCCGCGTCTGGTCCGACGTGACGGCGAGAATGCGCTGCCCGCCCTCCGGGCGCTCGACGAGCACGAAATTGTAGGCGCCGTAGCGTAGGTATTCCCAGAAGCTCGACGGCTGGAAGGTGTGGGCGGAGTCGTCGGAGACGGTGATGCCGTTGGGGCCGCCGGCCAGCACCCGCCCGGAGGGGAGCCCGATCACGGCAGCATTGGGGTTCCAGGAGACGCCGGTCTGCATCTCGGCCTCGCGCCAGGTGGCGCCCCGGTCCTCCGAGACCGATACCGTGGCGCCGCCGCCGGCGCCGAGGAGCCAGCCCGCCAGCGGGCCGTCTGGAACTTCGACAATTCCCAAGAAAGCGCCGGAATCGTGTACCTCCGGCCAGGTGAGGCCCGCGTCGGTCGTGCGGTGAATGTCTCCAGTGTCACCCGCAAGTACGGTATCGGCGCGGCCGAGGGCGCCGACCGGACCGAGCGGGAGGAGGGTGGGCGCGAAGACCTCCTCGCCCATAATCTCGATCCAAGTGCCGGGCCAGCCGCCCGAGAGGTCGAGGTAGTAGAGGGGCTGGCCGTCGGCCCAGAGGGTGCCGGCGGCGTCGAAGGCCAGGCCACGGATGTCAAGGGGCCTGTCGCCGACCTTCTCCCAGGTGAAGCCGCTCCCCAGTGGGAACGACTGCGCCCGTGACACGCTGGGCAGGAGCAGCAGCACGAGAACGAGATCGAGGCGGATACACATCTCAAGCGGGGACAGACGAGAAACAGAACAAGTCGCCCCGCCCGAAAGAACCTTCGGCGGGGCGACCACGATGAGAGAACTCAACGGACGACAGTAAACCGCGTCACCGACACGTGCATCGCCTTCCCGGCGGCCCGCGCCTCGGCGTGCACGACGTACACGCCCGCAGGCAAACGATGGGCGCCGAGCGGAAGCACCTGCC
>CAZOJJ010000129.1:0-1905 GCA_964580105.1 uncultured Rhodothermales bacterium | reverse complement strand
CGGAGGCGAACGCGCCGAGCTGGTCCACCATCCGGTTGATCGTGTTCTTCAGCTCGGCGATCTCGCCCTGGACTTCGACGGTGATCTTCTTCGACAGGTCGCCGTTGGCGACGGCCGTCGTCACCTCGGCGATGTTGCGGACCTGCGCGGTGAGGTTGTCGGCCATCGAGTTGACGTTGTCCGTCAGGTCCTTCCACGTGCCCGAGACGCCCTGGACCTTGGCCTGCCCGCCGAGCTTGCCTTCGGTGCCGACCTCGCGCGCCACGCGCGTCACCTCCGAGGCGAACGCGCCGAGCTGGTCCACCATCGTGTTGACCATCTTGGCGGTGCGGAGGAACTCGCCGCGCACGCGGCGGCCCTCGACCTCGAGGTCCACCTTCTGCGAGAGGTCGCCCTTGGCGACGGCGCCGATGACGCGCTCGACCTCGGCGACGGGCTGCCCGAGGTCGATGATGAGCTCGTTGACGGAGGTGACGGCGCGGCGCCAGGCGCCGGTGGCGCCGGGGAGCGCCGCCCGGTCGGCCAGCCGCCCCTTCTTGCCGACGTCGTCGGCCACGCGCTCCAGCTCGTCGGCGAGCTGCTCGTTCTTGGCGATGACGGCGTTGAGCGTGTCGGCGATGCGCCCCACCACCCCGTTCTCCTCGACGAGGAGGCGGGCGGAGAAGTCGCCCTTGTCGACGGCGCTGAGGACGGACAGCAGCGCGTGCAGGTCGAGGCCGTCGGTGGCGGCGCCGTTGCGGGACGGCTTCGCGTGTTTGGGGGTGGGGGACGAGGGATCCTGGGGCTTCGCCTTGGAGGTTGCCATCACGGAGGGGGTCGCGCCGGAGAAGGGAACGGGAGAAAGGGCGATCCCTAGCGGCGGGACCGCGCGCACCTAAGCAGGAGACGATACGGCTATCGCTGTGGCCGCGGGCCGTCCGGGCCCTCCCGGCGGCCAGTTCAGGAAACCCCTGAGACGGTCTTTGCCATCGGTCTTTGCCATCGCCGCGCCGCTGCGGCGTGCCCTCCTCCGCGCGCCTCGGCGTGCCTCTCGGCGACCGGTTCGTAACGGCCGGCTACCGTCTACCATCCCGGGTGTTGTGCTCCCGGCTCGGGGTCCGGGATGACGGCGTCGCTACCGAAGGGCGGTCCTTCGCCCGGCCGCTGCCTACAGCCGCTCCTTCCGCTCCAGGTAGAGCGCGCGGAAGAGCATGAACGCCGTCTTCGCCGTCTGGTCGGTGAACCAGTAGTTCACGCCCGCACCGACGGCGGCGCCGGCCACCGGGATCATCTGCGCCAGCTTCCGCGCGGCGAGGCTCTTGGCGATCTCGCGCGGCACGTGGCCGAGCTGCTCGCGGAAGGTGCCCTGCGCCGCGCGCCCCTTGTAGCCCGAGCCGTGGGCGAAGGCCGCGGCGGCCACGCTGAGTTCGCGGAGCGCGTCGCTCTTGGCCTCGCGGCTGCCGCTGGCGGCCACGTTGAAGATGGTCATCACGAGCGGCTTGTACTCCGGCCCCCGCAGCGGGAAGCCGTACGCCGCCCCGACCTGCTGGATCAGCCGGAAGTTGATCGTGAACAGGATCGGCACGTCGGCCGCGACGAAGAGGGCGCCGCCGAGGCCGGCGCCCCCGCCCGAGAGCGCCGCCAGGACGGCGTTCTGCGAGACGAGCGACTTCGCCAGGCGGTCCAGCGCTTCGAGGTCCGCGTCGCGCAGGTCCTCCACCTGGTCCGCGTCGAGGCCCTGGGCGCGGGCTTTTTCGAGGAGGTCGTCCTCCTCGTAGGTCCACTCGGAAGCGTCGTTGAGCGTGCCGAGGGCGCCGTTGAGCGCGTCGGTGAGGGCGCTCACGACGCCCTCGGGGACGAACTGGTCGAAGGCCCAGTCGACCGGCCGCATGACGAAGCCGAGGGCCTGGGCGAGGAAGTTGTCGG
>CAZOJJ010000128.1:0-1979 GCA_964580105.1 uncultured Rhodothermales bacterium | reverse complement strand
CCTCGGCGTCGTAGGCGAGACCATTGGGGACGCCGCGGTCGTAGGTGATGCCGGGGCCGGAATAACCTGGTCCCATGACGAGCTCGACGGTGCGGCCGGTCGCGTTTCCATCGAGGTCGCCCTCAATGAGCAGTGCGATTTCAACTGCACAGTTGGGGCCATCGCAGTCGACTTCAACAGCCGTCCACCATAGGGTACCATTCGAATAACCCGGTGGAGCGTGCTCGCGTGGCATCCACGCAAGCCCAGTCGTATGCTCCCTATGGAGGCAGGGGGTGTTGAGAAGCCGCACGAGGTCGAGCTTCGGCGTGTACTCTCGTGTCTTATCCGTGCCACATCCACCTGCATACGTGGCTGCAAAGATCCGGCTTTCGGAGGTCATAGCAAGGTCCCACGCATCGTGGACGGTGCCTATCTCGGTGGAGAAGAGCATCTCGCCCACGTCCTCTGGCATCCCCTCTTCCAACAGTGGCACCGCATAGAGATCCTCCGGGCTCTGGCCACCGTTGGTCACCATCAGGGCCACTTCACCCCGCTGCCCCATCGGAAGCAAAATCTCTACGGTGTCAGGCGAGACCACCACCTGCGCAGCTACGCAGGGCACGAGGGCCGGGGCGCCCGCAAAGAGCACCCCGGCCACGAACTTCCGAAATCGTCTCATCGCAGCACCGTCAAGCGCTGCGTGGACGTACGCACACCATCCACGTCGGCACGGATGACGTACATGCCCACCGGCAGCGACGAAGCATTAAAAGCCAGCCGGTGCGAGCCCGCCTCGACGTGGCCCTCCGCCAGCACAGCCACGCGCCGCCCAAGTACGTCGTAGACGGAGATCTCCACATCAGAGGCCTCCGCGAGCACGAGCGGCACCACGGCTGCGCCACGCGCAGGGTTCGGGTACGGCGCACCCAGCACGTCCCGCACAGCCAGATCCATGCCTGGAGCATTCGAGGCCATCGCGGGCTCCGTGCCGCCCTGGCGGCCTTCCGTTCCGGCCCGCTCCGCGAGCGCCCCGGCCACCACGGCCAGCGCCCCGCGCATCGGGTCCTCCGCCTCCATCCCTGCCAACACTCCGTCCAGCGTGGCAAGCGCTTCCGTGTACGAGCCCGCCTGCTCGGCCACTATCACCCGGCTGAGCGCGAGCGAGCGCCGCGCCTGCGCGCCTTCGGCCTCCCCCGCGAAGCTCGCCAGCAGCACGGCCGCCTCGGCGTAGGCCCCGAGGCGGAGCGCGTCGTGCACCTCGGCCACGAGCGCGGCCTCAGCCGCTGCCCGTACTGGAGTCGGCATCTGCCCCTCCCCGAGCCGGGCGCGGAGCACGGCGAGCAGCGCCATCGTCGGCCCGTGCTCGCCGAGCGCGTCGGCGGCGTCGAGCCGCTGCAAGCCGTAGAGCCGCCGCACGAGCGAGGCCGCGCCCTCGGCGCCGGGCGCCTGCTGCAGGTTCTGGCGGGCCTCCCGGATCGCCTCGCGCAGCCAGTCGCTCCCCCGTCCGGCGGCCTCGCCCTCGCCTGCGAAGGCCTCGTCCGCGACGGCGACGAGGGGCGCGGGGAGGCGGGGCGCGCTCGTGGCCGGGCTCGTCCGGTAGGGCGTGAAGTCCACGTCGCCGGTGAAGGCGCCGGCCGGCGGCCCCGAGGCCGAGCCCCACCAGGTCTGCTCCGCGTCGATGGTGCGCTCGGCGCAGATCATCCCGACGCACGGCTCCTCGTTGTAGAGGAGGCGGTTGGACGGGCCGAGCGGGGCCTGGGTGTCGAAGACGTCGTTGTCGCCGCCCGCGGTGCCAGCCCCGAGGAAGAGGTTGCCGCCATCGGAGACGAAGAGCTCGTGGCCGGCGTTGTTCGCCACCCGGTCGAAGCCAGACTGCGTCGGGTTCAACACGTCCGTGAAGCTGAGGTCGGCGTTGTCGAGGACGCTGGCCCCGATGCCATCATTGTCCTCGACGTGGGCGAAGCGGAACACAGCGAGCGCCGCGTTCCAGAGGTAGA
>CAZOJJ010000127.1:0-1982 GCA_964580105.1 uncultured Rhodothermales bacterium | reverse complement strand
GCATCGCGCGTAGTCGCTGCATCGCGCGTAGTCGCTGCATCGCGCGTAGTCGCTGCATCGCGCGTAGTCGCTCCGGCGCCGGTGCCCGTGCGTCCGTCGCCTGGGACGGCCCGAGGGTGACGACGATGACCTCGACAGGGCTGTGGAAGCCGCCTAAGTTGTTTTCGCATCGTTCCAACAAGTAGGAGGAGGTAGCATCATGGCCATTCTGAATCGTGGCATCCTCGGCGGCGGGCAGGGCGCCGTCGGCACCGTCGTCATGAGCCGCTGGAAGGGCAAGGACGTCATCCGCGCCCGCGTCTCGCCTTCCAACCCCAACACCCCGGCCCAGCAGCGCACGCGCGCCCTCTTCCGCGGCCTCGCCGCCCTGGCCGCGCCCCTCATGACGGCCTTCGTGCGCCCCTACTGGCGGCGCTTCGAGCGCGGCACGACCGCCTACAACGAGTTCATGCGCGCCAACCAGCGCGTCATGCGCTCGCCGCTCGTCGTGGGCCTCCAGGCGCCGGGGGTGTTCGACCCGATGAAGGCGGTGCTCGCGCGCGGGCCGCTCGTGCCGGCCGAGGCCACCGGTGTCGCCGACGATGGCGAGGGGCAGACGCAGGTCTCCTGGGACGGCGGGGCCGGTGAGGCCGGCGACGCCGTGGCGGTCGTCGTGCTGCGGAGGGCCGACGGCTCGCTCAAGGGCACCTTCACCGGCTACACGCGCGGGGAGGGCTCGGCGGTCCTCGCGCTGCCGTTCGCCGAGGCGGAGGAGTACGTCTTCCACGTGCTGGCCTACCAGCCGGGGGCGGTTCCATCCGATGCCGTGCTGGCGCTGAACTCCTCGGTGGGCTTCGACGACGAGGGCGCGCCGGTGGTGGTGCCGGCCTCCGCTCGGGCCGCCGCGCTCGCCGCGGGCAAGGAGGACGAGGACGAGCCGGAGCCGGAAGGCGCGCTCGTCTGACGGGAGCGGCCGCTTCGCGGTGGCCTCGGCGTGCTGTGCTCTTCAGGGCCCGGCACGCCGGGGTCCGGCACGCCGGGGTCCGGCTCCGAGGTCGGAGTTGACTGGGAGTTGACTGGGAGGAGACCCGGAACCGATGGGCACCAGACGGATCGGTCATCAGGCCTCGGCGTCGCGGCTGGGGCCGCTCTCGCGGCGGCTGGCGCGGCTGGTGCGGAGCCCGCTCGCGGTGGCGCTCACGACGGCGCTCCTGACGGCGGCCGGCGCCGTGGCGGTCGCGCGGATGGAGGCCGGCGTGGGGTCGGCGCGGGTGGCCGTCGAGGGCGAGGCCGTGGAGGTGGAGGCCGTGCGGGCCGACATGGAGGCGTGGCGCGAGCTGGTGCGGGAGCTGCGTGCGGAGGTGGTGCGCCTGCGGGGCGAGGTCGAGAGTCTGCGCGCGGAGAACGAGCGGCTGCGGGGCGAGGTGGTGGGGCTGCGGCGCGAGCTCGAGGTGCTGCGCCTCGGGCGGCCGGGCGAGGCGCCTCTCCTGCTCATGCATCCCGGGAGCCTCTTCCCGAATGGCCTTCCCCCGGCGCCATGAACCGTCCGGTGTACCTGATCGTGCACACGGCGGCGTGGCCGGGGGATCCGTCGGCGGCCGAGATCGACCGGGCGCGTGGGTGGAGGGGCATCGGCTACCACTACGTCATCCGCAAGGACGGGACGGTGGAGGCCGGGCGGCTGGCGGCGGTGGTGGGGGCGCTCGGGCTGCGGGTGGGGTTCGACCTCGAGGTGAGCGAGCGGGAGGTGGCCGACGTGGTGGCGGGGGTGGTGGCGCTGGTGGGGAGCGTGGTGGCGACCCTCGGGCGGGTGCGGGCCACGGAGCAAGTAAGGCGCTGAGGCGCGGGTACGAGCGAGCGTGGTGTCGGGGGTCGGGAGTCGGGGCGGCACGCGTCAGAGCCGGAGAGAAGCAGCGATGGCCGAAGACGAGACGGTGCGGACGACGGAGCACTGGCTGGTGCGCAACGCGCTCCAGCTCGTCGTGGTGCTGCTGGCGGCGGTG
>CAZOJJ010000126.1:0-2005 GCA_964580105.1 uncultured Rhodothermales bacterium | reverse complement strand
GGGCTCGCGATCATTCCGGCCTACTGGGGCGACTACTGGCTCATCCCGTATCCCTACGTCGGGTTCCGATACGAATCACCCAACGGCCCCCTGTTCCGCATCGGCGTGGCGGGGTTGATTGATGGGGACGGCCCCCCGGCCGTCTATCCCGTCCCCGGCCTCAGCTACGGCTGGCGCTTTTGAGGGCGCTGGGCATCCCGCGCCCCTCGCGTGTACGTTCTGGAACGCCGTCCGCCCCCGGCGGTTGGGAGCCGCGCCCCGCACCCCGCCCGCCTCGATGCCCGACTGGATGACCCGGATGGCCCGCCGTCCGGACGCCACGCTCAACACGCCCAACCGGCCCGTCCCCCTCACGCCCGAGGCGCCCCACGCCGTCGTCGTCGGCGCCGGGTTCGGCGGGCTGGCGGCGGCCGTGCGGCTCCTCGTGCGCGGCTACCGCGTCACCGTCATCGACCGGCTCGATCAGCCCGGCGGGCGCGCCCGCGTCTTCCGCCGGGACGGCTACACCTTCGACGCTGGGCCGACGCTCATCACCGCGCCCTTCCTCTTCGACGAGCTGTGGACGCTCGCCGGAAAGCGCCGCGAGGACCACGTGGACCTCGTCGAGATCAGCCCGTTTTACGCCATCCGGTTCGACGCCGGCGAGGTCTTCCGCTACAGCGGCGACGCCGAGGCGATGCGGCAGGAAATCGCCCGGTTCAACCCGTCCGACGTGGCGGGCTACGAGCGCTTCCTGAAGAAGAGCCGGGCCATTTACGAGGTCGGCTTCGAGGCGCTGGGGCACGTTCCCTTCGGCCGCCCACTCGACATGGCGCGGATCGTCCCGGCGATGGTCGCCCTCGAAAGCCATCGCACGGTCTACGGGCTCGTCTCGAAGTACATAAAAGACCCGCGCCTGCGCGTGGTGTTCTCGTTCCACCCCCTCCTCGTCGGCGGCAACCCGTTCTCGACGACGAGCATCTACGCGCTCATCGCGTTCCTGGAGCGGAAGTGGGGCGTGTGGTACGCGATGGGCGGGACCGGCGCGATGGTCCGCGGGATCGCCGACCTGATCGACGGCCTCGGCGGCACCTTCCGCCTCGGGGAGACCGTGGAGGAGATCACCGTCGAGGGTGGCCGGGCGACGGGCGTGCGCCTCGCCTCCGGCGAAACCGTCGAGGCGGACGTGGTCGTCTCCAACGCCGACGCGGCGTGGACCTACCGGCACCTCGTCCGCTCCGAACACCGGAAGCGATGGACGGACGCGCGGCTCGACCGCGCGAAGCTCTCGATGAGCCTGTTCGTCTGGTACTTCGGCACCGACCGCCGCTACGAGGGCGTGGCCCACCACACGATCCTCCTCGGCCCGCGCTACAAAGAGCTGCTCGACGACATCTTCCGCCGCCACCGGCTCGCCGACGACTTCTCGCTCTACCTCCACCGCCCGACGGCCACCGACCCCGGCATGGCGCCCGAGGGCCACGACGGCTTCTACGTCCTCTCGCCCGTCCCCCACCTCGCCAGCGGCGACCCGTGGGACGCCGCGCAGACCGAGCGCTACCGGAAGGCCGTCGAGGCGTACCTGGAAAGGACGGTGCTGCCGGATCTCTCGAAGCACGTCACCGTGAGCCTCACGCTCACGCCGAAGGGGTTTCTCGACGACTACCTCTCGGTCGAGGGCGCGGCGTTCTCCTTCCAGCCGGTGCTGACGCAGAGCGCCTACTTCCGCCCGCACAACGCGAGCGAGGATGTCGAGCGGCTCTACCTCGTCGGCGCCGGGACGCACCCCGGCGCGGGGATGCCGGGCGTGCTCTCCTCGGCGCGCGTGCTGGACACCGTCGTGCCCGACCCTGCCGACCTCGGGGCGCGATAGGGGCGCGGCGCCCTGCGGCGCCCTGCGGCGCCCTGCGGCGCCCTGCGGCGCCCTGCGGCGTGCCGAGGCCGCGCCGAGTCGTGGACGAAGGTCGTGGGCGAAGGTCGTGGGCGAAGGTCGTGGGCGAAGGTCGTGGGCGAAGGTGCGGCCGCT
>CAZOJJ010000125.1:0-2013 GCA_964580105.1 uncultured Rhodothermales bacterium | reverse complement strand
ATGCTGGCCCAGGCGTTGCCGCACCTCGCCGCTGGTCCATAACACGCTCTAGCGCCCGGCTGCTGGAACCTCCGCGCCGTCCTGGCCGACGGGCGCCCGATCGAGGAGCGGAGCGTCGCGATGACGCGGTTCAGCCAGCGCACCTGGGCGCTCTTCCCGGCGGCGGATTAGCGCCCGGCCGCCAGCGCGCGGAGGCGCGCCACGCGCTCCTCGGTGGGCGGGTGGGTGCGGAACAGCGACGCGATTCCGGCCATCCGCCCGGCAAGCGGGTTGACGATGAACAGGTGCGCCGTGCTCGGGTTGGCCTCGGCCGGGACGCGCTCGGCGGCGGCCTCCAGCCGCAGGAGCGCGTTCGCCAGCCCGTTGGGGTTCCCGCTGATCTCGGCGCCGCCCCGGTCGGCCTCGTACTCGCGGGCGCGCGAGATCGCCATCTGGATCAGCATCGCCGCGATGGGAGCGAGGATCAGCATGAGGAGCGCCTGGAGGCCGCCGCCGTTGTTGTCGCGCCCGCCCGCGGGCACGAAGATGGCGAAGCGCGCGAGGATCGTGATCGCCGAGGCGACGGTCGCCGCAATGGTCGAGGTCAGGATGTCGCGGTGCTTGATGTGGGCCAGCTCGTGCGCGGTGACGCCTTCGAGCTCGTCCGCCGGCAGCGCACGGAGGATGCCTTCGGTGAAGGCGACGGCCGCGTGCTCGGGGTTGCGGCCCGTGGCGAAGGCGTTGGGCTGCGCGCTCGGGACGAGGTAGACCTTCGGCATCGGGAGGCCGGCGCGCTGGCGGAGGCGGTCCACCATCGCGTACAGCTCGGGCGCCTCGGCGGGACCGACCTCCCGGCCCCGGTACATCGTCAGCACGATCCGGTCGGAGAACCAGTACGAGCCCAGGTTCATCAGCACGGCGACGCCGAAGGCGACGAGCAGGCCCGTCTCCCCGCCGAGAGCCTGGCCGAGGAGGGCGAAGAGCGTGATGAGGGCCGCCATCAGGGCGGCGGTGCGGAGTCCGTTGGCGAGCATGCGTGTGCGGGATCGTTTCGGGGTAGAACGCGCGAGCGGCGTTCGTTTCCCCGGTTCCTCTACGTTTCACCCGAAGGCCCCCGTCACCACGAACACATCGTAGAGGGCGTGCGTCCACGCGGCCACGGCGAAGCCGCGCACGAGGAAGACGGCGTTGAGGGCGAGGCCGAACAGGAAGCGGAACGTGAACGACGGCAGCGCGAACGGGTCGCCGAGCGGGCCGAGGTAGTGGACGAGGCTGAAGAGGAGCGCGCCCACGAGCGCGGCGCCGACGTACGCGTGCGTCCGCCTCGGGATGAACGTGCGCGCCAGCAGGAACAGCCCGCCTACGAGCAGCACGCGGAACACCAGCTCCTCGTAGAGCCCGGCCCCGATGGAAAGCGCCAGCTGAAGCGGCAGGCTCAGCTGCGCCACCGGCTGGAGCATGGCCACCGGCGCGGCCCACACGCCGAAGAGCAGGCCCACGGTGCCTCCCACGACGAACGCCAGCACGACGGCGTAGAGGACGCTCTCGCCGACGAGGTACGCAAAGAAGCGCGGCCGGAGCGGCGGGCGGCGCTTTCGCTCGGCCCAGTAGACGACCGCGCCGATCACGAGCACGACGAGGCCGAGGGCCAGCCAGCCCGTCCCGCCGAGCATCGCCAGCAGCGTCTTGAGCCACACGTCGGCCCCGACGCGGACGGCGCGCATCTGGCCGCCGTTCGCCAGCAGGATGCCGACCTCGTAGAGCACGAGCAGCGGAAGCGCGGCGAGAAAGCCGTACGTCGCCGTCCGGGTAGCCTTGAAGTACGACCGGGGCGCCGGCGGCACTTCGCCCGGCGGCACTTCGCCCGGCTTCCAGTGGGGGTCCGACCGGCGAGCGAGGTCGGCGATGAGGTCGGCGTCCGAGGGCATGGGGCCAGAGGGCGGGTTCGAGGCGGCCTACGCACGGACCGCGCCGAGGATGCGCCGAGGATGCGCCGAGGATGCGCCGAGGATGCGCCGAGGATGCGCCGAGGAT
>CAZOJJ010000124.1:0-2138 GCA_964580105.1 uncultured Rhodothermales bacterium | reverse complement strand
GGCGCCGAGGCGGGCGCCGAGGCGGGCGCCGAGGCGGGCGCCGCCGCGCTCTTCGAGCCGACGGGCGTCCTCCGTCCGGCCGCTTCGGCCGTGCAGGCCGAGATGTTCCGATCCGTCGTCGGGGCGCACGCCGACCGACTCGCCTGGTGGACGGGCGGGGACGTCCGCGCGCGCTATCCCGCCCTCCGGGCTCCGCATGGGGCGCTCTGGATTCCGGACGGGGGCGCCGTCGCGATTCCCCGGATGGTGGAGGCGCTGCTGGCGGCGGCCGATCGGCGAGGCGCCGACGTGCGGCACCCCGTCCGCCTCGCGGGCTGGGAGGAGGCATCCGGTTGTTGTGTTGCCATAACGGAACGCGGAGCGCGCATCGAAACCCGGCACCTCCTCCTCGCCCTCGGCGATGGGTTCGCCGCGTTCCCGTCGCTCCGCGCCCTCCCGCTCCACCGCGTCAAGGGCCAGACGGTCCGGGTGGCCCGGCCCCCGGACGTGCCGGCCGACCTCCCCGCCCTCGCGGGCGACGGCTACCTCGTGCCCGCGCGCGACGGGCTCGTCCTCGGCGCGACGTTCGAGCACGCGTTCTCCGACCTTGCGCCGAGCCGGGCGCAGAGCGAGCGCCTGCGCGAACGGGCCGCCCGCCTCCTCCCCGCTCTCGCCGAGGCGGCCATCCTGGAGGAGCGCGCGGGCGTCCGCGTCACCGTGCCGCGCGTGCGGCTGCCGCTGCTGGGACCGCTCCCCGGCAGCGGGCGCGTGTGGGTCTTCACCGGCCTCGGCGCCAAGGGCCTGCTGACGGCGCCCCTCCTCGCCCGCCACCTGCCGGACTGGCTCGACGCGCCCGGACGCATCCCGGCCGAGGTCTCCTCGCTCCGGCGCGCGTAAAGACTTCGGGAGAACCGAACGCGGTTCCAGGCCGGGGAGCCCGAGGGAACCGCCCGCGTTAGGGAACGGCCCGCGTTGAGGCCTATATTTCCGGTCCTCGTCTCGACCCACCCCTTCCCCGCTCCCATGGCTGAAGTAACCACCTCCCGCCTCGAAGAGCTCCTCGGCGACGAGGCCGAGGCCCTCCTCGGCTTCTCGAACCCCAGGATCCCGAAGGACCGCCTCCACCTCCCCGGGCCCGACTTCGTGGACCGCGTCTGGAAGGACTCCGACCGGCCCATCCCCGTCCTCCGCTCGCTCCAGCAGCTCTTCGACCACGGCCGCCTCGGCGGCACCGGCTACCTCTCCATTCTGCCCGTGGACCAGGGCATCGAGCACGCCGCCGGCGCCTCGTTCGCCAAGAACCCGGACTACTTCGACCCCGCCAAGATCGTCGAGCTCGCCATCGAGGGCGGGTGCAACGCCGTCGCGACGACGTACGGCGTGCTGGGGGCCGTCGCGCGGAAGTACGCGCACAAGATCCCGTTCGTCCTCAAGATCAACCACAACGAGCTCCTCACCTACCCCAACCAGTACGACCAGGTGATGTTCGCGCGGGTCGAGGAGGCGTTCGACATGGGCTGCGTGGCCGTCGGCGCGACGATCTACTTCGGCAGCGAGGCGTCCACGCGCCAGCTCCAGGAGGTCTCCGACGCCTTCGCCCGCGCCCACGAGCTCGGCATGGCGACGATCCTCTGGTGCTACCTCCGCAACAGCGGGTTCAAGGTGGACGGCACGAACCACGAGACGAGCGCCGACCTCACCGGCCAAGCCAACCACCTCGGTGCCACCATCGAGGCGGACATCCTCAAGCAGAAGCAGCCGGAGTCCAACTACGGCTACCGCGCCCTCAACAGCGGCGACTCGTCCTACGGCAAGCTCGACGAGCGCATCTACACCGAGCTGTCGAGCGACCACCCCATCGACCTGACGCGCTACCAGGTGGCCAACGGGTACATGGGCCGGGTGGGCCTCATCAACTCCGGCGGCGGCTCCGGCGCCAACGACTTCGGGCAGGCCGCGCGCACGGCCGTCATCAACAAGCGCGCGGGCGGGATGGGGCTGATCTCCGGCCGCAAGGCGTTCCAGCGCCCGATGGCCGAGGGCGTCGAACTCCTCCACACCATCCAGGACGTCTACCTCAACGACGAGGTGACGGTGGCGTAAGGCGTACCGCGTGTTGCGTACCGCGTGTTGCGTACCGCGTGTTGCGTACCGCGTGT
>CAZOJJ010000123.1:0-2158 GCA_964580105.1 uncultured Rhodothermales bacterium | reverse complement strand
CTACGCGATGCGGACTACGCGATGCGGACTACGCGATGCGGACTACGCGATGCGGACTACGCGATGTCCTCAGTCACCCTCATCGTCCCGGCGGCCGGGTCGGGCTCCCGGATGGGCGGGGCGCCGAAGCAGTTCCGCCTCCTCGGCGGCGCGCCGGTGCTGGTCCAGACGCTCCGCGCGTTCGAGGGGCACGTCACCCGCATCGTGGTGCCCGTCGCCGCCGACGAAGTGGACGGGGTTGCGGCGATGCTGCGTCGCTACGACGTCGAGGCGCGGGTCGTCGCGGGCGGGGCGACGCGGCAGGCATCCGTGGCCGCCGGGCTGGCGGCCGTGCCGGAGGCCGTGCCGGAGGGGACCGAGGTGGTGCTGGTCCACGACGCCGTCCGCCCGTTCATCGCCGCCGGCCGCATCCGGGCCGTGACGGAGGCGGCCCGGGCCGACGGAGCCGCCGCCCTCGCCGTCCCCGTCGCCGACACGCTGCGGCGGGCGGCGGGCGGCCGGTTCGGCGAGACGGTGGACCGCGAAGGGCTCTGGCGGATGCAGACGCCCCAGGCCGCCCGCGTGGAGCTGCTCCGCGCAGCCCACCGCCGGGCCGAGGCCGACGGGTTCACCGGCACCGACGAGGTCGAGCTCCTCCTGCGCGCCGGGCAGGCCGTCCGCCTCGTCGAGGGCGACGCGCGCAACCTCAAGCTCACCCACCCGGCCGACTGGGCGCTGGCGGAAGCGCTGTGGGGGCAGAGGACCGAGGACGGTGGGCGGTAGAGGGCGGGGGTACCTTCCGGCCACGGTCCACCGTCCACCATTCCCCATGAGAATCGGCATCGGCTACGACGTTCACCGGCTCGTGGAGGGCCGCCCCCTCATCCTCGGCGGCGTCGAGGTTCCGGCCGAGCACGGCCTCCTCGGCCACTCCGACGCCGACGTGCTCACGCACGCCGTCATCGACGCCATTCTGGGGGCCGCCGCCCTCGGCGACATCGGCCAGCACTTCCCCGACACCGACGAGGCCTGGCGCGGGGCCGACAGCCTCGACCTCCTCCGGGCCGTGATGGCGAAGGTGGCACACGAGGGCTACGCCGTCGGCAACGTGGACGCCGTCGTCGTGCTCCAGCGCCCGAAGCTCCGCCCGCACATCGACGCCATGCGGGGCCAGCTGGCCGCCGCGCTGGGCGTCGAGCCCGGCCGCGTCTCCGTCAAGGCGACGACGGGGGAGGGGATGGGTTTCGCCGGCCGGGAGGAGGGCGCGGCGGCGCACGCCGTGGCGCTGCTGGTGCCGCGCGAAGGAACCTGACGCGCCCGGAAGGAGCCTCACGCTCGTGTTCGAGTCCGTCCACCAGTTCGCCGACTGGCTCCAGGCGCTCCCGCCGGCCTGGATCTACGCGACGCTGTTCGCCATCGCCTACGGCGAGAACGTCGTTCCGCCGCTCCCCGGCGACGTCGCCGTGGTGATTGGCGGCTCCCTCGTCGGGCTGGGGCTGATCGGGTTCGCTCCGCTCGTCGGTGTGGCGACGCTCGGCGGGGCGCTCGGCTTCCTGACGATGTACGCCCTCGGCGTCCGCCTCGGCGACGCCGTCGAGGACCCCACGCGGGTCCGCTGGATCCCGAAGGCGCCGGTGCGGACGGCCAAGCGGTGGCTCCAGCGGTGGGGCTACGCCGTCGTCCTCGCCAACCGGTTTCTGAGCGGCGCGCGGTCGGTGATCGCGCTCCTGGTCGGGGCTTCCGATCTCCGGCTCGGCCCTACGGCCCTGCTGGCCACGCTCAGCGCGCTGGTGTGGACGAGCCTGCTGGCCTACGCCGGCTACGCCGTCGGCGCCCACTGGGAGCGCGTGATTCCGCTGCTGCGGACGTACGGGAAGGCCGTCTCCGCCCTCCTCGGCGTCGCCGTGCTCGTCGGCGTCGGCCGGTGGTGGTGGCGCCGCCGGTTCGCGCCGGCGCGAGGCACGCCAAGAAACCACGAAGACCCCGACGGGTGAGGATTTCCGGCCGCTCCGCGCGTTGACTCCGGCGCGAGGGGGTGCGTACCTTCGTTTTCTCCGTGCGCCGCTCGGGGCGAGCACCGCTGCTCGGTCTGGGCGCTCGCTGGCGTAGCTCAATTGGTAGAGCAGCTGATTTGTAATCAGCAGGTTGGGGGTTCGAGTCCCTTCGCCAGCTCTGCCGC
>CAZOJJ010000122.1:0-2170 GCA_964580105.1 uncultured Rhodothermales bacterium | reverse complement strand
GCGCGCAGCTCGCACGTGTTCTGGTCCACGCCCGAGAGAAACATCGGGGTCAGGACCTCGCAGTCGAACTCGGCTTTCAGGAGAGCCATCGCGTCAGGAAATGGTTGAAGCGGAGGGAACGAGGGGTTCGATCCGGTAGTGGCCGTAGCCCCGCTCGGTGTTCTTCCCGACGTGGAGCCACTGCCCCACGACGAGGAGGGGGAGGAGGGGCACCAGGTCACCGCAGAGGGTGAGGGTGCCGACGTACCCGCTCGTGGGAATCGCCGCCCGTTGTCCTGGCGCCTCGGCACGGCGGCGCGAGTAGCGCTGGCCATGGAGAGGGGGCGGCCCTTCGAAGCGCGCCGTCACACCGGCGGCGGCCCGCAGCAGCGGGCGGAAGTCCGGGAGCTCGCCGCCGGTGCCGTGGAGGCGGATGAGCTCGCGGACGCGCCAGCCGAGGCGGCGCAGCAGGAGAGGGAGCGTCGGCTCCGCGAGGTGGCCTCGGTGCTTGAGGTGGACCGGCACGTCGAAGCGGAGGGCCAGCGCGTTGCCGGGAAGGATCCGGCAGGCCTCTCCGATGTGGAGCCCGGAGAGGGGCGCTACGGGGCATGGCGCGCCGCCCACGCTCCGGTCGAAGTAGAGCGCGGCGCGGCTGGTAGCATCGAGCGTGGCGATGCGCGAGAGGGCCAGGCTGCCGAAGCCGGCATTTCGCCCCGTCCCGAGACCGGTCGTCTCGAGGTCGCGGGCGGCCTCGGTCAGCGAGGCGACGTGCGCGCCGGCCCAGCCCACCAGGGTCAGGTCATAGGCGAGCTCGTCACCGGGGGACGCCGTTCGGCGGTTCGGGGCGAGCGCCGCGAGAGCGAAGGGGCTCGGCGCGCCACCCTGTGCGAGGGCCGGTTTGAAGAGGCGCGCGTAGAGATGGGGGTCGCGTTCGTGGAGGCGGGCTCCGAGGGCAGCCCAGAGCGTGTCCGTCGGGTTCTGCCGAAAGCGGACGGGCGTGGTAGCCACCCAGACCAGGCGGAGGCGGACGAGCGCGAGGGCATCCACCCAGGCCGAGGCAGCTGGAAAGCGATCCGTTGGGTCCTGCTGATATCGCTCGAGCGAGCACGCCGACAGCCAGGGGCTACGGAGTGCGGAGGAACCGTCTGACACAGCAGAACAAACAGATTTATGTGTGTGATCAGCTGCCAAGCCTAATGACAGTAGGATATCGTGGGCGAGAGGCTAACGACGCCGGGATAAAAGGTCAAGCCCGAAAGCACCTCGGACGGCGGGGCCGGATGTCAAACGAGAGGAATATTAGGAGATGCCCTGCCCGACTTTTTTCTGCGGGATCCGCGTGGGTTCGGCGGGATCCCGCGGAAGGGGCGACCCTGCGTGCATCGAGTTGTGTGGTAGGCAGACGGTGGGCAGGTATTCGGGTCCCGGCTTCGCTCTTGACGTAACGGTGTCGCGTGCTGGTGTGACCGGTAGCGTAGCGGATCTTGTGGGTTAAGCAACCGAGGCCCATCATGACCCACGACGACATCACGGAGGCCGTCACCGCCTCCCTCGAAGACCGCGTCCGCGACGCCATCAAAGGCATCCTCGAGGAGGTCATGGAGGAGGAGATGACGGCCCAACTCCAGGCCAACACCGCGAGCGGACCGAGCGGCGGCTCGACGAGCGCAACGGCCACTACGGGCGCGGCCTGACCACGGCGGCCGACCACATCGAGCAGATCCGCATGCCGAGAGCTCGCGAGGTGCCGTTCCTGACGGAGGTGTTCGAGCGCTAGCGCCGGATGACGGGCTCGCCGAGAGGGGGCTCCGGGGCGTGCGCCTCGTGGTCTCCGACGACCACGAGGCCATCAAGAGCGCGGTCCAGGTGGAGCTCTCCGGGGCGGCCTGGCAACGGTGCACTTCCAGCGGAACGTGCGGGCCTACGTGCCACAGGCCGAGACGAAGGCGGTCGCGGCGGACCTGAAGCCGGTCTTCCTGGCGGCCCGGCGCGAGACGGCGGCGTCGCCGGCGGCGTCGTTCGCCAAACGCTACGGGGGGCTGTACCCGAAGGCGGTGGCCACGCTGGAGCGGGGGCTCGACGAGGCCCTGACGTACACGGCGTTCCCGTCGTGCCACCACCGGCTCATCCGCACCACCAATAGCTTGGAGACCGCCAATAGCTTGGAGACCGCCAATAGCTTGGAGCGGGT
>CAZOJJ010000121.1:0-2227 GCA_964580105.1 uncultured Rhodothermales bacterium | reverse complement strand
ACGCCTTACGAGACGCCGGGTCCATCGCGGGCTCGGCGTCTTCCGTTTTCGGCGTTTCCGGCCTGAAAAGGGCCTTCGCCGTGGACCCGAAGGGGGTTCGAACGGCCTCCCCGTCGAAGACCACCTTCTCGGGCACGATCGAACCCGCGAGGTCGGAGACGGCCTCGGCGTTCCCCTCCTCCATGGCGGCGTCCCAGATGACCGGGAGGGCCTGGAAGAGGTCAGCCGCGACGGCTACGCGGTGGGCGACCTCGTCGTCGTTCCGGCCCACTTCGGCGAGGCGCTCGCGGGGGGTCAGGGCCTCCCGGTCGTAACGCTGTTTGAGCCTCCTGTGGCTGTCGGGGGGGGGATGGTGCCGCCGACGAAGGCCTCGTCGACCCTGAAGAGCTTCTCCTCGATGGCTTCCAGCTGTTCAGTCCCAGGGTGTCGTGGTCTAGCTTGCGACCACCTCAAACGTCAGGGCCTATGGGACTGGTTCTACACGGCAGCGCCCGCACGACGCAGGCCATCCGCCGATCCATCCAGTGCAGCCAAAAGACTGTGAGTGCCCTGGCCAAGCAACATGGGATTAACCGGAAGACCGTCGCCAAGTGGCGAAGGCGCCAGACGGTCCAGGACGCACCGATGGGACCGAAGCGACCTTGCTCGACCGTGCTCACCCCGGAGGAGGAAGCCGCTATCGTCGCCTTCCGCCGCCACACGCTCCTCGCCCTGGACGACTGCCTCTACGCGCTGCAGCCGACGATCCCCCACCTCACGCGCTCCTCGCTCCACCGCTGCCTCCAGCGCCACGGGGTCAGCCGGCTCCCGGAGCTGAAGGGGGAGGCCGCGCCGAAGAAGCGGTTCAAGCGCTACCCTGGACCGTGATCGGTCCAGTTCGGGTACTTCCACCTCGACCTCGCCGAGGTCCGCACTGAGGAGGGCAAGCTCTACCTCTTCGTCGCCATCGACCGGACGTGGAAGCTGGCCTACGCCGAGCTCCACGAGAGCCAGCGGCGGGCGATCGCCGTCGGCTTCCTCGTCCGCCTCACGAAGAAGGTGCCGTAGCGGATCCACACCGTGCTGACCGACAACGGCATCCAGTTCGCCAACCGAGCGCAGGACCGGTGGAACGGGCGGCACCTCTTCGACCGGATCTGCGACCGGTACGGGATCGAGCACCGGCGGACGCGGCTGCCCCCCCGTGGACGAACGGGCAGGTGGAGCGGATGAACCGGACGCCACCCCACCGCGGTGGCCCACCGCGGTGGGGTGGCAGGAGGCGACGGTGAAGCGGTACCACTACGGGAGCCATACCGAGCTGCGCGGGCACCTGTCGAGCTTCCACCTTGCGCACAACCACGCGAAGCGGCTGAAGACGCTGCGGGGTCTGACGCCGTACGAGTTCGTCTGCTCGGAGTGGCAGAGGTCGCCCGAGCGCTTCCTCCGAGATCCTACCCACCACACCTTGGGACCGTACACCTAGGATGTCCCGCTCGACCTGGAGCCGGTGGAGCTCGCGGCGGAGTTGGCGGCTCTGCTCGGCCTCGGGGAGCGCGTCGGAGGCGGCGGCCTCAGCGGGGGCGTAGCGGTGGATCCAGTCGCGGAGCGCTCCGGCGGAGACGCCGAGGTCACGGGCGACCCGCTTGCGGGAGTGGCCGAGCTCGGTGACGAGGCGGACGGGCCTCGCGCTTGAACTCGTCGGTGTAGGAGACTCTGAGCATGGGGCACCTCGATCTTGGTGGGAAGGTCGGGGTGTCCACCGGACAGGAGCAAGCTCACTCCTTGCCCGGCTTCTCCGCCTTCGCGTTGCCTTCAGCGCTCGAAACGAACGGTGCGGAGCCGGCGCCAGAGGGGGATCAGACCGAGGAGATACCACCCTTCCCACTCCTCGACGCGAACCCGCCCGAGCGGCGAGTCGCCGGCGTATTCGCGGATTTCCCAGCGCTTCCGGAGTACCATGGTGCTCAGGCGGCTGTCGTGCTCAGACGGCTTCGCCAGGGAGATGCTCCAGGCGGCTCGGCCCATACCCGAACCGGAGTACGATCCGCTCGCTCAGTGCGTACTCCACCCGGCGGCGGTCGTCCCGCGCCCGACGCCGGACGACGATGTCCTTTGCAGGAGCGTAGTGGGGGGCGAGCAGTTCGGCGACCGCCTCTGGGCCGTCCCCATCCGTTACCTCTGGGAGCCGTCCTAGGCGGACCACAGGGCACACAGTACCTGTGCTGGATCCCTAGCACCAAAGAGG
>CAZOJJ010000120.1:0-2385 GCA_964580105.1 uncultured Rhodothermales bacterium | reverse complement strand
GCAGGCGACCGTTCGAGAAGAGGTAGTGATCGCGGGGCACGGTGTGAGCGCAGAGGTCGGACAGGCGTGGCGGACAGGCGTGGCCGGAAGGTCGGGCCGGATTCGCCGGAACCGGACACCGATGTCCGTCACGCGATCAGGCCGTGCGCGCCATCGCCCCACCGAGCACGCGCCACCGCTCGAGGAAAGCGCCCAGGTGGACCGCCCCAGCCTCGGCCCGCTGTTCCAGGAGCACCTCCACCCTCCCCTCTTCTTCCGCATAGGCTTCTGCTGAGAGGAGCCCGGCGAAGTGGGACGTACGGAGCCATAGGAGATACGTCGTCAGCGCGTCGACCTCGTTGTACCTCCGGATCGCCTCGCGCTCCCCCGCGAGCCAGAGGTCGGCCACACCGGCCCCCGAAGTAGGACGGTCGCCGAGCCGCTTCGACGGAATCCCCGAGAGGAGCGCAAGCTCGTGCAGTGACGGGCACGTGGCACCTCGCCCGCCGAGCACGCGCATGAGGTCCACGTTCCACTCGGAGTGCGGGTGGAAGTAGTCCGGCCCCTCCCACGGGCGCTCGGAGCGCGCGCAGAATCCGGGAGCGGCGAGGCCCAGGACGACGCCTCGTTGCACCAGAATCTTGAGATCGGCCCCGTGCGAATTGAATCCGACGAGTTGGGGACGTCGACGGGCGAAGGCGCCGAAGAACGCCGCCAGCAGGTCGGCCTCGGTGTCATGGGGTTCCTTCGGGAGCGAGCCGAGCCGAACGACCACTTCGCCCGACTGCGTCACGCGCCGCTCAACGAGGGCGAGGGAAACGACGCGGCAGGCGACGGTCTTGAGGAAGGGCTGTGGGGTCTCGGCCGTGGCCCCGGCCGCCGCCCACATCGCTTCGAACACCTCGCGCTCGGGGGCATCCGGGTCGAGGCCGAGGAGGCGACGGCCCGCCTCGGCGTCGGGCACCCACTCGCAGTCGAAGGCCCAGACGACGGGTTGGATGGTGCGAAACACGGAGGTAGCGGTGAGGGGCAGCCAGGGTAGCGCTCCCCCGGCGCGCTACCGGTCAGGTGCGTCCCGTGGAGCCTCCTCGGCGCCGGCAACGGCGTCTTCGGTTACGAAAGCATCGAGGCTCACGGCGACGTCGGGACAGGCGGCGAGCACGCGCCGGTCGTCGGTGACCAGGCGGATACCGAGCCGCTCGGCCAACGCCACGAATTCAGCGTCGTAGCCGGAGAGCCCCCGGGTGGTAGCGAGTTCGAGGGCGTGGGGGCGGTCGGTCTCGACCTCACGCACGAGGGCCCGGCCCGTCGCCCACACCGCACGTGCCTGCTCCACTGTCAGCTTCCCGCTGCGCACGTGGGTGACGAGGACATTCAGAAACTCGCTCGCCCAGAGAGGCGGGGCCACCCAGTCCCCGTCCCGCTGCCGCACGCGCCCGGCCGCTTCGGTGCGGTCGCCCTCGATCACACCGTAGGTCACGAGGTTCGTGTCGGCGACGATCACGGGCGCCCCTCGTCAATGGCTGCCTGGACCTCTTCGGCCGTGATCCGGACGCCCTCCCCAGCGAGTCGCCTCCGGACGGCCTCCGCCCGCGCCCACGCCTCGTCGGCGGACGGCTCGGGATCGAGTGCAACAGCCTGCTCGAGAAGCCGGATGGCCTCGCGGTTGAGGCTCCGGTGGTTCCGCTCGGCGCGGGCCTTAAGGCGACGGTGGAGGTCGTCAGGCAGGTTCTTCAGCGTGAGGGTGGCCATCGTAGAGCGGCGCGGGGCCGTGGATGCAGAACGGAACCGTTCCGGAATCTACGACGACCTTCGGTTCTCGGCGCCGGCCGGGGACGGATGCGAACCGGGGCTGGCGCGATGCGGCCCTACCCGAAGCACAGCGCCTCGAAGGCGCACCGCCGGCAGAACGCGCGCCGGGGGTGGCGCGGCGGTGGCGCCTCCGCCCGCGCGAGCGCAGCCAGGGCGGCGACCGTCTCTTCCAGCTCGGACTCGTGCTCGCGGTCGAGGGTGACGGCCTCGGTGCGGCGGAGCGCAGGGTAGTCGAGTTGCCCGGTGAGGGGGTCGCCGTCCGCCCGGGTGACGCCGGCGCACTTGAGGACCCAGAGGTAAAAGCGGAGCTGGAGGCGGTGGGCGTCCTCGCAGGAGCGGCCCTTCTTGGTTTCGTGGAGGACGCCCTCGCGGAGGTCGGCGCCGTCGAGTTTCGCGACGAGCGGGGTGCCGTCCGGGGCCTCGGCGGTGATGAGGGCCGGGCGCTTGCGGCGGGCGTAACGGGTCTGGTCGAGGAGGCGGCCGAGGGCGACGGCCTCGGACTCCTGCTCCATCCAGAGGCCGCGCAGGGAGTACCACGCCTTGCGGGGGCAGACGGCGTGGTAGCCGACGAGCATGCCGCCGATGCGGGGGGCG
>CAZOJJ010000119.1:0-2570 GCA_964580105.1 uncultured Rhodothermales bacterium | reverse complement strand
CCGCATCGCGTAGTCCGCATCGCGTAGTCCGCATCGCGTAGTCCGCATCGCGTAGGGCGTAGGCGCCGTGAGCCTTACGGAGCCTTACGCACTACGCAACACGCGGCACGTCACACGATCAGCATCGCGTCGCCGAAGGCGAAGAGGCGGTACTCCTCCTTGATGGCCTCCGCGTAGGCGTGGCGGATCAGGTCGATCCCGCCGAAGGCGGCCACCATGATGAGGAGCGTCGAGCGGGGCATCTGGAAGTTGGTCAGCAGCCGCTCCGTGATGTGGAAGTCGTACGGGGGGTAGACGAACTTGTCCGTCCAGCCCGAGCCCGCCTTGAGCGTGCGGTCGGCCGAGAGGCTCGACTCCAGCGCGCGGACGGTCGTCGTGGAACAGACGGTGACGGTGTGGTGGCGGGAGGTGAGCGCGCGGTTGACGCGGTCGGCCGCCTCGGGGGTGACGGTGAAGCACTCGGAGTCCATCCGGTGCTTCGTGAGGTCCTCGACCTCGACCGGCCGGAAGGTGCCCAGGCCCGTGTGGAGCGTCACCGTCGCGACCTCGGCGCCCTTGGCGCCGAGGCGGCCGAGGAGGGTGTCGGTGAAGTGGAGGCCGGCGGCCGGTGCGGCCACGGCGCCGCGGTGGCGCGCGAACGGCGTCTGGTAGCGGCGCTTGTCCTCCGGCTCGGCGTCGCGGCGGAGGTAGCGCGGGATGGGCGTGTGGCCGATCCGCTCGATGAGGGCGTAGAGCCCCTCCGGGTCGCCGTCGTAGAGGAAGCGGAGCGTGCGGCCCCGGCTGGTGGTGTTGTCGATGACCTCGGCGGCGAGCCCCTCGTCGAAGAAGAGCTTGTTGCCGACGCGGATCTTCCGCGCGGGCTCGACGATGACGTCCCACAGCCGGGTCTCGGCGTTGAGTTCGCGGAGGAGGAAGACCTCCACCTTCGCCCCCGTCTTCTCCTTGGTGCCGAAGAGGCGGGCCGGGAACACCTTCGTGTCGTTGGCGACGAGCACGTCGCCCTCGTTGAAGTAGTCCGGGAGGTCCGCGATGGTGCGGTGCTGGATCTCGCCCGTCTCGCGGTCGAGCACCATGAGGCGGGCGCTCTCGCGCGGCTCGGCCGGGTACTTCGCGATCAGCTCCTTCGGGTACTCGTACTCGAAGTCCGAGAGCTTGAGGGGGATGGTATGGCGGAGGAAGCGCGACGCGGTGGCAAGGTGCATAAGCAGGTTCCGTACGGGGAACGAGGGGGTGAGAGCCAGCAGCGCGCGACGGGGCCGAGGTGGAGGGGGTGACCGCGCCGAAACGAGCGCCGCGTTCGGGGCGCTCAATATAGAGGCGTCCCGGGCCCGTGCAAAGCTTCCGTGAAGGGGAGTTGGTCCGGGGCCGGCGCGCTCCTCCACTCGGGCCTCAGCCTCACCGCACGGCGGTGATTGCCCGCACCACCCACTCCGCCTCGGCACGCGCGGCGACGGCGTACGTGCCGGGTGCCAGGCCTGCCGCGTCGAGGCGGAGCCGGTGCACGCCCGCCCGAGCACGTCGAGGAGCGTCACCCGCACCGGTTGGTGTGGCCTCATCGCCGCCTCGACCTCGGCCCGCCCACGCACCGGGTTCGGGCGCACGATCAGCCCGAGGCCGGCCCCCTTGGGCACACCGCCGGCTACCTCCGGCTCCGCCCCCGTCGGCACGCCCGGCTCGTAGACGAACACGGCGCCCGCCCCCTCCCCCAGCGGGAAGCCCATCTCCAGCGCCGCATTGGAGTAGTACGCCCCGATGAACGCGGTCTCCCCGTAGAGCGCCGTGGCCGCCCCGAACTGGTCGCCGCAGCACCACCCCACCTCCCCCGTCTCGTAGTGCGCCACCGCCGTCCAGACCGGCTCGCCGGTGTCCGGGTCCACCGTGCGCTCGAAGAGGTCGGCCGTGCCCGGGTGGCCCTCGACGGGGTGCTCGGGGTCGGTGCCGACGAGGGCGAGGGCCTCGCCCTGCTGCCCACCCGGCAGCGCGATGAGCGAGCGCACGCGGAGGTTGTTGAAGAGGGCAGCGGGGGGAAGGCCTGCGGGCGCGAAGGCGGCCTCGTGCGTCCACGTGCGTGGCGCCGTCCCGGCGGAGCGCGTAGACGAGGGGGCTCCGCCCGGTGGCAGCTGACCTGTCCCGGGTAAGCCGGACACCCAGTTAAGAGTATCCTCTCACAAACTGGGACCCGCCATGCCTACCCGCACCCGCCGCTCCTTCACCCCCGAGTACAAGCGCGAGGCCGTCCGCGCCGCCGAACGCTCCGGCAACGTCGCCCGCACCGCCCGTGACCTCGGCATCGAGGCCAAGCTCATCCACCGTTGGAAGCGCGAGCTCGCCAGCGACGACCTCCGCGCCTTCCCCGGCAACGGGGTCCCCCGCAACGAGGAGCTCGCCCGGCTCAAGCGGGAGAACAAGCGGCTCCAGCAGGAGAACGAGATCCTAAAAAGCCGTCGGTATCGTCAGCTCCTCCCTCCGCTGAGGTACCGGATGATCGACGAGGAGAGGGGACGGGTGACCGAGCGCGACATCTTCCGCTACGGCGACATCTTCCGCTACGGCGACATCTTCCGCTACGG
>CAZOJJ010000118.1:0-2744 GCA_964580105.1 uncultured Rhodothermales bacterium | reverse complement strand
GGACGCCCGAAGCGGACGCCCGAAGCGGACGCCCGAAGCGGACGCCCGAAGCGGACGCCTAGTTGAGGTGCGCCATGAGCTCCTCGCGGCGGTGCTTCTGGCGGAGCTTGCGGAGCGCCTTCTCCTTGATCTGGCGGACCCGCTCGCGCGTGAGCCCGAAGCGCTGGCCCACCTCGACGAGCGTGAGCGGCTGCTCGTGCCCGATGCCGAAGTAGAGCCGCGTGATCTCGGCCTCGCGCGGGTGCAGCGTCGCCAGCGCCCGCTCGATGTCGATGTTGAGGCTCTCGTTGGTGAGGTCCTCATCCGGCTGCTCGTAGTTGTCGTCGGCGAGGACGTCGAGGAGGCTGTTGCCGTCGTCGTCGTCGAAGGGGGCGTCCATCGAGAGGGAGCGGCGGGAGTGCTGCATCCCTTCGAGCACCTTGTCCTCCTTGATGTCGAGTTCGGCGGCCAGCTCCTCCGTCGTCGGCGGACGGCCGAGCTCCTGCGCCAGGCGGGCCGACGCCTTCCGCATCTTGGAAAGGGTGCCGACCCGGTTGAGTGGGAGGCGGACGGTGCGGACCTGATCGCTCAGCGCCTTGAGGATGGACTGGCGGACCCACCAGACGGCGTAGGAGATGAACTTGAAGCCGCGCGTCTCGTCGAACCGCTGCGCCGCCTTGATGAGGCCGTAGTTCCCCTCGTTGATGAGGTCGGCGAGCGTGAGCCCCTGGCCCTGGTACTTCTTCGCGACGGACACGACGAAGCGGAGGTTGGCCCGGACCAGCTTGTGGAGCGCGACCTGATCCCCCTGCTTGATGCGCCGTGCGAGTTCCACCTCCTCCTCGGGCGTCAGCAGGGGCACCTGCCCGATTTCCTGGAGGTACTGGTCCAGCATGCGCTGTGAACGGGGCACGTACATGAGCAGGCGTGGGATCGTGTGGAGACAAAACAAGCGGGAGGGCCGAACACGGAGCCGCCGGCTCCCTCGACCATCCCGAGACGATGCGCACCGCCCGCGTCAGAACCTGGCCCGCGGCGCGACGTGCGCCCTCTGCTATGGAAATAACAGAAGGATGTTCCAGCCGCCGGGATTTTGAAACGTTCTTCCCGGACGGGCTAGCGGGGCGCGTCACAGGCCGCCTTGGAAAGAGGCCGGGAGACGCTGTGACGCGGTCTCAGGTGCCCAGGGCCTGCGCCAGATCGGCCCACAGATCGGCTGCCGCTTCGAGGCCGACGGACATGCGGAGCAGCCCGTCGGACACCCCGCCGCCGGCTCCCTGCACGACGCGCTGCGTGAGCCCCGCCGGGTGCTGGATGAGCGTGTCCACCGAGCCCAGGCTGACCGCCGGCGTGACGAGCCGCAGGCGACGCATCAGCCCCTCGGCCGCCGCGTAGCCGCCCCGAACCTCGAACGAGCACATCGGCCCCGGTCCGGCCATCTGGCGGCCGAGGAGCCCGAGCGGGTCGCCGCCGTCGAGGCCGGGGTAGTAGACGCGCGCCACGGCCGGGTGCGCAGCCAGTCGCTCCGCCAGGAACGCCGCCGTCTCCTGCGCCCGCCGTACGCGGAGCGGCAGCGTCGTCAGCCCCCGGTGGAGGAGGTAGCCCGCCAGTGGGTGCAGGACGCCCCCCGTGAAGACGCGCACCTCGCGGAGCCGCTTTGCCCACGCCTCCGAGCAGGCCACGACGCCCGCCAGCACGTCGCCGTGGCCGCCGATGAACTTGGTGGCGCTGTGCATCACGAGCGCGGCGCCGTGCCGGGCGGGCTGCTGGAGGACGGGTGAGGCAAACGTGGAGTCCACGAGCAGCGGCACGCCCCCGGCCGCCTCGGCGGCGGCCTCGACGTCCTGCAGCTCCAGCGTGGGGTTGACGGGCGTTTCGAGGAGGACGAGCGCGGTGTCGGGCCGAACGGCATCCGCGATGCCTGCGGCGTCCGTCCACGTTACGTCCACGCCGAGGAAGCCGGCCGAGAGGAGCTTGTCGGTCGAGCCATAAATCGGCCGCACCCCGACGACGTGGTTCTTCTCGGCCGTTCGCGCGGCGAGCACGGCCGCCGCCGTCGCCGCCATGCCGGAGGCGAAGGCCACGGCCGCCTCGGTGCCTTCGAGCGCCGCCAGCCCGGCCTCGAACCGCGCGACGGTGGGGTTCAGCAGCCGTGCGTAGACCGGGTTGGCCGCTCGCCCCTCGCCCGCCGTGAGGGCGTCGAGGCTCTCGACCGCTTCCCCGAGGTCGCCGAAGGGGTACGTCGTCGAGAGGTCGAGGGGGAGGGCGTGGACGCCGAGGGCGGCGAGGTCGTCGCGCCCGGCGTGGACGGCGAGGGTGTCGAGGTCGAGGGTGTCGAGGTCGAGGCGTTCGGGCGAGGCCATCGGAAGGGGGGCGAGACAGAGGCGACGCGGATCGGGCGGCGGACGCCCGGCCTCCGGTTCGGTTTCGATCTTTGCGCCGCCTCGGACGTTGCACTCTTTTTTCTCCGCCCCGCTCTGTGCCCCTTCCCGTGCGCCGCGTCCCGCTCCTCCTCGGCTTCGCCGTCGTCCTCGCCGGATGCGGGGTGTTCCGCCCGGACCCGCCCGACGACGCGCTCCTCATCCTCATCAACCGGACGGAGGAGCCGGTCCACTCCGTCTACCTCGCCCCCTGCGCGAGCACCGATTGGGGTGACGCGTGGACGGCCCCCGACGAGGCCGTGATGCCGGGCCGCACGCGCACGTTCGCGCTAGCGCCCGGCTGCTGGAACCTCCGCGCCGTCCTGGCCGACGGGCGCCCGATCG
>CAZOJJ010000117.1:0-2744 GCA_964580105.1 uncultured Rhodothermales bacterium | reverse complement strand
CCTGGAGCGAGTGGAAGTTGCTGGAGGAGCGGGCCCACACGAGCGCGAAGGTGACGACTTCCGTCTCACCGGTCTCCATCCGGAACGGGCCGGTGGTCGCCATGAAGCGGCGGTTGTTGGGCGGCCAGGGATCTTCGCAGTCCGGCTCGGGGCAGACCTCGCTCCAGTACCCCGGCACGGGATCCTCCCAGGAGCCGCTGTTCGAGTAGGCGAACGTCGTAGGCTCGCCCTCCGGGTTCGTCCCGTACCCCCCTATCGTGATCGGCGTGCCGTCCCTCCACAGGCCTTGCATGTAGTGGTAATACTGCTGCGCGGACCCCGGCCCCCCTGGGTGGTTCGTCTGAGGCGAGCCGCTGTTGTCGTAGAAGTTGAAGACGGTGAGGCCGCGATCATCCGGCGTAGTGAGGAAGCGGACACCCTGCGCCGGCGGCGCCGCGCCGTAGCCGCCCAGGCCCCCCTCGTCGTCGTCGTCGGCGTTGTAGACGAACCCCAGGTTCCGCGTCGTGTCACTCCCGATGTAGTCGTCGTTGTAGTTGCCGAGGTCGGGATCTACCCAGAACGTGACGTACGCGCTGTCGAGCGGCGCTTCCCCTCGGTACGTCAGCTCGTACCGATAAAACGTCGCGTAGAACAACGCCGCCTCCGGGCTCGCCGAGGCGAACGCGGTCAC
This sequence comes from uncultured Rhodothermales bacterium, assembly GCA_964580105.1. GTDB lineage: Bacteria > Bacteroidota > Rhodothermia > Rhodothermales > Rubricoccaceae > CAZOJJ01. The sequence continues at coordinate 2,074 of CAZOJJ010000117.1, read as the reverse complement.
GCGGACCTCCATCCCCAGCGGCTCGGAAAGCGTGGTCAGGTGCGGGCCCGCCGCGTCGTTCATCACCCACCACGCCGTCTGGTCGCCCCAGACCTTCGGCCGGTCGCCGGCCTCCAGGCTGTAGGCCCCGTCCCCGTCGGCGTCGAAGAACGGCGCGCCCAGCTCGCCCGGCCACTCCGCGAGGTCGTCCGTGGCGATGCCCGCCTCGGCGTAGCGGTGGAGGTCGGCGCGGGAGACGGTCCAGATGCGGTCGTAGGGCGTGCAGTCAGTGGGCGGACTCCCGTCCGCGCCGAGGGGTCCGGGGAAGAACTCGTAGTTCTGGCCGCCCTGTGCGTAGGTGGCCGCCGCGATCCTAAGCTCGCCGTCCACGAGGCCGCCCATCCAGATCCCGGCCGCGAAGATGGCGTGGACGCCGCTCCCCTTCGGGACTTCGTAGTGGGGGTCGCCGCCGGTGAAGAACAGCTGGCCCCGGTTGAAGAGCCCGGCGCGGACGCCGTTCACGTCGAGGAAGGCCCGAGGCTGGCGGAGGCTGTGATCGCTGCCGTCGAACAGGCAGCCGGCGCCGCCCTGTGCGAGGGCGGACGGCGGGAGCAGAGCGAGGAGGACGAGAGCGGGGAGGTACGTAGCCGTTCGCATAAGCCATGAGGGGCGGGTGGGAGGCAGCACATGCAGCGACACCGCAGCGTATCTATCGACGCCTATTCAGCGAAAGGTAAAAGCCCGCCCCTGCCACGATGGGTGTAGCTTCTTCGAGCGCTCCTCCCCCGTGCCATGCCGCTGCCTCCGTGGGCCCTGCTCGTCGCCGGGCCGCTCCTCCTCGCCGCCTGTGCCGACGGCCCCGGCCGGCCCGCCGATCCGGCCGATCCCCCCGACCCCGTCGCGGCCTACAGCGACGGCGGGTCCGTCCGCCTCGACGCGGCGACGGCCGGGCGGCTGGTCGCAGAGGATTCCCTCTGGGCCGAGGCCCTCCGCCTCCACTACGACGCCCTCGTGATGGACGGCCACATCGACACGCCCTCCCTCCTCCTCGACGAGGGCTACGCCTTCACGGAGCGCCACGCGCCCCGGCCCGGCCGCGCCCACGTGGACCTCCCCCGGATGATCGAGGGCGGCCTCGACGCCCCCTTCTTCTCCATCTTCGTCTCGCGCTCCTACGGCGAGGGCCCCGAGGCGACGGCCCGCGCCGAAGCCATGATCGAGGCGGTGGAGGCCGCCCTCGCCCGCACCGACGGCCGCGCCGCGCTGGCGGCCTCCGCCGACGACGTGCTCCGCCTCACCCGCGAGGGCAAGAAGGCCGTCCTCCTCGGCCTCGAAGGCGGCCACGCCCTCCAGGGCTCCGAGGCCGTCCTGGAGCGGCTCCACCGCCGCGGCATCCGCTACGTCACCCTCACCCACACCAACACGAACGGCTGGGCCGACTCGTCCCAGGACACCCCGCGCTGGGGCGGCCTCAACGACCGGGGCCGCGCCCTCGTCCGCGCCATGAACCGGCTCGGCGTGCTCGTGGACCTCGCCCACGTCTCGGACTCCACCTTCTTCGACGCCCTCGCCGTCACCCGCGCGCCCGTCGTCGTCAGCCACTCCTCCGCCCGCGCCCTCGTGAACAACCCGCGCAACGTGGACGACGCCATGCTCCACGCCGTGGCCGACAACGGCGGCGTCGTCCTCGTCAACTTCTTCGCCGACGTGGTCAACGGCGCGCTCGACGCTGACGTGATGGCGGCCGTCCGCGAGCGGATCGAGCGCGAGCACGGCGGCGACTACGCCCGGCTGTGGGACGCCCTCCGCGCTGAGTCCGAGGCCCGCGGCCTCCGGCAAGCCACCCTCGACGACCTCCTCGACCACATCGAGCACGTCGCCCGCGTGGCGGGCGTGGACCACGTCGGCCTCGGGTCCGACTTCGACGGGGTGACGGCGCTGCCGGAGGGGATGGAGGACGTGACGCGCCTGCCGTGGATCACCTACGGTCTACTGAAGCGCGGCTTCAGTGAAGCCGACGTGCGGAAGATCCTCGGCGGCAACCTCCTCCGTGTGCTCCGCGAGGCGGAGGCAGTGGCCGCCGCGATGCAGGCCG
>CAZOJJ010000116.1:0-2940 GCA_964580105.1 uncultured Rhodothermales bacterium | reverse complement strand
CTGCTCTGTGCAAGCTGCTCTGTGCAAGCTGCTCTGTGCAAGCTGCTCTGTGCAAACTGTCATCGCTTGCGCCACATGGCGGGATAGTCGGGGCGGCCGGATTCGAACCGACGACCTTCTGCTCCCAAAGCAGACGCGCTACCGGGCTGCGCCACGCCCCGAAAGCCCCAAGATACAGCGCCCCGTATCGGCGGTACCGCCCGCCACGCTATCTTCGCGGCATGGAGACACCCCCGCCCGCCCGCCTCGCCCAGGACCTCCGGGTCAACCGTCTCATCTGGACCGCCGTCGCCGCCGGCGTGGTGATCCTCACGACGGTGCTGACCTACCTCGCCTCGACGCGGGCGGAGCCGCCGGCCTCGGACCTCGCCGTCCTCTTCTACGTCAACGCCGCCCTGAGCATGGGCGCCATCGGGGCCGGGTTCTGGATGCAGCGCACCCTCACCGAGGCACTCCCGAAGGCGGGCACGTACGAGGAGGCCGCCCTCCTCATCCGCACGCGCGGCATCGTCTCCATCGCCGTGATGGAGGCCTCGGCGCTCTTCGCGGCCGTCGCCACCTACGTCACCGGCGAGCTGATCAACCTCGCCTTCGTGCTGCCGTTCTTCGCGTTCCTGGCCCTCTTCTTCCCGACGGAGGCGCGGTACACCTTCCTCCTCGGGCACCGACGCTGAGGACGCCCAAACGAAACGGGGCGGCCCGTCCGGACCGCCCCGCCGTGTTCGGGGGTGCGCGGGCGCTTAGCTGGCCTTGGCGGCCCGCAGCTCGTCCTGCACCTGGCTGGCCTCGACCATCTTCGAGCGGAACTCGTACTGGCCGTTGTCCTTCTTCGACGCGACGATGATCTTCGCCATCTGCTTGGCGTCGGCCGCGCCGCGGGACGTGCGCTGGTTCTTGGAGACTTTCTTCGCCATGACGGTGGGGGCTGGGGCGCGGCGCGGGAGCGCGCGCGGTTACTTGATCTCGCGGTGGAGCGTGTGCTTGCGCAGCACCGGGTTGTACTTCTTGAGCTCCAGGCGGCCGGTGGTGTTCCGGCGGTTCTTCATCGTCGCGTAGCGCGACGTGCCGGGGGCCTCGGTGCATTCGAGGATCACCTGGTGGCGGACGTCCTTTCCTTTAGCCATCGGTCAGCGAGGTTAGAGCGAGCGGGGAGGGTCAGACGCGGACGCCCTGGGCGCGCGCTTCCTGGAGCACCGCCGAGATCCCCTTCTTGTTGATCGTCTTGAGCGTCTGCGTCGAGACGCGGAGGGTGATCCAGCGGTCCTCCTCGGGCACGTAGAACCGCTTCTTCTGCAGGTTCACGTGGAAGCGCCGGCGCACCTTGTTGTTCGCGTGCGAGACGTGGTTGCCGGACATCGGCCCCTTCCCGGTGAGCTGATCTTTGCGTGCCATGGTGTGCGGGCGCGGGAGGGCGGCGGGGCCGCGGACGCGCCGGTTTCGTGTCCGAAAAACGGGGAGTGCGTTACGAATAGCTCGAAAAGCTACGACGCGCCGCGCGCCGGGCACAACCGCCGGGCCGGGGGAATGTGTGAGGCTCCGGCGAATAGTCCCCCGGTGCGGCGGGCTAGAACCGGCCGAAGCGGAGCTGGAGCGCGTGGTTGCTGCGGGGGAGCTGCCCCGCCGTCCGCCCGTCCTCGACGCCGAAGAAGGCGTAGTCGAGGCGAATTCCCGGCAGCGTCAGGCTGGCGCCGACGGAGGGGCGGCCTTGGCTGAGCCCCGTCCGGAACGCGAGCCGTTTGCCCAGGTCCACCGCCGCGCCGAGGCGGAGGTGCGCCCCCACCGCCTGGCCGTACTCCGACGACGACGCGCTCACGTAGTCGGCGGCGACGGTGAGGCCGAGGGGGGCGACGTTCTCCGGGAGCGGCACGCGGTAGGCCGCGCCGAGGCGGAGCGTGGGCGCGCCCGAGCGCTCGTTGAACCGGGCTTCGAGCGCCTCGATCTCGGCTGCGTCGTCCGGCCCGCCTTCTCCCGTCAGGTCGATGCGGGAGCCGTAGCGGTAGGTGAAGCCGCCGCCGAGGAGGCCGTAGACGGCACCGCCGAGGTCGAGCCCGCGCACGCCCACGTCCTGCGCGTGGACGCCGAGGTCGAGGGCGAGCGTCGAGCCGGTGAGGACGTAGAGGTGCTCCTCGTCCGGGTCGAGCGATTCGACGAGCGCCGACTTTGCCGTGAGGTAACGGCGCGTGTACGAGGCCGTCGCGCCCACGGCCAGCGGGACGGGCGCGCCCGGAATCCGCATCGCGGCGGCGAGGGGCACGATCACGTCGGCCTGGCTGAAGAGGTCCACGTAGGGGACGCGGGCGCCGGCGTCGGAGAACTGGAGGCGCGTCGTCGCGTGGCCGAAGAGGCCGGCGCCGGCCGTCCAGCCCGGCGCGACGGGTGCCGAGAACGACGGGCCGTAGGCGCTGAGGCGGACGACGGTGGGGCGACGGCCGATCTCGAAGGCTTCGTCGTAGAGCGCGTCGAGGCGCTCGGGGTCGTTCTCGCGGATCTCGCCCAACCCCTCCTCGACGGCGGGCTGGAGGTCGTCCTTCCAGTAGGCCCACGCCTCGTTCACGGTCTGGCTGAGGCCGACGCCTGCGCCGAGGACGGTGAGCCGGAGGCGGCCCTCGGCGTGGGCGAGGTGGGCCGGGTTGTAGAAGAACGCCGTCTCGGCCGACGGCACGGCGGCCACGGCGCCGCCCATCGCGCGGGCTTCGAGCGAGGGCACGAACGGGCGGGCGTCCTGCTGGAGGGCGCCGAACGTCTGGGCCGAGACCGGCGCGGCGAGGAGCAGGGTCAGGACTACGAGGGCGCGCATGGGCGGGGATCGGATGAAGTGCGCGAAGCGGGAACGCCAGAGCCGGCCCCGATGGTCGCCCACCCGGACCGGCTCTGGTGCTGAGCTGGGAAGCGAGGGCTGGGAAGCGAGGGCTGGGAAGCGAGGGCTGGGAAGCGAGGGCT
>CAZOJJ010000115.1:0-3243 GCA_964580105.1 uncultured Rhodothermales bacterium | reverse complement strand
ATCGCGGCGACTACTTGCGTATGGGGGGGGTACTATTTCGTATTTACGAATGGGTATGACCTCCAGGATGGCCCGTTCGTTGGGTGGACTGAGTTCTCGAGGTGGCCCCTGCTAGACTGGTTGCCGCTTCACCTGCGGCTCTACCAGTTAAGTCCGGAACTGGCTCGCTATTATTCACCGGAGGACTACTACTACACCATGTCTAGCGGCGACCCGTGGGCCGTGCAGCAGTGGGCGCATAACGACGTCGTCGCCCAGCGGGACACCACCTTCTTCCGCTCGATCTCGAACATCCTCCGCCTCGGGCCGGACGGGCACCCACTCCCGCACGCGCAGAGCGACGCCGTCGGCGTCTTCGGCGGCTACACGGCCCGGTACGCCTACAGCACGATGAAGCCCGTCCGATCGTGGGACCCGGACTCGCTCGGCTGGGGCACCGAGCCCCCGCTACCCTAGACCACTGTGAGGAGGTTCCTCTCCTTCCTTTCCCTTAGCCTGCAAACCAATGGCGACTCGCTTTACGCTCCTGCTCCTCCTCGGCATTCTGATCGCCGCGCCCGCCCAGGCACAGCCCGTCGTGCAGGTGGACCTTGCCGGAGGATACGCCTACAGCCGCGGGCCGGGCGGCCCCGGCCTCGACGCCGCCGTCGGCCTCCGCTGGGGCCGCGTGTTGACCCACCTCCACGTAGCGGCGGTGGCCTTCCAGCCGGAAGTCGGGCACAGCCTGGGGACACAGCCAGGCCGCACGGACTACAGCGTCGGAGTCGACGTGAACGTCGTCCAGCCGCTCCACCGGGCGGTGGCGCTCGTGGGCGGCGCCGGGCTCCGCGCGACGTGGTACGATGGCCACGAGCCGAGCACCGGTGCCGTCGTCGGGCTCACCGGGTACTTCCCGTACCTCACGGGCGGCGTGGCGGTCGGCCCGGCCGGCGGCGTCAACGTCCTCGCGAGCGTTGAGGTGGAGGGTACCCTGCGCTACACCCGGCTCGGCCGAGCGATGCTCGGCGTGTCGGTGCCGATCCTGCGGTTCGGGACCGACTGAACCTCGCGGTCACGCCGCGCGGCCCTGCTCGCGCTCGATCTCCAGCTGGACCCGCACAGCGAACTCGCCCACGCCCATCGCGCCGAGGTCGCCCTCGCCGTGGCGGCGGACGGCCACCGTGCCCGCCTCGACCTCCTTGTTACCGAGGACGAGCATGTAGGGCACCTTCTCGACCTCGGCGTCGCGGATCTTCCGGCCGATCTTCTCGCTCCGCGCGTCGGTCTCGACGCGAAGCCCGAGGCCGGCCAGCTCGGCGGCGATCTCCCGGGCCTTCGGCGCGAGGTCGTCGTTGAGCGGGAGCACCTTCACCTGCACCGGCGCGAGCCACACGGGAAAGTTGCCGCCGCAGTGCTCGATGAGCACGCCGACGAACCGCTCCAGGCTTCCGAACGGGGCGCGGTGGATCATCACCGGCCGCCGCTGGGTGTCGTCGGCGTCGGTATAGGTGAGGTTGAACCGCTCGGGGAGGTTGTAGTCGAGCTGGACGGTGCCGAGCTGCCACGCCCGGCCGAGCGCGTCCTTGACCATGAAGTCGAGCTTCGGGCCGTAGAAGGCGGCCTCGCCCTCCACCTCGACGGTGTCGAGGGCCATCTCGGCGGCGGCCTCGCGGATGGCCTGCTCGGCGGCGTCCCACTGCGCGGCCTCGCCGATGTACTTCTCGGTGTTGGCCGGGTCGCGGAGCGAGACCTGCGCGGTGAAGTCGGTGAAGTCGAGCGCGCGGAGGACGGTGAGGGTGAGGTCGATGACGTCCTTGAACTCGTCCTTGACCTGGTCCGGGGTGCAGAAGATGTGGGCGTCGTCCTGGGTGAAGCCGCGCACGCGAGTCAAACCGCCGAGCTCGCCCGACTGCTCGTAGCGGTAGACGGTCCCGAACTCGGCGAGGCGGACGGGGAGGTCGCGGTAGGAGTGCGGCTGGTGGGCGTAGACCTCGATGTGGTGTGGGCAGTTCATCGGCTTGAGGAGGTAGCCCTCCTCGTTGCCATTGAGGTCCTCGCCCTCGATCATCGCCGGGAACTGGGACTCCTTGTAGTACGGGTAGTGGCCCGAGGTGCGGTAGAGCTCCAGCCGCCCGATGTGCGGGGTGACGACGGGCTGGTAGCCGCGCCGCACCTGCTCCTCCTTGAGGAAGTTCGAGAGGGTTTCGCGGAGGACGGCCCCCTTCGGCAGCCAGATGGGCAGGCCGGGGCCGACCTTCGGCGAGAACATGAACAGGCCGAGCTCGCGGCCGAGCTTGCGGTGATCCCGCTGCTTCGCCAGCTCCAGCCGCTCCAGGTGCTCGTCGAGGAGCTTCTGCTTGGGGAAGGTGACGCCGTAGAGGCGAGTGAGCTGCGGGCGAGACTCGTCGCCGCGCCAGTACGCGCCCGCGATGCCCGTCAGCTTGACGGCCTTGATGGGTTTCGTCGAGGGAATGTGCGGCCCCCGGCAGAGGTCCACGAAGCCGCCCTGCCGGTAGAAGGTGATGGTGCCGTCTTCGAGGTCGTCGAGCAGCTCCAGCTTGTACTCGTCGCCCTTCTCGCGGAAGTAGGCGAGGGCCTCGGCCTTCGGCACGGCGCGGCGCTCGAAGCGTGAGTCCTGCCGCGCGAGCTCCTTCATCTTCTCCTCGATGGCGGGGAGGTCCTCGGCCGAGAGCTTCCGGTCGCCGAGGTCGACGTCGTAGTAGAAGCCGCCCTCGATGGCGGGGCCGATGCCGAACTTGACGCCGGGGTAGAGCGCCTCCAGCGCCTCGGCCATGAGGTGAGCCGAGGAGTGCCAGAAGGCCATCCGCCCGCCCTCGTCGTCCCACGTCAGGATCTCGACGCGGACGGGCGCGTCGCCTTCGGCCTCGATGGGCCGGTGGAGGTCGCGCACCTCGCCGTCGACGCGAACGGCGAGGGCGTTGCGGGCGAGGCCCTCGGAGAGGGACGCGGCGACGTCGTAGCCGGTGGTACCCTGCGGGTACGCGCGGACGGAACCGTCGGGGAGGGAGATCGAGAGGGAGTCAGCCATGAGAGGAGGAGTCCTGGAACAGAAAAAGCGCCCCGTCGAGTGAAGGGGCGCTTCCAGATCGGGAGGCGGCGCGCACGGGTGCGCCTTCAGCCTGTCCGCTACCGGCCGCAGCGGAGCACGCCGCCTCGGGGAGGCGTTCGCATCAGCAGGGCGGCGTCGGGACGGCGGGGGCGCATCGGATGGTGCCGGATGGAGTGGGCTCTACTGGATTCGAA
>CAZOJJ010000114.1:171-3283 GCA_964580105.1 uncultured Rhodothermales bacterium | reverse complement strand
CACGGGTTCATCGAAGCCACGAGCATGAAGCGGGCGGGGAAGGCCACCGTCTGTCGCGCCCGGGCTATCGTCACGCTCCCCTCCTCCAGCGGCTGGCGGAGCACTTCCAGCACGGCCCGGTCGAACTCGGGCAGCTCGTCGAGGAAGAGCACACCGTGGTGAGCGAGCGAGATCTCGCCCGGCATCGGGTTCGAGCCGCCGCCGCAGAGGCCGGCGTTGGAGATCGTGTGGTGCGGCGCGCGGAACGGCCGCGTGGCGACGAGCCCCGTCCCGTTCGAGAGCCGCCCGCCGACGCTGTGGATCTTCGTCGTCTCCAGCGCCTCGTCGGGCGTGAGGGGCGGGAGGATGGTCGGGAGCCGGCGGGCGAGCATGGTCTTGCCCGCGCCCGGCGGGCCGACGAGGAGGGCGTTGTGGCCGCCGGCGGCCGCCACCTCCAGCGCCCGCTTGACGTGCTCCTGCCCCCGCACGTCGGCGAAGTCCACGGTGTAGTGGGCCGACTCGTCGAAGAGGGCGGCGAGGTCGCGGCGGTAGGGCGTGCCCCGGCCGCCGCGCTCGGCGAGGAAGTCGAACGCCTCGCGGAGCGTGCGCACCGGATAGGCCTCGATGCCGTCCACCACGGCCGCCTCGGCGGCGTTGTCGGCCGGGACGAGCACGCCGCGCCGCCCCTCAGCCCGCGCGCCGACCACCATCGGGAGCACGCCGCGCACGGGCCGGACGGAGCCGTCGAGTGAGAGCTCGCCGACGACGGCGAGGTCGTCGAGCACGTCCTGCGGGAGCCCGGCGCCGAGGGCGGCGAGGAGGCCGAGGGCGAGGGGGAGGTCGAACGCCGAGCCCTCCTTGCGCACGTCGGCCGGGGCGAGGTTGACGGTCACGACGCCGCGCGGCGTGGGGAGCCCCTCGTTCTTGAGCGCGGCCCAGACGCGGTCCCGGCTCTCACGGACGGCCCCATCCGGCAGGCCCACCACCGTCCAGCGCGGCAGCCCCGGCTCGATGTGCGTCTCGATCTCGATGGGCAGGGCGTCGACGCCCTGGACGGCGCTGGACCAGACGCGGGAGAGCATGGGTGGATGCGGAAAGGAAGGGTGGAGAGGGGTATAGACACATTCGGGCGGGCCGCCGTAACCCCGGCGCTTCACTCTTTCCCGGAGCACCCGGTGTTCCTTTCCCCCCCACTCGCTCCGCTCCCTTCCAGATCCGCCTTTCCGCGTCTCCGTTTGCGCCTACCCTGCGGTTCAATCCGTTACCCCGTCACCCCACTGCGCCACTCACCCCCACTTTGTGAAAACCACTCGCACTACGGAACCATCTCTCCGGAACACTCTATCTTACCGTTCCACCACCCCCTCTCCCTCTCCCATCTATCTGCGAGGACTACCATGGCCGATCAGGCTTACGAAATCATCTCGACCTCCGAATACCAGAAGCGCACCCGTGGTCGCGGCCGGGGCCGGACGAGCAAGTACTCAGCCCTCGGCAAGGAGGCCGAGAACCTCGGCTCGGGCAAGGTCATCGCCCTGAGCGGCACGAAAAACCAGGTCGTCAGCATCCGCAACTTCTTCAAGCGCAACTACGGCAACGACTTCGTGGTGCGCTCGGTCTCCGGAGACGACGGCAACTACGACATTTACATCCAGCGCGCCGAGTCCTGACGACGGCGCCACGCCGTACGCCGCCCGGCCCCGGTGACTCGGAGCCGGGCGGCGCTCGTTCAGACCGCCGGGGCGCCGCTACCGGGCCCCGAAGTGCCAGCGCGTCCCGAGGAAGAGGTCGAAGCTCGGGAAGGTGCTCGAGAACGTGTCGTACCGGTAGGCCCGGTTCGCGGACTGAGGGCCGGAGGCGTAATGTCGTTCGACCCCCTCGTGTACGACACCTGGGCGCGTCCGATAGCTCAGCGCGCCGACGAACGCCAGGCTGTTCGAGAGGTAGTAGCTCGCCGAGAGCCGTCCGAAGATGCCGCAGGCGACCTCCGAGGTGGAGTGCCCCGTCTCGTCCTCAAGGGTGGGGTCGAGGACCAGAACGAGAGGGGGGAAGTCGTAACCGATCCCGGTCTTGAGCGAGGAGATCGTGGGGCCAGCAGCCACAGCGAGACTCCAGGGGGAGCCGTCGAAGAACAGCGGGTCATGGGGCTTGAGGACGACCTCGCCGTAGCTCGTCAGCGTGGTGCCGTAGCTGTAGCCCACCCACGTCACGCTCCTCGGGCGGTGCGCGAACAGCACGTTGGCACCGAAGCGCAGGCGCGGGTTGACTTCGTAGCCGAGGTCGGCGTACCACGCCGCCGGGGGCTTCTGCACCACCTCGACCGGGGCGAGCTCAAAACCGGTCGCGTGGAACCCGGTCATAGCTTCGTGCCCACCGATGAGGAGGGTCCCGCCCAGGCTGAGGTAGAGGCCCGAGCCCGCGGCGCGGGCGCGCAGCGCCTCGACGGACGGCACGGCGTCATCCGGGGCCGGGGTCGGGAGGGCGACGAGCTCCGGCGGAACCTGCCGCGGAAACACCGCGACGAGGCGGTTCGTGTCGCGCAGCCGGCCCAGCCGTTCCTCCTGCCCGTATACCGCAACCTCCGGTCGCTGGTGGTGGCCGACTCCGAGCATGGTGGCGGCGCTGGCGAGGCCGGTCGCAGCGGTGGGCGACGACTCGATCAAGTTGTTGCCGCCGAAGAAGTCGTGGCCCAGGCCCCAGAGCAGGTTGGTCGCCACGGCCGCAATGGACAGGGTGGTCCGCCTAAACCCCGCCTCCGCCGCCGTGACGAACGAGCGGATCGTCGCTACCTCGTCGGTGCGCAGGACGCGCGAGCGCGTGGCGGCCTCGCGCCAGTCGAACGTCGTGCCGCCTCCCACACGATGATCCGGCCCGCCTCGTTGACGAGGAGCGCGCCCCGCACCCGGTCCCCGTTCATCATCTCGACCGTCACGTCCGAGCCGTCCTGATGCCACTGCCGGAAGGTGATCACGCCGGCGAGCCCCTCGAAGCGAGCGTCCAGAGGGCGTCCACGTCCTCGTACGAATCGAGGTAGGCCTCGACGGTGGCGCGCTGCTCCGGCGTCACCACCGCAACAGAGTCACCACCGCAACAGAGTCACCACCGCAACAGAGTCACCACCGCAACAGAGTCA
>CAZOJJ010000114.1:0-71 GCA_964580105.1 uncultured Rhodothermales bacterium | reverse complement strand
CCGCCCGCGTGCGTGATCCGGAAGCGGAGGCCCCCGTCGGGCGTCTCCTCGACGTCCGCGTGTTCGAACCC
>CAZOJJ010000113.1:0-3498 GCA_964580105.1 uncultured Rhodothermales bacterium | reverse complement strand
GCACCTTCGGCCGGTTCGCACCTTCGGCCGGTTCGCACCTTCGGCCGGTTCGCACCTTCGGATCGCATCATGCCCAGCCTCCGCCTTTTCTTCCTCACGGCGGCCCTGTGCGGCGCCTCGCTCGCCGCCCGGGCCCAGACACCCGCCGACGCCGCGCTGGAGGCCGCCGACCTCGGCCTGGCCGCCTTCGCCCGGGACGCCACGGCGTTCGCCGCCCTTCCCGGCCAACGCGACGCCCTCGGCCTCTCCACCGTCCAGGTGACCGCGCTCAACGAGATCGCAGCGCAGCACCTGCCTGCGATCCACGAGCTGTACTTCGAGGTCCGGGCGCTCTTCGAAGCCGTCGCGACGCTCGACCGGCCCATCGACGCGCACGAGGCGTACGCCCTCTACTTCGACCTCGCCATGCACAAGGCCGAGGCGCTCCGGGAGATCCACGCCGGCGCCGAGGCAATGCGGGCCGTCCTCACGGACACCCAGCGCGCCGAGTGGGAGCGGATCATGGAGGCCGCCGCCCGCGAGCAGGTCGGCGGCTCCGACTGAGCACCGCCGTGCGCCCACCGTGCACCGCCCGCTGCTCCTCGATGCTCGGGCAACCGCTCCTGACCGGGGATGCCGTACGTTCGCCCGACGCGCGAGCCTGACGCCGCCCTCATGCGCGACCTCCCCGACGGCCGGATGCCCCCGACCGCGCCCCCGGCCTCCGACCCCGACGAACCGACGAGAAAGCACGTCTGGAAGCGCGTGCTGGTGCTGACGGCGCTCGGCGCGTTGCTCGTCGCCGTCGTCGTGTCGGACGACCTGCACGCGGGGCTGCTCCGGCTGCTGGGGACGGTCGAGCCCGTGATCGCCCACCATCCGGTCCTGGGAGCGGTGGCGTTCGTGGCCGCCGCGGCCGTGTCGGCCATGCTCGCCTTCTTCTCCACGGCCGTGCTGGTCCCCGTCGCCGTCGAGGCGTGGGGCGTGCCGCTCACGATGGGGTTGCTGTGGACGGGGTGGATGCTGGGGGGCGTCGGGGCGTACGCCATCGGCCGCTACCTCGGCCGCCCGGTGGTGCGCCGGTTCGCGTCGGACGCGGTGCTGGCGCGCTACGAAGACCGGATCTCGGCGCACGCTCCCTTCGGCGTCGTGCTGCTGTTCCTGCTGGTGCTCCAGTCGGAGGTGCCGGGGTACGTGCTCGGGCTGGCGCGCTACGGGCTCGGGCGGTTTGCGCTCGCGCTCGCGCTCGCCGAGGTCCCCTACGCCGTGCTCACGGTGTACGTCGGCACCAGCCTGGTGGAGCGGCGGCTGGCGCTGCTGCTCGCCGCCGGGGCCGCGACGCTGCTCCTGATCGGCGTCGCCTTCGCCTTCCTCCGCAAGCGGCTCCATCCCTGAGGCCGCCGGGGCGCCTGCGGAGAAGGCACTCGTACCTTGCTCCCCCCTGCTCGCCCCGCCGCCCGGTCCATGCGCACGCTCGCCCCTCTCTTCGAGAACAACCGCCGCTGGGCGGCCCAGACCGAGGCCGAGCGGCCCGGCTTCTTCGCGCGGCTGGCGCAGCAGCAGTCACCCCGGCTGCTCTGGATCGGGTGCGCCGACAGCCGCGTGCCGGCCAACCAGATCACCGGGCTGGAGCCGGGCGAGGTGTTCGTCCACCGCAACGTGGCCAACGTGCTGGCGCACTCGGACCTCAACGCGCTCGCCGTGCTCCAGTACGCCGTGGAGGTGCTGGAGGTGGAGCACGTCGTCGTGTGCGGGCACTACGGCTGCGGCGGCGTCCGCGCCGCGCTCGACGAGCAGCGCCTCGGCCTCATCGACAACTGGCTGCTCCACGTCAAGGACGTCCGCTGGAAGCACCGCCGGGCGCTCGACCTGCTCGACGACGACGCCCGGTTCCACCGGCTCTGCGAGCTCAACGTCATCGAGCAGACCGCCCACCTCGCCGCCACGACCATCGTGCGCGAGGCGTGGGACCGAGGGCAGACGCTCTCGGTCCACGGCTGGATCTACGGCCTGGAGGACGGCCTCCTCCGCGACCTCGGCGTGACGGCGACCGGCCCGGACGAGTGGCCCGAGCGCTACGCCGCCGCCGTCGCCTCGCCCGCCTAGCGCGGCACGATCACGTCGGCACACGCCTGCGCGTGGACGCCGAGCTCGACGACGGTGTCGCCCGAGGTTTCCGAGGTTTCGGCGCGGAGACACCCGTAGCGGGTCCGGTACAGCCGCGCGCCGTCCTCCTCGCGGCCGGGCGCGCCGAACGCCGCCTCCAGCTCCGCCACCGGCGCGTTCAGCACGGCGGGCTCGACGCGTCCGGCGAAGTTCGTGCGGGCCTCGATGTAGTCCCGGTGGGTGTAGGCGAAGAAGTCGTGGTCGAGGAAGAACACGCCGCCCCCGAAGTTGAACGGGCCGCCCTCTTCGGTTTCGCCCGTGGAGCACGGGAACTGCGCCTTGAACTCGGCCGGCGTGGCCGTCGGCGCGAGGCCGTTGAGAAGGCCGCGTTCGAGGTCGAAGACGAGCGCGTCGCACCCGGGCGGGACGGCGGCGGAACGAGGGCCGGCGCAGCCGGCGAGGACCACCAGGGCGGCGGCCACGAACAGAACACGCATGAGGGAACGAGTCAGGGCGAGGGGGCGCCGCCGCAGCGTATGCCTGTCAACCTAACACCGGGCGCCCTCGTGTACACGTCGCGCAGACCGTAGGCTCAGGCAGGACTGTAGGGGAAACCCCGCCCGGGCGTACGAGCCCTCCCTACACCGGGATGGCAGGCGCACTTACACCGCGACCGTCCGGAGCCGGGCAGAGGCCGGCGTGCCCGTGCGGGAGCTTGCGTGCAGGTTTCTCAGCCGCCCCGTACGCGCCATGCCGCACCACCCCCTTCGCCTCGGCACCCGCTTCGGAGGCCTCCTCGCCCTCCTCCTCTTCGTTGCCGCCGCCGCGCAGCCGACGCGCTACGAGGTCCAGCCCGGCAGCCGCTTCTGGATCGACGGCTCGGCCACGACCGGCCCCTACACCTGCGAGGCCGGCGCCGTCGTCGGCCACGCCACCGTCGAGCACGACGGGATCTCGGCCGAGGTCCGCATCCCCGTCGCCGGCTTCGACTGCGGCCTCCCGCCCATGAACCGGGACTTCCGTGCCGCGCTCCAGGGCGACCGTTACCCGACCGTCCTCTTCATCCTCCAGGACGCCGAGGTGGTCGAGCCGCCGGCCCGCGCGGGCGGCTGGGCGCGCGTCCGCGCCCTCGGCACCCTCCAGCTCGCGGGCGCGACGCGGATGGTTTCCATCCTGGCGGAGGGCCGTGAGCTGGGCGGCGGGCGCGTGCGCCTGCGCGGCCGGCACGCCCTCCGCATGACCGACTTCGGCATCGAGCCGCCCACGGGGATGCTCGGCCTCGTCCGCGCGCACGACCACATCGTCGTCCGCTTCGACGTGACCGCGAGGGAACGATGACCGACCCGGACGCTTCGCGTCGGACGCTTCGCGTCGGACGCTTCGCGTCGGACGCTTCGCGTGCGTCGCAAAGAC
>CAZOJJ010000112.1:0-3592 GCA_964580105.1 uncultured Rhodothermales bacterium | reverse complement strand
GGTACCCCCGGTAGGACTCGAACCTACGACCCGCTGATTAAGAGTCAGCTGCTCTAACCAACTGAGCTACGGAGGCAAGCGCAATCTACGGCGCTCCCGCCTCCCGGTTCTGTCAAGCGGCGCTGAAAACACCCCGGTCTCAGAAGCCGATCCGCACGCTCAGCCGCACACTCCGCCCCGGCGCGAGCACGCCGTACGGCCGGAAGCGGCTCAGGGGGTCCACGTACGCCGCGTCGAACAGGTTGTCGATGCCTAGCAGCGGCGTGATCGTGAACCCGCCGCCCTCGAACGTCGCGCTCAGTGAGAGGTCCCAGACGGTGTAGGCGTCGGTCGGCACCTCCTCGGTCAGCGCCGGGCGGTTCTGGCCGGCGACGAACGTCGGGCCGAAGCGGACCTCCAGGTCGCGGGCGGGTCCGAGGCGGTCGGCCTGGTATTCGACGATCGCCTGGAGCCGGGCGGGCGGAACGAACGGGAGCGGAGCGTCGGACTCGCGGTGGGTGCCCTCGGTCACGTCGCCGGCGACGTGCAGGCCGAGGCCGTGGAGCACGTGCGGGTGGACGTCGAGCCGGAACTCGGCCCCCACGAGCCGGGCGTCGGCCTGGGCGACTTCGTAGATCACGAAGCCACTGGCCGGGTCCACCTCGGTCGTCGGGCGGGGGTAGACGTAGTCGGTGAGGGTGTTGACGAAGCCGCTGACCTCGGCGTAGAGGTGCGGCGTGAGGTAACGCACGACGCCGTCGAGCGAGAGGGCCGTTTCCGGAACGAGGCCGGGGTCGCCGCGCTCGTAGCGGAGCGTGCCCTCGTGGACGCCGTCGCCGAAGAGCTCGATGAGCTGCGGCGCGCGGAAGGCGCGGCCGAGGTTGACGGCGAGCGCGAGGTCGCCGCGCGGCTGCCAGGCGGCGCCCACCGCGCCCGTCAGCGCCGTATACGACCGGGTCTGCGCCGCTACGTCCAGGTCCTCGTTCGCCTCCACGTCGAGCGTGCGCGCGTCGAGGCGGAGGCCCGCATCGAGGGTGAGCGTGGGGAGGACGAGCTGCTCGGTGACGTACGCGGCGGCGCCCCGCGCCGTCGCGCCGGGAACGAGCGTCTCCTCGGCGAGCGTCTCGTTTCGCTGCCACAGTCCGCTCACACCGACGGTACCGAAGACCCGCCCGACGGGCCGGTGGTGGAGGCGCACGTCGGCCGTGCCGGTGGTGAGGCGGAGAAAGAGCGCCGGTTCGTCGTCGCGTTCCTCCTCGTGCTCCTCGCCTTCGTGGTGGTGGCCGAACTCGCGGCGGCGGTTCTGCTGAAGCGCCGTGACGACCTCCAGCCGGCCCGGCGCGAGCGGCACGTCGGCGCGGACGCCGAGGCGGTCGTGGGCGATGCGCTGGTACGGCTCGCCGATCTCGTGGCGGCCGAGCGCGGCGCCCTCGTCGTCCTCCAGCAGCTCCGGCTCGAAGAGGCCCAGCTCGCTCCGGAACGTGCTCGCGGAGGCGATCACGCGCCCGCGCTCCCCGAGGCGGACGCCGAGGCGGGCGGAGGCCGTCCGGTTCTCCTGCGCCGTGTTGGGGATCAGCCCCTCGGGCGTCCCGACGTGCCCGGCGCGGAGGCCGCCGCCGCGCACCTCGTAGGCCCAGCGGCCCGCGCGCCCGCCGAGGGTGAGGCCGCCGGCGCCCTGCTCGGTGCCGGACAGGCCCGAGGCGGACAGCTCGCCCGCGAGCGGGGCGGCGTACGCGAAGAGGTCGTCGTGCGTGGTCTGGACGACGCCGCCGAGGGCGTCGGAGCCGTAGAGCAGGCTGAGCGGGCCGCGCACGACCTCGATGCGGTCCACCTCGGCCGCGCCGAGCTCGGGGCCGTGCTCGTCGCCCCACTGCTGGCCCTCCTGGCGCACCCCGTCGGCGACGACGAGGACGCGCTGGGCCGTGAGCCCCCGGATGACGGGTTTGGCGACGGCGGGGCCGGTGCGGAGGAGGCGGACGCCGGCCACGCCGTCGAGGGCG
Organism: uncultured Rhodothermales bacterium; assembly: GCA_964580105.1. GTDB lineage: Bacteria > Bacteroidota > Rhodothermia > Rhodothermales > Rubricoccaceae > CAZOJJ01. Next base: position 1,613 of record CAZOJJ010000112.1, on the reverse strand, counting down.
TCGAGCGCCGTGCCGCCGGCGTGGCGCTCGAGCGCGCGCTCGTCCACGACGGCGACGGACTGCGGCGCGGTGAGCACGTCGGAGGCCTGCGCCCGCGCCGTCACCGTCACATCGCCGACCTCGACGAACGACGGGGTGAGCACGAGGTCGAGCGTGAGCGGAGTCCCGCTCGTGAGCGGGACGCTCCGCGACTCGGTCTTGTAACCGACGTAGCTGAAGACGACGCGGAAGGCGCCCGGCGCGGGGGCGGTGAGGGTGTAGCGGCCCTCGGCGTCGGTGGTGGTGCCGAGGGCGAGGGCGGGGAGGAGGACGGTGGCGCCCGGCAGCGGGGCGCCGGTCTCGCCGTCCGTCACCCGCCCCTGGAGGGTCTGGGCGTGCGTGCCGGCGGCCATCGCCAGCAGCCACCCCGACAGGAGGAGTCGGAGCATGGGAGTCGTTCGATAGAGGACACAACGGGGAGTCGGGCTAGGCGACTCCCGGCGGTCCTCGAATCGAACGACCCTCGGCGGTGACGGAGCGGCGGGTGGCCTCGCGCGTCCCGGCCCATCGGCGCGCCGAGGCGGGGGGAACGACGGCCACCGGCACGGCCGGCAGGTGCACCGAGACGCCGTGGCAGAGCACGCAGGCCCAGTCGGCCATGAGAGGCTCGGGGCAGGGCTGGACGGCCGCGGGGCCGTGGTCCGCGCCGGCCTCGTGGTGGTGGTGCGTGGCCTCGGCGAGGTGCGAGGCGCGGATGCGCGCGGTCTCCCCGGCGTGCCAGACCTCGTGCACCGACGGCGCCAGCACGCCGCCTGCGATCAGGACGGCGAGGAGGAGGCGGGCGCTATGGGCGAGGCGACGAGGCACTGGGGGGCGTAGCGGCGGACGGGGCCGGGGTCCGTATCGGCCGGGAAAGATAAAACGAGAGCGCCGGTCGCCTCACAGGGCGCAACGCGGGGCCCACGGCCTCAGCCATGCTCAACGGCCGGCTCTCCGTGCCTCGGCGCCGAGGTGGGCGGGGCCGTTTGCGACAACGCCCCGGGCCGAGCGCGTCGCTCAGTCCGGGGCGGGAGGTGCCGACCGGATTTGAACCGGTGTACCGGGTTTTGCAGACCCGTGCCTAACCCCTCGGCCACGGCACCGGGGACGCCCAAGATACTACCTTGCAGGAGCGGTACGCCTGAAGAACCGATGTGCCCCGACTAGGAATCGAACCTAGATCAGCGGCTTAGAAGGCCGCGGCTTTATCCGTTAAGCTATCGGGGCAGATGCCAGACCTCCCGATGAGAACGGCACCGAGTGCGGCGCCTTCCTCCCAGAGAGCGCGTTCTACAGGAGCGGGTCTAAAATACAAGCCCGCTGCAAAGCTCGTTTTAATCGCTACTGCATTGAGCGATGGCGGCGCATTAAAGCCGAGGCAGTGGAGAGCCTTGGCGGGCGATGCCACGATTGCGGGGGTGTGTTTCCACCCAACGTCTATGACTTCCATCACACTGATCCCGCTGTGAAGGAGTACCAGTGGACCCGGCTGCGGCTGTTCTCCGAAGAGCGACGTCGGCAGGAGTTGGCGAAGTGCGTGCTGCTCTGTGCAAGCTGCTCTGTGCAAGCTGCTCTGTGCAAGCTGCTCTGTGCAA
>CAZOJJ010000111.1:0-3681 GCA_964580105.1 uncultured Rhodothermales bacterium | reverse complement strand
GGAGGGCGTGCACCCGGCCGAGGGCGACGGGGAGCCGCTGGTGTACCAGGCGGTGGACTACGTGCATCTCGTGCCGGTGCTGGTGCAGGCGCTGCAGGAGCAGCAGGCGGAGATCGCCGCGCTCCGGACGCGGCTCGACGCGCTCGATGGCGGCGGGGGGTGAGGCCGTGCGCCTCGCTCACCGCTCCGCCTCCGCCCCTCACACCCCCACCGCTATGCGTACCGCTCGTTTCGTATTTATCTCAGTTGTCCTCTTAACTCTCGCATCGATTCCAGCAGCCCATGCCCAGGACCCCGTCTATGACAGCCTTAAGGTGTATTTCGGTGACGCAGTCGCGGACTCGTGCCACGTGAACGTCGCCTGCCCTGTCGGTAAACCCTGGTTCAATGAGATCGGTGCCGTCGCGCGGTTCGTGTCTATGACAAGTAAGTCGGGTACCGCGCTACCGAGTGGAAGAGGATGCACCGGCACGTTTGTCAACAACGTACGAGAGGACCTCACGCCGTATTTCCTCGGAGCGGCTCACTGCATCTGGGGAGATATCGGGCAAGAACCAAATCAATGGTATGCCTTCCAGTTCTACTGGCAGACGCCGGGATGCAACGATCCGCCTACAGCGCCTGACTTCACGTACATCGCGGCTCCGGCGCGCCTGATGGTCCAAGGTCCAGAAAGCGACGGCCAGGACTTCGGATTACTCAGAGTAAACGTCAACCCTCAAATTCTCACTGCACACAAGGTACACTTTGCCGGATGGTCCATCGAGGACGACGTACCGACTCAGGCTGTTATCATTGGGCATCCATTGGGCGACGTAAAGAAGATCGTCGTGGGCGAGAACTCAAACCCCGTCACCTTCACCGACAGTACGTGGACCATATCCGTTGAGACGGGCGCACTGAGGGTTGGTCAGTCGGGCTCTGCGCTCATCGATGAGGACCACCACATCGTCGGCGTTACTATTCACGGAGCTTCCTGCTCGGGGTCATCGTCTGGAAATCCGAAACTGGAGCACTTCTGGGACATCGAGTACCTCGACCCCTCCGACAGTACAGGCACCACGTACGTCGCCCTGTCCGACTTCCTCGATCCCGACGGGACGGGGGCCCAGAGCATGCTCACCACGGCCAACTACGACCTCGTCGTCTCCGGGGAGACGTTCTCCGATCCCACCACCGACCTCGCCGCCGGGTTCTTCCGCACGGCCGAGTCCATCACGGCCGAGGACGACTCCCTCCTCGACGGGGGCCGCCTCCACCTCCGCGCCCGGGAGTCCATCACGATCACAGGAGACTTCTTCGCCGAGGCCGGTGGCGATTTCCTCGTCCAGATCGACGAGGCCGGCGGCGGCGTGGGCTCCGGGTACGCCCGCTACGCCGAGGAGCCGGCCGCCGCCCCGCTGCCCGCGCTCCCGAGGCTGGAGCCGAACTATCCCAACCCGTTCCGCCACTATACCACCTTCCGGTTCACCGTGCCCGAGCCGAGCCGCGTCACGCTGACGGTCTACGACCTCCTCGGGCGGAGGGTCATGACGCTGATGGATGGGCACCACGAGGCCGGGAGCGTCACGCTCCACTGGACGGCCGCAGACACCCAGGCCCGCCCCCTCGCCGCCGGCGTCTACCTCTACCTTCTCAGGGTCGGGGACCACGTCGAGACGGGGCGGATGACGTTCCTCGGCCCCTAGCCGCTGCCGCCACCCCTGACTCATGCGTTACCCCCTCCGGTTGCCCACACTCGCCCTGCTGCTCTCGGCACTGGCACCTTCAGCCGTGAGTCAGGCGAGCTTCACCGGGCTCGGATTCGCGCCCGGAGCTCCGTCGAGCGGAGCCCTCGGCGTGAATGCGGCCGGCGACGTGGTCGTCGGGTCGAGCGGGGGCCCGGTCTACTGGGAGGACGGCCTGCTCGTCCCCCTCGGAGGTGAAGGCATCCCCTACGGGGTCTCCGCCGACGGGGACGTGATCGTCGGGTGGGATCACATCCATCCCAATGACTCGGAGGCCGTACGGTGGGTCGACGGCGCGTTCGAGCGACTCGGTGACCTGCCCGGTGGGGGGTTCTCGAGCCACGCCTGGGACGTCTCCGCCAACGGCTCCGTCGTCGTCGGCTACGGCACCGATGAGAACGACAGACAGCCCGCCCGATGGGAGGGAGGTTCCTTGACGGCGCTGCCCCTCTTACCCGGCCATGAGACGGGCACTGCCTACGCGGTCTCGGTCGACGGCCGTATCATCGCCGGACACTCCGATGGCCAGGCAGTGCGATGGGTGGACGGCGTGCCCGAGGCCCTGCCCATGCTCCTGGATGCCACCGTGCCCATCGCCTACGACGTCACCGATGACGGGTCGGTCGTCGTGGGCTCGTTCTATCGCGGAGGACTCTCGAAGGGGTTCCTCTGGCGCGAGGGGGTCGGGACGGCCGAGATCCCGCCGCTCACGCCGGGTGGCTTTCTCCAGGCCCACGCCATCTCCGGCGACGGCACCCTCGTGGCGGGGCTCACGCTCGTGGGCGCGTTCGTGTGGACTGCGGCGCGGGGGACACGGCTACTCGAGGAGGTGCTGGAGGACGACTACGGCCTCGACCTGACCGGGTGGCACCTCGTGGTGGTGGACTACCACGGCGTAAACGCGGACGGGACGGTGATCGTGGGGGAGGGCTACAACCCGAAGGGGGAGTACGAGGGCTGGCGGGCCGTGCTCCCGCCGTGGCCCGTCGCCGTCGAGCCGGAGGCGCCTGCGCCAACCCGCCTCACGCTCACGGCCGGGCCGAACCCGTTCCGGAGCCGGACCACCTTCCGCCTCACGCTCCCCGAGGCCGGCCCCGCCACGCTGGCGGTGTACGACGTGCTGGGCCGCGAGGTGGCCCTCCTCCACGACGGGCTGCTCGCCGCTGGTGCCCATGCGTTCGCGTGGGACGCCTCCGCGCTCCCGGCCGGCGTCTACCTCGCCCGCCTCCGCCTCGGGGACCGCGCCGAGGCCGTCCGGGTCACGCGGCTGGACTGAGCGTGTTCTACTGCCCGGCCTGGGCCTGGGCCAACAGCGCCTCCACGATGGGCGCGTTGGGCGACTCCTCGTAGTCCTCCAGGAACGCCTGGTAGACCTCCACGGCCGCCTCGGTGTCGCCGGCGGCGGCGTAGGCGCGGCCGGCGGCCATGAGGTAGTCCGGCGCCGTCGCGGGCGATTCGTACGCGGCGGCGGCGCGCTCGTAGAGGCGGGCAGCCTCGGCGTGCTCGCCCTGCTGCTCCTTGACGGCGGCCTGGCCCGCGAGCGCGCTCGCGCCGAGGATGTCCTCGCCCGCGTCGTAGCGCTCGAAGTAGGTCAGCGCCTCGTCGTAGCGCTCGAGTTGGTAGAGGGCGTCGGCGGCGTAGAAGGTGGCGAGGTTGCCGGTGTCGGTCGAGCCGTACTCGTCGGCGATCTCCAGGAGGCCCCGGCGGTCGGCCGTGCCGTCGAGCGCCTCGGCGTACCGGCCCTGCTCGTAGTGGGTCAGGATCAGGCCGAGCTCCTCGGCGGCGGCCCGGTCGCGCTGGTTCTGCCACAGGGTGTAGGCCACGGCCGCGGCGATCAGCACGAGCAGCCCGGCACCGAGGCCGATGAGGAGCGTGCGGTGCTGCTCCCAGATCGTCAGGCCCCGGGCCGTCGCCGTCGCGAGCTGGTCCTCGCGCAGCTCGTGGCGGCGGCTGA
>CAZOJJ010000110.1:0-3887 GCA_964580105.1 uncultured Rhodothermales bacterium | reverse complement strand
ACGGGAAGAGAGGAGAACGGGAAGAGAGGAGGAATGAGGGTGGCAGACGGCGTCCTCTCCTCCTTTCCTCCCCTCCTCCTTTCATCCTCTCCTCCTCCCTTCTTTCCGCAGCAGCTGGCGGCGCACGAGGTTGAGCGCGGCCGTCGTCGTGACGCCGACGTTGACGGCCCGGTCGGTGCCGAGTTGGAGGCGGACGGCGTACGTGCGCCGGGCATCGGCGTAGCCGAGCCAGACGGTGCCGACGGGCTTCGCGGGCGTCCCCCCGCCCGGCCCGGCAATGCCCGTCGTAGCGACGCCGAGGTCGGCCCCGAGGCGGACGCGGACGCCCTCGGCCATCTGCCGGACGACGGCTTCGCTCACGGCGCCGTGCGCGCGGAGGGCGCCGCCCTCCACACCCAGCGCGGTCTCCTTGACGGCGTTGGCGTACGCCACGACGCCGCCCCGGAAGTAGCGCGAAGCGCCGGGCACGCTCGTGATCCGCGCCGCCAGCGCTCCGCCCGTGCAGCTCTCGGCCACGGCGAGGCTGAGCCCGCGTTCGACGAGCATCGCGCCGACGGCGCCTTCGAGGGTCTCGTCGTCCTCGCCGAAGACGAGGTCGCCGAGGTCGCGGCGGAGCCGGGCGAGACCGCGCTCGACGAGCGCCCGCGCTGCGTCGGGGCTGGCCGCGCGTGCGGTGAGGCGGAGACGAACCGTCCCGAGGTTGGGCAGGAAGGCGAGGCGGAGGCCGTCGCGGAACAGGTCGTCGAGGTCGCCCAGGCGGTCGGCGAGCGTGGTCTCCCCCTCCCCGACCGTGAGAAGCGTCCGGTGCACGAGGGCGCCGTCGGTACGGGCGTGCAGGCGCGGCAGCACGTGGGCCTCCGTGATGGCCTTCATTTCGTGCGGAACACCCGGCAAGAGCACGACGATCTGCGCCCGTCCGTCTACGACACGCTCGCCCCAGAGGCCGGGCGCCGTGCCCAGCGCGTTCGGCAGCACCTCGAACCCCTCCGGCACCTCGGCCAGCGCCCGGTTGCGCGGCGACATCGCCCGGCCACGTGCGGCGAAGAGCGATTCGACGTGGGCGAGCACGTCCGGGTCGAACCCGAGCGGGACGCCGAAGTACGCGGCGACGGCCGGCCTCGTCACGTCGTCGGGCGTCGGCCCGAGGCCGCCGGTGACGACGACCAGCTCCGCCTCGGCGTAGGCGCGGGCCAGGGCCGCCCGGATGGCCGCCTCGTCGTCGCCGACGGTTTCGCGGCGGGATACGGTGATCCCTGCCAGCGTGAGCTCCTGACCGAGCCACGCCGCGTTGGTGTCGACGACCTGGCCGATGAGGATCTCGTCGCCGATGGTCAGAAGGACCGCCGTCATGGGCGCCGGAGAATCCAAAGACCGGGGCATCCGACGATGGCTGAGGAGATCGTGCAGGATCGCCTTCTCATCGGCCCGAGCCGCCCCTCATCCGCTCCGACCAGGCCTGCGGGTCCTCGCGCCAGGCGCGGAGCGTCGCGAGGTCGGCCTCCGTGACCGCCCCCGCCTCGGTAGCAGCGCCGAGGAGCGCGGGGTAGTCGGTGAGCGTGTAGAGCGGCACGCCGGCCGCGCGAAACGCGTCGGCCGCCCGGTCGAAGGCGTAGCTGAAGACGGCGAGCGTCGCGACTACCTCGGCGCCGGCCGCGCGCAACGCCGCCACCGCCGCCAGCGACGAGCCGCCCGTCGAGACGAGATCCTCGATCAACACGACGCGGGCATCCTCGGGCAGCCGCCCCTCGATCTGGTTGCCCCGGCCGTGCCCCTTCGCGCTGGCGCGGACGTACACCATCGGCAGCCCGAGGCGGTCGGCCAGCCACGCCGCGTGCGGGATGCCCGCCGTCGCCGTCCCGGCGACGACGTCCGGCGCGAGGTCGTGCGCCTCGACGAGCGCGGCGAAGCCATCCGTCAGGCGGCGGCGCACGGCGGGCTCGGAGAGCGTGAGCCGGTTGTCGCAGTAGATCGGGCTGCGGAGGCCGGAGGCCCAGGTGAACGGATCGCTCGGCCGGAGCTCGACCGCGCCGATGCGGAGGAGGTCGCGCGCGACGTCGTGGGAAGGAGGCGAGGAAGGCATGGTGTGGGCATTCAGAGCAGGGTAGACCGAACCTTTCCCCCAGCGCTTCCCCGTTCTCACCTCCTCAGGGCACCTCGAACGGGGCCGAGGGCGTCACCTCGCCGGGCACGGGCGGGGCCGTCTCGCGGTGGACGAAGTACAGCACGCCGGTGTAGACGGTGACGGCCGCCGTGAGCAGGAGAAAGACGAGCGGGAAGGGGCTCTCGAGGACGGCGTAGAAGAAGCGGCCGAAGGCGCCCCAGAAGCCGCCCAGTACGCGGGCGTGCGCAACGACGAGGAAGACTTCCAGCGTGATGAGGAACGTGAGCTGCCAGGCCGTCTTCCACTTCGCCGCCGAGGTGGTCCGGAGCGGGCGGTTGCGCCGCTCGTAGACCGTCCGGAGCACGGTCACGGCGAGGTCGCGGAGGGCGACGGCGCCGACGGCCGCCCACGGCAGCCACGCCCCGGCCGGCGCGGCGAGCCCCCGGTCGAGCGGGTCGAGGAAGGGCAGAAGGAAGAACGCCCCGAGGACGAGGATTTTGTCGGCGAGGGGGTCGAGGAACTGCCCGAGGCGGGAGCCGACGCCGTACTTGCGGGCGAGCTTGCCGTCCCAGTAGTCCGTGATGGCGGCGGCGATGAAGAGGATCGTGCCGAGGATCTGGCCCGTGAACGTCTCCGACGCGAGGCCCCACAGGCACAGCGGCGCCGCCACGATGCGAGAGAGGGTCAGGGCGTTGGGGACGTGCTTCATGGGAGCGGCGGAGGGATCCGGCAATATACCCCGCCCCCTTCTCGATTCCCCGGCCTGCAGGCCGGGGAATCGAGAAGGGGAATCGGGCCGGCCGAAGCCCGTGCGGCCCTGTCAATCTGGCCGCGCCCGTCGCGTGGCACGGTGGTTGTCACACCCGGTGTGGGGCACCGGGCGCCTGACGGGGCGGCACCCGCGTAGACCCGGCCCCGACCTTCCTACGCTACCGAACCCACACCACTGCACTCCCCCTGACCTCATGGGCAAGATCATCGGCATCGACCTCGGCACCACGAACTCCGTCGTGGCCGTGATGGAGGGCGACGAACCCGTCGTCATCCCCAACGCCGAGGGCGGCCGCACCACGCCGTCCGTCGTCGCGTTCAAGAAGGACGGCGAGCGGCTCGTCGGGGCCCCGGCCAAGCGCCAGGCCATCACGAACCCCCACAACACCATCTTCTCGGTCAAGCGGTTCATGGGCCGCAAGTACGGCGAGGTGACCGAGGAGCTGAAGACGGTCCCCTACGTCGTCGACCAGGGCGAGGGGGGCACGGCCCGCATCAAGATCGAGGAGCGGCTCTACACGCCGCAGGAGATCTCGGCGATGGTGCTCGGCAAGCTCAAGCAGACCGCCGAGGACTACCTCGGCGAGAAGGTCACCGAGGCCGTCATCACCGTCCCGGCCTACTTCAACGACGCCCAGCGCAAGGCCACCAAGGAGGCCGGCCAGATCGCCGGCCTCGAGGTCAAGCGCATCCTCAACGAGCCCACGGCCGCCGCCCTCGCCTACGGCCTCGACAAGAAGAAGCAGGACGAGATCGTCGCCGTCTACGACCTCGGCGGCGGCACCTACGACATCTCCATCCTGGAACTCGGCGACGGCGTCTTCGAGGTGAAGTCCACCAACGGCGACACCCACCTCGGCGGCGACGACTTCGACCAGCGCCTCATCGACTACATCGCCGACGAGTTCAGGCGCTCCGAGGGGATCGACCTCCGTACCGACCCGATGGCCCTCCAGCGCCTCAAGGAGGCCGCCGAGAAGGCGAAGATCGAGCTCTCCAGCGCCACCACCACCAC
>CAZOJJ010000109.1:0-3896 GCA_964580105.1 uncultured Rhodothermales bacterium | reverse complement strand
CAGGCGAGACAATCACCTGCGAAGCCGCACACGGCACGAGGGCCGGGGCGCCCACAAAGAGCACCCCGGCCATTGTTGACCTGAGCCGCTTCATCGCAGCACCGTCAAGCGCTGCGTGGACACGCGCGCACCATCTACGGCGGCACGGATGACGTACATCCCCGCCGGCAGGCTGGATGCATCAACGGCCAGCCGGTGCGACCCGGCTTCATAGCGCCCCTCTGCGAGTACAGCCACGCGCCGTCCGAGCACGTCGTAAACCGATACCTCCACGTCTGATGCCTCCGCAAGCACGAGCGGCACCACGGCCGCGCCATGCGACGGGTTCGGGTAGGGAGCACCCAGCACGTCACTTGCTGCCAGATCAAGGCCAACTACACTCGAGGCCGTCGCGGGCTCCGAGCCACCGAGGCGGCCCTCCGATCCGGCCTGCTCCGCGAGCGCCTCGGCCACCACGGCCAGCGACCGCCGCATCGGGTCCTCGGCCTCCATCTCCGCCAGCACCCCGTCCAGCACGGCCAGCGCCTCGGCGTACCGGCCCGCCTGCTCGGCCGCCATCACGCGGGCGAGCGCGAGCGAGCGCCGCGCCTGCGCGCCCTCGGCCTCGCCTGCGAAGCTCGCCAAAAGCCCCCGTGCCTCGGCGTAGTCGCCGAGGCGGAGCGCGTCGTGTACCTCGGCCACGAGCGCGGCCTCGGCCGCCGCCCGCACCGGCGCCGGAAGCTGCCCTTCCCCGAGCCGGGCGCGGAGCACGGCGAGCAGCGCCATCGTCGGCCCGTGCTCGCCGAGCGCGTCGGCGGCGTCGAGCCGCTGCAAGCCGTAGAGCCGCCGCACGAGCGAGGCCGCGCCCTCGGCACCAGGCGCCGCTTCCAGGTCTCGCCGCGCCTCCCGGATCGTCTCGCGCAGCCAGTCGCTCCCCCGTCCGGCGGCCTCGCCCTCGCCTGCGATGGTGACGAGGGGCGAGGGCAGACGGGGCGCGCTCGTGGCCGGGCTCGTCCGGTACGGAGTGTAGTCCACCGAGCCGGTGAAGGCGCCGGCCGGCGGCCCGGAGGCCAAGCCCCACCAGGTCAGTTCCGCGTCGATGGTGCGCTCGGCGCAGATCATCCCAACGCACGGCTCCTCGTTGTAGAGGAGGCGGTTGGACGGGCCGAGGGTGGCTTCGTCGTAGACGTCGTTGTCGCCCCCTGCGGTGCCGGCCCCGAGGAAGAGGTGGCCGCCGTCAGAGACGAAGAGCTCGTGCGAAGTGTTGTTGGCGACGCGGTCCAGACCGGGTTGCGTTTGTTCGAACACGTCCGTAAAGCGGAGGTCGGCGTTGTCGAGGACGTTGGCCCCGATCCCGCCGTTGTCCTCGACGTGGGTAAAGCGGAACTCCGCCAGCTGGGCGTTCCAGAGGTAGAGCCCGTCGCCGCCGTTGTCCCGGATCTCGGTCTCCGCTCCGTCGAAATCAGTAATCACCACGTCCTCGGTGTTGCGGGCGAGGACGCCGATCCCAGCGTTCTCGGTGACGGAGACGCCCTCCAGCGTAAAGCTGCTCGGCCCGCCCGAGAGGCAGACCTGGGAGCCGGGGCAGTAGTTCTGCACGAAGTTGCTCTCGATGCCGGTGCCGTTGCGCCGAACCGTCGAGTTCGTCACCGTCACGTCGTCGGCGTAGACCGAGAGCCCGGTCACGGCGTACTCGATCTTCCCGCCGTCGAGGTCGAGCGAGCCCCCGTCGTAGACGGCGATCCCCTCCCAGGAGTCCGACGCGACGCCGTCGATGACGGGGCCGGCCGTGGTGAACGTCACGTCCTCGGCCGTGAGGTCGCCCTCGACGACGAGCGTTCGCCCTTCCGGGAACCGGAGCACGCGGTCAGCCGGTGCCCATCCTCGTACCTGCCGCTCCCAGTCGTAGAAGCCGTCCCAGCTACCCACGTCCGGCGTGGCCTCCAGCACGAAGTCCGCCTCGGCCGTCACCGTGAATGGCGGGCCGTCCTGCGGTGTGAGGAAGAACCCCGTATCGACGTTAAGGCTCGTCCCGAGCGTTTCGTTGACCACGTCGAGGTTATAGGGAATCATCCAGTTGTCGTCGCCGAAGTAGTCGCCGATGCCGGTACCCGCCGCTTCAAGCTGGCCTACATAGGCGTACGGGGCGACGAGAAGCTCGAGATCCTCGGTCGGATCGCTGTCGACGTGACGGATGACGAAGTAGCCGTCGGGGTTCGGGGGGTTGTCGTATGGGCAGAAAAAGCTGCTACCTGAAAGGTTGTTGCATTGCCCGAAAAAGGTGAAGGAGGCAAAGAGCTCCTCCGTTGAGGATTGAGCAGCCTGCGTGGCGTAGAGCTCCACGATGAGGAGTGAGTCCCCCGGCCAGTGCTTGTTTGACCCGAAGTGATCCCCGACGTGGACATAGTGGTCGCACTCGCTGGGATCGCCGCCGGACGACACGTTCGTATCCTTATCGAAGTACGCCTCGGACTCGGGAATCTCCAAGCCCGTCACGGCATCGCGGACGACGAGGTGGATGACGTAGTCAACGTGGGACTCGACCTGGAAGTTGAACTCCTCGTGTCCTGTGGATTCAACGCACCGCTCCCAGGTCTGAGCCTGACCGATCCGTGGGAATGCGAGAGTCAGGATGACCAGCACGGCACCACTGCGCACGAGAGAGAGAGAGAGAGAGAGAGAGAGAGAGAGAGAGAGAGAGAGAGAGAGGATCGCACCATAGTCGGCCTCATAAGGTTGAGTGGAAGAAGGTGTGGCGGGGTCCGTAGGCGAAGGGTAGGAAACCGGAGGGTATGAAGCAAATCGGGCACACGGAAAGGCCCTCGCCCAACACCGAGGGACCGATGCCAGCCTGCGCACGAGTCAGCCACCGCGCCAGCGGTGGAGGAGGATGCCCCCCGCCATCGCCACGTTGAGCGACTCGACGCCGCGCTCCTCGGCCGACCGGGACGAGCGGATGCGGACCCGTCCGTCCAGCCGCGAGGCGGCAGCCTCCGAGAGCCCGTGCGCCTCGCTGCCCAGGACGAGCACACCCTCGGACGCGGGCGCCCAGGAGGCCGCGGGCTCGCCGTCGAGGTCGGCGCCCCAGACGGGCAGGCCGCGCCGACCGAGGAGGCCCAGCGCTTCACCGAGGTCGTCGGAGCGCACGAGGCGGAGGTCCCACAGCCCACCCATCGCGCTACGGACGGCCTTCGGGCTCTCGACGTCGGCCGTGCCCGGCCCGGCGAGCACGGCGTCGAGGCCGAACCACGCGGCGGTGCGGACGAGCGTGCCCACGTTGCCGGGGTCCTGCACGCCGTCGAGCACGAGCACCGCGCGCGCGTCCTCCAGCCCGTCCGGCGCGGCGGTCACGACGGAGCGGGCGACGGCGACGAGCCCCTGGTCGTGCTGCACGTCGGCGAGACGCGCGAGGTCGCGGGCGGCGACGACGTGGACCGGAACGGCGGCCCGGCGCAGGACGGCGGCCACGCGGGCGTCCTGCGCCGCGTCCTCCGTCACGAGGAGCTCGACGAGCGGCGCGCCTGCCTCGGCGGCGGCCTCGACGGAGCGGACCCCCTCCACCAGGAAGAGGCCGTGCTGCGCCCGGCCCTTCCGGCGGACGAGGCTCGCGAGGTCTTTGAGGCGTTGCCGGGTGAGGGGCATCGGGGCGGGGACGGATCGGGGCAGGATACGCCGCGCGTCCGCTTGAGCCCACCCCCGCTCCTACCGATACGCTCCGCGCCACACGCCCCCAAAGCGCTTCCGACGCTTTTCATCCTCGCCTGTCACCCCCCTGAAATGGCCCCGCGTACCTTGACCGCCCCTCCGTTCTCGACCATCCTCGCACCGCCTCCCATGGGCGACTCCCCGAACCCCTTCAAGCGCGACGTCCGCCGCCCCGCCATCTACCAGGAGCCGACCCCCACCTTCGACAAGGA
>CAZOJJ010000108.1:0-3997 GCA_964580105.1 uncultured Rhodothermales bacterium | reverse complement strand
AGACCCTCTCTCGTAGACCCTCTCTCGTAGACCCTCTCTCGTAGACCCTCTCTCGCACCATCGCGCCGCTCGACGTGCACACCCCGTTTTCGGTTGACAAGCACGGGGCCGCTCGGTACGTTGGAACCATGTTTGCGGTAGACCACGTACTCATCTCCGACGAGGTGCTCGACGCGCCCTTCGCCTGCCACCTCGGCCAGTGCCTGGGTGGCTGCTGCGTACACGGCGACCGGGGCGCGCCGCTCGAACCCGAGGAGCGCGCCGAGCTGGAGGCCGTCCTCCCCATCGTCGAGCACCGGCTCCGGCCGGAGGCGCGGAAAGCCATCGCCGAGGCGGGCGTGTGGACCGAGGAGGAGCCCGGCGCCTACGGCACCACCTGCGTGGACGGCCGTGAATGCGTCTTCGTCGTTTACGACGGCGCCGTCGCCAAGTGCGCCATCCAGCAGGCGTTCCGGGAGGGCAAGACCGACTTCGAGAAGCCCATCTCCTGCCACCTCTTCCCGATCCGCGTCGAGCGCTACGGGGAGGGCGAAGACGCCGTCGAGGTGCTCAACTACGAGCGGATCCGGCTCTGCCGCCCGGCCGTCAAGCACGGCCGCCGCACCGACACCCAGCTCGCCGACTTCCTCGAGCGCCCGCTCACGCGCCGCTACGGGGCCGACTGGTACCGCCGCTTCCGCGACGCCCTCTTCGACCGCCGCGCCGCCTTCGCCCGCTAGCCCACCACCTTAATCGGAACGCCTGCCACGCCGATACCGCCCCCGGAGCCGCGCTCCGTCCGCCACCGCCAAGCCCCATGCTCAACCTCCAGCAGAAGCAGAGCCTTCAGCAGAAGCTCTCGCCGCAGCAGATCCAGTACATCAAGCTGCTGCAGCTGCCCACGCTCGCCCTCGAACAGCGCATCAAGGCCGAGCTGGAAGCCAATCCCGTCCTCGAAGAGGGCGAGGAGGAGGACGAGCTGGACCTCGACGCCAACGAGCCGGACGAGGGGCCGGTTGCGGACGAGGACGATGAGGAAAACCCTCGCGCCGAGGCGCGCGAGGCCGAGGGCAACAGCGAGGACGAGTTCGACTGGGACGAGTTCTTGAACAGCCCGGACGACCTCTACGGCTACAAGGCCCGCGTGGACCACTCCGCCGAGGAGGACGACCGCGAGCTCCCCGTGCCGCACCAGCGGTCCATGGCCGAGAACCTCCGCGAGCAGGTGCTCATGCTCGACCTCGACGAGCACGAGGAGCTCATCGCCGAGCAGATCATCGGCTCCATCGACGAGGACGGATACCTCCGCCGGCCCATCGAGTCCATCCTCGACGACATCATGTTCAACCAGGGGCTGATGCTCACCGAGGACGACGTCGAGCGCGTGCTCCGGCGCATCCAGCGGCTCGACCCCGTCGGCATCGCCGCGCGCGACCTCCGCGAGTGCCTGCTCGTCCAGCTCGAGGCGCTCCCCCACGACGTGGACGGCCGCGAGAACGCCATCGACGTGCTCCGCGACGCCTACAAGGCGTTCACGATGAAGCACTTCGACCAGATCATGCGCAAGCTGAACCTGGACGAGACCGAGCTCAAGGAGGCCTACGACCTCATCCGCAGCCTCAACCCCAAGCCCGGCGAGGGCGAGTTCGCCGCCCAGACCAACTACATCACCCCGGACTTCACCGTCAGCGTCGAGGACGACGACGAGTTCCTCATCACGCTCAACGGCCGGAACGCCCCCGAACTCCGCATCAACCGTCACTACCGGCAGATGTGGAACCAGCTCGCGGTGGACCAGAAGAAGGGCCGCGCCCAGAACGGCCAGGCCGACGAGACGCGCTCGTTCCTCAAGCAGCGGATGGAGAGCGCCCGCTGGTTCATCAACTCGATCAACCAGCGCCGCCAGACCATGCTCAAGGTCATGACGGCCATCGTGGCGCTCCAGGAGGACTTCTTCCGCCACGGCGAGGGCCACCTCAAGCCGATGATCCTCAAGGACGTTGCCGAGCGGATCGGGATGGACATCTCGACCATCTCCCGCGTCGTCAACGGGAAGTACGTCCAGACCGAGTTCGGCGTCTACGAGCTGAAGTACTTCTTCTCGGAGGGGCTCACGACGGAGTCCGGCGAGGAGGTCTCGAACAAGGAGGTCAAGGCCATCATCGAGCGGATCATCGCCGGGGAGGACAAGAGCAAGCCGCTCTCGGACCAGGCCATCGCCAACATGCTCGAAAAAGACGGCTTCAACATCGCCCGGCGGACGGTGACGAAGTACCGCGAGCAGCTCAACATCCCCGTCGCCCGCCTGCGCAAGCAGATCGTGCTGAGCTGAGGGGGCCCCCCGATCGTCTCGGCGGCCTGACCGAGGCAGGGGTTGTGGGAGCGCAAACGCGCCCGGTCTACTCCGGCTCTCCCAGCCGCACCCACACGATGAAGTCGGTCCAGGGCGGGTCGTCGCCCGCCTGGCGGAGGGCGCGGGCGGCCTGCCCCCGGTGGTACGCGCCGTGCAGCAGCACGTGGTCGAGCACGTCGCACACGGCCGTCTCGTAGCGGACGCCCTTCGAGTTGGCATAGGCGATGGACGTGTTCAGGTCCGCCTCGGTGCGCCCGTCGAGGTAGGCGACGTAGGCGCCGGCCTGCTCGGCGGCGAGCGCGCGGATCGAATCGGCGTCGAGGGCGGGCCAGAGCGGGATGTCGGTCGTCGGCTCTCCCCGGAGCCGGAGGAGCCAGACGCGGTCGGCCGTGACGGCGTGAGCGAGGAGGCGGCGCACCTCGGCATGCCGCTCGGTGTCGGCCACCGCGTCGGCGAGGGTGCGGAGCGCCCAGGCGTGATAGGCGAAGCGACGGCGCAGAGAGACGTGGGCCATGAATGACGGTTAGGTAGGGCGAGGCGTCGGGTTACGAAGCCACTCCCCGAGGGGCGTGGCGGAATCGGAACGTAACGTAGAGGCGGGGTAAAGGTGGAAGACGAACCGGATGCGAAGGCTGTGTGAAGCTGGCACGCTCCTTGTCGAGGGGAAGGGTGTCCTTCCCTAGTCCGACCGCCCTGCGCCATGCCCTTCACCCCTACGGTTTCCGCTTCACGCCTCCACCCCCTTGCTGTCCTCCTGGCTCGTTGCCTCGCCGGCCAGCTAGCCGAGACGCAACTCAATGCCTTGGCCGATCTCTTCGAGGAGGGGAATGCGGCCCCCGATGAACGCGCGGCCTTTGCTCGGTTCTACCTCGACGCCCTGCAAGCCGAGGAGGAGGTCAACCTGCCCAAGGTCCAGGAGATGCGGGAGTTCTTCGCCCTTGCGCGGGTATGACCGAGGCAGGCAGCAACAGAGCGAGGCACCGGAAACGAGGGCGCACCGCCTCAGGCCCCCTACCATACACAACGAGGCCCCGTCGCCTCAGCGACGGGGCCTCGAAAGGGACTTGGCGGCGACCTACTCTCCCACCTTGCGGCAGTACCATCGGCGCTGCAGGGCTTAACTTCTCTGTTCGGAATGGGAAGAGGTGGGTCCCCTGCGCTGTAGCCACCAAGAAATTGGTGACATGCGGATAGCCGTAGTAGAATCGAAGGTCGCCCACCGAGCGCCGAGAGCGAATGCTCTGAGACGCGCACAAGCGAAGTAGCAGGGAAAAGTCTCACGGGTAATTAGTACGGCTCGGCTGCACGTGTCACCACGCTTCCACCTGCCGCCTATCAACGTCCTCGTCTAGAACGACCCGTAGGGGAGATCTCATCTCACGGTGGGCTTCGTGCTTAGATGCTTTCAGCGCTTATCCCTTCCCGACATAGCTACCCTGCGATGCAGCTGGCGCCACAACAGGTACACTAGAGGTCAGTCCGCCGCGGTCCTCTCGTACTAACGGCAGCTCCGTTCAAATCTCCTACGCCCACAGCAGATAGGGACCGAACTGTCTCACGACGTTCTGAACCCAGCTCACGTACCGCTTTAATGGGCGAACAGCCCAACCCTTGGGACCTTCTCCAGCCCCAGGATGCGATGAGCCGACATCGAGGTGCCAAACC
>CAZOJJ010000107.1:1963-4057 GCA_964580105.1 uncultured Rhodothermales bacterium | reverse complement strand
GTCATTCGCCGATGAGTGTCATTCGCCGATGAGTGTCATTCGCCGATGAGTGTCATTCGCCGATGAGCCGCTTGAGCTCGGCAATGCGGCGGACGACCTGCTCGCGGTCGAGGTCGCGGTAGCGGGCGGGGAGCATCGAGCGGCTGGTGCACTCCATCACGGCGGCGAGCGTCTGCAGTTCCACCTCCATCGGGTACGACGGCGGCAGGAAGTCCTCGACGGCCGCTTCCAGCACGTCACCCGAGACCCGGAGCATCTCGGCGGAGGCCGGGGCGGGGGGCGGCGCGGCGCCGTCGCCGGAGGGCGGGGCGGTGGTGGGGGCGTTCTGCGTGGCGGCGCGGAACTTGGCGCGGGTGAGGAGCGCCTCCATGTCGGCCCCGGAGAAGGTGCGCTCGCCGTCGAGCAGCGCGTCGGGCACCTCCTCCATCGGGAGGACGACCTTCGTCTTCTTCATCATCACGCGGATGAGCTCCTCGCGGTCCTCGCGCGTGGTGGGGTAGAAGAGGGCGAGGTGCTCCTCGGCGCGCCCCTGGCGCTTGAGGTCCACCGGCATGAGGTCCGGCCGGGCGGTGACGAGGAACCAGATGATCTTGCCGCGGAATCGGGTGTCGCTCATGGCCTGGGCGATCTGGCCGAAGACGCGGCTGGAGACGCCGCTGTCGCCCTGGGCGTCGCGGTCGCCGAGGGCGGCGTCGGCCTCGTCGATCATCACGGCCACGGGGTTCATCGCTCGGAGGAGCGTGAGGATCTTCTCGAGGTTCCCCTCGGTGACGCCCTGCCACTGGCTGCGGAAGTTCTTCAGCTTCACCATCGGGATGCCGATCTCGCCCGCGAAGGTGGTGATGAGGAACGTCTTGCCGGTGCCGACGGGCCCGGAGACGAGGTAGCCCATCGGCATCACGTCCGGGCGGCCCTGCTTGATGGCCTCGGCGGCGGCGCGGAGGTGCGCCTTCGCCTCGGCGTGGCCGGCCACCATGTCGAGGTTGAAGTCGGTCTCGACGAACTCCAGCAGGCCGTAGGCCTCGGCCTCGATGAGCTCCTTCTTCTTCTCGGTGAGCTGCTCGAACGAGAGGCGGACGCGGTTCTCGACGGTGTCGGCGAGGATGGTGCGGAGCTGGACGTACCCGAGGCCGGCCGTGTTCTGCGCCAGCGCGAAGGGGCGGACGTCGGAGAGGTCCTCGAACGCCTTCGCCCGCGCGCCCTGCCCGAGGAACCAGGCGATGAACGCCTGCCGGGCGGCGGCGTCCGGCATCTCGACCTCGATCTCGGCGTTGTAGGGGCTCTGGATGAACTGGCGGTTGAGGTCCGTCAGGTTCTCCGTGACGAGCACGCAGGTGAAGTCGCTCTCGAGGAGGAGGGGGTCGTGGCTCCACTTCTGGAGGGTCACGAGGGCGCCGCGGTCCTCGGCCGAGTACTGCGAGGCCTCGGCCATGGGCACGACGGTTTCGGCGTAGTCCACCACGATGGCGACGCGCTTGCCCTCGCCGAGGCGGATGCGGAGGTAGTTGTCGAGGAGGGCGAAGACGCGGACGGGGTCCTTCGGCAGCCGCTTGGCGTACTCCGTCCCGAAGATGGTGTCGTAGCCGGAGAGGGCGCGGTTGAAGTCGGCCTTGGAGGCCTGGTCGAGGAAGTGGATGCCGTCGGAGCGGTCGTAGAACAGCACCACGTCGCGCCCGGCGAAGAGGTCGTCGGCGAGGAAGTGGCGGAGGGCGACGTAGGTGCGGGCGCCCTGGGCGTCCTCCGTCGGCACGAGGTCGCGGACGTTGCCGTGGAGGATGAACTGGTTGAGCGTCTTGGTGAAGTACTTCCGGGCGAGGGCCTTGGCCCAGGGCGGGTAGTGGCCGATGACGGCGTCGAGGTCGGGCTGGGGCATTGCCGGGTGCGGAGTGAGGAGTTCGGAGGGGTGAGCGGCGGGTACGGCATTCCAGCCGGGAATGAAACGGCATTCCGGGGATGAAAAGGTACGGACGGTGGCGGTGGGACGGCGGCGGAGTGGTAACGTAGGGGCGGCTTTCGCGCCGTTCCGGCCGGGCAGCCTCCTCCGAACGCCGCGCGCCGGCAACGCTGGGCGCCGGCAAGGATCTCTCATTTCGC
>CAZOJJ010000107.1:0-1863 GCA_964580105.1 uncultured Rhodothermales bacterium | reverse complement strand
ACTCCCGCTCCGCACTCCCGCTCCGCACTCCCGCTCCGCACTCCCGCTCCGCACTCCCGCTCCGCACTTCGTGCTCCCCATGTTCGACTGGTTCGCCGACCCGCAGGCCTGGGCCGCCCTCGCCACACTGACGGCCCTGGAGATCGTCCTCGGCATCGACAACATCATCTTCATCTCGATCCTCTCGGGCCGCCTGCCCGAGGCGCAGCAGCCGCGCGCCCGCACCCTCGGCCTCGGGCTCGCGATGGGCATGCGCATCCTGCTCCTCCTCTCGATCTCGTGGGTGATGGGGCTGACGGCGCCCCTGTTCGAGCTGCCCTTCCTCGAAGGCGTCCTCGGCGGCGAGGCGCACGGCGACGACCCCGGCGCGCTCCCGTGGGTGATCTCCGGGCGCGACCTGATCCTCCTCCTCGGCGGTCTCTTCCTCGTCGGCAAGAGCACGCACGAGATCCACAACAAGCTGGAGGGCGACGCCCACCACGCCGCCGAGAAGGGCGCGGGCGTCTCGTTCGTCGGCGTCCTCGTCCAGATCGCCCTGCTCGACATCGTCTTCTCGCTCGACTCCGTCATCACGGCCGTCGGCATGGCCGACGAAATCGCCGTCATGATCATCGCCGTCGTCATCGCCGTCGGGGTGATGATGGCGTTCGCCACGCCCATCTCGAACTTCGTCCACGAGCACCCGACGGTGAAGATGCTGGCGCTCGCGTTCCTCATCCTGATCGGGGTCAACCTCGTGGCCGAAGGGCTCGGCCAGCACATCCCGAAGGGCTACATCTACACGGCGATGGTGTTCTCGCTGGCCGTCGAGTTCCTCAACCTGCGGGCGAAGAAGGCGCAGCCGCCCGTCGAGCTGCGCGAGCCCTACGCCGCGGCGGCCGGCGGCGCGGGCGTGCCGGGGCCCGATGCCATCGAGCGTCCGGTGCCGCTCAGCCGCCCGAACGCGTGACCCGGCGGCCCCGTGACCCGGCGGCCCCGGACGGCGGCTCTCCCTCGAACGATCCCCGTACCCCGATGACCGCGCTCCCCTCCCGCCTCGTCGTCCTGCTCCTCGCGCTGGGCGTCGCGCTCGGCTGCCGGGCCCAGGGGCCGCCGTCCGACGTCCTCCCGCTGACCGACGGCCTGGCGGCCGGGAGCGGCCTCCGGGCGCCCTCGCCCTACACGGAGGGCACGCCCTCGCGCGACGGCACCGGCCGCTTCTACATGGGCCGCGAGATCGCGCAGGTGATGGGGCACCGGGGGGCGGCGTGGCTCGAACGGCCCGAGCGCGAGCGCACCGAGCTGCCCGACCTCGTCGTCGCCCACCTCGGCCTGGAGCCGGACGACGTCGTGGCGGACATCGGGGCGGGCACGGGCTACTTCACCTTCCGCCTCGCGCCCTACGTGCCCGAGGGCCGCGTGATGGCCGTGGACATCCAGCCGGAGATGCTGGCCATCATCGAGCGCCGGATGGAGGAGGAGGGGGTGACGAACGTGGCGCCCGTCTGGGGCGCCGAGGACGACCCGCGCCTCCGCGACGCCTCCGTCGACGTCACGCTCATCGTGGACGCCTACCACGAGTTCTCCTACCCCCGCGAGATGGCCCGGGCGATCTTCGACGCGACGAAGCCGGGCGGGCGGCTCGTGCTCGTCGAGTACCGGGGCGAGGACGCGAGCGTGCCCATCCGCCCCCTCCACAAGATGACCGAGGCGCAGGCGCGGCGCGAGCTCGAGGCCGTCGGCTTCCGGTTCGTGGAGAACCGCGCCTTCCTGCCGCAGCAGCACTTCCTGGTGTTCGAGCGGCCGGAGTGATCGTACCGCGCGCGTCGCGTAGGCGTATCGGCCCACACGACACGCCTACGCAACACGCAGTACGCAACACGC
>CAZOJJ010000106.1:0-4212 GCA_964580105.1 uncultured Rhodothermales bacterium | reverse complement strand
CGATGCGGCGTAGGGACACGATGCGGCGTAGGGACACGATGCGGCGTGTCCTCATGGCCGATCCGACCTGCAACGGAGGACAGGGGCCACGCATCGGCGGCCGCAACGGGCATGCAGGATCCCCGTCCGGGGCGGCGCGTGAGAGGGCGCCCACCGACGCCTGCCCATGCCCGAGCCCCTCCACCACGCCGCCTTCGAGTTCGTCCGCGAGTCGGGCGGGATCGAGGAGTACCGCCACCGCGGCAACGGCCTCACCGTCCTCCTCCTCCCCGAGGCCGCCGCGCCCGTCGCCACGTTCATGGTGACGTACCGCGTCGGCAGCCGGAACGAGGGGGCGGGGCTGACCGGCGCCACGCACCTCCTCGAACACCTCATGTTCAAGGGGACCGAGCGCTTCAACCGCGAGGCCGGCACGAGCATCTTCGCCGTCCTCCAGCGCGTCGGGGCGCAGATGAACGCGACGACGTGGTACGACCGGACGAATTACTACGAGCTCCTGCCCGTCGAGCACCTCCCCCTCGCCGTCGAGATCGAGGCCGACCGCATGCGCGGCGCACGCGTCTCCGAGGCCGACCTCGCCAGCGAGCGGACCGTCGTCCTCAACGAGCTCGACCGGGGCGAGAACGAGCCGCTCCGCAAGTTGCTCCACGCCGTCTTCGCCACGGCCTTCTTTGCCCATCCCTACGGCCACCCCGTCATCGGCTGGCGCTCGGACGTCGAGACCGTCACGGCCGCCGACCTTCGCCACTTCTACGACACCTACTACTGGCCCGCGCACGCGACCGTCTCGGTCCTCGGACAGATCGACCGCGCCGAGGCGCTCGACCTCGTGGACCGCCACTTCGGGGCGATCCCGGCGGGGCCGGAGCAGGCTGCCGACGCGCCCGAGCCGCTCACGCACCGCGAGGCCGTCACGCAGGAGCCGCCGCAGCAGGGCGAGCGCCGCGTGATCGTGCGCCAGGCCGGCCAGCTCGGCGCCGTGCTCTGCGCCTGGAAGGCCCCCGCCGGCCTCGACGCTGACGCCGACGCCCTCGACGTGCTCGACCAGATCCTCTCCGGCGGCAAGAGCTCCCGCCTCTACCGCCGCCTCACCGACCGGGGCCTCACGACCCACGTATCGACGTTCTTCCCGCGCCTCCGCGACCCCGGCCTCTTCGCCATCTACGCCATGCTCGCGCCGGACGGGGCGCACGAGGCCGTCGAGGCCGAGCTGCGCGCCGTGGCGGCCGAGATCGCCGCCGAAGGCGTCACGCCCGACGAGCTCGCCCGCGCCCGCCGCCAGGTCGTCGCGGACGAGGCCTTCGGGCGCGACGGGCCCTACGCCGTCGCCGCGCGGCTCAACGAGGCCATCGCCGTCGGGGACTGGACGCTCTTTACGGAGTACCGGAGCCGGATCGAAGCCGTCACCGCCGAGGCGGTCCAGGCGGCGGCGCGGAAGGTGTTCCTCGACGACCTCCTGACCGTCGGCCACTACGTCCCGGTCGAAGGCGACGGACCCGGCGGCGACGCCTCACCCGAATGACGATGGACGAACACCTCCAGACGAACGGTCATCCCCACAGCCACCTCGCCGAGCGCACGAGCGTGACCCGCGCGGGCGCGGCCGACCTCTGGCTGCTCCCCACCGAGGTCCGCGACGTCGTCTCCTTCCGCGGCTCCCTCGAAACGGCGCCCGACCTCACCGGCGACGACGACCTCGTCCAGCACCTCCTCGCCGACCTCCTCGATAAGGGCACGCGGCGGCGCGACCGCTTCGCCATCGCCGAGGCGCTCGAAGGGCGCGGCGCGCAGCTCACGTTCTACCCCGACACCCTCCGCCTCGGCTTCGCCGGGCGCGCGCTCCGCGACGACCTCCCCGAGGTGCTCGCGCTGCTGGCCGAGCAGCTCCGCGAGCCGCTCCTCGACCCCGACGAGGTCGAGAAGGAGCGGGCGCGCGCCGTCGCCGGCGTGCGGCAGGCGATGGAGTCCACGGCGGCGCAGGCGACGGGCGCGCTCAAACGCCGGCTGTTCCCGGCCGACCACCCCAGCTTCGTCCGCACCCCCGAGGCCGAGATCGCCGGGATCGAGGCGATCTCGGCCGAGCGCCTCCGCGCCTTCCACGCCGAGCGCGTCGCCGCCGACGGGTTGCGGATCGCCTTCGCGGGCGACCTCGACCCGGAGGCCACCGCACGGACCGTCGGCGGCCTCTTCGGGGGCTGGCCGTCGCACGGCCTCGCCGCGCGCTTCGCGCCGGGCGCCGAAGGCTACGTACCCGGCGAAGACACCGTCCCCATCGCCGACCGACTCAACCTCGACGTCCGCTTCGGCCACCCGCTCGACCTCCGCCGCGACGCCCCCGACTACCTCGCGCTCTACGTCGGCAACTTCATCCTCGGCGGCAACTTCTCCGCCCGGCTGATGCAGACCGTCCGCGACGAGCAGGGCCTCACCTACGGCATCAGCTCGGCCATCGGCGACGTGAACGTGGAGCACGGGGGGTACTGGCGGATCGGCGTCACGCTCAGCCAGGCCAACCTCGCGCGCGGCATCGAGGCCACCGAAGCCGTCGTCCGCCGGTTCGTCGAGGACGGCATCACGGCCGCCGAACTGGAGGAGAAGCAGACCACGCTGGCCGGTACGCACGTGGTCAGCCTGGCGACGACCAGCGGCCTCGCCGCCCGGCTCCTCGTCAACGCCGAGCGCGGCTTCCCGGTGGAGTATCTGGACCGCTACCCCGACCTCGTGCGGGCGCTCACGGTGGAGGAGGTCAACGCCGCCATCCGGCGCCACTTCGACCCCGAGCGGCTATCGCGGGCGGTAGCCGGAACGCTCCCCGCCGCGGTGCTCGGGTAGAACCTGAGAGCGGCCCGGCCGGGGGAATTAACGGAACGGCCACGCGCACCGGCCGGTGCAACGCGCCTGGGTCCGGGCACCGTCGCGCCCGGGCCGCCCCCTTCTACCAGCCTCTCCCTGCGTCATGGACCGCACCGCCATCCTCAACGATTACGTCACCGACATGGCCGCCGTCGAGAAGCACATTCTCGAAGCGGTCGAGCGCCAGCTCGGCGACGACGCCACGAAGGATTTCCCCGAAGCTCTCGGCGTCCTCACCGACCTCCGCGCCACGCTCAGCCGGCACGTCAGCGCCCTGGAGGCCTACAACGAGACCACCGCGGGCGGTGGCCTCAAAGAGACGCTCAAGCAGGCGTGGACCGGCGCGCTCGGCGTCGCCGCCGGGATCTACGACAAGCTCCGCACCGAGGACCCCGTCTCGCGCATGGTCCGCGACACCTACACGGCCCTCGGTCTCGCCGCCGTGAGCTACCACATGCTCTACACGACGGCCCTCGGCCTGAAGGAGACGCGCCTGGCCGAGCTGGCGCTGAACCACCTCGGCGACCTCGCGCCGCACATCGTCTCGCTCTCGAAGACCGTCTGCCTCGTCGTCGCCCACGAACTGGCGAAGGAGGACAAGATGCTCGACGCGAGCGTCGGCCAGGAGGCCCTGCGCCGGACGCACGAGGCCTGGACCGGGGTGCACGCCGAGGTCTGAGAGGCCGTTTGGGGACGTGCTCGCCCCTCGGCTTTGTGTCATCCCGGCCTCCGAGCCGAAAGCGCAAGCGCCCCGAAGGAAATCTCCACGTGCCGGATAACCCCGTCTGGAGATCCCGAAGGCATCCCGTCCCGAAGGCATCCCGTCCGGGATGACACGCTGGACGGGGGAAGGCCACTCCCATGAATGCCCCAACCGGTTTCTGAGCCCTCGAACCCCGCCGCTGAACGCACCGAGGCCGGCTCCGTCGTGGGGCCGGCCTCGGTCGCGTCGGCGGGAGGTCGTCAGGGGAGGTCGTCAGTCGCGGACGATGCGGATGAGCGTGTCGTCGTCCGGGTCGTCGTCCGCTTTGGGGAGGACGAACATCAGGATGATGTAGAGGAAGAACGCCGCGCCGGAGCCCGCCACGGCCCCGATCACGAACGCGATGCGGACGAGGAGCGGGTCGATCCCGAAGTAGTCGGCGATGCCGCCGGCCACGCCGGCGATGACCTTGTGCTTCCGGCTCTTGGCGAGCTTGCGCCTGCGCTCGCGCCGCTGGGTGAGGCGGGAGGCCGTGCTGCCGGCCCCGCGGGCCGCGCGCTCGGCGCTCTTGCGTGCGCGCTCGAAGGCGTCCGAGCCGCGGCGATGCCCGGTCGTCCGGCTCTGCCGCCGGCTCTGCCGCCGGCTCTGCCGCCGGC
>CAZOJJ010000105.1:0-4282 GCA_964580105.1 uncultured Rhodothermales bacterium | reverse complement strand
CCCTCCGTCCACCACGCCCTCCGTCCACCACGCCCTCCGTCCACCACGCCCTCCGTCCCTGGATCCGCGCGGGCTTCGTTTGCGTCCCTTTCCGACCCGTCGGTACGTTCGCCTCCCCTCCCCTTTCCCGTCTCCCCGATGCCCACCCCTCCCGAGGGCTCCACGATCCTCGTCACCGGCGCGCAGGGCCAGATCGGCAGCGACCTCGTCCGCGCCCTCCGCGACCGCCACGGCCCCGACGCCGTCCTCGCCACCGACCTCAAGGCGCAGGCGCACCCCGACGGCGGCCCCTACGCCCGGTGCGACGTACGCGACGGCGACCGCCTCCGCGCCCTCCTCGACGCCTACGACGTCGGCACCGTGTACCACCTCGCCAGCCTCCTCTCGGCCACGGGGGAGCAGCAGCCCGGCCTCGCCTGGGAGGTCAACGTCGAGGGCCTCCGGCACGTGCTGGAGGCGGCGAAGGAGCGCAGCCTCCGCGTGTTCTGGCCCTCTTCCATCGCCGCCTTCGGCCCCACGACGCCGCAGAAGGCGCCGCAGCACACCGTCCTGGAGCCGACCACGATGTACGGCGTCACGAAGGTGACCGGCGAGCTGCTCTGCCAGTACTACGCCCTCAAGCACGGGGTGGACGTGCGGAGCCTCCGCTACCCCGGCCTCATCTCGTACAGCGCGCCCCCCGGCGGCGGCACGACCGACTACGCCGTCGAGATCTTCCACGCCGCACTCGAAACCGGCCGCTACACCTGCTTCCTGGCGCCCGAGACGCGCCTCCCGATGATGTACATGCCGGACGCCCTCCGCGCCACACTCGACCTGATGGAGGCGCCCGCCGAGCAGATCCGCGTCCGCACCAGCTACAACGTCACCGCCTTCTCGTTCTCCGCCGACGAACTCGCCAGGGCGATCCGCAAGCGGCTCCCCGACTTCGAGGTGGCCTACGCGCCCGACTTTCGCCAGCAGATCGCCGACTCCTGGCCCGCCTCGGTGGACGACGGCGACGCCCGGAAGGACTGGGGCTGGCAGCCCGCGTACGACCTCGACGCGATGGTGGACGACATGCTCCAGCACCTTGCCCCGCAGTACGCCTCCGAAAACGTAGCGCGTACCGCGTAACCCGCATCGGCCGCTCCTCCTTCACGCTCTACGCATCACGCTCTACGCATCACGCTCTACGCATCACGCTCTACGCATCACGCCCTACGCTTTACGCTTCACCCCCATGTCCAACTCCGCCCTCTCGCTCTACCGCTCGATCCTCGACGACATCCGCGACACCGGCCTCTACAAGGAGGAGCGCGTCATCACCTCCCAGCAGGACGCCGACATCGAGGTGCGCGAGGACGGCCGCGAGGCGGAGGTGCTCAACTTCTGCGCGAACAACTACCTCGGCCTCGCCAACCACCCGGACCTCATCGAGGCGGCCAAGCAGGGCGTCGAGACGTACGGGTTCGGCATGGCCTCGGTCCGGTTCATCTGCGGCACGCAGACCATCCACAAGGAGCTCGAGCGACGGCTGGCCGACTTCCACGGGAAGGACGACGCCATCCTCTACGCCGCCTGTTTCGACGCCAACGCCGGCCTCTTCGAAACCCTCCTCGACGACGAGTGCGCCGTCATCTCGGACGCCCTCAACCACGCCTCCATCATTGACGGCGTGCGGCTCTGCAAGGCGCGCCGCTTCCGGTTCGACCACGGCGACATGGACGCGCTGGAGCAGGCGCTCAAGGACAGCCAGGACGCCAAGATCCGCCTCATCACCACCGACGGGGTCTTCTCGATGGACGGCGCCGTGGCGAAGCTCGACCGGATCTGCGACCTCGCCGACCGCTACGACGCGCTCGTCCACGTGGACGAGTGCCACGCGACCGGCTTCTTCGGCCCGACCGGGCGCGGCGCGGCCGAGCACCACGGCGTCCTCGACCGCGTGGACATCATCACGAGCACGCTCGGCAAGGCCCTCGGCGGCGCGAGCGGCGGCTTCACGGTGGCCAGCCAGCCGGTGGTGGACCTCCTCCGGCAGCGCTCCCGGCCCTACCTCTTCTCCAACACCGTCGCCCCGGCCATCGTGTACGCCTCGCTCAAGGTGCTCGACATGCTGGAGGACTCGGGCGCCCTCCGCGAGACGCTCGTCGAGAACACGCGGTACTTCCGCGAGCGGATGACCGCGGCCGGCTTCGACATCAAGCCCGGCGAGCACCCCATCGTCCCGATCATGCTCTACGACGCGCGCAAGGCGCAGGACATCGCCCGCGACCTGCTGGCCGAGGGCATCTACGTGATCGGGTTCAGCTACCCCGTCGTGCCGAAGGGGCAGGCCCGGATCCGCGTGCAGGTCTCGGCCGCGCACACGCGCGCCCACCTCGACCGGGCCGTCGAGGCGTTCACCGAGGTGGGCCGGCGGCACGGCGTGGTGTGAGGGCGAACGCCCGGGAACGGCCGGGCAGGTGCCGCGTCAGGCGTACCCGTTGACGCTGCCCCCGCCACCCTGCGCCTATGACCATCAACACCGTCATGTTTCTGGGGGGACTGCTGCTCCTCCTCGGGATCGCGTCGAGCAAGTTCTCGGCGCGGCTCGGCATGCCGGTGCTGGTGCTGTTCCTGGGCGTGGGGATGCTGGCGGGTTCGGAGGGGATCGGCGGCATCGCCTTCGAGAACTACGCGCTCGCCAACAGCGTCGGCAGCCTGGCCCTGGCGCTGATCCTCTTCGACGGCGGCCTGCGCACGTCGCTCGACTCGGTCCGCTCCGCCTGGAAGCCGGCGCTCTCGCTGGCGACGGTGGGGGTGGTCCTGACGGCCGGGCTGACGGGGCTGGCGGCGGCGTGGGTGCTGGACGTGCCGCTGCTCCACGGGATGCTCCTCGGCGGCATCGTCGGCTCGACCGACGCGGCGGCCGTGTTCTCCGTCCTCCGCACGAGCGGGGTGAAGCTGCCCGAGCGGCTCACGGCCACGCTGGAGGTCGAGAGCGGCTCGAACGACCCGATGGCCATTTTCCTCACGATCGGCCTCATCGAGGTCATCACGGGAGGCGGGGGCCCGACGGGCTCGCTCCTGCTCCTGTTCGGTCTCCAGTTCGGCGTGGGCGCGCTCGTGGGGCTCGGCGTCGGGTTCGCGTCGGCGTGGGGCGTCAACCGGATCCACCTCGACTACCCCGGCCTGTACCCGATCCTCGCGATGGCCTTCGGGCTGCTCGCCTTCGGGCTGGCGGCGGTGCTCGGAGGGAGCGGCTTCCTCGCCGTCTACCTCGCCGGCATCGTGCTCGGGAGCAGCCGCATCGTGTTCCGGCGCGGCATCTTCCTCTTCCACGACGCGGCGGCGTGGCTGAGCCAGATCATCCTCTTCGTGATGCTGGGGCTGCTGAGCTTCCCCAGCCACCTCGCCGCCGTCGCCACCAAGGGCCTCGTGGTGGCGTTCGCGCTGATCTTCGTGGCCCGGCCGCTGGCCGTGCTGGCCTCGACCCCGTTCTTCGGGTTCCGGTCCCGCGAACTGGTGTTCCTCTCGTGGGTGGGCCTCAAGGGAGCCGTCCCGATTACGCTCGCCACGTTCCCGCTCATGGCGGGCATGGAAGGAAGCCGGCTCCTCTTCGACGTCGTCTTCTTCGTCGTGCTCGTTTCGGCCGTCACGCAGGGGTGGTCGCTCCCCACCGTGGCCGGCTGGCTCGGGCTGGCACGGCCGGCCGACCCCTCGCCGCCGCTCTCGGTCGAGATCAATGCGCTGCGGCACGTGGACGGCGAGATCGTCGAATACACCGTGGCCCCGTCGGCGCGCGTGGCGGGCCAGCTCCTCCGCGACCTGGCGCTGCCCGACGGGGTGGTGGTGACGCTCGTCGTCCGGGGCACCGAGGTCATCATGCCGCGCGGAGCGACGGCCCTCCGCCCGGGCGACCACGTCTTCATCGCCATGCGAGCCTGGCTCAAACCGCTGATGGACCGACTCTTCGATCCGTCGGCGGAGACGCCGCCGCTGGCGCCCGGCCTCCGGCTCGCCTTCCACGCACAGACCACGGTCGGCCAGCTCCACCGCTTCTTCGGCCTCCCCGGCCCGACGTGGTCGGAGGAGCCGGTGGGGTCCTTGCTCGAGCGGCCCGAGGCGGGTGGCCCTCCCTCCCTCGGTCCCTTCGTGGTCACGCCCAACCCCGACCCGGACTACGTGACGCTCACCTACGAGCCTGCCGCCCCCGAAAGCCACGGTGGCGTCCCGGCTGACCACACGGCCGCATCGTAGAAGCGCATCGTAGAAGCGCATCGTAGAAGCGCATCGTAGAAGCGCATCGTAGAAGCGA
>CAZOJJ010000104.1:0-4344 GCA_964580105.1 uncultured Rhodothermales bacterium | reverse complement strand
CCTTGCCGACCTCGCCCTCGGCCATCGGGTCGTCCGCGTCGTAGCCGATCTGCGTAGGCAGGTCGAAGGCGACGGAGAGACCGCGCGCGCCGGCGGCGAGGAGGTGCTTGTAGCGCTGGTTGCTGGCCTCGGCCGTCGAGAAGCCGGCGTACTGGCGCATCGTCCAGAGCCGGTCCCGGTACATGCCGGGGTAGACGCCCCGCGTGAACGGGTAGGCGCCGGGCTCGCCCAGTCTTTCGCCGAGGCCGGCGGGGAGGTCGGCCTCGGTGTAGACGGGGGCGACGGGGATGCCGCTGGAGGTGGTGCGTTCGGCGTCGGTCGCGGGAGTCGGCATGGTGCGCGGGATCGGTCATCCTGAGCGGTCATCCTGAGCGGTCACCCTGAGCGGAGGGCGTCGGCCCGGAGCCGAAGGACCCGGCGCCGGCACGACGAAGGCCGCGCGGGGCTACCGGCTCCTCGGCACCAGCTTCCTGCGGGATGCTTCGCGTTCTTCGCTCCGCTCAGGATGACCATGCGAATGGGTTGCGGAAAGCTACGCCCCGTCGAAGCCGGGACGCAGGAGGCCGTAGAGCGCGCTGTCACACCATGCGTCGTAGAGGTACACGCGTCGTAGAGGTACACGCGTCGTAGAGGTTCCAGCGCTGGCGGAGGCGCGGCGTCTCCAGGACGGGCAGCGCCTCGCCGAAGGGATCAGGCGTTTCCATACGGCAAAGTAGCCGCCGGACGGGTATTCTGGCCCCTCCCTGCTCCCCTTCCCTCTCGCCATGTCCAGACCCGCCACCGGCCTCGACGCCGACGCCCGCCTCCGCGCCGAGCTCGTCGCGCTCCTCCGCGGCGGCAACGCCCACGCCCCCGCCGCCGCCATCCTTGGCGGCATCCCCTTCGAGCGCGTCAACGAGCGCGTGGAGGGCCTGCCCTACTCGCTCTGGGAACTCGTCTACCACCTCTGGTTCAGCCAGCACGACATCCTCGTCTTCTGCCTCAACCCGGACTACGAGGCCCCCGCCTGGCCCGACGCCTACTGGCCCGACGAGGACGCCACCCCGCTCTCCTGGAGCGATACCCTGCAGGCGTTCCAGGACGACCTCGACAAGCTCGTCCGCCTCGTCGAGAGCCCGTCCACGGACCCCTTCGCCGAGTTCGACCACGCGCCGGGCTACACGCTCTTCCGCGAGGTCGTCCTCGCCGCCGACCACAACGCGCACCACCTCGGCCAGGTCGTCGCCCTCCGCCGCCTACTCGGCCTCTGGGGCTGACGCCGCGAACTCCCGCCGGAAGAGGCGGAAGAGGTCGGAGTCGAAGGGGCCGTCGCCGCCCTCGGCGCTGCCCCACAGCCGCTCCTTCAGGCGCGCCTCGCGGCGGAACCCCAGCCGCACCAGCACCCGCGCCGAGGCGGCGTTCCCCGGCACCACCTCCGCCTCGACGCGGTGGACGCCGAGGCGGTCGAAGGCGAAGGCGAGGAGAGCGCGGCCGGCCTCGGTGGCGTAGCCCCGCCCCCAGTAGGCGCTGCCGAGGTAATAGCCGAGGTCGGCACGCCGGTGGAGCGGCGCCCACCGCGTCAGGATAGCGACGCCGGCGAGCGAGCCGGCGGCGTCGAACACGCCCCAGATGAAGGAGGCCCGCCGCCGGTACGCCTCGTCCAGCTGCGCCCGATAGGCCCGCGCGTCGTCGAGCGAGGTGAACGGCGGGTGGGTCCACGTCGCCAGCGCCGCCTCGTCGCTGAAGAGCGCGACGATGGCGGGGTCGTCGGCCTCGGTGAGCGCACGGAGCTGCAGGCGCGGCGTCGCCAGCGGCGGCAGCGCCTCGGCGTACGGGGCGTCGGGGAACGGGTCGGTCATGGCGGGCGTGCGGAGCCGTCGGGAAGCTACACCGGGCTGCGATTCCCGCGTTTTCCACACCGGGCGGGCGCCGCCGATCCGGGCCGGGACGTTAACGTAGCCCTTTGCGCTCAGCCCCTTCGATCCCGTGGACTCCTCTTCCGAGCCCCGCGCCTCCAACTTCCTCCGAGACATCATCGCACGCGACGTGGCCGAGGGCCGCTACGGCGGGCGCGTGGCGACGCGGTTCCCGCCCGAGCCCAACGGCTACCCCCACATCGGGCACGCGCAGAGCATCTGCCTCAACTTCGGGCTGGCGGCCGAGTTCGGCGGTACGTGCAACCTCCGCTACGACGACACCAACCCCGAGACGGAGCGCCCCGAGTACGTCGCCGCGCTGGAGGAGGCCGTCCGCTGGCTCGGCTTCGAGCCGACGGAGATCCGCTTCGCGTCCGACTACTTCGAGCAGTTCTACGAGTGGGCGGTGCGGCTCGTCGAGAAGGGGCTGGCGTACGTCGACAGCCAGTCCGAGGCGGAGATCCGGGCGCAGCGCGGGACCGTCACCGAGCCGGGCACGAACAGTCCCTACCGGGACCGCCCCGTCGAGGAGAACCTCCGCCTGCTCGACGAGATGCGGCGCGGCCTCCACCCGGACGGCAGCCACGTCCTCCGTGCCAAGATCGACATGGCGCACCCCAACATGAAGCTGCGCGACCCGCTGATGTACCGCATCCGCCGGGACGCCCACCACTACCGCCGGGGCGACGCCTGGGCCATCTACCCGCTCTACGACTGGGCCCACGGCCAGGGCGACGCCATCGAGGGCATCACGCACTCCATCTGCACGCTGGAGTTCGACGTCAACCGCCCGCTCTACGACTGGTACCTCGATGCCATCGGCATCCCCGAGCCGCGCAACCACCAGTACGAGTTCGCCCGCTTCAACCTCGACTACACCGTCACCAGCAAGCGGATCCTCCGCCGCCTCGTCGAGTTGGGGCACGTGGCCGGGTGGGACGACCCCCGGATGCCGACCATCGCGGGCATCCGGCGGCGCGGCGTCCGCCCCGAGGCGCTGCGCACGTTCTTCGACCGCGTCGGCGTGACCAAGGTCAACGGCCGCACCGACCTCGGGCAGTACGAGCACGCCATCCGCGACGACCTCAACGCCGTCGCCCCCCGCGTGCTGGCCGTCGCCCGCCCGCTGCGCCTCCTCATCGAAAACCTGCCCGGCGGCGAGACGACGTGGATCGAGGCGCCCTACTGGCCGCACGACGTGACGCCGCCCGAGGGCGCGCCCACGACGCGCCGCCTCCCGCTCACGCACGAGGTGTGGATCGAGCGCGACGACTTTTCCGAGGACCCGCCGAAGGGCTGGCGCCGCCTCGCGCCGGGCGCCGAGGTGCGCCTCCGCCACGGCTACGTCATCCGTTGCACGGCCGTCGAGAAGGACGAAGCCGGCGAGGTCGTCGCCCTCCGCGCCGAGGCCGACCTCGCCACGCTCGGGGCCGAGCCCGAGGGCCGCAAGGTGCGCGGCGTGATCCACTGGGTCAGCGCCGACCACGCGCTCCCGGCCGAATTCCGCCTCTACGACCGCCTCTTCACCGACCCCGCGCCCGACACGCTGGAGGACCCGTTCTCGGCGCTCAACCCGGGCTCGCTCGAAACCACGCGCGGGTTCGTCGAGCTCAGCGTGGCCGGGGACCCGGCCGGCACGCGGTACCAGTTCGAGCGCCTCGGCTACTTCTGGCCCGACCCGGTAGACGACACGCCCGAGGCGCGCGTCTTCAACCGCATCGTGCCGCTGAAGGACACGTGGGGCAAGCAGAGAGCGTCGGAGGACGGAGGGCCGAAGACGGAGGGCAGCGGACGGAAAACAGCGAATGGCACCTCGCCGTCCACCGCCCACCGTTCATCCTCCACCGATACGCCGCGCGATCCGGCAGCGGGGCTCACCGACGAGCAGCGGGAGGCCTACGAGGCCCTCGTCGCCCGGGGCGTGGGCGAAGAAGAGGCCGCCGTGCTGGCCGCCGACGCCGGCCTC
Source organism: uncultured Rhodothermales bacterium (assembly GCA_964580105.1). GTDB lineage: Bacteria > Bacteroidota > Rhodothermia > Rhodothermales > Rubricoccaceae > CAZOJJ01. The sequence goes on along the minus strand of CAZOJJ010000104.1, from coordinate 483 downwards.
GGGGCGCTCTTCGAGGCGGTCGCTGCGGCGCACGACGCGCCGCGCGAGGCGGCCGTGCTGCTCGTCCACGCGCTGCGCCCGGCGCTGGGCGACCGGCCACTCTCGGCGTCGAAAGCCACGGCCTCGGCGCTGGCCGACGTGCTGCGGCTGGTGGACGCCGGCACGCTCGCGAAGAACGCCGTGCCCGAGGTCGTCGCGGTGCTGGTGGACGAAGGCGGCGCGGCGGCGGCCGTCGTGGAGACGCGCGGCCTCGCGGCCGTCCGCGACGACGAGACGCTCGCGCCCATCGTGGACGACGTCCTGAAGGCGCACCCGGACGAGGTGGCGCGCTTCCGCGCGGGCGAGGCGAAGCTGCTGGGCTTCTTCATGGGCCAGGCGATGCGCCGCGCCGGCAAGGGCACCGACGCGCAGGCCCTCCAGGCCCTCCTTCGCGCCCGGCTCGCCGGCTGATCCTTCTGATCCTTCTGATCCTTCTGATCCTTC
>CAZOJJ010000103.1:0-4352 GCA_964580105.1 uncultured Rhodothermales bacterium | reverse complement strand
CCTTCTGATCCGTAGTCAGACGCTCTATCCAGCTGAGCTACGGGCACGAACCGGGCGGCACAGCCGCCGCGAAAGGGCCGCTAAAATACTCGGGCCTGGCTCGGCTCCACAAGTGAAGATTGCCTTCACACGTGAAGATTGCCGCAACGTCAGGCCTCCTCCGGCACCGCCTCGTCGCCGGAGAGGAACCAGAAGTGGTGCGTCGGCCCGTGGCCGTGGCCGAGGGGCAGCGCGTGGCGGACGGCCTCCGTCACGTACGCCTTCGCCCGCCGCACGGCCTCACGCGGCGCGTAGCCCTTCGCCAGGTTGGCGGCGATGGCGCTGGCGTAGGTGCAGCCCGTCCCGTGCGTGTGGGGCGTGTCGAACCGGGGCGCGCGGAAGAGCCCTTCGCCCTCGCCGTCGAGGAGCACGTCCACCGCCTCGGCCTCGCCGTCGAGGTGGCCGCCCTTGACGAGGACGGCCTGCGGCCCCATCGCGAGGATGGCCGCGGCGGCGCGGCGGGCGTCGGCGAGGGTGTGGACGGGGAAGCCGGCGAGCGCCTCGGCCTCGTGCGCATTCGGCGTGAGGAGTGCGGCCAGCGGGAGCATCCGCGCCTTCAGCGCCTCGACGGCCTCCGCCTTCAGGAGCGCAAACCCGCTCTTCGAGATCATCACGGGGTCCACCACGACCGGCCCGAGGCGGTGCCGCTCGATCCCGTCGGCCACCGCGCCGATCAGCGCGGCCGACGACAGCATCCCCGTCTTCACCGCGTCGATGCGGAAGTCGGCGGCGACGGCGTCGAGCTGGGCCGCGACGACCTCGACCGGCAGATCGAACGCCGCCGTGACGGCCTGCGAGTTCTGCGCCGTGACGGCGGTCACGACGCTCATCCCGAAGACGCCGTTCGCCTGGAGCGCCTTGAGGTCGGCCTGGAGGCCCGCGCCGCCGCCGGAGTCGCTCCCGGCGATGGTCAGGGCGACGGGGATCGGGGAGGATGGGGGGGGCGGGGAATCGGGCATCAGAGCGCAGCCTGGTAGGCGCGGAGCGCGGCGAGGGGATCGGGGGCGTCGAGGAGGCCGGAGAGGACGGCCGCGCCGTGGGCGCCGGCCCGGCGGCAGGCGCCGGCCCGCTTCGGCGTCACGCCGCCGAGGGCGAAGACCGGCACCGGGCCGGCCGCCTCGGCGGCCCTGCGGATTGGTTCGGTTCGGAGGCCCGGCGTGCCGGGATGGCTCGCCGTCGGGAAGATCGGCGAGAGGAAGACGAAGTCCGCCCCCGCCTCGGCCGCCTCGCGGGCCTCTTCGACGGTGTGCACGGAGACCCCCAGCGGGGCGTTCCCGGCGCCTCGGCGCGCCGCCGCCACCCCCGGCCCCCGGCGGCCGACGTGCAGCCCCGCACCGAGCAACCGGGCCACGGCGGCGTGGGTGTTGACCGTGAGCACCATCGCGGGGTTGAGCGCCCGCAGCGTGGCGGAGAACGGGAGCGCCGCCCTGGCGAACCCCTCCGGCGCCACACCGTGGTCGCGGAGTTGGACGGCCTCGACGCCCGCCTCGACCAGCCGAAAGACGCGCTCGCACACGGCCTCCGGGGAACGTCGGCCCCGCCCGCTCGCGAACCCGTCCGCGATCAGGAACAGACGAGGGAGGGTCGAGGGCGCGGTCACCGGCGGGCGTCTACCTCGATCATCCCGGTGCTCGGCGTCGAGGCCTTCGCGTAGAGGCGGCGCGGGATGCGGCCGGCGTGGTAGGCCATCCGCCCGCCCTCGACGGCGAGCCGGACGGCCCCGGCCATCATGGCCGGGTGCTCGGCGCCCGCCACGGCCGTGTTGAGAAGGACGCCGTCGTAGCCGAGCTCCATCGCCCGCGCGGCGTCGGAGGCCGTGCCGATGCCGGCGTCCACGACGAGCGGCACGCCGGGCAGCAGTTCGCGGAGGATGCGGAGGGCGTACGGGTTGACGAGCCCCATCCCGCTCCCGATGGGCGCCGCGAGCGGCATCACGGCGGCGCACCCGAGGTCGGCCAGCTTGCGCGCCGTGATGGGGTCGTCGCCGCAGTAGGCGAAGACCCGGAAGCCGTCGGCGACGAGCTCGGAGGCGGCCTTGAGGAGTTGGACGGCGTCGGGGTAGAGCGTCTCGTCGTCGCCGATGACTTCGAGCTTGACGAGGTCGGTTTCGAGCGCCTCGCGGGCGAGTTGCGCCGTGAGCACGGCCTCCTTGGCGGTGTAGCACCCGGCCGTGTTGGGGAGGAGGTGGACGCCCCGTGCGCGGAGCGCGCCGAGCAGGCTCTCCTCCTCGGCGGCGTCGCCGAGGTTGACCCGACGGATGGCGACGGTGACGAGTTCGGACCCCGACGCCTCCAGCGCGTCGAGGAGCACCTGGAGACTCGGGTAGCGGCTCGTCCCCAGCAGCACGCGCGAGCGGAGCGTCAGCCCGGCGACGTGCCAGACGTCGGAGGACGGAGCACGGAGGGCAGGGGGCGCAGGGCCTTCTGCCGTGTCCGTACCAGGCGCGCCGTTTCGGTCCTCATCCATAGGTATCGCCATCCATAGGCATCGCCGCCTTCTGATCGCCGGCTTCCGGCGTCTGGCTTCCGGCTTCCGACCTCATCCGCCCTGCGAGGCGGTGATGATCTCGACGCGGTCGCCGTCGCGGAGCGTGGTCTCGGCCCAGAGCGCGCGGCGCACGACGGCGTCGTTCACGGCCACGGCGACGCCGGGCGTATCCGGATCGCGCCCGAGGTGGCGCAGGAGGTGCTCGACCGACGAGTCGGCGGGCGCGTCGTACGGAGCGCCGTTGACGCGGAGGGAGACGGCGGTGGGGGACATCGGCATGGGGCTAGTCTAGCGGCGGTCGGCGAAGCGGCCCGGCGAGAACGGAGCCAGCCAGGGCGAGGTTTCGGAGACGCCGCGCAGCCGGGCGTCCACCTCGCGGGCGACCTCGTCGGCCGTGACGGGCGTGAGGAGAATGCCGTGGCGGTAGTGGCCGAGGGCGTAGACGACGCCGGGCGCGGCGACGCCGAGGAGGGGGTCGCCGTCGCGGGAGGCGGGGCGGAGGCCGGCCCACGTCGCCTCCAGCGCCCACTCCTCGACGCCGGGCACGAGCTCGACCGCCCCTTCGAGGAGGCGGTAGACGCCGCCGGCCGTGACCGCGTCGTCGAACCCCCGCTCCTCGCTCGTGGCGCCGATCACGACGCGGCCGTCGGGCTTGGGGACGAGGTAGGCGCGCGGCCCGCGCACGACGTGGCGAAGCGGAAGCTCGGGCGCCATCCGCGCGGCGAGCATCTGGCCCTTCACCGGCCGCACCGGCGGGCGCGGCTCGAGCCCCTCGACCCCCCGCGCCCACGCCCCCGCCGCCACGACGACCGCCCGCGCCGCTACGCGCGCCCCCCCCTCCAGGCGCACCGCCGGCGCCTCGGCGTCCGGCTCGACGGCCGCAACGGGCGCGTGCTCGTGGAGGATGCCTTCGCGCCGGACGATCCCGGCCAGCGCCTCGACCACGGAGCGGCTGTCCACCTGGTAGTCGCCCGGAGCGAGAACGGCGGCGGGGATGCGCGGCGAGAGCAGCGGCTCGCGCTCGACGGCCTCGAACCCGGCCAGCCACGTGACCGGCACCCCCTCTTCCTGCTGGAACCGGAAGACGCGGCGGAGCGCCTCGACCTCGTCGCGGTCGGTGGCCACGACGAGCGTGCCCGTCCGGTCGTAGCCTACGGCGCGGCCCGAGGCGCGCTCCAGCCCGGCGGCGAAATCCGGCCAGCGCCGCGCGCTCTCGCGCATGAGCCCGTAGAGCGCCGCCTCCTCGAACCCGATCTCGGCGGCGGGCGCGATCATCCCCCCCGCCGCCCACGACGCCCCGCGCCCGGCCTCGCCGCGCTCGAACACCGCGACCCGGTGGCCACGCTGCCCGAGTCGCCAGGCCACGCTCAGCCCCACGATCCCTCCGCCGACGACGGCGACGTCTACCGGGTCCATCTCTCTGACTTCCAGGATGGGCGAAACGAGGCGCGCCGCGTCCGCTAGCTCCGCTGGCTTCCAGCTCTGCTAGCTTCCAGCTCCGCTGGCTTCTAGCTCCGCTGGCTTGGCGCCCCCTCGACGCCGCAAGGTACCCCGGATCATGCGCTACGACCTCGTCATCGTTGGAGCCGGGCTGGCGGGTGCCTGCGCCGCCTTCCACCTCGCCGCCGGGCGGTCCGTCCTCGTGCTCGACGCGGGGCGGCCCGGCAGGGGGGCGTCCGCCGCCGCGGCCGGCCTCGTCAACCCGTTCCTCGGGCGGAAGGCCAAGCCCGTCTGGCGGCTCAGCGACGCCCTGCCCGCCCTCCTCGGCACCCTCGCCGAGGCAGGCGCCGAGGCGGGCGCCGAGGCGGGCGCCGAGGCGGGCGCCG
>CAZOJJ010000102.1:0-4353 GCA_964580105.1 uncultured Rhodothermales bacterium | reverse complement strand
ACGTGATGCTCCCGATGTTCACGGGGGGCAGGGAGGTGGCCGCCTTCCTCGACCTCATCGGCGGCCGGGCTCAGGCGACGCTGCTGCTGGAAACGCCCCAGGCACTGGCTCGTCTCGACGAGATCCTCGAGTTCCGCGACCGCATCGACGAGGTCCACGTCGGGCTCAACGACCTCCACCTCGGCATGCGGCTCGACTTCATGTTCGAGCTCCTCAGCGGCGGCCTCGTCGGCTACGTCGCCGAGCGGGTTCGGGACGCCGGGGTGCGGTTCGGGTTCGGGGGCATCGCCAGGGTGGGAGAGGGGGCCGTGCCGGCCGAGCTGGTGATCGGGGAGCACGTCCGGCTCGGGTCCGAGATGGCGATCCTGTCGCGGGCGTTCCACCAACGAGCAAGCACGGTCGAGGAGCTGCGGGGACGGCTCGACCTGGCCGAGGAGATACGCAAGGTGCGTGCCTGCGAGGCGGCGTTCCGGGCGGCAGGGGCGGATGCGTTGGAGGACAACCGGCGCGCGCTGCAGGCGGCGGTGCGCCGGGTCGCGCGGGGGGGCGTCGTCGCTGCGGCTGAGGCGCCGTGATGGAGGTCCTCTTCCTCCAGAAGCCGGAGGTCCTGGCAGCGCAGCGCCCTGTTGTCGAAGAGGCGCTGGCGGAGCTGGAGGGCGTCGAGGTCCGGTTCGCCGGCTCGGCTCGGGAGGCCCGCCGCCACACCGGGGCCGAGGTGGTCGTCACGCCGACGCTCCCGTGGCTGCCCGAGGCGTTGGGGGAGCTCCCGAGCGTACGGTGGATCCACTTCCTCAGCGCCGGGGTCGATCGGATATGGACCATGCCGCTGCGGTGGGAGCGCTACCGGCTGTCTAAGTCCGTCGGCGTCCACGCCGCCCCCATCGCGGAGTACGTGCTCGGGGCAATCCTCTACGCGCTCAAGGGGTTCGGCACGTTCGGCCACCAGCAGCGGCGGCGCGAATGGCGCCGGTTCTGGCTGGACGAGTGCGCCGGCAAGACGCTGGGGATCGTCGGGGTCGGGACCATCGGCGCACGGCTGGCGCAGCACGCGAAGGCGCTGGGGATGACCGTGATCGGCACCGTCACCACGGTGCGCGACGTCCCGCACGTGGACGCCGTCTACGCTGCGGCCGACCTGGACCGCGTGCTCGAGGCGGCCGACTTCCTCGTCCTGCTCGTTCCGCTGACCGACGGGACGCGGGGGCTGATCGGGGCGCGGGCCTTCGAGGTGATGAAGCAGGGTGCCTGGCTGATCAACGTCGCCCGGGGCGGTGTCGTGGACGAGCCCGCCCTCGTCGCCGCACTGCGGGGAGGCGCCATCGGAGGGGTGGTGCTGGACGTGTTCGAAGACGAGCCGCTGCCGGCCGGGTCGCCGCTGTGGGACCTCGATAACGTGCTCATTACGCCGCACGTCGCCGGCACGACCCAGCACTACCTGCCCCGCGCGCTCGGCGTGTTCATGGACAACTACCGGCGGTTCGTCGAGGCGGGCGAGCTGGCGACGCCGGTCTCAATCGAGAAGGGGTACTAGGGGCCCGTGGGCGGTGCGGCCGGTTCGCGCCGGGCCTGGCGCAGGCGGCGCCGGGCGGGTCGTCACCCGGGGTGCACCCCGGCACGCGAAGCGGCCCGGCGTCGGTGGCGGCTGTGGGCGGCGGGTCTCGCGACGGGCGCCGCCGCCGTGCTCTTTGCCATGCCCCGCTACGACCTCCCCGACCCCGGGGCCGTGGTGCTCGGCGTGCTGCCGGCGGGGCCAGCCGCGCACACGGCCCTCTGCGCTGCATCGGCGGCGCTGTGGGTTTGGGCGTTGCCGCGGATACGGGAGGCCCTTCTGGTTTGCCTGCTCTTCGCCGGGGGCGCGGAGCTGGCGCAGGCGCTCCCCTTCAGCGATAGGACGGCCCGGCTGGCCGACTTCGGCTTCAACCTCGTCGGCGTAGCGCTCGGGCTGGCGGCAGCGCTGCTGGTGCGGGCTGGGCGGACGGTGTGGGATCGGTATCGGGTCCATCGGCGGAGGCGCCGTCTCCGCCGGCGGTGACCGTGGTTCCACTCCGCGTGGCAGCCTGGGACATGGAGGGGGCGGCCCTTCGGTGCTCGGGCCGCCCCCCGTTCGGACCCGCGTGGGGCGCCCGGAGAGCGGGTGGGGTGCACCCTCCGGACGCGGGCCCGATTCTCAGAACGCTACCGCAGCTCGGATTGAGTCAGCACGTAGTAGTTTCAAGCTACGAATTAATCAGCACATACCGCAAAACGAGGGTCGTGCCGCCACTGCTTCCTCACCGATAGGGGCACCGTAGTGCGTGGAGGGAAGGGGGATTCCGCCCTGCAGGGGAGGCGGCCTGTGCAGAGGACGACCGTCCGCAGTGCCGCCAGCCTTCCGGCGCCGAACGACCCGCGCGCTCTGACCGTGAACCGCACCCGGAGGGAGGACGCCCACGAGGGGACGTTGAGGGCCGTGGAGGCGTGCCTCTCACGCCCGGATGCCGCGTACGCCACCCAGGAGAGCCTCTTCATCGACGTGGCCGTGGGGCTCGGTCGGCCGTACCGCGACCACAAGACCGTTATGGTGGCACTGAAGGAGTGGATGGCCCGGCGGGGGTACGAGTGGCCGACCCGGGGCATGTGGGACGCTGGCGCTCCTGACCGCTGGCGCGCGTTCTTGCAGGAGTACCGCGCGAGAGTGCCCCACGCGCGGGGCTAAGCGTGGGCGGCGGGGAAGCGCGGTGTCTGTGGGGAGAAGGTCCGGAACTGCTCTGCTGCGCGGCAGAGGTTCCGTACTTGTCGTTCTGAACAGGCCTATGGCCGGGCGACGTAGGCAGCCGTCTCCGCGTGGGCGATGGATCCGAACACGCCCGCCCCGTTCTCGACGTTCGAGACCACGCTCGGGATCTCGCCCGGCGAGAGGGTAGAGGGGTTGAACTGGAGGGCCTGCGACTGGATGAAGGCGACGAGCGCATCGTCGAGGGCGGTGACCTCGAAGCGGTGGGGGCCGTAGAAGTTGATCAAGAGCCAGGGGATGCGGAGAGCGAGGGTGCCGTCCGGGTTGCGCTCGTAGTTCTCCGCACCGAGCAGCGGGGAGTTTCCGAGCACGAGGTCGTCCATGTCGAGCGTGCCGTTCTCGAAGAGGACCGAAGCTAAGGGCGTGAGCTGGTCCGGGTCGGGCTCCAGCGCCTCGACGGTGAACACGTACACGGCCTCTCGGCCGGGGTAGGCGCTCGGCGTCACGTCAAACGTTGGCTGGGGGTCCACCTGGTAGCGGATGGTGTCCGCCGGGGGGCGGACGACCTCGAACGGCGTCGGCACTGTCGTCTCGGCCCGCACGGTCCCGGAGCCGGGCACCTCGGCGACGAGGCGGTACGTTCCCCCGCTGAGCACCTCCGGGCGTTCCTCAGATACGGGTCGGTAGCTCCCGTCGCGGCGATGGGCGTAGACGTAGGTCGCTTCCACCCCTCCCGCCTCGGTAAGAAGCTCGATGCGGACCTCGGCGTTCTCGATCGCCGGACCATCTGGCTCGTCGAATCGTCCTGATTCGGACAGATTGATGTTCGGCAGGGGCTCGCCTGCGGTCAGCATCGCTCGCACGACGACCTGGGGCTCGAAGGGCGCAGGGGAGAGCCCGTCGCATCCGGCGGCGAGCCCGGCGAGGAGCGGCAGGGCCGCCGCGAAGCGGAGGAGAAGGCGGCGGCGCGGCATCAGAACCGGAGCTGGAGCGAGAGGTTCGGGAGGATCGGGAGTTGATGGACCGTCGACCGCACGGGTGGGTACTCGTCGTAGTCGTAGGCGAGGTACCAGGCGTTCCGCCGGTTGTAGACGTTGACGGCCTGGAGGAGGAGCTCGTAGTCGGCCAGCCCGAGGAGGCGCCCCTCCTTCTTGAGCCCGAGGTCGAGCCGGTGGTAGGCCGGCAATCGGGCGCCGTTGAGCTCGTGGGTGACCAGGACGTTGAGCCCGTCCGACAGGAAGCCCAGCGTGCCAACGGTGTACCGGCCGACGACCTCGGTGTAGGCCTGGCCCGTCGCGTACGTGCCCGCCGCCGTCACCGACCACCCCCGCCCGAGCCGCGCCGTGAGCACCGCGTTCAGGTCGTGGAGACGGTCGTATTTCGGCGCGTAGTACGCCGCGAACCCCCGCTGCGCCGGGAACCGCCGCCGCGTCACGCCCGCCGTGTACCCGACGAGCCCGGTGAGGGGGCCGGCCTGCTTCTCCAGCAGGAACTCGGCGCCGTAGGCGTAGCCCTCTCCGATCCGGAACAGCTCGGCGTAACCCAGGCCGGCCACGTCCTGCAGCTCCGGCCGGAGGTCGAAGAGGCGGCGCATCGTTCGCCCGTAGAGCTCCACGTCGAACCGGTACCCGCCCGGCAGC
>CAZOJJ010000101.1:0-4606 GCA_964580105.1 uncultured Rhodothermales bacterium | reverse complement strand
ACGGCCCCGGCGCCTGGAGCCTCGACGCACGCCTCCGCCGCACCCGCTGACCCTCTCGTTTTCCCACCCCCCACCCTACCTCCTACCATGAAGACGCTCCTGCTCACCCTTTTCACCGGACTGTTCCTCGCCCTCGCGGCCTTTGCGCCCGCCCCGGCTTCCACCGACGGTGCGGCCCCCGCCTCGACGGTGCTGCCGGCGGAGACCGCCACGTTCACCATCGACCCGGCCCACACCACGATCGGGTTCCGCATCCGCCACATGGGCATCGCTTTCGTCGAGGGCGAGTTCGATGCCTTTGAGGGGAGCATCACCTTCAACCCGGGCGACCTCGCCGCCACGCGGGCCGAGGTGACGGTGCTGACGGCCAGCATCGACACCGACGTGCAGCAGCGGGACGACCACCTCCGCTCGGCCGACTTCTTCGAGGTTGAGACCTACCCCACGATGACGTTCGCCGCGACCGGCGCGCAGCCGACCGGGCCGCACACCTTCCGCCTCGCCGGCGACCTCACGATCAAGGGGACGACACGCGAGGTCACCTTCGACGTGGAGGCCGCCGGGCCGATCCCGACCGAGAACGGCCAGCGCGTAGGCTTCCACGCCACGACGGTGATCGACCGCCGCGACTTCGGGATCACGTGGGGCGGCGAGCTCCCGGGCGGCATTCCCGCCATCGGCCACCAGGTCCAGCTCGTCCTCGATGTCGAGGCCGTAACGGGGGCCTGACGGAGCAGGGCGCTGCCGGACGTCCTGGGGCTTCCGGCAGCGCCTCCGAGTTCGATCAGAAGACGAGTGCGAGGCCCGCACCGTCGGTGGAAGCCGACGTGACGGTCACGCACGCTGACGGCGCACGCGCTGCCCGAGGCGAACGCTCACCAGGCCGGGTGGCCTCCTCCCAACGCCTCCCCCCATGCTCACCGCCCTCGACTTCGCCGGTACGTTCGTGTTTGCCGTGGCGGGCGCGCTCCGCGCCGTCCAGCACCGCCTCGACCTGCTCGGCGTCCTCGTCCTCGCCGTAGTGACGGGCGTCGGGGGCGGGCTCGTCCGCGACGTGGTGCTGGGAGCCACCCCGCCGGCCGCCCTCGCCGACGAGCGGTACCTCGTAGCCTCCCTCGCCGGCGGCGCCGTCGCTGCCGTGGCCGCCGCCCTGCTCGATCGGTTCCGTCCGCCCGTCCAGTTCGCCGACGCCGTCGGCCTCGGCGTGTTCGCGGCCCTGGGCGCGGCGAAAGGAGCGGCCTACGGGCTCGGCCCGATCGGCGTCGTCCTCATGGCCGGGCTCACGGCCACGGGCGGCGGCGTGATCCGCGACGTCCTCGTGCGCGAAGTGCCGTCGGTCCTCCGCCACGACCTCTACGCGACGGCGGCCCTCGTCGGGGGCGGGGTGTACGTAGGGGCCGAGGTGCTCGGGGCCGGCCCCGGCCCCGGGCTTGCGGCAGCGGCCGTCGTGACGACGGGCCTCCGCCTGATTGCGATGAGGCGGGGCCTCCGGCTTCCCCGCCCGGCCCTACCGGGGGAGAACGCCTCGTAGCCTCGGCCTCGCACTGCCCGGCGAACCCTCGCACGCTCTCAGTCGCGCGGCTCGACCTACACGTTGTACTCCGTCATCTCTACGACCAGGCCCTCCCGTACGACACATTTCTGCGGCCACTCGTTTCGGAACGATTGGCCCGTCGCGCGCGCCACCCCCGCTTCGTGACCGAACACGACCACGGTGTCCCCTTCCACCACGAACTCGGCCGCTTCGAACTCGGCCGCTTCGAACTCGGCCGCTTCGAACTCGGCCACGTCCAGTCGCCGGGAGATCCCCTCGAAGAACCGCTTCACCGCTGCCCGCCCGACGAGCTCCGCACGCACGGGCCGAGGGTTTGCTCCCCCGTACACCCAGCGGGAGTCCGCTGGACGGTCGCGTGGACGGTCGCCGGCCCGAAAGGCAGCAAACAACGGCCGCCCCCTGGCCACCGGGCCGCCGGCCTCGAGCCCGCCGGCCGATTGGCCATGCGAGGCATTTCCTCCTTCGTCCTCGCCAAAGGCTTGATCCCCCCTGGGTCCCACGTGGAGCACGGGGAGCCACCGAGGTCGCAGAATACGGAGAAGGCGTGAACGAGCGATGGCCCCGTACCGCCTGGGAAGGGCGATCCGGGGCCATCGCAGGTGCCCGAGACTGGAATCGAACCAGCACGGCCTTTCGGCCACACGACCCTGAATCGTGCGCGTCTACCAATTCCGCCACTCGGGCTTCAGGGACCGCGAAAATACGGTTTCTCGGCGTCGCCCTGCAACAACGGCCGGGGGATGCCGGTCCTGTACCCCCCATACGAACGCCCCGTTTGGGCCGTTTGGCCCACCACTCCCTCCAGCCCCCCCTTGCAGAGTCGATGAATACAGTGCTCCGAACGCTCGCCTTCCTCCTCGCCGCCCTGGGCCTGCCCGCCTCGGCGCAGCCGGCCCGCCCCGTTCCGTACCCCGTCATGCCGCCGCCCCAGTTCGAGCGCGCCGTCGGAAACGGCACGCGCACGACGACGGGCGAGCCCGGCCCGGCCTACTGGCAGAACCACGCCGACTACACCCTCGAGGCGGCCGTGGACCCGGCCACGCACGTGCTCACCGGCCGGGCCACCATCCGCTACCGCAACGAGAGCCCGAACGACCTCCCGTTCCTCGTCCTGAAGGTGCGCCAGAACGTCCACAAGGAGGGCGTCCCGCGCAACCGGTTCGTCGAGATCACCGGCGGCGCGGCGATCTCCGCCTTCGCCGTGAATGGGCGCCCGGTGGCTGAGGCGACGGACGGCCTGCCTCAGGCCGGTCAGTACCGCATCGACGGCACGATCCTGACGCTGGCCCTGCCCGACACGCTCCGCTCCGGCCAGGAGGTCGAGCTCGAGGTGGCGTGGTCGTACACCATCCCGAACGCCGAGGGCGCCTTCCGCCAGGGCACCGACGGCGAGGTCTACTACGTCGCCTACTGGTACCCCCAGCTCGCCGTCTACGACGACGTCTACGGCTGGCACACCGACCAGTACCTCGGCATGGGCGAGCACTACATGGGCTACGGCACCTACGACGTGTCCATCACGGCGCCCGAAGGGTTCCTCGTCTGGGGCACCGGCATGCTCCAGAACCCGGAGGACGTGCTGACCGAGCGGACGTGGAGCCGCGTGCAGCAGGCCCTCGCCTCCGACGAGATCGTCCACGTCGTCACGGCCGACGAGCGGGCGGCCGGGACCTCGACCGCCCGCCACCCCTCCGGCGCGCTGACGTGGCGGTTCCGCGCCGAGCACGTCCGCGACTTCGCCTTCGGCACCTCCGACCGGTACGTCTGGGACGCCACGCGCGCCCGCGTGGACCAGAACGGCGACGGCACGCCCGAGGCCGTCCTCATCAACGCGTTCTACCGCCCCGGCACGGCCTCGTGGGAGCGCGCGGCCGAGTTCGGCCGGTTCTCCATCGAGCACCTCTCGGACCTCCTCCTGCCCTACCCGTACCCCCACATGACCGCCGTCGAAGGCCTGATCGGCGGAGGGATGGAGTTCCCGATGATGACGCTCATCGGCGGGGCGCGCAACGACCAGGGCCTCTTCGGGGTAACCTACCATGAGATCGCGCACATGTGGTTCCCCATGATCGTCGGCTCCAACGAGAAGGCGTTCACGTGGATGGACGAGGGGCTGACCAGCTACAACACCAACGTCGGCACGGGCGACTTCTTCGACGGCTCGGCCGAGAACCGGCCCGAGGTGGACGCCTGGGCGCGCAACCGGCAGTACCACTATTTCCTCGCCGGGACCGGCTTTGCCGTCGAGCCGATGCGGCACAACGACCTCTACCCCCTCGGCGGCGGCACCCGGCAGGTCGACCCCGTCGGCAACGCCAGCCGGACGGTGGCCTCCTACTCCACACCCGCCGTGCTCCTCCGCGCCATCGAGGGGATGGTGGGCACCGAACGCTTCCTCGACGCCTACCGCGCCTACGCGCGCCGCTGGGCCTTCAAGCATCCGTACCCGTACGACCTCATGAACACGTTCGAGGACGTGCTCGGCGAGGACTACGACTGGCTCTGGACGCCGACCCTCTTCGAGACGTGGACGGTGGACCAGGCCGTCGGCACCGTGGAAGCGGCGGCAGACGGCGTGCGCGTGACGGTCCGCGACCTCGGCCTCGCGCCGATGCCCGCGCCCGTCCGCGTCACCTACGCCGACGGCTCGACCGAGGAGCAGACGGTCCCTGTCGAAACCTGGCTCGGCGGCGCCCGCGAGGCCACGCTCTCCTTCCGGCCCGGCGAGGTGGCCACCGTCGAAATCGACCCGGCCGACTACACCATGGACGCCGACCGGAGCAACAATGTGTGGACGGACGAACAAGCCATGAATAGGGGGCGGTGACGGGAGGCCGTCCGGGGCGGGCGCTTGCACCCGCCCCGGACGGCCCCGTATTTTCGCGCCCGCTCCTGACCCCGCCTCGCGTCCAGCGACGCCGGAACGTCGTGACGACATTCCTCGGTAGCTCAGCGGTAGAGCATGCGGCTGTTAACCGCAGGGTCGTAGGTTCGAATCCTACCCGGGGAGCCGGATAAGACGCTCGCCTCTTTCGAGGGGCGGGCGTCTTC
>CAZOJJ010000100.1:0-4730 GCA_964580105.1 uncultured Rhodothermales bacterium | reverse complement strand
GAGGGGGCTCCGGGGCGTGCGCCTCGTGGTCTCCGACGACCACGAGGCCATCAAGCAGGCCGTGAAGGTGGAGCTCCCCGGTGCCGCCTGGCAGCGGTGCGTGGTCCACTTCGAGCGGAACGTGCTCGCCCACGTGCCCCAAGCCGAGGCGAAGGCGGTAGCCGCCGACCTCAAGGTGGTCTTCCAGGCCGCTCGGCGGGAGACGGCCGAGGCGCTGGCGGCGTCGTTCGCCGAGCGCTACGGGGGGCTGTACCCGAAGGCGGTGGCCACGCTGGAGCGGGGGCTCGACGAGGCCCTGACGTACACGGCGTTCCCGTCGTGCCACCACCGGCTCATCCGGACGACGAACGGGCTGGAGCGGGTGTTCGTTGAGGTGAAACGGCGGACGCGGGTCGTCGGCGTGTTCCCGAGCGAGGCGAGTGCGGAGACGCTGGCGACGGCCGTGCTCCTCCGGGTGTCGGAGGACTGGTCGGGACGCCGCTACATGGACATGGCCCCACTACACGCCCTCTTCCACGAACCCACAAGATTCGCTACTTGACCGACTTCTCCCCACTATCTCACCCCAGCTCCTGCCTCACGATGACATCGTCCTCAAAAGCACGGGCGGAGACGGAGACGATGCAGTTGATCCCGGCAGACCGGAACCCGTACACGTTGGCCTCGCCGTCGTGGAGGATGAAGTAGGGGTCGAGCGCCGTCACCAGCTCGTCGGAGAAGGAGCGGAGGCGGACCTGTGCGGATCGGTCGAACCCGTCGTGGTCAGAACACCCGGCTCTGGCCCCAGGAGAGCTTCTCCCGGATCGTCGTGAAGTAGTCGCGCTCGGGGAGGGTGACGAGGCAGACGGCGTGGGCGGCCCGCTGGAGCGTGAACGCGACGCCGTCGTCGTCGAGCTCGGCGCTGACGCCGTCGGTGGCGACGACGAACGGGTGGTCCCGCGTGGTCACGCGGAGGGTGACGGTGGCCGATGCCGGCAGCACGATGGGCCGGGCCGTGAGCGTGTGCGGCGCGATGGGCGTGAGCACGAGCACGTCGCTGGCGGGGGCCATGATGGGGCCGCCGACCGAGAGGGAGTAGGCCGTCGAACCCGTCGGCGTGGCGACGATGAGGCCGTCGGCCCAGTAGGTATTCAGGAACACCCCGTCCACCTCGGCCTCGATGGCGATCATGCTGGCCGTGCCGCTCTTGTCGATCACGAAGTCGTTGAGCGCCCAGCGCGGCACGTCGGGGTCGGCCCCCTCGCAGCGGACCTCCAGCACCATGCGTCGCTCGACGCCGTAGTCGCCGTCTTCGAGCAGGGCGACGACGTCTTCGAGCTCGCTCACCTCGGCCCGCGTCAGGAAGCCGAGGCGGCCGACGTTGACCCCCAGGACGGGCGTCTCGCGCGTGCCGATCTGCTGCGCGCTGCGGAGCAGCGTGCCGTCGCCGCCGAAGGAGAGGACGAGGTCGGCGTGGGCGGCCACGTCGTCGGATCCGTGCTCGGACGAGAACGCGGCGTCCACGAGCCCGCGTTCCTCGAGGCCCCGCGCCAGGGATCGGTGCAGGAGGAAGGGGAGGTCGTGGCGGTAGAGCCAGCGCGTCAGGTGGGCGAGGGGCTCCCAGATGGAGTCTTTCGACGCGTTGCCGAGGATGCCGTAGGTCATGGAGAGGGGCGAAGGACGAAGGGCAAAGGTCGAACCGCCTCGAACGACGGGGGCCCGATGCCCCGGCAATATCGCGCCGGCCGGCCGTAGGCGTTGCATCGGCGTGCAGAAGGGGCGCTCGCACCGCGCTACCTTGCCCTCCGTCCCGCGTTCCCGCCTTTCCCGTGCACCTCGTCATCATCGGCAACGGCATCACCGGCGTGACGTGCGCCCGGTACGTCCGCATGCGCGATCCCGCCGCCCGCATCACCCTCGTCTCCGACGAAGCGGAGCACTTCTTCGCGCGGACGGCGCTGATGTACGTCTACATGGGGCACCTCACGCTCGGCCACACGAAGCCCTACGACGACCGCTTCTGGGCGGCCAACCGCCTCGACCTCGTCCGCGACCGCGTCGAGGCGGTGGACACCGGGGCGCGCACCCTCACACTCCGCGACGGCCCGCCGCTGCCCTACGACCGGCTCCTCGTCGCCTCCGGCTCCGTGCCGGCCTTCCACGGCTGGCCGGGGCAGGACCTCGACGGCGTGCAGGGGCTCTACGGCCTGCCCGATCTCGAACGGATGGAGCGGTGGACGGCCGGCCTCGAGCGCGCCGTCGTCGTGGGCGGCGGGCTGATCGGCGTCGAGATGGCCGAGATGCTGCGCGCGCGCGGCATCGGCGTGACCTTCCTCGTGCGCGAGCCGTGGTACATGAGCTACGCGCTGCCCGAGGAGGAAGGGCGGCTGGTGGCGCGCGAGATCCGCCGCCACGGCGTGGACCTCCGCCTCGGCGTCGAGCTGGAGGCGGTGCTCGGCGACGAGGCGGGCCGGGCGCGGGCCGTCGTCACGTCCGAGGGCGAGGCGCTCCCGGCGCGGTTCGTCGGCCTCGCGACGGGCGTGCGGCCCAACGTGGCGTTCCTCGCCGGCAGCGGCATCGAGGTGGACCGGGGCGTGCTCGTGGACCGCTGCTTCCGCACGAACGTCGAGGGCGTCTACGCAGCGGGCGACTGTGCGCAGTTCCGCGAGCCGCCGCCGGGCCGCAAGGCCATCGAGCCGCTCTGGTACACGGGCCGGGCCCACGGCGGCGCCGTCGCCCACACGATCACGGGGGCGCCGAAGCCGTACGCCCCCGGCCCCTTCTACAACAGTGCCAAGTTCTTCGATGTCGAGTACCAGACGTACGGCCGCATCGACCCGGAGCCGCCCGAGGGCGAGGCGACGCTCTACGGCGAGGGGCCGGACGGCCGCCGGGCGATCCGCCTCCAGTACGAATCCGAAGGCGCGCGCCGCGTCGTCGGGTTCAACCTCATGGGCGTGCGCTACCGCCACGCCGTCTGCGCCGACTGGATCGCGCGCGGCGTCGGCATCGAGGAGGTGTTGGCCGATCTCGGCGCGGCCAACTTCGACCCCGAGTTCGCTGCCGCCTGCGAACCGGCCGTCGTGGCGGCCTACAACGCGCGGCACGGCGCCTCGGTAGCGCCGCCGACCCGCCGGGGCTGGCGCGCCTGGATGGCCCGCCTCCCGATGAACGGCACGACGCCGCATTCCCTCGCCGACTCCCTCGCGCACTTGCCCTAGCTATTCCGTATCGCGTATTGCGCTGGGGCCTCGTTCCAGCCTCCCTTACGCAAGACACATCACGATACACACATCCCCATGCCCGACATCCCCGTCTACAACGCCCCCCTCGCGCTTGCCGAGAACCCGGCGCACGAGGCGACGGCCGTTCAGAAACTCGGGCTCGTCGTCTTCGCCCTCGGCCTCCTCGGCGCCGCCGTCGCCCTGTTCAGCGACCCCGGATCAGGTCCGGGGCAGGCTCTGGGAGCGCGGCGCCCGGTCCTCATGCTCTCGCTCGTCGGCGGCGGTGTGCTGGGCGGGAGCCTGCTCTACATCGTGGACCGCTGGCGGCGTGAGACGCCGGGCGTCCGCAACGAGGGCGTCATGTTCTCCGGGCTGTCGGCACGCGGGCTCGCGGGGTGGGTACTCGGACTGGTGCTCACGGGTGGTTACGTGCTGCTCTACTGGTGGCCCGAGACGCTCGAAGGGCTCGTCCGCGTCGTCGATCCGCTGGCCTACACGCTGCGCGGAAGCGCGGCCGACCGGTGGTTCCTCTACGGCACGGTCTACACCGTCGCCGTGCTGGTGATGGGCGTGCGGGCGCTGCTGAAGTACCGCCACAGCCGCTACCAGGTGATCCGCACGCTGAGCGTGATGGCGGTGCAACTCGTCCTCGCCTACCTCATCCCCTACCTCCTCGTCCTCTTCCAGCGGCCCGAGTTCTACTTCTCCTACTTCTGGCCGCTGAAGTACGACTACCTCTGGCCCGGCACCGTCGGCTACCTCGCCGAGTCGGGCGAGGGGCTCGGGTACTTCATGGTGTTCTGGGGGATCGTCATGATCGCCGTGGCGACGCCGGTGCTGACGTACGTCTTCGGGAAGCGGTGGTACTGCTCGTGGGTGTGCGGCTGCGGCGGGCTGGCGGAGACGGCCGGCGACCCGTTCCGTCACCTCTCGCAGAAGAGCCTCCGCGCGTGGCGTGTCGAGCGCTGGCTGATCCATGGTGTGCTCGTCTTCGTGGTCGTGACGACGGCGTTGCTGTGGGTCAACTCGGCCACCGAGGGCAGCGTGCTCGGCTCGCTCAGCCAGGCGTTCGCGGCGTGGTACGGGTTCGGGGTCGGGCTGGTCTTCTCCGGCGTCGTCGGCGTCGGGTTCTACCCCGTGATGGGGAATCGGGTGTGGTGCCGCTACGGCTGCCCGATGGCGGCCATCCTCGGCCTCCAGCAGCGCTTCTTCTCGCGCTTCCGCATCACGACCAACGGCGGGCAGTGCATCTCGTGCGGGAACTGCTCGGCGTACTGCGAGATGGGCATCGACGTGCGGTGGTACGCCCAGCGCGGGCAGAACGTGGTCCGGTCGAGCTGCGTCGGATGCGGCATCTGCGCGACGGTGTGCCCGCGCGGCGTCCTCGCGCTGGAGAACGGCCCGCGCGAGGGCCGTTTCGGCACGCCCCACCTCACCCTCATCGCCGACCTCGACGTGCTGGAGGAGTGAGGGTGGAGGAGTGGAGGAGTGGAGGAGTGGAGGAGTGGAGGAGTGGAGGAGTGGAGG
>CAZOJJ010000099.1:0-5514 GCA_964580105.1 uncultured Rhodothermales bacterium | reverse complement strand
CCAATAGCTTGGAGACCGCCAATAGCTTGGAGACCGCCAATAGCTTGGAGCGGGTCTTCCGCGAGGTCAAACGCCGGAGGCGGGTCGTCGGCGTGTTCCCGGGCGAGCAGAGCGCGGGACGCTGGCGACGGCCGTGCTCCTACGCGTCTCCGAGGACTGGTGTGAGCGGAGGTACCTCGACATGGAGCCGCTCCACGCCCCCTTCCACGAACCCACAAGATTCGCTACTTGACCCCCACGGCAGCGGCTTGGCGGCGCCCCATCTGGTTGATCCATACACCCAAGTAGGGACACCATGCATGGTGTCCCTACTCATCCTACCGCCGGCACGACGCAACCGAATTGGGGAATCCGCCCTCATGCAGCGGCCGTTGCACGATGAGGTACTCCCGCACCACCTCGCCGCCGAGCAGGTGCTCCTGGAGGATCCGCTCCAGCACCTCGGGCGTGCACGAGTGATACCACGCCCCCTCGGGATAGACGACGGCGATGGGGCCGCCCCGGCAGATCTGGAGGCAGTTCGCCTTCGTGCGGTAGAGGTCCGTCACCCCCTCCAGCTTCAGCTCCTTGATCCGCCGCTTGAGGTAGTTCCACGACGCGAGGCTGTCCTCGCGCGTCGAGCACTTCGGCTTCGTCTGGTCGGCGCAGAGGAAGACGTGGCGACGGATGCGGCCCACGCCGAGCGCCTCGGCGACGCGCCGCAGCGCCTCCGGGTCGGCCTCGGGCGGAAGCGGGGTCGTCGCCATCAGTGCACGCGCCGGGCCAGGCGGGCGGCCCGCGCCTCCGGCGTCTCCGCCTCGGGCTCGTCGAGGCCGTCGGCGAGGGGCGGGCGGTAGTCGGCCTCGAGCTGGTCCCAGTCGCGGCTGGTGACGATGGCTTCGAGGTGCTCGATGCGCCGCTGGAGTTGGTCCACACTCTGCGGCGTCGAGGAGGCCGGGGCGCGGCTGTCGAGCTCTTCGTCGAGCAGGAGGCGGAGGCGGTCCATCTGCGCCTCGGTGGCGTCCTGGCCCGTGAGCGCGCGCACGCGGCGCTCCTCCCACGAGTGCCCGAGGCCGGGCAGGCCGAACACGCTAGCGGCGTGGGAGACCAGGCCCACCCCCCACCCGAGCATCGGGAAGATGAACCAGATCGAGCCCGGATCGGTGAGCAGGTTGAGCGCGGCGAAGAACGCGTTGACGACGAGGTAGGAGGCGAGGTGGCCGTAGAACTCCTTCTCCTTCCGGGCCTGCTTGCGGGCTTGCTCTTCGGTCAACGGCATGGCAGTGGCGAGGCGATGGACGGACAAGCTACGAGCCGGAGTCTACGCAGGTTCGGCGCGGTACCCCTCCCCCACCACGACGCGGAGCGCCCGCGGGATGGCCTCGAACGCGACCGGCGTCTCGGCCTTCATCTCGCCGTCGATGGCGAACCGCATCGGCGGCTCGGCCTCGACGTGGAGGCGGCGGGCGCGGCGGACCTCCACCAGATCGCTGGCGAGCACGTCGGCCCCGGCGAGGGCGCGGGCGGCCAGGCCCGCCACCTGCGTGGTCGTCCCGGCGCGGACCAGCACCACCTCCAGCAGGCCGTCCTCGGGGTTCGCCGTCGGCGCCGCCGGGCGCCCGCCGCCCGCCGTGCGGCCCGCCGCCACGACCACGTTGAAGAGGCGGTGGGCCTCCGGCTTTGCGTCGTCGAACGTGAGGCGGACGGCGTACCGCTGCATCCGCGGCAGGGTCTCGGCCGCCGCAACGACGTAGGCGAGAGGCCCCCACCGGCCCTTCAGCGCGTCCGTCAGCGTCTCGCGCATCTGGCCGGTGAAACCGCCGTTGCCCATGTTGACGGCGAAGCACGCCTCTGCGTCCATCGGCTCGACGCGGATGGCCTCGATCACGGCGCGCCGGCCGCCCTCGACGAGCGCGAGCGCCTCGGCCGCGTCGAACGGAACGGCGAGCGTGCGGGCGAGGTCGTTCCCCGTCCCCACCGGGACGATGGCCAGGGCCGGGCGCGTCTCGGCCGAGTCGCCCGCGGCCAGCAGCGCGTTGGCGACGGCGTGGACGGTGCCGTCGCCGCCGGCGGCGGCCACGACCTCGGCGCCGCTGCGGGCCGCCTGCCGGACCGCCTCGCGCAGGGCCTCCGGCGTGGCGGGCTCGACGAGCGTGACGTCGTCGCGGGTGGCGATCGCTTCGTGGAGGGGCGCGGCGTCGTTGGCGTGGCCGGCGTTCGGGTTGTGGACGATGCAGAGGCGCATGGAGGCGGCGAGCGGGGGACGCTCCAACGTCGCTCCCGCCGGTTCGTGCCCTCCGCGCCGTCAAGGCACGAGGCGGACGACGTGGAAGCTCACGACGGGCGTGCCGAAGAACCGGCGGGCGGGGTCTTCCACCTCGGGGTCCGGTTCGAGCAGCTCCACCTCGCGGAAGAGGTAGTCGCCGGCGTAGCCGAAGCGGACGCCCTGCGCCGAGCGGCGGCTGCGGCCGAAGTAGGCGCCCACGGCCAGCGTCCCGCCCACGCCGAGGCGGAACGCGCCCCGGCCGAACCCTCGGAACGGCCCCAGCCGGACCTCGCCCTCCTCGCGCAGCCCGTTCTCGTTCACGTCGTCGAAGTAGGGCCACTGGTAGGCGGCCGTCGGCCCGACGGTGAGCTGGACGAACGGGCGGAAGTTGTCCTCGATCTGCTCGCGGAAGAGCCGCTGCTCGATGCCCGCGTGGAGCGGCGCCAGCAGCACGTAGTTCCGCTTGAACGGCGTCACGGTGTCGCCGAAGAGGCCGACGAAGAACTGCTGTTCGCGTTCGTCCTTCCCCGCCCCGAGGCTGAACTCCACCAGGCTCGACGTGCCCGGCCCCACGCGCGCGCGCACCAAGCCGCCCAGGCCGAACCCGAACTCGGTCAGGTGGATCGTGAAGCCCGTTCCCGTGCCGTAGTGGCCGGCCAGGGAATCGGCCGGGGGCGGGAAGACCCGGTCGGGCTGCGCCGCGAGGGGCGCGGCCAGCACGGCGGCGAACAAGAGCGGGGCGAGGCGGCGCATGGCACGAAGGTATCTTCGCTTCCAAGAAAGGCAGCGGGTATGCGGGTAGGAAAGGAAGATCCCTCCCCCCGGCTTCCCCCGTACGCCCCTGCCTGTTTACGCGCTTCCCGCTTGGACTACCGCCTGCTCATCGCGCGCCGCTACCTCGCCAGCCGCCGTCGGGTGACGCTGATCTCGGTGGTCAGTGGCATCTCCGTCGGCGGCGTCGCCCTCGGCGTGGCGGCGCTGATCGTCGTGCTCAGCGTGATGAACGGGTTCTACGACACCGTCCGCGACCTCCTCGTCTCGTACGACCCCCACGTCCGCATCGAGGCGGCCGACGGCGGCGGGCTGGCGACGACCGACTCGCTGCTGGCCGTCGCCCGCGCGGCCGACCACGTCGTCTCGGCCGCGCCGTTCGTCCAGGGCAAGGCGCTGCTCACCAGCACCGACGCCCGCGAGCTCGACCGCGTCGTCGAGGTCCGGGGGGTGGACCCCGCCGCGCTCGACCCGGCGGTGGCGCGCTCGGTGACGGCCGGCACGTTCGCCGTCGGGCGCACCGCAGCGGGGCCCGGCATCGTGCTCGGGCGCGGGCTGGCGGCGCAGATGGCCTTCTTCCCCGGCCCCTCCGGCGACGACGGCAGCCGCGTGGCGCTCCTCTCCGCGCCCGCTCTCGAACGGATGATCGTGCAGTACCCGTTCGGCCTGCCGGCCCAGCAGGTGTTCGTCCTGCGCGGCACCTTCGAGCTGGATCCGTCCTACGACGAGACGCACGTGTTCATCGCGCTCGAGGAGGCGCAGCGGCTCTTCCGGATGCCCGGCCGCGTCTCCGGCATCGACCTCCGCCTCGACGACGTCGAGCGGGCGCGGGCGGTGCAGCGGGACCTCCAGCGCGCGCTCGACCCCGCGCGCCACACCGTACGGACGTGGTACGACCTCCAGCCCTCGCTCTACTCCGTGATGCAGATGGAGAAGTGGGCCGCGAGCGCCATCCTCGCCCTCATCATCGTCGTGGCCGCGTTCAACATCGTCGGGGCGCTGACGATGATCGTGATCGAGAAACGGCGCGACCTCGGCGCGCTCCAGGCGATGGGCGCCTCGAAGAAGGACGTGGCGCGGATCTTCCTGCTCGAAGGGCTCCTCGTGGGCGGCATCGGCACCGGGCTGGGGCTCGGCCTCGGCCTCGGGCTGGCCGGGCTCCAGAAGGCCACCGGCTTCGTCAAGCTCGGCGGCGACTCGTTCATCATCGACGCGTACCCGGTTTCCATCCGGCTCTTCGACCTCGGCGTCGTGACGCTCATCGCCGTGGGGCTGTGCGTGCTGGCGTCGGTGTACCCGGCGCGGCGGGCGGCCACCATCGAGCCCGCCACGGCCGTCCGAAGCACGGGCTGACCGCAGGGCCCCCACGGGACGGCGACGGAACGGCGGCCTGTAGTGCGCGGGCGTTCCCCTCTTCGTGAGCATTGCGCCAAACGGTATAGGACGGTATAGGGCACGCGAAAGTCTGCCGATGCCCGGGGGGTCCCGCTCGTATCCTGGGGCTCCACCACACTCGAACACCGACCCCCATGCGAACCCTGCATCGTCCCCTGCTCGTGCTCGGCGTCTGCGCCCTGCTCTTCGCGGCCTGCGACAACGCGGACCCGAGCGCGACCGACCTCCTGACCGACGCCCGCCTCGCCCGCCAGAGCGGCGACCTCTCGACGGCCATCGGCCTGCTCGAACGGGCGCTGGAGGAGGACCCCGACCACGCCGCCGTCCGCGTCGAGCTTTCCTCCGTGCTCCTCGAGCGCCACGGGCTCGACCTCCTCGACCTCGACCGCGTCGCCACCTTCTTCCTCGCCGAGGCCGGCGCGAGCGCCGCGGCTCCCGCCTCGACGGCGAAGGGCGGCGGGTCGTGCCCGTACGCCACCGACCCCAACGCCACCGCGTTCGACCCGCGCGAGATCGAAGGCTACGCCGAGCTCTTCGAGAACGAGGCCGTCCTCGCCACCATCGAGGGGCTGCTCAAGGGCACCGACCCGAATACGGACCTCAGCGTGATCCCGGCCGAGCTGCGCAGCCTCCCGCTCTGCGGCGCCGTCATCGACGGGGAGCTCCAGTTCGACCGGGCCGCTGCGCTGGCGCACCTGCGCGGCCTCGGCCTGACCGACCAGGAGATCGCCACGGCGCTGGCCGTCAACGCCGTCACCAAGTTCTTCGCGGCCTACTTCTTCATCACCGAGGAGCTGCCCGAGCAGACGACGTGGTACCGCGTCGAGACCGAGGAGGGCGTGACCATCGCCGTCTGCGCCGAGGACGAGGAGGCCCTCCGCGAACAGGGCGAGGTGGCCGTGCGCGACCTCGGCGAGTCCATCGCCTCACTCGACCTTCGCGCCGAGGTGCTCGGCGGCGACACCCCGACCGAAGAGATCGTCGGTCACGCCGTCGCGCTCTACGAGGCCGTCGAGGACGACCTCGGCCCGCACTGCGAGGAGTAGCCCTCGCTTCCCAGCCCTCGCTTCCCAGCCCTCGCTTCCCAGCCCTCGCTTCCCAGC
>CAZOJJ010000098.1:0-5625 GCA_964580105.1 uncultured Rhodothermales bacterium | reverse complement strand
AGCCTTCACCCGTCGGAGCGCGCCGGTTCCTCGCAAGGGTTCCCGGCGCGCTCTCTCTTTCAGTTAGGATTTCGGGCGCCTCCTAAAGCCCGGTCCGCCGCTCATCGAAGTGGTCGGATGTCAACGGCGTTGACCGTGGCTCGATTCTTCTTCCGGTCGAACCCCGGGGCCGTCCGAAAAGTGACGGCGAGGCCGGCCTCCACGCTCGCCCCGTGCAGGTCCGAAGCCCGGAAGTAGTAGCTCTCGCCGTCGTCGGCCTGGACGAAGCCAGCCCGCCCATCCGCGATCACCTGGAGAATCGTCCCCCGCAGTCGGGGTTCGAGGGCGTCGAGGCGCTCCTTCCAGACCGGCACGAGTGCGCGGATCGCGTCGCGCAGGGAGGGCGAGGGCGACGCGCCGAGCGCCTGCGCGCGCTGCTGGAGCGCGCCCCTGACGGGCCACCCCTCCGACGTGCGGATGGCGAGGGCGACGGAGAGGTGCTCGGCCGCCGCCGCCGCGTCGCCGTCGGCCTCCAGCCACTCCGAAGCGCGCTCGAACGCGCCCACGCGAAGCCCGAACGGCGCGCGGTCGAGGAGGACGCGGAGCAAATGCCGCCACGCGTCGTCCTCCCGCCCCAAGTCGCGCGCCAGCCCGGCGAGGTCGTACTCGAGGAACCAAACGGGCTTCTTCCCGAGCAGCTTCGAGAGTTCCTCGTAGGCCGCCGCCGCCTCCCCCTCGGCGGCGCTCGAGAGGGCGGCCAGCCGGTGGAGCCACACGTCGCCGTCGTTCACGGGGTGGGGCACGGCCAGCATCGCCTCGGCGACGGCCTCCCGGCATGCCGCGTGCGCGCCGGTCTCGAAGAGCGCCTTGCACCGGAGCCCCCAGTAGCGCTGCGCGTCCGACGGACCCTTGCTCTTCCGTCCCTCCCGCTCGAACTCGAAGGGCTCCACGGAGAGCCGGGAGGCGTCGAGGCGGTCGAGCCATGCCAGCACGTCGGCGTAGCGGCCACGCCGCTTGAGTTCGTTCGCCACCGCCAGCACGGCCGGCACGACGTACGGCGCGTACTCGTCGTCCTGGCTCACGAGCTTGCACACGCCGTCCGCCGCCCGCTGCATCCGGGTCGGGTCGCCCTCGGCCCCCTTGAGTTCCAGGAGGTAGATGCACCGGGCGTAGAGTTGGCGGGTCGGGCGGTGCTCGGGGTCGAGGCGGTACGCCTCCCGGCACACGTCGAGGGCCTGGCGCGTCTCGCCGACCTTGTCCAGGCAGAAGGCGTAGCCCCACCCGTCCCAGGCGTCGCGCGCGTCCTCGATGCGCCAGAGCGCTGCGTAGGTGCGGACGGCCTCGGCGTACCGCCGAGCCTTACGGTGGCCGTTGGCCTCTTTCCGGAGCGCCCACGGATCGGGACCCGTACCGGCCACGTGCTGGGGCGTCGGGTCGTTCACGTCGCGCTCCATCGGGTTCGGACTTCCTCCGCCAGCGCCGAGGGCCGCACGGCCAGCGCCTTCGTGAAGCGGCCTTTCGCGTTGTAGTACACGTTTATCTCGGCACGCTCCCCGCCCCGGCGGAACGTGTACCGCTCCATCCACTGGTGGTGGCTCACGTCCTCGACCGTGATCCCGGTGCCGGCGAGCGCCCGCTGAAACCGCTCGAAGAGGTCGGCCAGGTGGGGGTGCTCGTCGAAGAACCCGTCCGGCGGCTCGAACGCCCGCGGCCTTCCCGCTTCGCCGGCCGCCCCTGCGCCGTCGAGGACGGTGCCCACCAGGGGCGCCAGCAGTGCGGCGGCCTCAGCGGATAGTTCGCCGCCCGGCCCGCTCCCGAGCGGCTGCACACTCTTCACGACGCGCTTGCCGTCGTAGAACACGTCGACACGCCCCACCACGCCGGCGCGCGTGAGGGTCAGCCGCCGGCAGTAAGGCCGATCCTGCGCGGAGGACACCGACAGGGCGGCCCCTGCCAGGAGGGCGCCCACGTTCGCGGACGCCGCTGGGGCGGCGGGGGCCGCCCCGGTCGAGGCCGGCCCGCTCGTATCCGCCCAGGCGACGCCGGAGGTGGCGGTGTGGCGCGGCGGCCGCACAGCCACGAGCCGGCCCTTCGCGCGGGTGATGGCCGTGTACGTCCACCGGAAGTAGTCCTCGTTGGCCCACCCCTTCTCGCGTCCGTCGAAGACGACGATGGCCGTCGGCCACTCGCCGCCCTGGGCCTTGTGGCACGTGAGCGCGTAGCCGTGGCGGGCGCGGAGGGCGTGGACGTAGGGGTCGCGGCGGAGGGCCTCCTCGAAGGGCCGCGTCTTCGGCTTGAGGTGGGGGTGTCGCTGGCGGAAGTCGACGACGAGCGCCTGCACCTCCTGGTGCGTGAGGTTGCCGGCGTCGGACGTCACGAGGTCGTCCATCAGCAGCGCCGTCACCTCGCGCCCCGACGACGCCTCGCGCACGGTCACCTCCCGCCACGTGAGTCCCACACCCTTCAGGGGCCGCCGCCGCTCCACCCGCTCGCTCACGGCGACGACCTCGACGAAGTCGCCGTTGTAGAGGCGGTGGAGGGGGTTGTTCTGGACGACGATCAGCCGGTCCCCCGCGACGAGGCCGGGGACCTCGCCGAGCCACGCCCGCCGCACGGCGGCGTTGAGGGCCGCCGCCGTCCTGTTCGTCCGGGCAATGAGGATCGCGGCGTCGAGCCCCCCGGCCTCGACGGCCCTGAGGTAGGTGGCGACGGCGCCGTCGGGGGGCACCTCCTCCACGTCTGGGGCCTCCTCCTTGAGGGCGAGCGAGGCGAAGTCGCCGGCGCCGATCTGGCGGCGGATGCGGTGGGCGCTGGCGAGGATCCCACTCCCCGAACGCTGGCGGAGCACCTCGGTGAGTTCGAAGGCCTCGGCGTCGAGGCCGTGGCGCTCCGCGAGGGCGCGCGCGGAGAGCGCGGGGCTGTCGGGCGACCCCACGGGCGGGAGCTGCGCCGGGTCGCCCACGAACACCACCTGGTGCCCCCGCTCTCGGTCGTGGAGGGCGGCGAACCGGACGAGGTCGGACAGGAGCCGCCCGCTCCCGAACCGGAGCAGCCCGCCTTCCTCCGCCTCCTTCGTGTCCGAGACCATCGAGGCCTCGTCGACGAGGTAGAGCGTGCCCGGCGGGCCGTCGTTCTCCCGCAGCCCGAACACGAGGGCCACAGTCGCCTCCGGGTCGTCCCCCTCCGCCTGCATCTCCTGGTAGCTGTAGAGGTGGCTGTGGATCGTCTGCGCCTCGCGCCGCGCGTGCCGGGCCGCCACGCGGGCTGCGCGCCCCGTCGGGGCAAGGAGGCGGACCGTCCGCCCCCTGGTCTCCGCCAGCGCGGCGACGTGGGCGAGGAGCGTCGTCTTGCCAGTGCCGGCCGCACCGAGGAGGACGAAGGCCGCCCGCCGGCTGTCCATGAAACGCTCCAGCGCCTCCAGGGCACGTGCTTGCTCGGCCGTGGGCGGCGGGGCGCTCGGGCGCTCCGACCCTTCGAGCGCGCCCGCCTCGCGGAGCCGGGCGTAGCACCGGGCCGCCGCGCGCGCGTCGGCGAGGGCATCGTGGGCGCCGTCGAAGGCCGTGCCGAACAGGTGTCGGTGGAGCTCTTCCAGCGTAGGCACCTTCCAGCCACCTGGGCGGGGGATGCGGCACACGGGGGCGCCTGCGCGCATCGTGCACGTCCAGCCCCTCCCACCCAAAGGATCCGGGATCCCCAGCCGCCCCGCCTCGGCCGCGAGAACGGCCCGGTCGAAGTCGGCGTTGTGCGCGACGACCCCCTGCACGCCGGCGGCGGCCTCCGCCAGCGCGGCGAGGGCGTGGGCGAGGGGGATCCCTTCGGCCCGCGCGCGCGCCGTCGTGATCCTGTGGACGGCGGTAGCCTCGGGGGGGATCTCGAAGCCGTCGGGGCGGACCAGCACTGACCGCGCCTCGACCTCCCGCCCGTCCCCGTCGAGGCGGACCCAGGCGAGTTGCACCAGCCGCCCGGCGCCGCCTTCGGCGGCGCGGAGACCCGTCGTCTCTGTATCGACGACGAGGACACTCACGGCTTCTCGTAGGGCGTCACAAGCACCGCACGCCACAGCTCGCACAAGGCGTGGACGTCATCGAGCGTGGCGTGCTCGACGCTTCGTGCGTCCCCGTGGGCGTCTTCCAGCTGGTTGCGGAGTTCCCGGAGACCAGGCCGGCCCGCGTACTTTTTCTCATCATAACGCTTCATCATCGCATCGCCGCCTACCGTCGCAGCGAGCCAGGCGATGCGTGCCGTGTCCCTGCGCGAGCCCGGCCAGAGCGGCCACCCCCCGTCCTTCGGGCACAGGTCTCGCTCGAGGGGAGGGGGCACACCAGACGGTTTCGAAGCCTTCTCGCCTTTCCGAAGCGACCAGTAGACTTCGCGTTCGCCCGAGACCGGATGGCGACGGACGAACGCCGCATCACGGCGCGACGACGGCACGCGGTCGTGGTTGTACGGCGGGTCTGCGTAGGCCAGGGAAACGACCTCGTTGCCGATGCCCCACAGTGAAAGGAAGGCGAGGTCGTACCGGTCCAGCGCAAACGCATTCTCGGCGTGCGCCGACCGCTGCTGCACCAGGAAGCCGTAAGCGCGCAGGAGACGCCGTCGGATCGCGTCGAGCCGGGCCCCCGCCCCGACCTCGAGGTCGCTCCGGCCTGTCCCTTGCGCCCAGCCGGCGACGTAGGCCTTCCGCTTGGCGAGTCGGTCGAGCTCCGCGTAGAGCTCCCACACGGGCCTTGCCTCGATCCGAGGCTCCAGCGCTTTACGCACCGTCGTGAGCAGACGCGCGGCGTTGGCCTCGCTGTACCCCTCGTCCACGCCGAACTCGGGACTCTCTTTCACCCAGTAGCCGTCGATCCCGAGTTCCCGGAGTTCCTGCACGCTCCACGCCTTGTTCGAGGCCGTGAACGCCACGACCGCCGTCTCGGGGTGGTGCTTCTTGATCTGTCGGATCCACTCCGCCCCGGCGTACTGCAACGCCCCGCGCGAGGGCACACCGGAGTGGTCTTTACCGGAGGTACGGAGGTCGGCTAGGACGAGGTCCCACCCCTCGTCCACCTTCGCCTGTACGCGGCCTCGCTCGGCGTCGAAGTCTACGCCACCGAGCGACGTGTCCACCTCGAGTACCCCCTCCCGCTCCAGCACCGCGCGCACGGCCTCCCCCCACCCCATCGCCACCTCGTCGTCGAGGAGGAGGACGCGGAGGGCTGGCCCTCGGTACCGGCCGAGGAACGCCTCGTACTCGGCGAGCGCCCCCTCATCGGCCGCATCGGAGACCCTTTTCCCCCTCAGTTCGTGCCGCAGGGCAGCGAGGCCGAGGAGGTAGGCGTAGTACTCCTGCTGGCGGCGCGCGAGGAACGCCGCACTGGACCACTCCGGCTCCGTCTGTACGGCCGCTAGACGAGCGTATCCCCGCCACAGACGGTGGGGCCCCCACTCATTCGACAACTGGTGCGTGGAGCTAGGCAGGCCGATCGAGAGCGACTCCAGCACGTCAAGGTGTTCCGCCTGGCTGATAGGACGGGCGGCACCGACGGCCTCCTCCGAGGGCTCCTCCCCCTCCCGGAGCAGCATCACCCCCCGCGTGCACAGCACGGCGTACTTCGCGTTGTGCCGGACGTGGTTCTCCACCTGCTTGCGGAGGCGCACGAAGAC
>CAZOJJ010000097.1:0-5735 GCA_964580105.1 uncultured Rhodothermales bacterium | reverse complement strand
CTCTGGATCAGGAGGTTGGAGGTTCGAGCCCTCCGCGGGCAGCTACGCAAGGCGCCCCAGACAGCCCCGTTTCGGCCGATCTGGGGCGTTTTGCGTTCGGCGGCTCGATTGCAGATCCGTGTGAGGTTTTGCAAAGACGTGCGTAGCGGGCGTGTAACTCCGGCGGCCGCTCAACGACACCCTCCACACGATCCGCGGCCGCCGCGATGGCGAGATGATTGCGGAGTGGAATCCTGGTGGCGTCGCGGTGCTGCGGCCGTCGATCCGGCGCCCGTGGCTCAGGGAGTAGCAACGCAGCGAGCCTGGCATCACCGCCGGGCCTTCCCCATCGCGGCGTAGCCCTCGCCCTACCGGTTGCCCGAAGCCATCCGCACCGCCTCGGGCAGCCGCCGGAGCCGCTGCATGCTCCACACACCGACGGCCGGCCCCAGCGCCAGCACCGCGAACGCCCACCGCCACCCGACGGCCTCCACCAGCGGCGGGACGCCCCGGATGGTCACCAGCGTGAGGAGGAAGCCGAGGCTCGTCTGCACCGTCAGCGCCGTGCCTACGTAGCGCGGGTCGCCGAGTTCGCTGACGGCCGTGCTGAACTGGGCGCTGTCGGCCACGACGGCGAAGCCCCACACGAGGCAGAGCGCCGTCAGCAGGCCCGGCGCGTCGAAGAGCAACCCCGCCGTGAGCGCGCAGGCGCCCGAGGCGAGGAGACTCCACGTCGTCACGCGCGTCCGCCCGAGCCGGTCCGCCAGCCGCCCGGCCAGCACGGCCCCCGCGCCGCCGACGGCGATGACGCCGAACCCGGCCACGCGCGCGCCCGAGGCGGGCCAGCCCGCCGCCTCGTAGCTCGCCAGCAGCATCACCGGCGCCCACGCCCACACTGCATACAGCTCCCACATGTGGCCGAAGTAGCCGACGTTCGCCAGCCGCGTCGGACGATGGCGCAGCCCCTCCGCCGCGAGACGCCAGTCGAACCGCGCGGCCTTCGCCAGAAACGGGCCTTCGCGGACGAGCCCGCCGACGAGCCCGGCCCCCGCGAACGCCAGCGCGGACGCCGCCAGCAGCACGGGCCGCCAGGGCGGCAGCCCGCCCGCCTCGGGAAAGACGGAGAAGGCTCCGAGCAGGTGCGGCAGCGCCGAACCCACCGTGATCGCCCCGACGAGCAGGCCGATGCCAAAACCCCGGTCCTCGCGCGTCCACGTCGCGACGAGCTTCATGCCGGGTGGGTAGACGCCGGCCAGCGCCATCCCCGTCAGAAAGCGCAGGACGAGGGCGGGCGCCGGGCCGTCCACGAGCAGCGCGATGGCGGCCGTGCAGGCGGCCCCGAAAACGGCACTGAGGGCGATCAGCCGGGGTGCCGCCACCCGGTCGGCCAGGTTGGTCGCGGCGATGCCGAGGGCGCCGGCCACGAAGCCGAGCTGCACGCTCATCGTGACCCAGGCCTGCTGGCTGCCGCTGAGGTTCCAGGCCGCCGCGAGTTGCGGCACGACGGCCGAGGCGGAGAACCAGAGGCCCATCGCCAGCAGCTCGCCGATCGCGAGCAGGCCGAGCGTGCGGGTTTTGTGCGCGGGATTCGGGCGCAGTTCCATCGGCGAAGCGGAGACACGGACGACCGAACGTACGAGCCGGCTGCCCTTCCCCACCTCCCGCTGAGATCCGGGGCCGTCCCAACGAAAAATCGGCCCCCCTGCGGGCAGGGAAGCCGATTCTCGATGTCGGGGTGGCGGGATTTGAACCCACGACCTCTTCGTCCCGAACGAAGCGCGCTACCGGGCTGCGCCACACCCCGAGGAGGGCCTTGAAAGTACGGCGTCGGGTTCGCCCCCGGCAAATAGAGAACGGGTGAAAGGCCGGGCCGTTTCCGCCGTCAGAACGCCAGCGCCTCGTCGGCCGTGGGGCCATAGATGGGGGGCAGGGGCACGTCGAGCAGGCGGAGGTAGACGCTGAGCTGGCCGCGGTGGTGGACCATGTGCCGGAGGCCCATCGCGCGGAGCTCGGCGAGGCGGGGCCGCGCCATCAGCACCTGCTCGCCCCGCCGGAGCGTCCACTTCGCTGCGAGGTCGTCGTCCGAGGCCGCCTCGAGGGCCGCGTGGAGGGCCTCGGCCTTCGCGTCGAACTCGGCGAGGAGCGCGTTGCGGTCGGCCGCCGCCTCCCGGCGCGGGATCGGCCGGGCCAGGTCGAGGCCGTCGGTCTGCAGGATCATCAGCTGCCACGTGAGGAGATTGGCGACGTGCGTGCCGAGGTCGCCGAGCGTCATGGACTTCGGGTGGGGCTGCCAGCCGAAGCGGTCGTCGGGGAGGCGTTCGAGCAGCCGCCGCGTCACCGCGAGTTCGTGCGTGAGGTCGAGTTGGAAAGCTTGCCTGGGAGGGAGCATGACACCGGACGTTGGAGAAACGGCCGATGATACGCCACCTCGACACGCCGGGCTTCCAATCGCCCCGCGTCTTAAAGTCGGCTTCGCACGGCCGATACTCGCGCGTGCACGCTCCGCCGCCACCCCATGTCCCTGCCCGCCGACGAACAGCAGCGCCTCGACGCCCTCAAGCGCTTTTTCGTCCTCGATCACGAAGTCAGCGAAGACGAGCTCACCCGGCTGGTCCGCGTGACGGCCCAGCTCTACGGCGTCGCGTACGCTGCGCTCACGTTGCGCGAGGGGGAGGCGGAGACGGTCAAGGTGGCCTACGGCTTCGACCCGGCCGCTCTTCCCGCCGACGCCGTCCTCTGCGAGCGCCCCGTCGGCCCCAACCTCCCGCTGGCCGTGGCGGACGCCTCGGCCGACGCCCGCTTCGCGCGGAACCCGCTCGTGCACGGCGAGGCGAAGGTGAGGTTCTACGCCAGCGTGCCGCTCAAGAGCAGCGAGGGCTTCACGCTCGGCACCCTCGCCATCATGGACCCGGCGGCCCAGGAGCTCAACGGCGAGGGACTGGCCATGCTCGTCGACCTCGGCGCGCTCGTGGAGCCGTCGCTGAATCTGATCCGCGCGCGCGCCGAGCGCGACGCGGCGCAGGCGTCGCTGCAGCAGGCCACGGCCGGCCTCCAGCAGAGCCAGGCCCGGCTCCAGGATGCCGCCGTCCGGGCCGCCCGCCGCGACGCCCTCGCCGACGTAGCCCTTACCGTCGCCGCCCGCCCGGCGGACGACGAGGACGCCCGAAACGAAGCGCTCGGCCGCGTGGCCGTCGCTGCCGGAGCAACGCGCGCCGCCCTCTTCGTCGTATCGGACGACGGCCCGGCCGTCTGCGCCGCCGCCTGGCACACCGCGGATGCCGCCCCGCTGTTCGCGCCGAGCGAAACGCTCGCGCTCCGCGTAGCCACCCCCGCCGTCGCCACGGGCGGCGGCATCCCGGACGCGCTGGCGGGCCGGGACTTCCGGCACCTCGCAGCCCTCCCCTCCCCGCGCCACGACGGCTTCGCCCTCCTCGACGGCCCCGCCGCCTGGCCCGAGGCCGACCTCCCCGCGATCCGCGCGGCGCTCCTTCCCCTCTTCGCGTCGTCCGCCGAGGCGGACGGACACGAGGCGGACGGACACGGCTGGATGGCGGCCGTGGAGGACGCCCCCGTCCCCATCGTGTTCGTCGCCGGCCTGGCGGGCGAGCTGCTCTTCGCCAACGCCCACGCCCGCGACCTCCTCGACCTCGGCGATACGCTGCGGGACGACCGCCGCCTGACGACCTTCGCCGCCCCGTCGGACACCGCCGCCCTCGCCGCCTTCCTCGCCGCTGCGCCCCACGACGCCCCGCCCCCGACGGACGTCCGCCTCGTGGATACCAGCGGCGCCGAACGGCACGTCCGCCTCTTCGCCGCCCCGGTCGCCTTCGACGGGCAGACCGCCGTGCAGATCGTCCTCCACGACGTCAGCGCACACCGCCGCGAGGTGGCCGCGATGCAGACCGAGCTCGACCGCGCCGAGGCCGTCGCCCGCTCGAAGAGTGCGTTCCTGGCGAGCATGAGCCACGAGATCCGCAGCACGCTCACGGCCATCCTCGGCTTCGCCGAGATCCTGACCGACGAGGCGGAGGGCGGACAGCGCGAGATGGCCGACACCATCCTGCACAGCAGCGAACGCCTGCTCCAGACGCTCAACTCGGTCATGGACATGGCCCGCCTCGAAGCCGGCGACAACACGCCCCAGCTCGAAGCGGTGGACGTGATGCCCATCGTCGAGGCGGCCACGGCCGACTTCCAGCGCCGCGCCGACGCCCGCGACCTCGCCTTCTTCGTCGAGGGCACCGGCATCGACGCCATTGCCTGGGCCGACACCGGCGCCCTCGCCCGCGTCCTCGACAACCTCCTCTCGAACGCCTTCAAGTTCACCGACCAGGGCGGCGTCCGCCTCCGCGTCGCCGCCGAGGACGACTGGGTCTGCCTGGAGGTGCAGGACACCGGCGTCGGCATCGACCCCGAATTCCTCCCGCACCTGTTCCACGAGTTCCGGCGCGAGGAGAGCGAGCGCGACCGGAACGGGCAGGGGTCCGGCCTCGGCCTCGCCATCACGAAGCGGCTCGTCGAGCTGATGGGCGGGCAGATCACGGTGACGAGCCTCAAGGGCCAGGGCAGCGTGTTCCGCGTCATCCTCCGCGCCGCCCCGGCCGACGCCCCGCCCCAGCGCCGCGCCGCCATGCCGCCCGCCGAAACCGCCTTCTCCGGAGGCGACGGGATGGCCGCGGGCAACGTGCCCGCCCCCTGACGGGATCGGATCGCCGGCTCGCGGGTACCCCGAGCCCTCCGAACCCGCGCACCCCGCCGTGTCCGACGCTCCGCGCCAACCCGACGCTGCCCGAGACGACGACGCCCCGCCCGAGGCCGCCTCGCCGCGCCCCGGCGGCTTCGTCCTCGACCTCTCCTCCTCCGACGGCACCCCCTCCACCGAGCCGGCGTCCTGGAAGCGAAAGCGGAAGCAGGCCAGCCCGATTCTGACGAAGATCGTGGACCTGACGGCGCCGCCCTCACCGAAAGCCCCTGCGCCGGTCGAGGCGAAGGCCCCGCCGGCGCCCAGATCCGAGAAAAAGGCGAAGAAGCCGCGCCCGTCGCGCGGCGGTGGCGCTACGCTGGCGGACCTCCTCGACCCGGAGACGCTCGCTCGCCTGCGGGGCGAGGACGGGTAGTCCGCTCGCTCTACTGAGGCGGGGCTACCGGCTCTTTCTGCCCTCCCGGAGCATCGCGACGGCCTTCTCGATCCGGCGCCGCCGCGTCTCGGGCCGCTTGGCCTCCTCGATCCACTGCACGTACTCCTTGCGGTGCGTGTAGCTGAGGCCGTCGAAGAAGGCGCGCGCCTCGGCGTGCGGCGCGAGCGCCTCGGCCAGGTCCTCCGGCACCTCCACCTCGCGCGGCCGGTCGTCGAGCGCGACGGTCACCTCAACGGTGTCGCCGGGCTGCTTGCCGATCTGCTCGCGGATGGCCCTGAGGACGATCAGGATGTGATCCGGCCCGCCCATGCGGGCGAGCGTGCCCCGGTACGGCACGCCGTCGAACGTGACCTGCACGGGCGGGCGCTTCGCGCCGAAGGCGGCCTCGACGTCGAAGGGGACGGTGACGTAGGCGCCGCCGCCGCTGGAAGCCTCGATGCGAGCCGTGAAGGTGCGGGGCATGGCAGGAACCGACGGACAAAGGGCAAGCTGCCCATCGCCGGGACGGGATGCAAGAGCCGAAGCCCCGCGCCCGCAAAAGAAAACCCGGCCGTCGTGGGGACGCCCGAAGCGGACGCCCGAAGCGGACGCCCGAAGCGGACGCCCGAAGCGGACGCC
>CAZOJJ010000096.1:3936-6030 GCA_964580105.1 uncultured Rhodothermales bacterium | reverse complement strand
AGTGCGGAGCGGGAGTGCGGAGCGGGAGTGCGGAGCGGGAGTGCGGAGCGGGAGTGCGAAATGAGAGATCCTTGCCGGCGCCCAGCGTTGCCGGCGCGCGGCGTTCGGAGGAGGCTGCCCGGCCGGAACGGCGCGAAAGCCGCCCCTACGTTACCACTCCGCCGCCGTCCCACCGCCACCGTCCGTACCTTTTCATCCCCGGAATGCCGTTTCATTCCCGGCTGGAATGCCGTACCCGCCGCTCACCCCTCCGAACTCCTCACTCCGCACCCGGCAATGCCCCAGCCCGACCTCGACGCCGTCATCGGCCACTACCCGCCCTGGGCCAAGGCCCTCGCCCGGAAGTACTTCACCAAGACGCTCAACCAGTTCATCCTCCACGGCAACGTCCGCGACCTCGTGCCGACGGAGGACGCCCAGGGCGCCCGCACCTACGTCGCCCTCCGCCACTTCCTCGCCGACGACCTCTTCGCCGGGCGCGACGTGGTGCTGTTCTACGACCGCTCCGACGGCATCCACTTCCTCGACCAGGCCTCCAAGGCCGACTTCAACCGCGCCCTCTCCGGCTACGACACCATCTTCGGGACGGAGTACGCCAAGCGGCTGCCGAAGGACCCCGTCCGCGTCTTCGCCCTCCTCGACAACTACCTCCGCATCCGCCTCGGCGAGGGCAAGCGCGTCGCCATCGTGGTGGACTACGCCGAAACCGTCGTGCCCATGGCCGAGGCCTCGCAGTACTCGGCCGAGGACCGCGGCGCCCTCGTGACCCTCCAGAAGTGGAGCCACGACCCCCTCCTCCTCGAGAGCGACTTCACCTGCGTGCTCGTCACGGAGAACCTGACGGACCTCAACCGCCAGTTCATCCAGAGCCCCTACAACGCCGAGATCGAGGTCGAGATGCCGGACGCCGCCGCCCGGCAGGCGTTCATCGCCTGGTTCCTCGGGCAGGGCGCGCGGGCGAAGGCGTTCGAGGACCTCTCCGACGTCCGCCCCTTCGCGCTGGCGCAGAACACGGCCGGCCTCGGGTACGTCCAGCTCCGCACCATCCTCGCCGACACCGTCGAGAACCGCGTCCGCCTCTCGTTCGAGCAGCTCACCGAGAAGAAGAAGGAGCTCATCGAGGCCGAGGCCTACGGCCTGCTGGAGTTCGTCGAGACCGACTTCAACCTCGACATGGTGGCCGGCCACGCCGAGGCGAAGGCGCACCTCCGCGCCGCCGCCGAGGCCATCAAGCAGGGCCGCCCGGACGTGATGCCGATGGGCTACCTCGTCTCCGGGCCCGTCGGCACCGGCAAGACGTTCCTCATCACCACCTTCGCGGGCGAGATCGGCATCCCGATGGTGAAGCTGAAGAACTTCCGCAGCCAGTGGCAGGGCGTCACCGAGGGGAACCTCGAGAAGATCCTCACGCTCCTCCGAGCGATGAACCCCGTGGCCGTGATGATCGACGAGGCCGACGCCGCCCTCGGCGACCGCGACGCCCAGGGCGACAGCGGCGTCTCCAGCCGCGTCTTCGGCCAGATCGCCCAGGCCATGAGCGACACCCGATTCCGCGGCAAGATCATCTGGTTCCTCGTCACCGCCCGGCCGGACCTCATGCCGGTGGACCTCAAGCGCCAGGGGCGCGCCGAGGAGCACCTCGCCCTCTTCTACCCCACCACGCGCGAGGACCGCGAGGAGCTCATCCGCGTGATGATGAAGAAGACGAAGGTCGTCCTCCCGATGGAGGAGGTGCCCGACGCGCTGCTCGACGGCGAGCGCACCTTCTCCGGGGCCGACATGGAGGCGCTCCTCACCCGCGCCAAGTTCCGCGCCGCCACGCAGAACGCCCCCACCACCGCCCCGCCCTCCGGCGACGGCGCCGCGCCGCCCCCCGCCCCGGCCTCCGCCGAGATGCTCCGGGTCTCGGGTGACGTGCTGGAAGCGGCCGTCGAGGACTTCCTGCCGCCGTCGTACCCGATGGAGGTGGAACTGCAGACGCTCGCCGCCGTGATGGAGTGCACCAGCCGCTCGATGCTCCCCGCCCGCTACCGCGACCTCGACCGCGAGCAGGTCGTCCGCCGCATTGCCGAGCTCAAGCGGCTCATCGGCGAA
>CAZOJJ010000096.1:0-3836 GCA_964580105.1 uncultured Rhodothermales bacterium | reverse complement strand
TGACACTCATCGGCGAATGACACTCATCGGCGAATGACACTCATCGGCGAATGACACTCATCGGCGAATGACCGGCCGGGCGGGCCGCCCCCACGCGCGGCGAGGGCGCGGAGCCGGAGCCCTGCGCCCTCGCGCCGGTACGGGTGGCGGACTCGGCACCCTACTTCTTCTTCCCACCGCCGATGAGGGCGATGTACTTGTCGTAGGATACGAGCACGGCGTAAGGCTCGTTGTTCTTCTGGATCATGATGCCCTCGAAGTCCTTCGCCTTCTCGATCAGCTCGGACGTCTTCGAGCGGAGCTCCGTGATGGTGGCCACGGCCTCGATGCCTTTCGTGGTGTACATGGTGCGGGTGGTGATGGGGTGGTAGGGAACGTCACCGAGAGAAGGGGGCCGCCTGTGTGGTGGGAGACGGCCTGCTCGATCACGCTAAAAAAACTACACCGGATCGTCGTGCCGAACAACCGGCGGGGCCGCGTTCGTGCTTGCGGCGCGAAATTTACCGGAGGCCCGCCCGTTCTGACGCGGACACATAGCCTTTCACAGTACAGCGTTTGCCCATGAACCTCTGCCGCGTCACCGGAACCGTCGTCGCCACGCGCAAGAGCGAGCGGCTGCGCGAGGCGAAGCTGCTGCTCGTCCGCCGCGTCGGCCTCGACGGCGCCCCCCTCGGCGGGGCAGCCGAGGAGGTCGCCCTCGACCCCCACTTCGACGCCGGCGTGGGCGACCTCGTGCTCACAGCCAAGCAGGGCGCCGTCGTGCAGCAGCTCATGGACGCCGGCCTCCCACCCGGCGCGCCGCGCACGCCGGCCAACGTCATCGTCGTCGCCGTCGTGGACGATCTGGAAGTGAGAAGTG
The DNA here is from genome assembly GCA_964580105.1 of uncultured Rhodothermales bacterium. Lineage (GTDB taxonomy): Bacteria > Bacteroidota > Rhodothermia > Rhodothermales > Rubricoccaceae > CAZOJJ01. The sequence continues at coordinate 2,977 of CAZOJJ010000096.1, read as the reverse complement.
AGAAGTAGGAAGTCAGAAGGGGCGTCGGCCGACCCCTTCCAACTTCTCACCTCGCCCTTCTCACATCGCCCTTCTCACTTCGCCCTTCTCACTTCGCCCCTACTTTCCGCAGGCTCTTCAACGCCGCCGGGACACCCCGCGCCCGGCGCGGCGGTATCCTCCCCCGACTCCCCTCGCGCACGCTGCGCCTCCTCCAATCCCCATTCCGTCATGGCCAACGCCTCCTACGACGTCGTCGTGATCGGCTCCGGGCCGGGTGGCTACGAGACCGCCATCCGCGCCAGCCAGCTCGGCTTCAAGACCGCCATCGTCGAGAAAAACAAGCTCGGCGGGGTGTGCCTCAACATCGGCTGCATCCCGACGAAGGCGCTCCTCAAGAGCGCCGAGGTCGCCTCCATCACCCGCCACCTCGGCGACTACGGCTTTACCCTCGACGGCGCCGTGACGCCCGACTTCGCCGCCGTCGTCAAGCGCTCGCGCGGCGTGGCCGACAAGATGAACAAGGGCGTCGGCTTCCTGATGAAGAAGAACAAGGTGGACGTCGTGATGGGCAAGGCCACCCTCCTCGGCGGCGGCAAGATCCGGGTCGAGCCGAGCGAGACGATGGACGGCGACACCGTGGGCGAGAACGTGGAGATCGAGGGCCGCCACGTCATCATCGCCACGGGCGCGCGGGCGCGCGAGCTGCCCTCGCTGCCCATCGACGGGACGAAGATCATCGACTACCGCCAGGCGATGCTCCAGACGGAGCGGCCGGGCTCGATGCTCGTCGTCGGCGCGGGCGCCATCGGCGTCGAGTTCGCCTACGTCTACCACCACATGGGCACCGAGGTGACGATCGTCGAGCTGATGGACCGGCTCGTGCCCGTCGAGGACGCCGACGTGTCGAAGGAGCTGGAGCGGGCCTACAAGAAGATGGGCGTCAAGGTGATCACCTCGGCCTCGGTGGAGTCCGTGGACACCTCCGGCGAGCGGTGCGTCGTCACGATCCAGACCAAGAAGGGGACCGCGACGATGGAGGTGGACCAGGTGCTCTCGGCCGTCGGCGTCGTGGGCAACGTGGAGGGCTTCGGCCTCGACGAGGTCGGTGTCGCCCACGAGCGCGGCGCCATCCGGGTGGACGCGTTCTACCGCACCAACGTGGACGGCCTCTACGCCATCGGCGACGTGATCGGCGCGCCGTGGCTGGCGCACGTGGCCAGCCACGAGGGCATCGTGTGCGTCGAGGCCATCGCTCACGCCGAGGGCCGGCTCGACCACGCCCCCCACCCCATCGACTACACGAACGTGCCCGGCTGTACCTACTGCGTGCCGCAGATCGGCTCGGTCGGCCTCACCGAGGCGAAGGCGAAGGAGGCCGGCTACGAGGTGAAGGTGGGCAAATTCCCGTTCACGGCCTCCGGCAAGGCCGCCGCCATCGGCGACCAGACCGGCTTCGTGAAGATGATCGTGGACGCGAAGTACGGCGAGGTCCTCGGCTGCCACATCATCGGCCGCGACGCCACCGAGATGATCGCCGAGATCGTCACGGCCCGCGCGCTGGAGACGACGGCGCACGAGATCATGGAGGCCATGCACCCGCACCCGACGCTCTCGGAGGCGGTCATGGAGGCCGCCCGCGACGCCTACGGCCGCGCGATCAACGCATAGCCCTGCCCACGCTCGTCCCGAGGCCGCCCGCCTCGGGGCGCACGCCCCCGGTGCCGAGGGGTGCCGGGGGTTTATTCCGTTGCCAGCCGGTCGAGCGGGCTGACGACGCCGAGGCCGCCCCGGCCGAGGACGTGCGTGTAGATCTGCGTGGTCTTGACGCTGGCGTGGCCGAGGAGCGTCTGCACCGTGCGGATGTCGGCGCCGCGTGCGAGGAGGTGGGTGGCGAAGGAGTGCCGGAAGACGTGGGGCGAGACGGGCTTGACGACCCCGGCCCGGCGCGCCGCCTCGCGCACGGCCTTCTGGACGGACGACTCCGAGAGGTGATGCCGCCGCTCGACGCCGGCGCGCGGGTCTACGCTCCGGTGCGGGGCCGGGAAGACGTACTGCCAGCCGAGCGCGTACGGGGCGCCGGGGTACTTCACCGCCAGCGCATGCGGGAGGTAGACCGCCCCGAAGCCGTCGTCGAGGTCGGACCGGTGGAGGAGCCGCACGCGCTCTACCTGCACCCGGAGGCCGTCTTCGAGCTGGTCCGGGAGCATCGTGACGCGGTCCCTGCCACCCTTCCCGTCGCGAACGATGATCTGATGGAGGTCGAAGTCGAGGTCCTTGACGCGAAGGCGGAGCCCTTCCATCAGGCGGAGGCCCGAGCCATAGAGGAGGCCGACGAAGAGACGGTACCGGCCGTGCATCCGGGCGAGCACCCGCTCGACCTCGGGCTCGGAGAGCACGACCGGCAGCTTCTTTCGCCGCCGGGGCCGGGGCACATCGCCGAGGTGGCCGAGCTCCCGGCCGAGGACATGCGCGTAGAGGAAGACGAGGGCGCAGAGCGCCTGGCGCTGGGTGGCCGCCGCCACGTCGCGCTCGACGGCGAGGTGGGCGAGGAAGGCGTGGACCTCGTCGGCGCCCATCTCGTCCGGGTGGCGCGGTCGGCCTTCCGCGTCACGGTGGAAGAGGCAGAAGCGCCGGACCCAGTCCGCGTAGGCCTGTTCGGTGCGGTAGCTGTAGTGGCGGAGGCGGCAGGCAGCGCGGACACGCGCAAGGAGCTTGTTCCCGCCGGTTCCAGGGCCGGGGTGGGATCGGTTCACGGGGCCGTGTTCATGAGGGTCCGAATTCCGCTGGTTATACGGAACGCTTCCGTATAGTACGAAATGCGTTCGACATCCTCGCACCCACATCCCGGGGTGTGCTGCGTGTTGTAGGGGGAGGGAAGGCCGCTTATCTTGGCATCGGGCGGTTCGCGCAGTAGCGTGGGGCGCTCGTGTTATCCGGAACGGGTCCGCTTTTTCCCAGCGTGGTTATGCGGATTCGCTCCGCCTAATCACTGGTT
>CAZOJJ010000095.1:0-6050 GCA_964580105.1 uncultured Rhodothermales bacterium | reverse complement strand
GTCGCCCGGGGCGTCCCCTGGCCGAGGCCGGTTCGAAGAGGTGGGCGATGCGCGCTCACTGGGCGTCGGTGAGGGCGTGCCGTCTCGGAGGCAGCGGGGCGGTGTCAGACCGCGCCGAAGCTACTCCCCATTTTCCAGACACAGCCTAGTATAGCGACGGTCGAGCGCCGCCGGTCAGCGTAGCGCCTCCTCTACCAGCGCCTCGACGGCGCCGATCAGCCGGTTCCACGAGTACCGCACGCGCTCGCGCCGCACGCCCTCCGCCAGCCGCTCGGCCAGCCCCTCCTCGAAGAAGCGCGCCAGCGCGTCGGCCAGGGCCCCGGGGTCTTCGGGCGGGACGACCAGCCCGGCCTCGCCGTCCGGGACAGCCTCGGCCAGCCCGCCTACGTCCGTCGTCACGACGGGGCGGCCGAAGTGAAAGGCGACCTGCGCCACGCCGCTCTGCGTGGCCGTGACGTACGGCTGCACGACCACGTCCGCCGCCGAGAAGTAGAGCGCCACCCGGCTTTCCGGCACGTACTCGGCATCGAAGCGGACGGCCTCGCCCAGCGGCGCCGCCTGCGCCCGGAGTGCGGCCTCGTCTCCGTAAAACTCGCCTGCGACGACGAGGCGGGCGTCCGGAATGCGCGCCTGCAGACGGGGCATCGCGTCCAGCAGGACGTGCAGGCCCTTGTAGCGACGGACGAAGCCGAAGAAGAGGAGCACGGGCACGTCCGGCGGCAGCCCCAGCGCCGCGCGCGCCTCGGCCTGCGGGACGGGCGCTCCGAACCCCTCGTAGACCGGATGCGCCTCCTGCCGCACCGGCACGCCGAGGCGGAGGCGCTCGACGTCCTCCCGCACCTTGTCGGACAGGACGAGGAGGCCGGCGCTGGCGCCCAGCGCGTAGCGCGCGAAGGCGCGGTCGCCCGGCCGCCGCTCGTGCGGCAGCGCGTTGTGGACGATCCCGACGGAGGGCACGCCGCGCCGCCTCAGCCGCCGGACGAGCGTCCCGAACGCAGGTGCGAAGAACGACATCCAGTACGGGTAGATCGCCACGTCCGCCTCGTCTCGGGCGATCCGGTCCGCCGTGCGCCGCCACGTGCGGGGGTCGAGGGTGTCGAGGAGGCGGAGCGCCCCGGCGCCCCCCGCCTCGGGCTCGAACTGGGACCGGCCGGGGAAGAGCCGCTCGGGGTACTGACGGAGGAACGTGTAGCGGCGGACCTCGTGGCCGCGCGCTTCGAGGCCGCGCCCCGTCGCCTCATGGAAGTGTGCGATGCCACCCCGGTAGGGCGATAGCGGTCCCACCAAGGCGATACGACGCGGGAGGCTCCCCTGCGGCTCAGGCATTCACCTTCGGAGTTGGTTCGATGCCGGATGACATCGGCGGGTGGTATTCTGGAGCGGGTGCGGGATGGCCGGGCGTGTGGCGTAGGCGAGCCCGCTCCCTTCCGCCCTGTTGATCCCTCGTCGCATGCGTGCCGCCTGGCTGCTCGCGGTCGTCGTGGTGGCGCTCTCCGCCCGATCCGGCGCGCAGAATCTACCCACGGCCCTCCCCTTCCTGGAGATCCCGCCCTCGCCTTCGCTCAACGCGATGGGCAGCCCCGGCGTGGCCCGCACGGACGCCGACCCCTACGGCTTCCTCGCCAACCCCGCCCGCCTCGGCCTCGCCGCGCGCGACGCCCGCGCCGCGACGGCCCTCTACCCCGTCGGCGCCTCCGACTGGTTCGACGCCGACCTCTCGCTCGCCAGCGCCGCCCTCACGGCGGGGTTCGACCTGCGCCCACGCGGCCTGCCCGTCTCGCTGGGCGTCGGGCTGGGCGAGACGGCGCTGCGCTTCGGCGAGCTCACCGTCGTGAGTGAGACGGGCCTGGCGCAGGCGTCGTACGAGCCGGTGGATCGCTACCGCGCCCTCGCCCTCGGGGCTGCGACGACCGGATCGGTCCGTGTGGGCCTCGGCGGCACCGCCCGCCACGTCACCTCCACCGACCGCGCCGAGTTCGTCGAGGGGCGCGCCGAGGTTTCGTCCCTCTACGGCTTCACCTTCGACCTCGGCCTCCTCGCCGAGGCGGACGTGGCGGCGCTCCTGGGCCGGCCCCGCCTCGGCTCCGTGCGCCTGGCACTTTCGCTGGCGACGGGGTACGCGCAGACGCACATCGGTGGGACGGTCCGCTACTCCGGCTTCACCACCCGTCTGGCGCTGCCGCGTACGGCCACCCTTGGCTGGTCGGGCACGGCCGGGCTGGATCTCCCCACGGCGCACGGTGCCTGGCGGCTCGTCGAGGCCGACGTGGCGGTGCAGGCCGAGCACTCGCTCGTGCGTGAGCCGGAGGAAGGTCGGTACCACTACGCGCGGACACTGGGCGACCTCGCCGTCCGGGATGCCCTCTTCGGACGCGGCAGCGACGCCGTCACCGGGCGGCACGGCCTCCGCGTGACGCTGGCGCAAACCGTCGCCCTCAGCCGGGGCGGCTTCGACGGCTGGGGCTTCGACGACGTGCGGACGCGCGGCTTCGAGTTCCACCTCGCCGGCCCGCTCCGCGCCGTCTCCTGGGCCACGGGCGACGGCCGCTTCGCCGCCCTCACCGAGCGCTTCGACCTCCGCTTCGCCCACGCCGTCTACTTCGACGGCGACCTCCACGAGAGCACGTTCGACGGCCTCACGCTGGTGGTGCGGCGGTGAGCCGATTCTCGGCTCCCTTCGCGGCCAGCACCTCGCGCACGTCGTAGCGCGCAGCATCCTCCATCTCGGGCCGGACGATCATCTCGCCCAGCAACCCGGCCAGGAACGACTGCGCGCCGAGGAGCACCATCAGGGCGCCGAGGATCAGGAGCGGGCGCCCGCCGATGGGCTCGCCGAGGAAGAGCTTGACGAAGCTGAGGTAGGCCAGCACGCCGAAGCCCACGAGAAAGCCGAGCGTGCCGAATCCGCCGAAGAAGTGCATCGGCCGGCGGGCGAAGCGCGTGAGGAAGATGACCGTGATGAGGTCGAGGAAGCCGCGCAGGAAGCGCTCCAGGCCGAACTTCGTCGCCCCGTACTTCCGCGCGTGGTGGCGGACGGGCTGCTCCTCGATCCGCGTGAACCCCTCCCACTTGGCCAGGAGCGGGATATAGCGGTGGAGCTCGCCGTAGACGCGGACGGCCCGGACGACCTCGGCGCGGTAGGCCTTGATCCCGCTGTTGAAGTCGTGCAGCGGGATGCCCGAGGCCCAGCGGGTGACGGCGTTGAAGAACCGACTGGGAACGGTCTTCGAGAGTGGGTCCTGGCGCTTCCGCTTCCAGCCGGAAACGAGGTCGGCGCCCGCTTCCAGCCGGGCGACCATGGCCGGAAGCTCGGCCGGGTCGTCCTGGAGGTCGGCGTCGAGGGTGGCGACGTAGCGACCGCGGACGCGGGCAAAGCCCGCCGCCAGCGCCGCGCTCTTGCCGTAGTTCTTCCGGAAGCGCACCCCCGCGAACCGGCCGTCCTGCGCGTGCAACGCCTCGATGGCGGCCCAGGAGCCGTCCGCCGAACCGTCGTCCACGAACCAGACCTCGAAGTCGTACCCGGCCGTCTCCATCGCCTCGCGAATGCGCGTCGCCAGTTCCGGCAGGCTCTCGGCCTCGTTGTAGACCGGAACGACGATGGAAACGGTGGGGCTCATGCGTCGGGGCGACGGGTCTCCCCGCCTCGGCGGCTCACGGGTCGAGACGGGCGCGGACACCGGGCGCGGACGTCGGGCGCGAGCGCAGGCCGCTCCCTCGGCCCGGCGTGGTCGTGGGCGGCCACACGCCCTGTCGCTCCCTCCACGGCGGGCCGGGGGGCTTCGATGACCTCGGGCTCGGGCGCCCGCTTCGTGTCCATGGCCGGAGGGGTCAGGTGTCGATCGTCGCGTACTTCGCGTTCCGCTCGATGAACTTGCGCCGGGGCTCGACGGCATCGCCCATGAGGGTGGAGAACGTGCGGTCGGCCGCGGCGGCGTCTTCGATGGTGACCTGCTGGAGCATCCGGCGGTCCGGATCCATCGTGGTGGACCAGAGCTGCTCGGGGTTCATCTCGCCGAGACCCTTGTAGCGCTGGATGCCGACGCCGCGCGCGTTCTCGCCGCCCAGCTGCGCGACGGCCTGCGCGAGCTGGTCGTCGTTCCAGGCGTAGATCTCCTCGTTCCCCTTCTTGGCGCGGTAGAGCGGCGGGAGCGCGATGTAGATGTAGCCGGCCTCGAGGAGCGGACGGAGGTACCGGTAGATGAACGTGAGCAGCAGCGTGCGGATGTGCGCGCCGTCCACGTCGGCGTCCGTCATGAGGACGATCTTGTGGTAGCGGAGCCGCTCGGCGGTGAACTCCTCGGGGTTGGCCGAGAGGCCGACGCCGAGGGCGGTCACGATGTTCTTGATCTCCTCGTTGTCGAGGATCTTGTCGAGGCGGGCCTTCTCGACGTTGAGGATCTTGCCGCGCAGCGGGAGGATGGCCTGGAAGTGGCGGTCGCGCGCCTGCTTGGCGCTGCCGCCGGCGGAGTCGCCCTCGACGAGGTAGAGCTCGCTCTCGGCGGGGTCCTTGCTCGCGCAGTCGGCCAGCTTGCCGGGGAGGCCGCCGCCGCCGAAGGCGGACTTCCGCTGGACCAGCTCGCGCGCCTTGCGGGCGGCCGTTCGCGCCTGGGCGCTCACGATCACCTTCTGGACGATGCTCCGGGCCGCCTTCGGATGGTCTTCGAGCCATTCGGCCAGCTTCTGCCCGACGAGGCTCTCGACGGCGCCCTGCACCTCGCCGTTGCCCAGCTTGGTCTTGGTCTGGCCCTCGAACTGGGGCTCGGCCACCTTCACGCTGAGCACGGCCGTGATGCCCTCGCGGAAGTCGTCGCCGGTGAGCTCGACCTTCGCGTTCTTGAGCAGGCCCGAGGCGTCGGCGTAGGACTTGAGCACGCGGGTGAGCGCGCGGCGGAAGCCCGAGACGTGGGTGCCGCCCTCGTGCGTGTTGATGTTGTTGACGAAGGAGAGGACGTTCTCGGTGTAGCCGGTGTTGTAGCGCATCGCCAGCGAGACGGGCACGTCGGCGTCCTCGTCCTCGATGGTGATGGTGTCCTCGTGGATGGGCGTGCGCGTTTCGTCGAGGTAGGCGACGAACTCGGCGAGGCCGCCCTCGGAGTGGTACACCTCGCGGGCCAGCTCGGCGTCCTCCTCGCGGCGGTCTTCGAGGACGATGGTGACGCCCTTGTTGAGGAACGCCAGCTCGCGCATGCGGTCGGCGAGCGTGTCGAAGCGGTAGACCGTGTCGAGGAAGATGGTGTCGTCCGGACGGAAGGTGACGGTGGTGCCGGTCTCCTCGCCCGGCTCCATCTCGCGCACCTGCGTCAGCGGCTCGACGGTGCGGCCTCGCTCGAAGGCCATCCGGTAGACGCCGCCGTCGCGCTTGACCTCGACCTCGAGCCGGTTCGAGAGCGCGTTGACGCAGCTCACCCCGACGCCGTGAAGGCCGCCGGAGACCTTGTAGGTGTCCTTGTCGAACTTGCCGCCCGCGTGCAGCACGGTCATGACCACCTCGACGGCGGGCTTGCCCTCCTTCGGGTGCATCTCGACGGGGATGCCGCGGCCGTTGTCCATAACGGAGATCGCGTTGTCCTCGTGGATGACGACCTCGATGCGGTCGCAGTAGCCGGCCAGCGCCTCGTCGATGGAGTTGTCGACGACCTCGTAGACGAGGTGGTGAAGCCCGCGCACGCCGACGTCGCCGATGTACATGGCGGGGCGCTTGCGGACGGCCTCGAGCCCTTCGAGGACCTGGATGTTGGAGGCGCCGTACTCGCCGTTCGAGCGGGACGTGGGGAGGGCGTTCGGGGGGAGCGTGTCAGCCATAGGGTCCGTCGGTGGGGAGGGCGGAATCGGCCCGAAACGGGAGCGACGTCGGTGCCGCCGGGAATCCCGCGAATTTACCACAATCGGGGCCATTTTCCGAGTCGTTTATGAACGCGCCCCCACCCGCCCCGGTTGCCTCCGACGAGCCCCTTCACACTCCTTTCCACGGACAGACCAGACCTATGGACGAGGACGAGCGGCCGGCCCGGCGGCCCCGGCTCAGGGTGCGAAGGACGGTTCAGGTGTGA
>CAZOJJ010000094.1:0-6229 GCA_964580105.1 uncultured Rhodothermales bacterium | reverse complement strand
TACTGGATTCGAACCAGTGACCTCTACGATGTCAACGTAGCGCTCTAACCAACTGAGCTAAGAGCCCGCGTTCGGCCCCGCAGGCGGCGGGCGAAGGGCTCGAAAGATACCGTTCTGCGAAAAGAGGAGTCAAGGTGAGGGGCGTTCCGACGTGTGAACCTTCGGCGCAGTCACGGGGGGTGCCGGGCCCGAATGGTTACGAATGGGAGCCGGCGTGGGGCGGTTCGCCTTCCGAGAGGGCGATGCGACGCCCCACCGGGGAGGCAATCAGGCGAGACGGTCGCGTTTGACAGCGTAACAAACCGAGGCGCTAATGGAGGGAGGGCGCACGAGCCGCCGCTCGGGCTCGTCATGCCCTGGCGTGGCACAGGCTTTGGGAGGCGTTCCGGCATTCCGTTCCGTCGTCCCCCCGCCTGCAGTTCCGCCGCTGCCCCTGCCGCGAAGCCCCATGGACCTGCGCTGCGCCTCCACGGCGCTGCACACGATGCCCCCCGCGGAGCCCGCCTCGCTCGACGCCGCCCTCCGCCGCGCCTTCGACGCCACGCGCGACGTGCCGGTGGAGTACGCCGTCGATCCGTGGCGCTTCTACACCATCCGGGCGGAGAAGGCGCAGGCCATCGCCTGGCTGAACGCACGGCTGATCGAGGAAGAGGCCGGCATCGAGGCGGCGCAGGCGGCCTACGACCAGTGGCGGAGCGTGCCCGGCTGGGTCGTCGTGACGTGTCTCCGGGTGGATGACCCCGAGCAGCAGGCGCACCTCGAGGAGCGGAGCCTGACCGCCGTGCAGCGCGTCTCGCTCTCGCTCTGGAGCGAGTCCATCCGCACGAGCTGGATCACCGACCTCGTCGTCGAGAACGAGCGGTTCTACCAGGTGCTCGGCATCGACCCGACGCGCGAGAAGGCGGTCGGCATCCTGTGGTACGGCCACGCCGAGCGGCGCGTCTGACCCGGTTCGCTTCGAGCCCGTTCAGAAACGGACCGAGAGGTGGACCGTCGGTGCCTGAGCGCCGCCCGGCGGCAGTCCCAGTGCGAGCGAGGCCTCGGCGCGGTTCACCCGGCGGGTCGCGCGGAGGGCCCCCACGCCGGCGAGGAGCCGGTTGCCCGCGAGGAGCGCGGCGTAGACCGGCCGGCGGCGGCGGAGCGCCTCGGCGTCGTCGCGGAGGGTGCGGTAGCGCCGGTAGTCTTCCTCCGTCGCCCACGCCCACTGGTTCTCGGGCCGCTGCGCCTCTTCCAGCTCGTTCCACCGTCGCTCGCGCAGGAGCGCCTCGACGTAGTCCTCGGAGGAGCGGTAGCGCGAGAGGTTGAGGAAGAAGCCGCGCCCCTGCCCCTCCACCTCGGCGTCGGCGCGGAGGGCGGCGAGCGTCTCGTAGCTGTCCTCGGCGCGCCCGAGGCGGACGCCGGCCTCGATCAGACCCACCCAGAGGGCGGCGTCGGCGAGGGCGTGGGCGGACGAGGCCGTGCCCCACGCGCCGTTCGCATAGCGGTGCCCGAGGCCAGGCACGAGCAGGCTCAGCCCGAAGGCGGCGGCCCCGGAGCGGGGTTGCGCCGCATGCGCCTCCACCGGGAGAACCTCCGGGAGAACCTCCGGGAGAACCTCACCCAGCGGCGCCGGTGCCAGACGCGGCACCACGGGCGACTGGGCGCGTCCGGGCACGGCGAGGGCGAGGAGGGCGGCGAGGTAGGCGAGGCGCATCGGCATGGCGCGCCGAAGATAGGGGCAGAACAGCGGGCACGGAAGGCCGTTGACGATGCATCGTCAGATGCACCCCTCGCCCCGTCGCCATGCACCTCCACCATGCCCACGCCTGGGGCCTCACGCCCACCGAGGCCGTCGCTGTGCAGAAGCGGCTGGCGCCGCTCGTCGAGGAGGTGCCGCTCGACCTCGGCGCCGTCGGAACGGTGGGCGGGCTGGACGTGAGCGTGCGCGGCGACCGGGTGCGCGCGGCCGTCGTCGTCCTGCGGTGCGCCGACCTGGAGGTGGTGGACGAGGCGACCTGGGAGGGGCCGGTGGCGTTCCCGTACGTCTCGGGCCTGCTCTCCTTCCGCGAGGTCCCCGCCATCCTCCCCGCGCTGGAGCGGCTCCGCGCACTCCCCGACGTGCTCATGCTCGACGCGCAGGGCCGGGCGCATCCCCGCCGCTTCGGCCTCGCGTGCCACCTCGGCGTGCTCCTCGACCGGCCCGCCCTCGGCGTGGCGAAGTCCATCCTCGTCGGCCGCCACGGGCCGCTGGGCGCTCCGAAGGGCAGTACGGCCGACCTCGTGCATCGCGGCGAGGTGGTCGGGCGGGCGGTGCGGACGCGCGAGGGCGTCAAGCCCGTCTACGTCTCCGTCGGCCACCGCGCCACGCTGGACGACGCCGTGGCGCTCACGCTCGCCCTCGCCACCCGCTTCAAGCTCCCGAGGCCGACGCACCTCGCGCACCGCCTGAGCTACCGGGGGGCGTTATAGGATGGGTGATGGTTGGAGTGAGCCGTCGCCATACGATCCTGCCTCGTTCGATCCCATCGCCCGTGGGCGCGGCGGAGCGAGGAGATCGGGAGGATTAACCCTGGCGTGAACTCGCACCGGGGCCGGGCGCGTACCATCGTCCCTCATCCATCCGCCATCTTCCATCCGCCATGGAAGCCACCGTCAGCGCCGGCACCCACGGCGCGGCCGCCAAGCCCGCCCCGTTCCAGCACCCGCGCGGCCTCTTCTGCAACCGCACGCTCAACCTGCGGACCATCCGGGCCATCGGGTACGACATGGACTATACGCTCCTCCACTACCACGTCGAGGTGTGGGAGGAGCGGGCCTACGCCTACGTCAAGAACGGGCTCAAGGCGCAGGGCTGGCCCGTGGACGACCTCGTCTTCAACCCCGAGCTCGTCGTGCAGGGGCTCGTCGTGGACACCGAGCTGGGCAACGTCGTCAAGGCCGACCGCTTCGGGTACATCAAGCACGCCTTCCACGGCACGCGCCCGCTCCCCTTCGACGTGCTCCGCGACACGTACCGCCGCACGCTCGTGGACCTCCACGAGCCGCGCTGGCGGTTCATGAACACGCTGTTCTCGATCTCGGAAGCCGGCCTCTACCTCCAGCTCGTCGACCTCCTCGACGCCGGGAAGCTGCCCAAGCGCATCGGCTACGACGACCTCTACGCGGCCGTCCGCCGCACGCTCGACGAGGCCCACCTCGAAGGCCTCCTCAAGGCCGAGATCGTGGCCGACCCCGACCGCTTCGTCGTCCGCGACCCGGAGATCCCGCTGACGCTGCTCGACCAGAAGGAGGCCGGCAAGAAAATCCTCCTCATCACGAACTCGGAGTGGGCCTACACCGCGCCGATGCTCGCGTACGCCTTCGACCCGTTCCTGCCGGACGGGATGACGTGGCGCGACCTGTTCGACCTCGCGCTCGTGGGGGCGCGGAAGCCGGCCTTCTTCTCGGAGCGCGCGCCGGCCTTCCGCGTCGTCAGCGAGGACGGCCTGCTGCGCGAGCATCCCGGTCCGCTGGAGGAGGGGCACGCCTACGTCGGCGGCAACGCGGCGCTGGTGGAGGCCAGCCTCGGCCTGCGCGGCGAGGAGATCCTCTACGTCGGCGACCACATCTTCGCGGACGTGAAGTCGTCCAAGAGCGTGTTCCGGTGGCGCACGGCGCTCGTCCTCCGCAGCATCGAGGACGAGATCGCGGCGACGGATGCCTTCCGCCCGCAGCAGGAGCGCCTCGCAGCGATGATGGAGGAGAAGGAGCGGATGGAGGCGCGCTACTCGGCTCTCCGCCTGGAGCGCCAGCGCAACGCGAACGGCTACGGTCCGCAGACCGACCGCACGCCCGAGGAGCTCGACGCGCGGATGCGCGACCTCCGCGCCGAGCTGGTCGCCCTCGACGAGGCCATCGCGCCGCTGGCGCAGGCGGCCGGCCGCCTCGTCAACGCCAACTGGGGGCCGCTCCTCCGCGCGGGCAACGACAAGAGCCACTTCGCCCGCCAGCTCGAAGCCAGCGCCGACGTCTACACCGCGCGCGTCTCGAACTTCCTCCACTACACCCCCTTCGTGTACCTCCGCGCCCACCGGGGCTCGATGCCGCACGACGGGGCCGAGCCGCTCCAGGAGGGCGCCGAGGCCGCCGCCCGCGAGGCGGCCGAGGAGGCGTGACGCCGTAGGCGAAACGGCCGGCTTGCTCGTTGTTGGCTTGTGCCCGGGAGAACCCCGCCGGATCTTCCGGGCCGCGCCTTCCGTTTCCGCGCCGTCCCCTGCGTACTGCCGCTCCCGCCATGCCCGCCTGTCCTCGCTGCTTCGTCCTCGCCTTCGGGCTCCTGCTCGCCGCCTTCCTCGGGGCGTGCGACACCGACAACCCGTCCTCGCCGCTGGAGGAGCTGGCGGGGCTCTACGACTTCGCCGAGCTCCGGTTCGTGCCGACGGCGGGCAACGTCGCCCCGGCGGACGTGCGCGCCCGGCTCGTGCCCTCGCGGACGAGCGTCGAGCTGTTCGGCACCGGCCAGGTGCTGATCCGCTTCCAGGTCGAGGGGGGGACGAGCGCGTTCGTCAACGGCACGTTCACCGCCACGCGCTCGACGGCCCACCTCTCGGCGGAGGACGAGGAGGACGCCGCGCGCCTCGCCACGCTCCTGCTCCCGGACCCCCTCTCGCTCGCGCGCAGCGCGGACGACCAGTCGCTCTCGGCCTCGATCGCCATGACGGTGAACCTGGAGGCCTTCGACCCGGTCGGGTACGCCGGCCTCACGGCCGTGCCCGGTCGCCTCGACGTCACGCTCCAGCGCCGCGAGGAGTAGGGCCATGGCCGCTCGCTGAACGGGTCGTGTAGGGAGTACCAGCGTTCGGACGTGTCATCCCGGATCCGATTCCTGCGGGAATCTCACGGTTCGGGGTCCCAGAGAACGTCCGGCCCGGCACCTTTGGAGATCCCGGATCCAGTCCGGGATGACACGCTGGGAGTGCATGGTCATTTCGAAGATCCGGTATCAGTCGAGCACCGTGACCCGGACGGCCTCGGCGCGGTCCCCGAGGCGGAGGCGGGCGAGGTAGACCCCGGCCGGGAGCGCGGAGGCGTCCCACGCGAAGGAATGGGAGCCGGCCGCGAGCGGGCCGTCGTGGAGCGTGGCGACCTCGCGGCCGAGCACGTCGTAAATGGTGAGCGTGGCGGGTCTGGCCTCGGGGAGCGCGAGGCGGAACGTGGTCCGGCCCCGGAACGGGTTCGGCCCAGCCGTGAGTGCGAGAGAGGTTGACACGGGTGCCTCCGGCTCCGAGGCCACCGGCCACGGCGGGAGCACGGCCCGCCACGCCTCGTACACACCGTCCGGGTTGCGTCCCGCCCCCACGATCACCGTCCCGTCGTGGTTGAGCCCTTGCGGCCCTACGAACCCGAGCTCCCACCCCGTGAGGTCGAACCCGTGCTCCACCTCCAGGAACTCCCGGAGCGAGCGTGTCCCCATCTGCTCCGTCCAGATGAACGACTCGAAGCCGGCCGCCCCCTCGCCCTGTCCAATCGCGACGCGCCCATCGCCCGAGACCGAGAACACATCAAGGAACGGGCTCCCCCCGGGGAGGTCGGGGAGGTAGTCCATGCCCTCTCCCTCCCGCCAGATGAACGACTCGTTCCCGTTCGGGTTCGTGACGTGGACCGTGCCGACGACGACCGAGCCGTCGGCCGAGATGTCCTGGGCGGCGGCGCGGTCGGCCCGGCCGTCGGGGGGGAGGCCGAGGCTCTCGACGACGCCGTCGACCCACCGGACCGCCTCGCTCTCGCCGGTAGGGCCTTCGCTGTGGCCGGCGACGATGCGGCCGTCGGCCGAGACGGCGTAGGCCCGGGAACGGACGTCGCCGCCGGGGAGGTCGGGCAGTGGCTCCATCACACCGTCCTCCCATCGGAACGCCGTGGTGCCGGTCGAGGAGTTGCTCACACCGACGACGACGGCGCCGTCGGCGGAGACGTCGTAGGCCTCGCTGCGGAAGCTACTGCCGGGGAGGTCGCCGAGGCCGACCATGCCCGTCGCCTCAGACCAGCGGAATGCTTCATCGCCTGCGTTCTCTATCGAACTCGTACCCACGACGATGCTCCCGTCGTAGGAGGCGGCCCAGCCGTTGCCGCCGTAGGTTCCGCCTGGGAGATCGCCGAGGCCCTCCATGCCGCCCGCCTCCGTCCAGCGGAACGGCTCCGGACCGTCCACACTCCGGCTTTGTCCGACCACGACACGGCCGTCGGGCGAGACGCCGAGGGCAAGGCTTCGGGG
>CAZOJJ010000093.1:0-6256 GCA_964580105.1 uncultured Rhodothermales bacterium | reverse complement strand
GGGCGCCCGCCAGCAACGCCCCCTGCATGCCGACCCTCGACGAGGCCCGGGACCACCTCAACCGCATCCTCATCGCGTTGCAGGTGCAGGACATCACGGCCCAGCAGATCGCTGCCGTGAGCCACCTCATCGGGTCCATCCAGACCCGCCTCAAGGCGCTCATCTACAAGCTCACCGCCGAGGAGGGCACGCTCGACGCGGACGGGGTCGCGCCCGTCAACGCCGACACCTTCAACGCCGCCGCCCGCTACGACCGCTCCGGCCAGGCCCAGGCCCTCGCCGACGACGTGATGGCCGGCCGTACGCCACCGGAGGGGGACGGCCCTTCCTCCCCGTTCGACATCGACGCCCTCTTCAGCGCACCCGCACCCGGTGCCGGGGAAGCGGCCAGCCAGAGCGACATCGACGCCCTCTTCGGCGGGGCCTGAGCGCCCTTCCGCCTGCACCCTGCCAGCCCGCACCCTGCCAGCCCGCACCCATGGCCGCCGACGCCCTCTTCGCCGACGACATGCAGGAGATCGTCGAGAGCTTCCTCGTGGAAACGCGGGAGCTCCTCGAAGGGCTCGACAACGACCTCCTCCTGCTCGAGCGCGCCCCCGCGCCCGCCCTCGTCGACCAGGTCTTCCGGTCCGTCCACACCATCAAGGGGATGGCGGGCTTCCTCGGCCTGGAGCAGCTCACGGAGCTGGCCCACCACTTCGAGGACGTGCTCAACCGGCTCCGGCGCGGCACCCTCACCGTCCAGCCCGGCACCCTCGACACGCTCCTGGCCGCGTTCGACCAGATGCGCGCGCTCGTGCGGCAGATCGAGGACCGGGCCATCGAGCCCGTCGAACTCGGCCCCGTCCTCACACGGCTCAAGGCTCTCTCCGAAGGCAGCACACCGTTCCCCGAGGCGGACACGGACGACGCGGCCCTCGACGAGGTGGGCACGGACGACGCGGCCCTCGACGAGCCGGAGGCGCCGGCCCGCGAGGCGCAGCCCGGCGGCACCTCGGCCACGCCCCGCACCGGCGGGGGGGAAACCATCCGCGTGCCGGTGGACCGCCTCGACGCGCTCATGGACCTCGTCGGCGAGCTCGTGCTGAGCCGGAACCGCCTGCTCCAGTTGCTCGCGGATGCCGGGACCGACGCTGCCGAGCCGCAGACGCTCCGCGACGTGCGCGGCGCCACGGCCCAGCTCGACCTCGTCACGACCGAGCTGCAGGCCGCCGTCATGCGCACGCGGATGGTGCAGATCGGCCGCGTCTTCGCCCGCTTCCCCCGCCTCGTCCGCGACCTCGCCGCCGACGTCGGCAAGCAGATCCGGCTCGTGCTCGAAGGCGAAGAGACGGAGCTCGACAAGTCGCTCACCGAGGAACTGGCCGACCCGCTCGTTCACCTCGTCCGCAACGCCGTCGACCACGGCGTCGAAGACGCCGCCACGCGCACGGCGCGCGGGAAGCCCGCCGAAGGGACGGTGCGGCTGGCCGCCGCCCACGAGGGCGACCACGTCCTCCTCGTCGTCGAAGACGACGGGGCCGGCATCGACCCCGAGGCGCTCACGGCGAAGGCCGTCGAGAGGGGGCTGATCACGGCGCGCGAGGCGGCCGAGATGACCGAGACCGAGGCGCTCCAGCTCATCTTCCGCCCCGGCTTCAGCACGGCCCGGCAGGTCAGCCAGCTCTCCGGGCGCGGCGTCGGCATGGACGTGGTGAAGACGCACCTCACCCGCCTCAACGGCTCCGTCACCATCGAGTCCACGCCGGGCGCCGGCACGCGGTTCACGCTGAAGCTGCCGCTGACGCTGGCCATCATCCAGAGCCTGCTCGTGCGGGTGGGCGACGAGACGTTCGGCGTCCCGCTCCACGCCGTGGACGAGGTGGTGGAGCTGGACCCGGCCGCCCGCACCACCGCCCGCACCACCGTGCACGGCCGGGCGGTGCTCCGCCACCGCGAGGCCGTCGTGCCGCTGCTCCGCCTCGGCCGCGCCCTCGCCGTGGCCGGCTACGCCCCGCCCGAGCGGCAGGAGTTCGCCGTCGTCGTCGAGGTGGGCCACCACCGCGTCGGCCTCCTCGTGGACGCGCTCGTCGGGCAGAAGGAGATCGTCATCAAGCCGCTCGGCGACTTCCTCAAGCGGCCCCCGTGCATCGCCGGCTCCGCCATCCTCGGCGACGGCCGCGTCGTGATGGTGCTCGACCTCGGCGGCCTGCTCGGGCGGAGCCGGAGGGATGCCGACGGACCGGCTCCCCGCACCGACGCGCCCGGGGTGGACCTCACCGGCGCCCGCTCATGATCCGCGTCCTCGTCGTCGACGACTCCGCGTTCGTGCGCAAGGCGATCGCGCTCATGCTCGAGCGTGCGCCCGACATCCAGGTCGCCGGCACGGCGCGCGACGGGGAGGAGGCCCTGGCGCAGGTGCGCGCCCTCGACCCCGATGTGGTCACGCTCGACGTGGAGATGCCGGGGATGGACGGCCTCACGGCGCTGCGCCACCTCATCCGGGAGGCCCCCCGGCCCGTCCTCATGATCTCGTCGCTCACGCAGGAGGGGGCGGCGACGACCGTCGAGGCCCTCGCGGCCGGGGCCTTCGACTTCATCCCGAAGGAGCACGCGCGGATCTCCACGTCCATCACCAAGATCGAGTCGGAGCTGCACCAGAAAGTCCGCCAGGCGGCCCGGGCGCGGCGGCGGCCCCTCCGCCCTGCCCCCGGGGCGGCGCCGCCGAGGCCCGCGCCGCTCCGGTTCCCCGACGCGCGGGTGCTCGTCGTCGGCATCTCGACGGGCGGGCCGCTCGCCCTCCAGGCGCTCATCCCGGCGCTGCCGGCCTCGTTTCCGGTGCCCATCGCCATCGTGCAGCACATGCCGCCCCACTTCACCCGCTCGCTGGCCCGCCGGCTCGACGCGAGCAGCGCGCTGGACGTGCGCGAGGCCGAGCCGGGCCTGGCGCTGGTGCCCGGCCGCGTGGTTCTCGCGCGGGGCGGCGAGCACCTCACGCTCCGCGCCTCGGCGCGCGGCACCGTCGAGGCCGTGCTCTCGCCCGAGCCGGCGGCGCTGCTCCACCGTCCGGCGGCCGACGAGCTCTTCCGGTCGGCCGCCGAGGTCTACGGACGGGGCGTCGTCGCGCTGGTCATGACCGGGATGGGCAAAGACGGGCTGGCGGGCGCGCGGCACGTCCGCGAACGAGGCGGACACGTTCTGGCCCAGGACGAGGCGTCGTGCGTGGTCTACGGGATGCCCCGCGCCGTCGCCGAGGCCGGGCTGGCGGAGGCCGCCGTCCCCCTCGACGCCCTCGCCGAAACCCTGACGGCGGCCCTGGGGAGCCGGGCGGCGCCGGCCCCGGCGAACGCGTAGCCGGGCCTTTCGGCGCTCGCCCTTCGGGCGCGCGATTCGTGCCGATAACGGAGGAGGAGCTCCGCGCTCACGCCGGGCTCGACCGGAAAGCTTTGCCGCTGCCCGTGCGGCACCGCTTCCGCCTCGGCTCCGCCGCCCCGCTTCCCTCCACCTTCTCGCTCCCCTCCCGCCTTGGCACGCTGCTTGGTCTAGGCGCGCGCTGCTCGGCTCCCCATCCGCCGACGCGCAGCCCCACCCCGCATGGCCCGTACGCTCAACCAGGACGAGATCGACTTCCTGCTCAACGCGCAGGGAGGCGTTGACGAGGCGGACCTCGAGGCCCGCGCGGCCGAGGACGTGCGCAAGCGCGTCAGCCCGTACAACTTCAAGCGGCCCCGGCTCTTCTCGCAGGAGCAGATGCGGGTGCTGCAGTACGTCCACGAGCTGTTCGCCCGCGACGTCTCGGTCTACCTCTCGACCCAGCTCCGCACGATGGTCGAGATCACGCTCACGGCCGTCGACCAGGTGCTCTACTCGGAGTACGTCGCCTCCAGCGCCTCCCCCTCGGCGCTCTACGTGGGGAAGGCCGAGGGGCTCGGCTACCAGTTCATCTTCGAGCTCGACCCCGACTTCGTGATCTACACCGTCGAGAAGCTCTTCGGCGGGGCCGGGCAGTTCGTCGACAACAACCGCGAGGTGTCGAAGATCGAGCAGCGCATCATGAGCCGGGTGGTGCGGAAGGCGTTCAACGAGCTGGAGGTGGCCTGGAAGCAGGCGCACGAGCTGCACCTGGAGGAGGTCGCCTTCGAGAGCAACGCCGAGTTCATCCAGATCCTCCCCAGCATGGAGCCGGCGATGGTGGCCGCCTTCGAGATGCGCGTGCAGGGGCGCCGCTCCTTCCTCAACATCTGCTACCCCTACCTCCTGCTGGAGCAGGTGCTCGGCCGGACGGGCATGCAGCGCTGGATCTCCGGGACCCGTACGGAGGTGGCCCCGCAGGTCCGCGCCCGCTACGAGGAGGGCCTCCGCGCGCTGGAGGTGGAGCTGCGCGCCGAACTCGGCCGCACCCGCCTCTCGATCCACGACATCGCCGCCCTCCAGGTCGGCGACGTGATCCCGCTGCATCGGCGCACCACCGAACCCATCCAGGTGTTCATCGACAAACAGGAGAAGTTCACGGCCGTGGCCGGCACGGCCGGCAAGCAGCGCGCCCTCCGCATCCTCGACGTGACCGCGACGCCGGACGCCCCCGACCTCCCATCCCTCGCAGACCATGACCGCTGACTCGCTCCGTCCCCTCGTCGAGGGGGCCCAGGATGCCCTCCGCTCGTTCTTCGGCACCCTCCTGGGTGCCGGCGCCCGGCTCGACGCCGGCACCCCGGCCCGTGCCGAAGCCCCACCCTCGCTGGCGGGCGCCGCGCTCCTCCTCGGGCAGCCCGCGGGCGCCCCGCCCTTCGCCGTCGTCCTGGACAACGGGTGGGTCGACGCCCTCGCCCACGCCATGCTCGGCGGCCCCGTCCCCCGCACCGCGGCGGGCGACCTGCTCGGCGAGGCGGCCGGTCAGGCCTTCGGCGCGCTGCGCACCCACCTCGCCGCAGGGGGCCTGGCGATGCCGGACGTCGCCTTCCGCCTCGCCGACGCCCAGGCGCTGGCGCACATCCCGCCTCCCGTGTGGCGGTTCCCCTTCTCGCTGGCCCACGCTGGGGGCGCGCTCCAGGGCGCCGTCTTCCTCTCGGAAGCGGCTCTGCCCGCGGCAGCCCCCGCGGCGGCCCCGGCTCCGGCCGCCTCGGCACCGGCCGCCTCGGCACCGACGGCGGCCCCCTCCGTCGCATCCGTCGAGGTGGCCCCCGTGACGTTCTCGGACCTCGGCGGCGAGCACATCGTCGGCGGCGACGGGGCGAGCGGCTTCCCCGATCTCACGCTGCTCTCGGACGTCGAGTTGGAGGTGACCGTCGAGCTCGGGCGCCGGCGGCTCCCCCTCGCCGACGTGCTGCGCCTCACCACCGGCAGCGTGATCGAGCTGGATAAGCTGGTCGGCCAGCCGCTGGAGGTCTACGCCAACGGCCGGCTCATCGCCGAGGGCGAGGCCGTCGTGATCGACGAGCAGTTCGGCGTGCGCGTCACCAGCCTCTCGACGCAGCCGAAGCCGCGCTCCACGATGGCTTGAGGCCGGCGGGGCCGGGCGGCATCCTTTTGGCGGGCGGCATCCTTTTGGCAAATCGGGGAGCCGGTGCCGGGAAGGGCGGATTTCGCCCCGTTCCGGCATCGGCTCCCTCTTTTTTGCCGCTGCCTCCGGCACGATGTTCCGCCTGCCCTCCCTCACCCCCGCGGCGCACCGCCCGCTGACCCCGTGGCGCCGCGCCGTCCTCTTCGGGGCCGGGCTGCTGGTGCTCTGGCTGGCCCTCCAGCTCGCCCCTTCGGCCCCGCCCGCGCCCTCCGCGCCCTCCCGCTCGGCCCTCGCCGACGAGCGCCTGCCCGATCGCGCCGGCTTCGCCACGGCCGAACGCCTCGGCGAAGTCGCCACGCGGCCCTCGCGCAGCCTCCTCCGGCCGGGCAACGTGCTCGCCCTGCTGCTGCTCGTCGGCGGCGGCGCGGGGGCGCTCTACCTCCGCAAACGCCGGCCGGGGACGGAAGCGAGCGACGACGCGCTGCCGATGGCGCCGCTGGGCAGCCTCGTACTGGCGCCGGGGCAGAGCCTCCGCCTCGTGCGCGTGGGCGACGAGGTGCTCCTCCTCGGCCTCGCCCAGGGCGGCGTCAGCCTCCTCCGTCGCTACGACGCCGACGAGGCGCCGGTGGGCCTCGACGCCACCGAGGCGGGCGCGGGCATGCCGGACTTCGCGGCCCTCCTCCGCCACGTGCAGACGCCACAGGCTCATGGATAAGCGCCGCCTCCTCCGCCTCGCGGGGCTCCTCCGCCTCGCGGGGCTCCTCCGCCTCGCGGGGC
>CAZOJJ010000092.1:0-6351 GCA_964580105.1 uncultured Rhodothermales bacterium | reverse complement strand
GGCTCCTCACCGGCGGGCTCCTCACCGGCGGGCTCCTCACCGGCGGGCTCCTCACCGGCGAGGGAATCGGTGGCGGGAGCGGGGAGGAGGACGGCGGCGGAGTCGTCGCTCGCGACCGGCGCGGGCCGAGCCTCGCCCCGCGGCACCACCTCGACCATCGCGGCTTCGGCCGTCGGCAGTACGGCGTCCTCGTCTTCGGTGAACGCAGCGACCACGCGGATCACTGCCAGGACGACCACGACGGCGAGCATCGCGCCCAGTTCCACGTTGGCATTCTCGGCCCCTTCGCGCATTGCTGACGATCCTGGATGATAGGTCCCGCGGGGTATCGGCCGTTGCCCGGTGCAGCTAAAGACGGCGGTGCATGGCAGCGGCGGAAGGCGCGGCAAGCATCCGGCGCGGCCGGCATTCGCGCACGCACGGTGGTTTCGCTCAGTCCAGAATGGTACGGGCGCGTGACGGTGCGACCCGGAGCCAGATGTGGCGCGCGCCGAGCGCGAGCAGCAGGCCGACGGTGTCGGCAAGGGCGTCGAAGGGATCGAAGAAGCGGCCGATGGGCATGAGATGCTGGTAGACCTCCGTGGCGAGCCCGAGCGCAATTCCTCCCAGCAGGATGCGCCCCCCGGCATCCGGGAAGACGCGTGCCCACAGGAGGGCGAACCCGGCGAAGGCGGCGAGGTGGAGCAGCTTGTCCTGCGAGAGCAGCGTCAGCTGTGGGAACGCGTCGCCGGGGATGGAGCAGCCCGCGACGATGGCGAGCGTCCATCCGAGTGCGAGGGCGAAGCGGAGGCGCGGCGACACGGAATCAGCGGCCGAAGCGGTCGTGGAGGACGAGCGGCATCGCGTCGAGGAGGTCGGAGGCGACGACGGACGAGGCGGCGCGCGTGGCGGTGAGGCGCTCGGCGGCGGCGCTGCCGAGGTGGAGCGCCGCGACGGCGGCCTCGGCCGCGTCCATTCCCTGCGCCAGCAGGCCGGCGATCGTGCCCGCGAGCACGTCGCCCGTGCCGGCCGTGGCGAGGGCCGGTTGCCCCGGCGGCCCGACGAACACGCGGCCGTCCGGCGCGCCGACGACGCTCGGCATCCCCTTGAAGAGCACGACGGCGTTCCACGCACTTGCGTACCGGCGTACGACGGCGAGCCGGTCGGTCACGTCGAGGCCGTCGCCCGCCAGGCGGCGGAGCTCGCCGAGGTGGGGCGTGAGTACGAGTGGAGCGTCGCCACGCGCGGCGAGCCTGTCGGCCCGGCCTTCGAACGCGTTGAGGCCATCGGCGTCGAGGACGGCGGGCACGGTGAGGCGGCGGAGGAGCGCCTGCACGAGCCGCTGCGTTTCCTTCTCCCTGCCCAGTCCGCAGCCGATCAGGACCGCGTCGGCCTCGGCCATGCGGGCGGCGAGGCCGTCGTAGGCGCGGATGGTGAGGGCGCCCGCCTCGGTCTCGGGCTGGGCGTCCACCATCACCTCGGCCCGGTGTGCGTCGATGACGGCCTGGGCGCTCGTCGGCGTGCCGCAGACGACGGCTCCGGCACCGGCCCGGTAGGCGGCGCCCGTCGCCAGGACGGCCGCGCCGGTGAAAGCTCGCGAGCCGACGGCACAGAAGGCGCGGCCGGCGCTGTACTTGTGGGCGTCCGGCGCCCGGCGCGGCAGCCGCTCGGCCACCCACGCGTCGGTGGCGCGGACGGCCGGGGCGACCTCGGCCAGCAGCCCCGCCGGGATGCCGATCTCGGCTACGACGACCTCGCCCGCCACCCGGGGGCCGTCACCAAGGAGGAGGCCGGCTTTGAGCGCCGCCATCGTCACGGTGAGGTCGGCACGGACGGTGTCCTCGGTGGCCCGGCCGGTGTCGCTGTCGAGCCCCGTCGGCACGTCGAGGGCGACGACGGGG
Source organism: uncultured Rhodothermales bacterium (assembly GCA_964580105.1). Lineage (GTDB taxonomy): Bacteria > Bacteroidota > Rhodothermia > Rhodothermales > Rubricoccaceae > CAZOJJ01. The sequence goes on along the minus strand of CAZOJJ010000092.1, from coordinate 4,471 downwards.
GCGGCCTGGCGGTTCATCCACGCGGCGAGGGTGCGGATCGGCTCGCGCAGCGCGCCCGCTACGCCGATGCCCAGCAGCGCGTCCACGACGACATCGGGCGGGCGGGCGGCGGCAACCCGGCCTGCGTCCTCGAAGGCGTCGAGACGGAGGCGGTCGTCGGCGAGCCGGCGGAGCACGGCGAGGTTGGCCGCCGCGTCTTCGGAGGCATCGTCCTCCGAGGCCAGCGGGACGACGCGGACGCGCGCACCCCGGGCGTGGAGCACGCGCGCCACGACGAAGCCGTCGCCGCCGTTGTTGCCCTTCCCGGCCAGGACGAGCACGTCGCGTCCGGCCAGCGGCCCATAGCGCGCTTCCATCGCGTCGCACGCCGCGCGTCCCGCCGTCTCCATCAGCACGCGCCCGGGGATGCCGACCTCGGTCATCGTGCGGCGGTCGGCCTCGCGCATGGCGTCGGCCGTGAGGACGGGCTGGAGGAGATCGGAGGATCGGGTCATCGGCAGGGGCGCTCCGCGCCGTCAATCATTCGATGAACCGGCCTGAAAGTCAAACACGTCCACCTCGGTGTCCCAGCGGGCGCGGACGCGGACGGGTTCGGGCAGCCAGCGGATCGTCTCGGGTGGCTCGTAGGGTGCGAGCCGCCCGCCATCCCACACCCCGTTCCCGTTCCGGTCGAGGACGAGACGCAGGCGGTAGTCGCCCGGCGGGAGGTGGCGGAGGGCGAAGCGGCCCTCCCCGTCGGTCGCGGCGACGATCGGCGCGCCTTCGGCGGGATAGGCCGTCACGAGCACGGGCGCGCCGCCGGGCGCCTCGGCCCGGCCGAGGATGGCGCCGAGGTCGTCGGGGGCGGGGGCGGCGTAGCGCCGCACGAAGAGGGTGTCCGGCCCGGCGACCTCGACGCGGTAGGTGCGCGGCGCGGCGGGGATCGCCAGGTCGTAGTGGAGTCCGTTATCGGACGAGGCCGTGAAGGCGAGCGGCGCTTCCGGGCCGAGGACGCGCACGCGTTCGCGAAGCGCGGTGGAGTCGAGGGGCTGCGTGAAGCGGACGCCGGGGCGCTGGCCCGGGCGGAGGAGGAGCACCGAGTCGGCCGGCGCGCGCGCCTCGGGGAGAAAGCCGGCGAAGCGGACGGCCGCGGTGTCGGCTCCGGCACTCGGAGTGAAGTACGCGTCCAGCGCGACGGGATTGCCGCTGGAGTCGGCCACGGCCGGGTTGCCGGTGAGGGTGAGGCGGTGCGGGCGGGCGGGCAGGGCGTCCGTCAGAATCGTCACATCCTGAGGGCGTTCGGGTGCATTCCAGACGGATCGGATGGGGAACACGGTGGAGGCATCGAGGGAGTCGGCCAGCGCCCAGCCCTCCGTGCGCCCCGGCCCGAGGCGGACCGCTTCGTCGAACGAGAGCACGAGGCGCGAGGACGAGAGGGAGCGGACGCGGCGGAGCTGCGGCGGAATCGTGTCGAGCGCGGTCACGAACAGGTCCGGAAGCGGCGCGGCGGCCGAGTCCTCGGTGGCTTCGAAGCGGGCGGCGGGCGGCGCGGCGAAGCGCTCGCCGTCGTCTACGAGCCGGTTCCGGTTGCGGTCCTCGAAGGCGACGACGAAGTAGGGACCCGGCCGGAGGTAGTCGAGCCGGAAGGCGCCCTCGGCGTCGGTTTCGGTGCGGTAGACGAGGCGGTGCGCCTCGCGCGGATCGGGCGGGGCGCCGAGCGAGTCGGCCGGCGCCGGGTGGGCGGCGACGGCCAGGCTGCCGACGCCTCGGCCGGTCGCGGGGTCGAGCACGCGACCGGCGAGGCGGCCCCGGTCGAGGCGGTCGCCCGTTGAGAACGCCACCGTGATCGGCTGGGCCAGCGCCACGCCGTGCTCGTCCCGGAGCGCCGTCCCGACCGTGACGACGTACGTCGCTTGCGGGAGGAGCGAGTCCGGGAAGACGACCGTGAGCGTGCGGCCGGATGCGCGCACCACGGGCGGCGCGTCGAAGCCCGGCGCCACCGTCACGGCCGCCGCGCCGACGGCGGGGTCGAGGCGCTCGGAGAACGTGAGCGTGAGGCGGTCCGGCCGCACGCCGGTGGTGTCGCGCGCCGGGTCCGTCGCCACCAGAAGAGGCGGCGTGGTGTCCACCGGCCCGCCGGAGGGGCGGACGGGCGTGGCGCAGCCGGCTGCGAGCGTGGCAGTCAGGAGACAGTAGACAGTAGACAGTAGACGGTGAGCGAAGCGTCCCGCCGGAGGTTTACTGTCCACTGTCCACTGTCCACCGGAATCAGGCATAGATGCCGCGGAGGCGGAGCGCGTTCGCCACCTTGCCGATGGCGATGATGTACGCGCCGATGCGCATCGAGGTGCCGTACTGCTCGGTGGCGTCGTAAACTTGGTTGAACGCCTCGCGCATCATGCGGTCGAGGCGGCGGTTGACGCGGTCGATGGACCAGAAGTAGCCCTGGCGGTCCTGCACCCACTCGAAGTAGGAGACGGTCACGCCGCCGGCGTTGGCGAGGATGTCCGGGATGACGAGCACGCCGTTCTCGTTGAGGATGGCGTCGGCCTTCGGCGTGGTCGGGCCGTTGGCGCCCTCGGCGACGATCTTCGCCTTCACGGCGGCGGCGTTCTTCCCGGTGATCTGGTTCTCCTTGGCGCACGGTGCGAGGACGTCCACGTCGAGCGCGAGGAGCTCCTCGTTCGAGATCGGCTCGGCGCCGTCGAAGCCGCTGAGGAGGCGGTTGTGGGCCTGGGCGTAGGCCAGGGCCGCCTCGACGTCGATGCCGTCGGCGTTGTAGTAGCCGCCGGAGACGTCCGAGACGGCGACGATCTTGCAGCCCTGCTCGCGGAGCAGCTGCGCGGCGACCGAGCCCACGTTGCCGAAGCCCTGCACGGCCACGGTGCACTGGCCGGGGCGGAGGCCGAGGCGATCCATCGCGGCGAGCGTGGTGGTCATGACGCCGCGGCCGGTGGCCTCGCGGCGGCCCTGGGAGCCGCCGATGAGGATCGGCTTGCCGGTCACGACGGCGGTCTCGGTGCGGCGCATGTGCATCGAGTAGGTGTCGAGCAGCCACGCCATGATCTGCTCGTTGGTGTTCATGTCCGGCGCGGGGATGTCCTTGTCCGGGCCGAACACGTCGAGGAGGTTGGCGGTGTAGCGGCGCGTGAGCCGCTCGATCTCGCCGGCGCTCATCTGGGAGGGGTCGCAGGTGATGCCGCCCTTGGCGCCGCCGAAGGGGACGCCGACGACGGCGCACTTCCACGTCATCCAGGCCGCGAGCGCCTTGACCTCGTCGAGGTGGACGTCCGGCGCGAAGCGGATGCCGCCCTTCGACGGCCCCAGCACCTCGTTGTGGATGACGCGGTAGCCCTCGAACACCTTCAGCGAGCCGTCGTCCATGACGACGGGGACGCTCGTGATGTGGATGCGGGAGGGGGAGCGGAGGTAGTCGTAGAGCCCCATGTCGAGCTCGAGGAGCTCCGCGGCGGTGTCGAACTGCTCCATCATCGACTGGAACGGGTTGTCCTTGTCGAAGGTGGGGGTCGGTTCCTGGTAGATGGCGGGGCGGCGGACGTCGCGCTTGAAGGGGTTCGGAGAATCGCCCATGGGAGGCGGTGCAGGGATGGTCGAGGATGGAGGGGCGATCAAGGTACGCGGGGGCCTTTCAAGGGGGATGACAGGCGCGGATGAAAAGCGTCGGAAGCACTTTAAGGGGTGGGGCGCGGGGCGTAGCGGTGGGAACGGGGATGGGCTCAAGCGGCCGCGCGGCGTATCCTGCCCCGATCCATTCCCGTTCCCATGCCCCTCACCCGGCAGCGCCTCAAAGACCTCGCGAGCCTCGCCCGGCGGAAGGGGCGGGCGCAGCACGGCCTGTTCCTGGTGGAGGGCGTCCGCTCCGTCGAGGCCGCCGCCGAGGCGGGCGCGCCGCTCGTGGAACTGCTCGTGACCGACGCGGCGGCGCGCAACGCCCGCGTGGCCGCCGTCCTCCGCCGGGCCGCCGTCCCGGTCCACATCCTCGCCGCCCGCGACCTCGCGCGCCTCGCCGACGTGCAGCACGACCAGGGGGTCGTCGCCGTCGCTCACTCCGTCGTTACCGAGGCGCCGGAGGGGCTGGAGGACGCCCGCGCGGTGCTCGTGCTCGACGGCGTGCAGGACCCCGGCAACGTAGGCACGCTCGTCCGCACCGCCGCGTGGTTCGGCCTCGACACCGTGCTCGCCGGGCCGGGCACGGCCGACTTCGAGAGCCCGAAGGTCGTCCGCAGCGCGATGGGCGGGCTGTGGGACCTCCGCCTCGTCCGCACCGACGACCTCGGTGAAGCGCTGGGCATCTTCGGCCGGCGCGGCCTGCCCGTCTGGGGCGCCGACCTCGACGGCGAGCCCGCCGCCGCCTGGACGCCCGCATCCGAGGGCGTGCTCGTCCTGGGCAGCGAGGCGCACGGGCTCTCGGAGGCCGCCGCCTCGCGGCTGGACGGACGGGTCCGCATCCGCTCGTCCCGGTCGGCCGAGG
>CAZOJJ010000091.1:0-6775 GCA_964580105.1 uncultured Rhodothermales bacterium | reverse complement strand
GAGGTCGCCGGAGGGGCGAGGTCGCCGGAGGGGCGAGGTCGCCGGAGGGGCGAGGCCGCGCCGCGCTATCTTCCGGGGCTACCCACCCGCTCTTCTCCCGATGAACCTCCGCGCCCTCGCCCTCCTCGGGGCCGCCGTCGCCGTGCTGGCCGGCGGCTGCCGCCTGGAGACGCAGACCGACATGCCGCTCGTCTCGCCCACCGCCACCACCGACGGCCTCGCCCCGGACGACTCCCTCCTCCGCGAGAAGCTCGCCCAGTACACCACCGTCCGCCTCACGGCCGACCTCTCCGGGCTCTCGGACTCCACCCGCCAGATGATCCCCCACCTCATCGAGGCGGCCCGGGCCATGGACGAGGTGTTCTGGATGGAGGCCTACCCCGCCGGGCGCGACTCCCTCCTGCACAGCCTCGACAGCGAGGCCGCCCGTCGGTACGTCAGGATCAACTACGGGCCGTGGGACCGGCTGGCGGGCAACGAGCCCTTCCTCCCGGGCGTGGGGCCGAAGCCCCCCGGCTCCGGCTTCTACCCGCCCGACGTGACCGAGGCCGAGCTCCTCGAAGCCGCCGACGCCTACCCGGACCAGGACCTCACCGGCCTCTACACGCTCGTCCGCCGCAACGCCGAAGGCCGCCTCGTCGGCGTGCCGTACCACGAGGCCTTCGCCGAGCAGCACCGGCGCGCGGCCGCGTCCCTCCGCCGCGCCGCCGCCCTCGCGCAGGACTCCCTCCTCCGCCGCTACCTCGAGCTTCGCGCCGACGCCCTCCTCTCCGATGACTACCAGCCGAGCGACTTCGCCTGGATGGACATGCGGGACAACCCGCTCGACTTCATCGTCGGGCCCATCGAGACGTACGAGGACCAGCTCTTCGGCTACAAGGCCGCGCACGAGGCGTACGTCCTCATCAAGGACCTCGACTGGAGCGCGCGCCTCCAGCGCTACGCCGCGCTCCTGCCCGAGCTCCAGCGCGGCCTGCCCGTGGACGACGCGTACAAGGCCGAGAGCCCCGGCGCCGACGCCGACCTCGGCGCCTACGACGCCGTCTACTACGCCGGTGACGCCAACGCCGGCTCGAAGACCATCGCCATCAACCTCCCGAACGACGAGGAGGTGCAGCTCCGGAAGGGCTCGCGGCGGCTCCAGCTCAAGAACGCGATGCGCGCCAAGTTCGACCGCATCCTCGTGCCCATCGCCGGGGAGCTCCTCGTCGAGGACCAGCGCGAGCACGTCACGTTCGACGCGTTCTTCGGCAACACGATGTTCCACGAGGTCGCCCACGGCCTCGGCATCAAGAACACGATCACGAACCGGGGCACCGTCCGCGAGGCCCTCCGCGACCACGCCTCGGCGATGGAGGAAGGCAAGGCCGACGTGCTCGGGCTCTACATGGTGCAGAGCCTCATCGAGCGCGGCGAGTGGGAGGAGGCCGAACTGATGGACCACTACGTGACCTTCGTGGCGTCCATCTTCCGGTCTGTCCGCTTCGGCGCCTCCAGCGCGCACGGGCGCGCCAACCTCGCGCGGTTCAACTTCTTCAAGGAGAGGGGCGCCATCGAGCGGACGGAGGACGGCCGCTGGCGCGTCGTCGAGGCGCGGATGGGCGAGGCCGTCGAGGCGCTCGCGGGCCGCCTCCTCACCCTCCAGGGCGACGGCGACTACGACGCCGTGAGCGCGTTCGTGGATCAGTACGGCGTGATGACGCCGGACCTGCAGGCGAGCCTCGACCGCGTGGGTGCCGCCGGCATCCCGGTGGACGTGGTGTTCGAGCAGGGCGTCGAGGTGCTCGGCCTCGCGCCCGCCGAGGGCACGGCCCGGGGCTGAGTGCAGCAGGTCCGTGTGGGGGCACGGCGCGCCGTGCCCCTACCGCCACCCAACCCCGGTAGGGGCGCACGGCCGTGCGCCCCTACGTCGTTTGTAGACCCGTCTGTGGCTCCAGGCCCAGCGCCTCCCGCGCCACGTCCGGCACGTCGGTGATGAGGCCGTCCACGCCGAGGGCGACGAGCGCACGCATGGCGTCGGGCTCGTTGACCGTCCACGGGATGACGGCCATGCCCTCGCCGTGCGCCCGCGCCACGAGGTCGGCGTCCACCAGGCGCGCGTTCGGGCTGAGCACGTCCGGGACGAACCCGAGGCGGGCCCTCGCGGCTTCCACCTCCCTTCCGCTGCCGTCGTACTCGACCAGCAGCGAGAGACGGACGGGCAGCCCGCATCGCTGGGCCGCCTGGAGCGTCCGCACGTCGAACGACTGGAGCGTGAACCGCTCGGCCACGCCCGCCCGCTCGACCTCGGCCCGGACGAGGTCCACGAACCGCTCGGGATCGGGGTGGAGGACGCCGTCGCCCTCGGGCCAGGACTTGGTTTCTACGTTGTAAAAGGGGAGGGGGCGGCCCGTCCGCCGCGCGTGGTCCTCGGCGAAGGCGAAGACGTCGGACAGGCGCGGCTTGGCGGCGGCCTCGGGCCGCTGTCGGGGGAAGGCGGGGTTCGGGCGGAGCCCGCAGTCGAACCGGGCGATCTCGGCGTAGGGCATGGCGAAGAGCCGCAGGGCCCGGGCTTCCTCCGCCTCGACGGGCCGGCCGTCGGGGTGCGCGCAGAAGACGGGCGACATCCACGGGTCGTGCGAGACGACGAGCACCGCGTCCGCCGAGACGCCGAGGTCGAGCTCCAGCGTCGTCACGCCGAGGTCGAGGGCGCGGCGGAAGGCGGGGAGCGTGTTCTCGGGCGCGAGACCGCGTGCGCCCCGGTGGCCCTGGAGGTCGAAGCGCCGCGGCGTCATCCGAGCAGGCGCTCGACCAGCGGCACCAGCACGGCGACGGCGCCGAGGAGGCCGACGACGACGGCGAAGAGGACGTACCGGCGGCCGTACTGGTCGGCGAGCGTGGCGTCGTAGTACCTCGCGACGCCCTCGTCCTCGTAGAGCCGCCGCAGGCCGTCGAGGAGGGACCGCCGCGTGGCCTTGCCGACGAACAGCGCGCGCAGCGCCGTCGCCGTGATGGCGAGCGTGCTCAGCAGCAGGATCACGAAGATGACGTCGCTGCCGACGGGGCGGTCGCCGGCGCGCTGGGCGGTGCCGGCCGCACCCCAGTTGATGCCGAGGGCGATGAGGTTGAACGCCACGGCCACGACGACGAACACGGTGTCCGTCCGGGCCGACTGCTTCAGTTCCTCGATGATGTGGGCGTGGAGGTGGGCGAGCATGGCCCCGAGGCGGTGGGTGAGCGCCGCGGAATGTAGAACGATTCGCGCGATCCCGAGCCCGCATCGACTTACCCGAACCCGTCGAGGTCCTCCGGGTGCGTGGGGCGGGCGAGGGCGAGGAGCGCGTGGTGCGGGACGATGAGGTACGCCTCGCCCTCCCACTCCAGCTCGATGGCCTCCTTCTGGAGGAACAGCGCGTAGTCGCCCGGTCGGGCCTGGAGAGGGAGGTAGCGGACGGGCTCGCCGGGTGCCCAGGGTTCGCCCTCGCTGTAGTCCGGGTTGGGGATGAGGTGGCCGGGGCCGGTCTGCACCACGCGCCCGCCGCGTACGCGGTCTTTGGCCGTGACGGACGCCGGAAGGTAGAGGCCGGACGAGGTCTTCTCGGCCGGGTCCTCGGGCCGGATCAGCACGCGGTCGCCGACGATGAGGAGGGTCTGGGTGGCGGGCATGGACGGAGATTACGACGGACGCCGGGCACGTACGCCGTTCCGCCCGTCGGGCTCCCGAGGCGGGGTGCATCCGGAGGCGCGGTGGCGCGTATGAGCCCGCGCGTTCCCCTCCCTCACCCGATCTCTCCTCGCCATGCGCAGCACCGGAGCCCTCGTCCTCCTCGTCGTCGTCCTCCTCGTCGGCTTCGCCGGCTGTGCCGGATGCGGCACGTACAACACGCTCGTCCAGAAGGACGAGGCCGTGGAGGAGGCGTGGGGCAACGTCGAGACCACGTACCAGCGGCGGGCCGACCTCATCCCCAACCTGGTCGCGACCGTCCAGGGCGCGGCCGACTTCGAGCGGTCCACGATCACCGAGGTCACCGAGGCCCGCGCCCGCGCCACCTCCATCAACCTCACGGCCGACGACCTCGACGACCCGGCCGCCATCCAGCGCTACGCCGAGGCGCAGCAGGCCCTTTCCGGCGCGCTCGGTCGGCTCCTGGCCGTCTCGGAGAACTACCCCGAGCTCCGCGCCACGGAAGCGTTCCGCGACCTCCAGGTGCAGCTGGAAGGCACCGAGAACCGCATCAACACCGCCCGGCGCGACTACAACGCGGCCGTGCGCGACTACAACACGTCCGTCCGTCGCTTCCCGGCCAACATCGTGGCGGGCCTGACCGGCTTCGGACGCCGCGTGCCCTTCGAAGCCGCCGACGGCGCCGAAGACGCGCCCGACGTGGACTTCGACTTCGGCAGCTAGGTCTGTTTCCCGCTCCTTTCCCTCCGCCTCGGGACCCTGCGGGGTAGCACCGAGGCGGAGGCCCTGGTGTGATGCTCCGTTTCTTCGGTCCGGCCCTCGCCCTCGTCGCCCCCCTGCTCCTCCTCGGGTCCGACGTGCGGGCGCAGGCGCCGCCCATCCCGGACCGGCCGAGCACGCTCGTCAACGATTACGCCGGGCTGCTGGCGCCGGCCGAGCGGCAGGCGCTGGAGGCCAAGCTCGTCGCCTACGACGACTCGACCTCGACGCAGATCGCCGTTGCCATCTTCCCGACGCTGAACGGCGCCGACGCGGGCGACTACGCCACCGAGGTGGGCCGGGCCTGGGGCGTCGGCCAGGCCGGGGCCGACAACGGCGTCGTCCTCCTCGTCTCCGTCGAGGACCGCCAGGTGTTCATCGCGACGGGGCTCGGTGCCGAGGCCGTCATCCCGGACGTGATCGCCGGGCGGATCGTCCGCAACGTGATCGTGCCGGCGTTCCGGCAGGGGCGGTTTTACACGGGGATTGACCAGGCCACGGACGCGCTCATGCGCGCCGCCGCCGGCGAGTTCTCCGCCGCCGACCGCGCGCCGGGCCCATCGGACGGCGGGTTCAATCCGGTGCTGCTCTTCATCCTCGTCATCATCGCCGTGATCGTTCTGGCCAACCTTCTGGAGCGGCACCACGACGACGGCGACGGGAAGGGCAAGAAGCGCCGCCGGCGCTCGCACGGGCCGGGCTTCATCGTCATCCCCGGCGGCTGGTCGGGCGGTGGAGGCGGGGGCTGGTCCGGCGGTGGTTTCGGCGGCGGCGGCTTCGGGGGATTCGGCGGCGGCGGGTTCGGCGGTGGCGGCGCGGGCGGCTCGTGGTGAGCCGCCTCGGGGCGACCCGGATCGGGGGCCGGGCCGGGCGCGCGGCGCCTTCGGCCCCCCGTATCTTGCGCACCATGGACCGCCTCGCCGCCCTCCTCGACTTCCACCGCGACGACCCGGACGACCCGTTCACCCGGTTCGCGCTGGCCCAGGAGTACCTCAAGGGCGGCGACGCCGAGCAGGCCCTCGCCTACTTCGAGGGGCTCGTCCATGACCACCCCGACTACGTCGGGACCTACTATCACCTGGGGAAGTTGTACGAGGCCCTCGGCCGGACCGAGTCCGCCTCGGCGATCTACCGCGCCGGCGTCGAGGCGGCCACGCGGGCGAACGACCTCCACGCCCGCTCCGAGCTCCAGGGCGCCCTCCTCGCAGCCGAGGGCCTCGGTTTCGACGACTGACCACCGATGCGTTTCCGCTCCTTTCTGCTCCTCCTCGCCCTCGCGGCGCCGGCCGTGCTGGCCCAGCCCCGGCCGGACGTCTACGTCGTCCAGGCGGGCGACACCCTCTTCCGCATCGCGAGCACGCACGGGATGACGGTGGCCGAGCTGAAGGCGCTCAACGAGCTCGACAGCGACCTCATCACCGTCGGGCAGCGGCTCCGGCTGACGACGCTCGTGCCGATTCCGCCGCGCCCGGTCGTCAACCCGGACGGCACGCCCGCCGCGGGCTCGGTCATCGCGGGGCGCCCGAACGCGCCGCCGCGTCAGGATCCGCCGGCCGCCGAGCCGCCGGCACCGCAACCCGCGCCGGGCGGACAGGACGGGTTCCACGTCGTCCAGCCGGGCGAGACGCTCTTCCGCATCGCCGTCCGCTACGACACGTCGGTGGAGGCGCTGCGCCGCGCCAACGGCATCCAGGGCGACCAGCTTGCCATCGGCCAGCGGTTGCGGATTCCGGAGCCGGGCCGGGCCGCGCCGCCCCCGGCGGTCGCGCCGCCGCTCCCGCGCCCCTCGCGCGCCTGGCGCATCGACGACACGACCGTCCCGGCCGACCTCGTGCACTTCGTCGAGCCGGGTGAGACGCTCTACTCCATCGCCGCCGCGCTGGGTGTGCGCTCGGACGCGCTCCTCGCGCTCAACGACGTGCCCTCCGGCCCGCTCGTGCCGGGCACGATGCTCCTGCTGCCGCAGCCGGTAGACCCGCGCCTCGCCATCGAACCGCGCCCGTTCGCCGAGCCCGACACCGTCGGCCTCGCGCTCGTCTACCCCGAGGTGATGGTGGGCCGCCGGATGGCCAGCGGGGCGATGTACGACCCGGCCGCGCTCACGGCCAGCCACCGGACGCTCCCCTTCGGGACCGTCGTGCTGGTGACCAACCCGGTCTCGGGGCGGAGCACGTTCGTCCGCATCATGGACCGGGGACCGGTGAGCCAGAGCTACCTCATGGAGCTCTCCGCCGCCGCCGCCCGCGTGCTCGAACTCGACCCGGACGCCGCGCGCCGCGTGGAGCTACGCCGCCTGCCCTGACCGGGATGAGCCTGACCGGGATGAGCCTGACCGGGATGAGCCTGACCGGG
>CAZOJJ010000090.1:0-6787 GCA_964580105.1 uncultured Rhodothermales bacterium | reverse complement strand
GCCGCACGGCGCGGTGGAGGGCGTCGTCGAAGGGGGTACCGGTGTGGAGGACGAGGTGGTCGGGGAGGAGCATGAAGCGTGATGGACGGATGCGTACGGGATCGACCAAGGAGCGAAGGGGACGTGACTGACGTCGTCCTCGGGGTGCGGCGGTCCTCGCGGGTTACGGTGGACCTATGCCGCGGGCGCGTGTGCGGCGAGCAACGCGCCGAGGCGGGAGTGGCGGCGGCTGGCGTGCGTGGCGGCGTGCCGCACCTGGGCGGGTGCGCCGAGGACCGAGGCGGAGGAGCGCGCACGCGTGACGGCCGTGTAGAGCAACTCGCGTGTCAGCAAGGGTGTCGCCTCGGAGGGTAGGAGGACGGTGACGGCATCGAACTCCGAGCCCTGGCTCTTGTGGACGGTCATGGCCCAGGCGCTCTCGTGCGGCGGCAGGCGCACGGCCGGCACGGTTCGGAGGCCCCCCTGGCCGTCGGGGAAGACCACCGCCGGGTGGCCGTCGGCGGGCCACGCCACGCCGAGGTCGCCGTTGAAGAGCCCGACGCCGTAGTCGTTGGCGGTGACGAGAACCGGGCGTCCCCGGTAATAGGAGGCGGGTACGATGCGGTCCTCTCGGCGCAGCACCGCCTCGACCGCGGCGTTGAGCGCCTTCACGCCGGCGGGCCCGTGGCGGGTGAGGGCCAGCAACTGGAAGTGACCGAGTGCCTCGAGCGCCTCCTCGGGTGTGGCGCTCTGCACGACGGCGCGGGCGTGGGGGAGCACGCGGTTGAGAGCTTCCTTTGGGGAGCCTGGCGCGAGCGTCGCTTCCGGGGTGCCGGCGTCGTCGAGGACGGCGAGGGCACGGTCGGCGTCGCCCTCGCGCAGCGCGGCCGCCAGCGCGCCGATGCCCGCGTCGGGGTCGAAGCGGTGGCTTTTCCAGAGCGTCACCACGGCATCGGCCGGGGGGAGGGCAGCGGCGTCCTCCGGGACCCCCTCGAGGCCGAGGTCACGGCAGAAGCCTGCGAAAGCCGGCGACGGCGTGCCGCCGAGACGGCAGAGGTCGCCGAAGACGGCCCCCGCCTCGACGCTGTCGAGCTGGTCGGCGTCGCCGAGGAGGACGAGACGAGTGGTTTCCGGCAGCGCGTCGAGGAGGGCGTCCATGAGGAGGAGGTCCACCATCGAGGTCTCGTCCACGATCAGGAGGTCAGCCGGCACGGGGCTCTCTGCGGAGCGGCCGAAGCGGCCGTCGGGAGAGGCGCGGAGGAGACGGTGGAGCGTTTGCGCTTCCGGGATGCGGGCGCGCGCGTCCGCGTCTAGGCCGAGGGCATCGAGCTGGAAGGCGATCGAGGCCGAGAGGCGCTGCGCCGCCTTGCCCGTCGGGGCGGCGAGGGCGACGCGGAGGTCGGGGCGGGCCTGGAGGAGGAGGGCGAGGAGGCGCGCCACGGTCGTCGTCTTGCCCGTTCCGGGGCCCCCGGCGATGACCGCCAGCGGCTGGCGCAGCGCAGCCGCGGCCGCGAGTGCCTGGGCGTCGAGGGTACCGTTGCTAGCCGGAGGGAACAGCTCGGTGAAGCGGGCGCGGAGGCTCGCGGCGGGGGCCAACGGCGCCGGAGCCTGGAGGCGTCGGGCGAGGCGCTCCGCGACGCGTCGCTCGGCGCGCCAGTAGCGATAGAGGTAGAGCGCGTCGCCGTCGAGGACGAGCGGGGCAGCCTCGCCCGGAGCGCCTACGAGGGGCGACGCTTCGAGCAGGGTTCGCCACGTCCCCTGCTCGGGGAGGCGCGGCAACGGGGCAGCCGGCTCGGCGCTCGTCTCGTTCGGGAAGGGGTGGCCGGCCCAGGCGTCGAGTTCGACGTGGCTATGCCCGGCGAGGCGGGCGCGGGCGAGGAGGGCGCCGGTGAGGGCGAGCGCCTCGCCGCGTTCGGGGTCGAGGCCAGCGAGCCAGCGGCCGAAGGCCAGGTCCATGGGGCGCACGGCGTCCGCCTCGGCGAGGGCACGGAGGGCGGCATCGGCGGCCGGAGGGGTCGGGCGCATCGCGGCGTCAGTCGGTGGGGCGGAGCAGGGCCGCGAGGGCCTCGATGAGCGCGCGCGGCGGGTAGTCCGTGTAGAGCCCGAAGTCGTCCCGTCCGGCCCCACGGAGGAAGGCGTAGGCTACGCCCCCGACGTGGCGGTCGTAGTCGTAGTCCGCGATGCGGGTACGGAGGAAGGCATCGAGGCCGACGAGGTAGAGGTGGTACTGGAGGACGTAGTGGTGGGCGTGCATCGTATGCGTGAGGGCGTTCGGCTCGTAGGCTTCGTCGTCCTCTCCGAGGCGGTTCGTTTTCCAGTCGAGGAGCCAGAAGCGTCCGCCGTGCTCCGCCACGAGGTCGGCGGTGCCTGCGAGGAGGCCCTCAACGGTCTCCGAGCTGAGAGACCGGAGGGCCGAGGCGTAGGGGCGGAGCGGGGGCGCTGCGTGTGCGGCGAAGGCCTCCGCGAGCGCAGCCGGAGCGACGTCGCCGAGTGGGAGGACGAACCTCCACTCCGCGAGGCGCTGCCGAGGGGCGAGGTCGCCGAGGCAGACCGGTTCTCCCGAAGGCGCCATACTCCCGGGTAGCGGCAGGGCGGCGAGGCGGGTGAGGAGCGACAGGGTCACCTCCACAGGCTCTATCCGAGCGCGGTGGCGTTCGGGCGTGGCGAGGCCATGCGCGGTGAGCGTCTGCTCGACGAGGCGTCGGCTCTGCGGGGCGTCCGGTTCTTGGAAATCGACACGTTCGAGCACGTCGTGGAGGCACAGCCCAGCCTGGAGGCCTGCGGCAAAGGCGTGCATACCGAGCGGCGTCGTAGACGGTGGTGGGACCGACTCGGGGATCGGCGTGACCTCGTCCGTTCCCGGTCGTTCGGTAGAGGCCCCTCGGGTCCAGGCGCTGAACGAGGCTCGGGCTCGGGGGGTCAGGCGGCGGAGCGCTTCCTCCGGGAGGCGCCGGGCGGTCCCCAGGGTGCCCGAGTCGTTGATGTGGGCGGCCCGTGGCGCGAACCCTGTCGCCGGATCCGGGAGGGGCTCGACGCACATCGCCGGGCAGGTCGCCGCGAGCGCGTGCAGGGTGGCTTCCGCCTCCTTCATTGCCTCCTTCGCGTGTTTCTTAGCCGCCGCGACGTGGTCGGCAGGCTCGGTGCCGGGGGCGGCATGACCGTGGAGGAGGTAGCCGAGCCCGCAGGCCTCGCCGGTGTTGCACGGTCCCCAGGCGACGTAGCAGCGGTGCTCGGCGCGGGTGAGTGCGACGTAGGCGAGGCGGACCTCTTCGGCCAGGCGCTCCGCCTCGTGCTTGGCGCGTCGGGCCTCGAGCTGGTCCGAACCCAGGTCGAAGACGACGCTGTCGTCCTCATGGACGAAGGGGTGGTCCGGGCCGCCGTTCCAGCCGGTCCAGTTCGGGGCGCGCGTCGTGCCCAGGAAGGGGGCGAAGACGACCCCGTACTGGAGGCCCTTCGAGCTGTGGATCGTCGTGATCTGGACGGCGTCCGCGTCGCTCTCGAGGCGGAGCTCGGCCTCCTCGCGGCCGGTGAGGGGGCGCGTGTGGCGCCCGGCGAGCCAGCGCAGGAGGTCATCTGGTGCGCGGCGGCCGGCACTCTCGGCCCGGTGGAGGAGTTGGGCGACGTGGCGGACGTTCGTCATCCGCCGCTCCCCGTCGGTGTAGGCGAGGAGGCGGGCCGTGACCTCCTCGTCGGTGAGGAACTGGTTGAAGGCCCGCAGCACGCCGCGTCGTCGCCACAGGTCGCCGAGGCGTTCGAGACGTTCGACGAGGCGGCTCCAGGCTCCCGGCGCCGCATCGAGGTCGGCGATGGCCCCCGCGTCGAGCCCCCAGAGCTCCGTGGCGAGGGCGCCGCGCACGGCGGCGGCGTCGTGGGGGCGGGCGAGGGCCGTCAGGACCCGCTCGATCTCCGCCGTCTCGCGGGACGCGAAGACGTCGCCGCCCTTGCTGATCACGCTCGGCACCCCCGCTGCGCGGAGGGCCGACTGCACGGCCTCGCCCTGCTTGTTGGAGCGGACCAGGACCGCGAGGTCGCCGGGGCGCAGCGGGCGGTCCCCGATGCGGTAGGGTCCTCCGAGGAGGCGGCGGATCTCGTGGACGGTGGCGTGAACGAGGCGGGGTTGGAGGGCCCCCTTGGCGACGGGCCGGCCGTTCGGTTGCCCTTCGAAAGTCCACCACACGAAGGCGCCCCGGCCGTCCCCCGTCAGCGGCTCCGCGTCGGCGTTCGGGCAGGGTGCGACCGGCTCATAGGGGATGTCCGCGTAGACGAACGGGCGCTCCGGCCGCTCGAAGAGCGTATTAACGGCCGCGACGAGCCCGCTCGCGCTGCGCCAGTTCGTGCCGAGGGCGTAGCGGCGGCGGGCGTCGCGGCGGGCGTCGAGGTAGGCGAAGAGGTCGGCCCCGCGGAAGGCGTAAATGGCCTGCTTCGGGTCCCCGACGAAGAAGACCGGGCGGTCCGCGAGGGCGCGGCGGAAGATGGCCAGCTGGTAGGGGTCTGTATCCTGGAATTCGTCGATGAGGGCGGCGTCGTAGCGGTCCGCGACGGCGGCGGTGAGGGCCGGGCCGCGGGCCGGGTCCGCGAGGGCCGCGAAGAGGCGGCGGAGGAGGTCGTCCGGGGTGAGGAGCCCCTCGCGCGCCTTCATGGCGTCGAGGGCATCCGCCGTTGCCTCGGCGAAGGAGCGCGCCGTGCTGAAGCGGAGGGCCGTCAACGCCTCGTCGAGCGCGTCGCACGCCGCCACGGCGGGGTGGGCCAAGAGGGCGTCGCGCGCGTCGGCGCAGCTCTTCTGGGCGGCCTCCTGGATCTGGGCCGACGCGCAGGCGCGGGCCGTGGCCGCAGCCTCGCAGAACGGGTCAGCCGCGGTCTGGCGCAGCGCGGCCACGACGGCCGCCGGGGGTACGTCTCGGAGGGGCTTGCCGGTGTACCACTTCACCGCCGCGAGGCGTTCGAGGAACGCCGCATCGAGTGCCTGCGTGATGGCCTCCCCGGCCCGTTGCACGGCCTCGAAGGCGTCGTCCAGCGGAGGCGCCACCGGCTCCAGGCGGGCGCGGGGGTGTACGGTCAGCGCCTCGTAGGCCGGCACGAAGGCCCCGTTGATCCAGCCCTCGCGAACTGCGAGGCGGGCCAGCGCCGGATTCGTGTGGGTGAGGCGGTGCCAGACGTCCGCCGCCGCTCGCGCCCGGAGGGGCGCTTCGTCCTCGACGAACTCCATGTCGAAGGGCGTGCCGCTGGCGAAGGCCGCCCGCTCGAGCTCGCGCTGGCAGAAGCCGTGGATGGTCGACACCGCCGCCGCGTCGGCGCCCGCGAGCGCCGCCGCCAGCCGGTCGCGGGCCTGCCGTCGGGCCTCCGGGTCGGCCCCGTACGGGTCCAGGAAAGGCGTCACGAGGGGCGCCACGTCTGCCGCCGGCGTACCGCCCGAGAAAGCGACGAGGGCCTCGTGGAGCGCGCGCCGGATGCGCATCTTGAGCTCGTCCGTTGCCGCGTTCGTGAACGTGACGACGAGGAGGCGCGAGAGGTCGGGGGCGCGGCCTTCGAGGACGAGGCGGAGGACGAGACCCGCGAGGGCAAAGGTCTTCCCCGTGCCGGCACTCGCCTCGACGAGCGTAACGCCCGGCTCCACCGGCACCGTGAGGACGTCGAGCGGTTCGGTGCGGGGGGCGGTAGTGGAAGCGCTCATGCGTCCTGGCCGTAGTGGAGGATGGGGGACCAGAGCGCGCGCGCCCACGCGCCGAAGTCCGCGGCCATGAGGGGGTCGCGGCCACGGAAGCAGAGCTGGACGTACGGGTCGTGGGCGTCGTCCGTCGCGGCCCAGGCGTCCTCGAACTTTTTCCGGGCCTCGGTCAGCGCGTCGGCGTCGGGGTGCCCCACCTGGACCCTCTGAGCGAATCGCAGCGAGGCATGCTGGAAGAGCGGCGGCGGCGTCTCGCGGATGCAGCGCCATCCACGGAGGAGGCGGTCGAGGTGGGGCTGGGGGTCCGAGACCGGTCCGAAGCGGTAGGCGTGGTCCGTTCCGACGAGGAGGGTGGTCCGCCGCGCCTCCGGTTCCGAGGCGGCGAGGGCGAGGTGAAGGATCCACGCTTCCACGAGCGCGCGCGCCCTGTCTTTCACCGTCGCGCACCGCACGAGGAGGTTGGTGTCGTCGGTGACGTGCGGGAGACGAGCGGTGAGCGTCATCGTGCCCACGCGGACCTCGACGTCGCGCGCCGTTCCCCCCGGATGGTCCGCGAGGCGGTCCACGAGGGGCTGGAGCTCGGCGCGGAGCTGCTCGAACCAGGCCATCCCGAGGGCTCCGGGCGGCAGGGCTCCGGTGGCGCGGAGGTGTGCGGCTACGGCGCCGTCGTCGAGCCCACGACGGAGGCCGGCGAGGATCTGCTCCTTGAGATGGAAGGCTGCGAGGCCGTCGGGATGGAGCGGCTCGTCATCCTCGAGAGGTTCTTCGGGTCCTTCGAGTCGGAGGCCGAGGCGGCGGCGGCAGAAATAGCGGCTCGGGTGGGCCCACGCCTCCACGAGGTCCGTCGCAGCGACGGCCTCCGGCGGCGTCGTTTCGGAGATGGGCTCGGCACAGAAGAGAGCCGGCCCCGCCGGGCCATCCGTCGCCGGCGTGATGCGGTGGTGGGCGGCATACGTGAAGAGCGCCGCCTCTGTTCGGAAGTAGGCCGGGCTGAAGGGCTGGAGGTGGTGGCGAACCGTGAGGTGTGCGGAGGCCGGGCAGCCGTCGGGGGTCTCGAACGTGGCGTCGCAGGTGCGGAGGAAGGCCTCGAGGACGGGCGAGGCCGCACGTGGGCTGTTGTCACGTTCGGAGCGGCCGACGAAC
>CAZOJJ010000089.1:0-7027 GCA_964580105.1 uncultured Rhodothermales bacterium | reverse complement strand
TTTCCAGGCCCTTCGGCGCGCCAGGTCGGCACCGCCGGTCTGGCTCCGGATCCACGATCCCCCGACGCGTTTCCCGAGCGTTCACGAGTGCGGGAATCGTCAGACTCTCGGTGCTTGCTGCCCTTCCGGTATCGAGGACGCGAAGAGCCGGTCGAACGACGCGAACTTGCCGTCCTGTGCCTCCGTGGAGACGACGAGTCCGCCGGGCTGCCACCTGAGTCGGTGCGGAAACAACGAACCATCCGGCGGAAGTACGACACAGCCACGAAGGCCGCGCGCTGTACGGGCAGAAGCGCGCGAAGCTCGTCGAACCCGGCCGCGAGGTGCTGGAAGGACGTGCCTCGCACACCTGGCCCCCCAGAGACCTCGCTCCGAAGCCCCATGGCAGACGCCCCTCCCCCCCAGCGCCTCGCCCGCGAACTCGGCACGTTCGGCGCCGTGATGATGGGCCTCGGCTCCATCGTAGGCACAGGCGTGTTCGTGAGCCTCGGCATCGCGGCCGGCGTGGCCGGGCCCGCCGTCGTCGTCGCCGCCGCCGTCGGCGCACTCGTCGCCACCTTCAACGGCCTCTCCAGCGCCCAGCTCGCGGCCAACCATCCCGTTTCCGGCGGCACGTACGAGTACGGCTACCGGTTCTTGACGCCCGCCTTCGGCTTCACGGCCGGATGGATGTTCCTCGTCGCCAAGAGCGCCTCGGCGGCAACGGCGGCCCTGGGGTTCTCGGGCTACCTCCTCCGCGGGCTCGGCCTCGACGCCGGCCGGTGGCTCGTGCCCGTGGCCCTCTTCGGCGTCGCCGTGCTCACCGCCGTCGTGTACGCCGGCATCCGCCGTTCCAACGTCACGAACGTCGCCATCGTCTCGATCACGCTCGGCGCCCTCGCCCTCTTCGTGGTCGCCGGCTCGCCGAGGGCGCTCTCCGAGGGGGCGGCCCACTTCTCCGGCCTCTTCGACGTCGAGGTGCCCGACGGCGGGAGCGGGCTGCGCGCCGTTCTCTACGCCTCGGCGCTCCTGTTCGTCGCGTACACGGGCTACGGGCGGATTGCGACGCTCGGCGAGGAGGTCCGCGAGCCGCGCAGGACGATTCCCCGCGCCATCATCGCGACGCTCCTCGTATCGATGGTGCTCTACGTGGCCGTGGCCGTCGTGGGCGTCGGCGCGGTGGGTGCCGACGTGCTCGGCGCGGCGGCGGACGAGCAGGCGGCCCCGCTGGAGGTCGCGGCGGAGACCTTCGGCGTACCCGGCGTCCCGAAGGTCGTCGCCTTCGGCGCGATCACGGCGATGCTGGGCGTGCTCCTCAACCTCATCCTCGGCCTCTCCCGCGTGCTCCTGGCGATGGGCCGCCGCGCCGACATGCCGAGGGTCTTCGCGCGCCTCGACGCGAGCGGCAAGACACCCGGACCGGCCGTGCTCACGATGGGCGGCGTCATCGGCGCCCTCACGCTGATCGGCGACGTGCGTACGACGTGGTCCTTCAGCGCCTTCTCGGTCCTCGTGTACTACGCCGTCACGAACCTGGCGGCGCTCTACCTCCCCGCTCCGCAGCGGCTCTTTCCGAGGTGGATCGCGGCGGCCGGGCTCGTCGCCTGTACTTCACTCGCCTTCTTCGTCGAACCCCTCGTCTGGGGCGTAGGCCTCGGCCTGATTGCGCTCGGCCTCGTGTGGCACCGGGTCGCACAGCGGTGAGCGCGCCACCCACTCGGTCAGGGTGAAACGGACGAGTGTGCCCGCCTCGGCGGCGAGGAGGAGCCGGCCCGCCCCGACCGGCAGGGTCTCGTGCCTCACCCTGCTGCAGGGGGGCGCCTCCTCCGGCTCCAGACGGCCTCCGCACACCGCCAGTACGCCGGCGAGCCTGGCGGAGCGCGTCGGCTCCGGCGCAAGCGTCACCCGCCCCCACCGGGCGATTCCCTCGCCGCCCGCACCCTCGGCCACAGATGGACGGCGAAAACCGCGACGCCCGCTCCCTCGCACACGCGCCCCGCCACGGCCAGGCTGCCTGCCACGAACGAGAGGCCGACCAGCCCCACGCCCGCGTTGAGGAGAACGAGCGTAAGCGCTGGCGGACGCGGGTCCGCCCGCCTCGGCGTCCTCGGCAGGATCCAGAACGCGACGCCGACGACGAGCTGGACGACGAACCCGAACAGCAGCATCTCGACGTGCAGCGGCCGGAGCGCCCACAGCCCCGGCGGCAGCGTAACCGCTTTGCCCGCCAGGAGCACCCCGCCGAGCATCGTCCCGCCCGCAACGTGGAGGAGCGCCAGTCGGATCGCGATCACGCTCAGCCTCGGCATGACGACTTCGTGCGGACGCGCGGCCAGAGGTAGACGACGAAGGCAAGCACCCCGAGAGCCTGAAGGACCGCCGAGGCAACGAGCCCCATCCGCCCTCCCGTGCCCCTGCCCCAGGCCACGGCCGGCTCGGCCGCCACCCGAAGCGCGAGGCCGAGGTTGAGCAGGCCGTACGCCGCCCACGCCGGAGCCGTACGCCCGTAGGGCCGCTCCCGCGAGTGACGCGGGAACAGCCAGAACGCCACGCCGAAGATGAGTTGCGTCAACCACCCGACGACGAGAAGGTGGACCCACGTGGGGCCGAAGGCGGCCATGCCGGGCCCTACACCGGCTGCGAGCCCCACGCCGAGGAGCAACGCGAGGCCGAGGTAGCACAGCGCCGTCTTGATGAGCAACCGGGCGAGCAGCGGCATCCGAAGTCAGGCCTGAGAGGCGGAAGCGCGACGGCTCGCCGGCATCGTGAGCCCCACGCTCACCAGGTAGAGCACGACGGCCGCCGCGTTGAGCAGCGCGCCCCACCGCCGCAGGGCGAAGCCCCCGCCGAGGTCGCCGCCGACCCGCAGGAACAACGAGGCGTGGAGCAGCCCGAGCGGGGCGTAGAATGCGGGCCGGTAGAACGGTGCCACGCCGAGGACGGCCGGGAAGATGATCGGCGCGTGGCCGAAGATCATGCTGAATACGAACCCCACGAAGACGGCGTGCAGCAGCGCGTCGTACGTCGGCCCGGCGGCGACGTCGCCGTAGACGAGCGCGAGCACCCCGCCGACACCCAGCCACGCGTACCCCGCGAGCAGGCACACCGCGATGAACCGCGTCAGGCCCGCCTGGCGGACGGTCTGCCGGGCCACGTCGTACCGGGCGAGCCACGCCGCCAGCGCGACGAGCGCCGCGCCGAGGAGGCGCATTCCCGGACCCGGCGCGAACGCGGCTACGGCCAGCGCCGCCGCGAGCCCGCCGGCCAGCACCAGGAACATTCGCTCGACGCGCAGGCCGTGGAGCAGCATCCGGCTCAGCTCCAGCCGCTCCCCCGCGATGGTGAGCACGAGAAAACCCATCCACCACGGCACCGCCTCGTGGACGGCGGCTCCGGAATGCCAGATGGCGTTCCCGACCAGCCACGCCCCCGCCCCGAGTGCCATCACCTGCAGGAACGGCTCCGCCTGCATCCGCAGCAGCGCGGCGTAGAGTCCGACGAGCCCGAGGCCGGAGGCCGTGAAGAGGAGCGGTCCCCCATCCACCCCGGCCATCGCGAGGACGCCGCCGAGACCGGCCAGGAGTGGGACCGGGTAGGCCCACGCGTGACGTAGCGCAACGGCCCGCTCCAGACTGATGAGCGTGCCGAGGAAGCCGCACACCATCAGCGGTCCGTGGGTCAGCGCCAGCGAGTCGGGGATGTGCCCGCCGCCCCACCCGAGGCGGAGGAGCCCGCCGCAGAGCCCCGCCAGCAGGGCCAGCATCCCGAGGCCCAGGAGCGGGTAGCGTCGCGCGACGGGGTTCTTCTGCATCACAGCCCGCCTCGGGGCAGCGTATCGGCGAGGGCGAACGTGCCGACCGAGAGCATGGGCCGGCTCACCCCCGGCCGAGGACGCGCGCGCATCAGGCGAAGTCGGCCTTGCGGTAGAAGTCGGCCTTGCGGTAGAAGTCGGCCTTGCGGTAGAAGTCGGCCTTGCGGTAGAAGCAGACCGTCCAGTCGTCGCCCGCGCCGGAGGCCACCCACGCCGCCCAGCCCTTCGCACGCATCACGGCGAAGAGAGGGACGGGCTTGAACGGAGCGCGGAGGGCGAAGACGTGGCGGGCCGGTACCGCCTCGGCCGTCTCCATGATGAGCATGAACGGCTCCTCCCCCGCCGCCAGCACGGGGCGCACGTCGAGATCCACGCGGGGCGCCTCGGCGACGCCGTCGGGGAGGCGGGCTTCTACGGTCTGGGCGATGGACAGGAGGGACATGTTTCGATGGGAGGGTGGGGGTCAACGGAAGAGGTGGAAGAGGCTCCGGTCGGCCGCGGGTCGGCGGCCGGGGCGCACCGTCTCCGCCATCATCGCGGGCGACCAGCGCGGGCTCCAGACGAGTTCGACGCGGATCGCCCCGTCGCCCGCGAGCAGCCGGAGGGCGACCTCGATCTGCTGCGTGATGTAGCTGCTCAGCGGACAGGCCGGCGTGGTCATGGTGATGTCCACCTCGACCCCGTCCACCCCCACGCGCAGGTCGTAGACGAGCCCGAGGTCAACGATGTTGATGCCGAGTTCGGGGTCGATGACCGTGCGGAGGCGCTCGGCCACGTCGAGGCGGGAGACCGGGTGGAGGGGCGTTCCCATACGGTCAGGCTCCGCGACGGGTGACGACGACGCGCCAGACCACCGGGCCGCGCTCGCGGTAGTCGAACCCGAAGGCGCCGGCGCCCTGCTCGGCCAGTAGCGTGTAGTACATGCATTCGGGATCGTGGTCCACCGTGAGCACGAGCCGCTCGCCGGGCGCGAGGCGGCCGTAGGCGCCCATGATGGCCTCGAAGCGGTGCTTCGGCGCGACGGGGCGGACGTCCAGCCGCACGTCCGCCGTCTCGGAATCGGCCGTCGTCATGCCTCTACCGGAGCGAGCTTCGTGATCTGCACGCGCCACACCTCCGGCCCCTGCTCCAGGTACGCCCAGCCGACCTGCCCGGCGCGGGTGTACTCGAACTGATAGCGCAGCGGGACCGGGTCGTGGTCGTTGACGAGGACGAAGTGGCCGCCCTCGCCGAGCGCATCGAAGGCCTCGAAGATGGCGGGGTGCTTCTGCGGCGGCGGGATCATCCGCACGTCGAGGACGTGGGCGCCGGGAGCGGGGGCGCCGGCCTCGGCCGAGGCCTCGATCCGGGCGTCGCCGTCGAGGGCGAGCGCCTTCGGGAAGAGCACGTTGTTCTCGAGGTGGACGTGCCGGTGGAGGTCGTCCTCGAACTCCTCCAGCTTGGCGAAGGCCGCGCGGTAGGTGTTGCACGCGCCCTCGGGCGGCTGGAAGTCGTTGCTGAGGCGGCGGATCTCCTGCATGAGCGCCCCGGCCCGGTCGTGCTCCTCCTCCATCTCCCCGATGAGCTCGCGCAGAGACCGCTCTGCCGGCGTGGCGGCCCCGTCGGCCACCGCCTTGATGGCGGGGAAGACGAGCGCCTCCTCGTCGGCCATGTGCGCCTCCAGTTCCGTCGCCACCTCCTCGAAGAGCGCGGCGATGCGGACCAGTTCGGGGCGCGCGCCGCCGTGAACGCGGGCCACCTTCTGCGTGAAGGCACGAAGCACGGGGACGTTCTCGCGGACGTAGCCGTGGTGCTCGTTGACGATGTAGTCGGCGAGGAAGCCCGGCGCCCAGGCCGTCACGCGAACCTGCGGCGTGTGCCCGTGGCCGTCGGCCGCGGCGAGGGCCTCCGCCACGTCGGTCACGGCGACGCCCTTCTTCCGACAGGCGGCCTCCAGGGTCCGGCCCCCGCCGCAGCAGAAGTCGATGCCGAACCGCTTGAGGACGGCGGCGCGGCGGTAGTCCTCCGCGACGATCTCTCCGACGGGGCGCTGAGCGAGGTGCGTGTACTCCATGGATCTCCCGGTTGGGACGGCCTCGGTGGGGCCGTCGAGGTGGAACGGGCGCCGAGCGGCCCGGTATTTAGGACTGATTAGTCCTAATGTAGTCCCTTGTTCGGCGCCGTCGAGGAAGCCCGGAGGAATCAAGCGTTCTTCACGCGGGGCGCCGGCTCTTACCGCCGCAGTCACACCGCCTGCTGCGGACGGCGAATCCGACCGGCTCCCACGAGCCGCACCCGCCGCCCCACGACGAACGCGGCCAGTGCCAGGCCGCTCACGTCGAACAGCGCCGCCGCGCCCCGCCGAACCCGAAGCGCACCGGCAAGCGCACCGGCAGCGGATGCACCACCGCGATCGGACAGAGGTTGCGCTACACCTGCGGCGCGGGCAGCGAGGCCGGGATCAGGCGGGTCGCTCGCCGAGGGGAGCGAGGGCCACCCGAGCCGCGTCGCGGTGGAACGCGTCGAGGCGGTCGTGCTGGCGCTGCGCGCGCTCCCGGAGCGCCTGGAAGTCGACGTCGGCGAAGCGATCGTCGGCGGCGGCGGCGAGGCTGTCCCAGAGCGCCATCTTGCCCCGGACGCCGATGAGGAGTCCTTCGAGTTCTTCGAGGCGGCTGAGGTCGGAGTACCGCGTCAGCTCGTTGTTGAGCTTCAGGCCGCCCATCTTCACGGCGGCCCACGCCCCCGCCTTCTTGACGGGGTTCTCCACGCCGCCCACGCGCCGGTGGAGCCCGCGCAACGTCTCCAGGTCCTCCTCGATCTCCTGCGTCAGCTCGACGAGGAACGCGCCCAGCGGGGTCCCCATGTTGCTGCCGGCACACCGCCGGATCAAGGTGAGGGCGACCACGGCGCCCGCGATGTGGTCGTTCATGTATACGCGAAGGTGGGCGTCGTTCATGGCGGTTCTCCGAGAGATGGGACGGTGAGACCCCGACGGACGGCCATCCGTTTCCTCGCGGGTCGGTGCAGGAACATCGCGCCCGCCGCGTCCGCGCGGCAGGCTCCTCCGCCCTCCGTTCGATGCCCACGCCTCGCCCGTACGATGCCGTCGTCGTGGGCGCCGGCCCGAACGGCCGTACGTGTTGCTGGTCCAGCCGAGCCTCTTCGACCCCACGCGGGCGCCCGCCGGACGGCACACCGCCTGGGCCTAGAGCGTGTTATGGACCAGCGGCGAGGTGCGGCAACGCCTGGGCCAGCATG
>CAZOJJ010000088.1:0-7117 GCA_964580105.1 uncultured Rhodothermales bacterium | reverse complement strand
CTGCGTAGGCCCCGACGACGGCGAGGCTCCCCGAGACCGCCACCGAGTAGCCGAAGAGGTCGCCCTCGGCGGCGTCGGAGGCGGTGAGCTTGGCCACCTGCACCCACGCCCCGCCGACGCGGCGGAAGACGTAGGCCGAGCCGGAGCCGCTGCCCCCGTCGCCGTCTGCGTAGGCCCCGACGACGGCGAGGTCGCCCGAGACCGCCACAGACCAGCCGAAGAAGTCGTTCGCGGCGGCGTCGGAGGCGGTGAGCTTGCCCAGCTCGGTCTGGGCACGTGCGTCCGGCGCCGCTGTGAGGAAGAGGAGGATCGCCAGGAGGGCAGCGCGGCGCACGGCCGCAGGGGTAGACACGGGCATGGGGTAATCAGCAAAGGGGGAAGGGTCCAGCCGCCGCGGACCGCCAACCGGCCGTCATCGTTCGCACACGCTAACGTTACGTCCACATGCCGTTTAGCTCCAAGCCTCGGTGCATTATTTCCCTCCCTTTTCGCCCCAACGCCCTGTTTACCAACCGGTAGCAGGCCGTCCTTCCCGCTCCCCTCCACTGGAACGCCCCGCCTGCGGAGCCGGCATGCTCCCCTACCGGGAGGGCGCCGCGCCCCCCGTACCGCGTCCGAGTGTGCCGCCGCTCACGCCGCCGCGCGCTCCTGTCCGGCAAACTGGAGCGCGTAGAGCCGCCGGTAGAGCCCGTCCTGCGCCAGCAGCGCCTGGTGGTCGCCGCGCTCGCGGACCTCCCCCTTGTGCAGCACGAGGATCTGGTCGGCGTGCTGGATGGTCGAGAGCCGGTGCGCCACCACGAGCGCCGTGCGCCCTTCCATCAGCACGTCCACCGCGTGCTGCACGGCCTCCTCGGTCTCGGTGTCCACGCTGCTGGTGGCCTCGTCGAGGACGAGGATGGCGGGGTCGTAGACGAGGGTGCGGACGAACGAGATGAGCTGGCGCTGCCCGTGTGAGAGCGTCACGCCGCGCTCGCGGACATCGTACTGGTACCCGCCCGGCAGCCGCTCGATGAACCGCGCCGCGCCGACGAGGTCGGCCGCGCGCTGCACGTCGGCGAGCGTCTTCTCGGGGTCGCCGAGGGTGATGTTGTCCTGGACCGTTCCGGAGAACAGGAACACGTCCTGGAGCACGAGGCCGATGTGGCGGCGGAGCTCGTCGAGGCGGAGGTCGCGGATGTCCACGCCGTCCACCAGAATTTGCCCTTTCTGGATCTCGTAGAAGCGGAGCAGCAGCGAGATGATGGTCGTCTTGCCCGAGCCCGTGGCGCCGACGAGGGCGAGGGTCTGGCCCGGCTCGGCGGTGAACGAGACGCCCTTGAGCACCCAGTTCCAGTCCGGCTCCCCCGCCCCGTCCCCCTCCGCCTCGGGCCCGAGGCGGGCGGCCTCATCGGCCGGAAGCCGCTCGTAGGCGAACCACACGTCGCGGAACTCGATGCGCCCCCGGCACACCGGGAGCGGCGCGGGCTCGGCCTTCTCGGGCAGGCTCGTGTCGGTATCGAGGAGGTCGAACACGCGCTCGGAGGCGGCCATCGCGCCCTGGAGCGTGTTGAGCTGGTCGGAGAGGTTGCGGACGGGCTCGAAGAAGAGGCGCACGTACTGGATGAAGGCGATCAGCGTGCCGATGGAGACCGCGTCGCGCATGGCCTCGGTGCCGCCGTACCAGATCACCGCCCCGAGCGCGACGCTGGCGATGATGTCCACCGTCGGCCAGAAGAGGGCGAAGTAGAAGATGGTCCGGATCTGCGCCCGCCGGTGGTCGTCGTTGATGCCCTCGAAGCGGCGCGCCTCCTCGGCCTCGCGGTTGAAGAGCTGGACGACCTTCATGCCCGTCACGTGCTCCTGGAGGAAGCTGTTGAGGCGGGCCACCTGCGTGCGCGTCTCGCGGTAGGCGTCGCGCATCTTCTTGCGGAAGAACTCCGTCGCCGCGAGCATGGGCGGGAGGGCCAGCAGCGCCACGACGGCCAGCTCCACGTCGAGCGCGACCATGAAGTAGCCGATGAAGAACAGCCGGCCGAGGTCGCCGAGCATGGTCACGACGCCGGCCGAGAGCAGGTCGTTGAGCGCCTCGATGTCGCTCGTCGTCCGCGTGATGAGCCGGCCGATGGGCTGGCGGTCGAAGAAGGCGAGCCGCTGCCGCTGGAGGTGCCGGAAGACGGCCGTGCGCAGGTCGTAGAGCGCGTTCTGCCCGATCCACGAGGTGAGGTAGCCGAGGGCGAACGCGAGCACGCCCTCGCCCATCAGCACGGCCGCGATGAGCGCGATGATGCCGAGGAGCCCCTCGGTGTCGCCCGCGGTGATGTACCCGTCGATGGCGACCTGGATGAGCTTCGGGCGCCACGGCCCGAGGAAGGCCACGGCCAGCGTGAGCACGAGGGCGAGGGCGACCCAGCCCTTGTAGGGCGCGAGCCAGCGGAACAGCCGCCCGAGCAGCCGCCCGTCGAAGCGCACGGCGTCGCGCTCTTGTTGCTTGGTGGAGTCGTCAGCCACGGGAGGGGGTTCGGTCGGTGCGACCAACGCCGGAAGGCGGGGGGTGATCCGCGCCGCCGCCGGCGGGGCGAGGGCGGGAAGGCGCACTTCCAAGCTAGCCTCCGCGACCGACACCCGTGTGGCACCGTTCGGTCGGCTCCGTCCGGGCTCTTTCAACCCGGAACGAGACAGCCGTGTGAAAGCCGAGCGGACAGTTTGGAACGGAGGGCGCGCGGACGATAACCGAGCCCCTTTGTGCTCGAACGCCCCGCCTTTCTCGATGCCCCCTCCCTCTCCACCGCCTCCGCACGAGGGACTGGCCGTGTACCGCTGGATCGATCGCTTCGTGCCGTCGCTGGGAGGGCGGGCGGACCTCGTGCTCAAGGAGCGGATGCTCGTCATGAGCGCGCTGGTACTCGCACTCGCCGCGCTCGCGTTCGGCGTGCACGCCGCCCGGCTCCAGGGCGAAATCGGGGGCATCTCCGTCGTGCTGTGGGGCGGCGCGCTGCTCGCACTCACCTATCCGTACCTGCAGAAGCGGACGGGGTCGGCCGCCCTGCCCGGCACGCTGATCGGCCTGGAGTTCGCGGCGCTGACCGGCCTCGTCGCCTTCTTCGGCAACGGGTCCGACGGCGTGGTGCTCATCTGGGCACCCACCATCCCCCTCCTCACGGCGTTCCTCGTCGGCCCCCGCGCAGCCCTCGCAACGGCCGCGTTCGCGGCGGCGGTGATCACGCTCCTGTTCTGGATGGACGGTGCCGGCCTGACCCCGCCGGACACGTTCGAACCCGCCCAGCTCGTCCGGCTTCGGCTCCTCGCCCTCGTCTCGGGGCTGGGGCTCTCGGCCTTCCTGGGGTGGCTCTACGAGAGCCAGACGCTGCGCGGCCTGCGGCGCATCAACCACGACCTGCTCGAGGCCAAGGAGCGGGCCGAGGCGTCCGAGCGCCTCAAGAGCGCCCTGCTGATGAACATGAGCCACGAGGTGCGCACGCCGCTCACCGGCATCCTGGTGGCCGCCGAGCTCCTCCAGGGTGACACCGAGGGCGAGCTCGCCGACATCGCCGGGGCGATCCACACGAGCGGGGCGCGCCTGCTCGCCACGCTGGAGGCGGTCCTGGAGCTGGCCCAGGTGGAGGGCGGCGCCCTGGCCGCACGGGCGGAGCCGCTCGACCTCGCCGGGTGCCTCCACGACGCCGTCGAGCCGGCCCGCGCGGCGGCGAGCCGCAAGGGGCTGGCGCTGGAGCTCCTCCTCCCCGCCGAGCCCGTCCGGGCCGAAGCCGACCCGGCGATGGTCCGCCGCATCCTCGCCCTCCTCCTCGACAACGCCGTCAAGTTCACCGAGACGGGCGGGGTCTACGTCCACCTCGGCGCCGACGAGCGCGCCGCGCGGATCGCCGTCGAGGACACGGGCCCGGGCATCGGCGCGGACTTCCTCCCGCACGCGTTCGAGGCCTTCCGCCAGGAGTCCGACGGCCACGCGCGCTCCCACGAGGGAGCCGGGCTGGGGCTGACGCTCGCGCAGCGGCTGGCCGCGCTCCAGGGCGGGTCGCTGTCGGCCGAGAGCCGGCGGGGCAGGGGCTCCACCTTCACCCTGTCGCTCCCGCTCGCCGCCCCGGTGCCCCCTCAGCGGAAGCCGGTCCTGCATCCCGCCCCTCTTCAGGCCGAGGCCGGACGCGGCGCGACCTCGTAGCGCCTCAACTCCTCGGCCGCGTCCGCGTCCGGGAAGACCGCGCGCGCCTCGGCGACGAGCGGGGCCGGGTCGGCGTAGCGCGCCGAGATGTGGGTCAGCAGCAACCGCCGCGCCCCGGCGTGGGCGGCGACCTCGGCGGCTTCGCGGGCGGTGCTGTGGCCGGTCCGCTCGGCCGAGGCGTGGAGGTCGTGCGTGAACGTGGCCTCGTGGACGAGGAGGTCGGCGCCACGGGCCAGGAGCCGCCCCCCCTCGCACGGCCGCGTGTCGAGGACGTAGGCGAAGGCCGCGCCGGGCCGCTCGGGGCCGACGAGCCCTGCCGGCCCGAGCCGCGTGCCGTCGGCCAGCGTGACGGTCTCACGGCGTTTGAGCGCCTCGTACTGCCAGCCTTCGGTGACGCCCGCCGCCCGCGCGGCCTCCCCGTCGATGCTCCCGAGGCGGGGCTTTTCTTCGAACCGGTACCCCGCGCAGACCACGCGATGATCGAGCGGCCGCGCCTCGACGGTCACGTCGTCGGTCTCGTAAACGATCCGGTGCGTGAAGCCTTCCGCCAGTTCGACCCAGCGGACCTCGAACGGCAGGTCGCTGCGCGCGAGGCCGGGGAGGCCGGAGAGCACCCGCTCGATGCCGGGCGGCCCGGCGACGGTGAGGGGGCGCGTCCGCTCCAGCAGAGCCAGCGTGGTGAGGAGCCCCGGCAGGCCGAAGAGGTGGTCGCCGTGGAGGTGGGTGACGAAGACGGCCTCGAGGCGGGAGCGGTTGAGGCCGGCTTCGAGGAGGCGGTGCTGGGTGCCCTCGCCGCCGTCGAAGAGGAACAGGCGCCCCTCGCGCCGGAGGGCGCACGCCGAGAGGTGGCGGTGGCGCGTCGGGATGGCCGCGCCCGTACCGAGGGGGATCACCTCGAACATGGCGGCGCGTTTCTTTTTCTCTCATCCCGAGCGTAACCGAGGGCGCTCTGCCGGAGACGGAGGCACGGAACCGGCAGAGCGCCCTCGACTCGCGATGCTCGCTCGGGATGCCCCCCCTTTAGGCTGGGCGCCATCACGCCTGCTCCAGTTCGGCTTCGAGGAGTTGCTTCCGGTACAGGTCGGCGTAGATCCCGCCCTGCTCGACGAGCTCGGCGTGCGTGCCGCGCTCGACGATCCGCCCCTCCTCTAGCACGACGATCTGGTCGGCCTCCTGGACCGCCGAGATCCGGTGGCTCACCACGACGATGGTGCGGCGGCCGTAGTGCGTGCGGAGGTGGCCGAGGATGGTCGCCTCGGTGCTCGTGTCGACGGCCGAGAGGGCGTCGTCGAGGAGCAGGATCTGCGGGTCGCGGACGAGCGCGCGGGCGATGGCCGTCCGCTGCTTCTGCCCGCCCGAGAGCGTGATGCCGCGCTCGCCGACGACCGTCTCGAACCCCTCGGGGAAGTCCTCGACGTTGCCGAGGAGGTCGGCCTCGACGGCCGCCTGGCGGATGACCTCGTGCTCCGCGCCCATCGCGCCGAAGGCGATGTTGTGGCCGACGGAGTCGGAGAAGAGAAAGACCTCCTGCGGCACGTAGCCGATGGCCGCGCGGAGCACATCCACGGGGATCGTCCGCACGTCGTGGCCGTCGATGCGGACGGTGCCCTCGGTGGCGTCCATCAGACGGGGGATGAGCTCGACGAGCGTGCTCTTGCCGCTCCCCGTCCGCCCGACGACGCCGAGCGTGGTCCCGGCGGGCACGTCGAACGAGACGTGATCCAGCACGGCCGGGCCGTCCTCGCCGTAGCGGAAGACCACGTCGTCGAACGTGATCCGCCCGGTGATGGACTGAATCGAGGCGTCGGTCTGCGGGCCGTCCTGCACGGCCGGCTCGGTGTCGAGGATGGCGAAGAGGCGCGCGGCGCTGGCGCTCGCCTGCTGGATCATCGAGATCACGTACCCGAAGGACGCCACCGGCCACGTCAGGATGGCCACGTAGATGAGGTACTCGGCGATGTTGCCCACCGTGAGCTGCCCCTCGATCACGAGCCGGCCGCCGACCCACACCACCAGCACCGTGCTGGCGCCGATGAGCACCATCATGAGCGGGCGGAAGGCGGCGTCCACGCGGGCGAGGTCGAGCGTGCGGGCGCGGTAGTCGTCGCTCTCGCGCTCGAAGCGGGCCTGCTCGAAGTCCTCGCGGGCGTACGCCTTGACGACGCGGATGCCGCTGAGCGCCTCCTGCACCCGGCTCGTGAGCGTGGAGTACTGCTTCTGCTGGCGGTCCGTCCGGGCGTGGACCATCTTCGACACGAAGAAGATGGCGACGGCGAGGACGGGCATGGGCAGGACGGCCCAGAGCGTGAGCGTGGGCGAGATGACGAGCATCACGGCCAGCGCGGTCACGATGGCCGTCCCGGCGCGCGCGGCGTACATGAACGCCGGGCCGATGTAGCGGCGGACGCGCTCGACGTCGGACGTCGCGCGCGTCATCACGTCGCCCGTGGGGTGGCTCTTGTAGAAATCGCCCGAGAGGCGCTGGAGGTGGTCGTAGAGCCGCCCGCGCAGGTCGTACTCGATGTGCCGGCTGGCCACGACGACGGTCTGCCGCATCGCGAAGGTGAAGAACCCGCTGGCGAGGCTGAGCAGCACGATGAGCCCGCCCGCCATCACGAGCGTCCACGCGAACTGCCGGAAGAGGGCGTCTTCGACGGGCGTCCCGGCGTAGAGTTCGTGGAGCGCCACCATGCGCGGCACGGCGTCGACGGCCTCGCGGACCACGCCGGGCACGACGAGCGCAAAGAGGGCCGAGACGAGCGCGCACACCAGCCCGGGGATCATGAGGCGCTTGTAGCGCCAGAGGTACGGGTTGAGGCGGCGGAGCGGCGAGGGCACGGACGGGCGGCAGGATGGGACGGCTCGGCCAACGCCCGGCGGCGGGCCGTGATCCGTTCAGTAGGAACCGTTCGGTAGGAACCGTTCGGTAGGAACCGTTCGGTAGGAACCGTTCGGTAGGAA
>CAZOJJ010000087.1:0-7250 GCA_964580105.1 uncultured Rhodothermales bacterium | reverse complement strand
GGCGGCGCGGACGTGGAGGGCGGCGCGGACGTGGAGGGCGTCGTAGACGGCCCCGCTCGCCAGTCCCAGGTCGGCCACGCGCTGGAGCACGGCGCGGTAGTCGTCGCCGTCGAGGGCGACCACCTCGGCGACTGCGAGGACGGACTCGTCGAGGAGGCGGAGGGCCTTCGCGGGCGAGACACGGGGGGTGACCGGCATCGCCGTGACGGTGGCGAACGTCTCCGCGAGGGCGTGAGCGGAGATCACGAGGGCGCGGTCGCCGTCGCGTCCGGCTCGGAGGTAGGGCCGAGCCGTTTCATGGTGGGGGTGGCCCCGTTCGAGGGCGGCGACGAGGACGGACGTGTCGAGAGCTGTTCGGGTGGGCGTGCTCACCGGACGTAGGGGTCGAGGCCCGCGTGGCGGAGGGCGCGCGCGTCGTAGATGTCCTTGAGGATGCGCGACGTGTCCATGTCGCCCGTCGGGCGCCCGTTGTGTACGAGAACGCCGTCAACGTACGCAAGCCCCCCTTCGGGGTCGTCGGCGTCGGGAACGGCGCGGAGCTCCAGCGTAGGGACGCCATCGCCCGCGTCGTGCACGTCGAGGGTGAACTCGGTGCCCGGCGCCAACCCGAGACGGTCACGGAGCGGCTTGGGGATCAGCACGCGCCCGAACTTGTCGATGGTAACGGTCATGGGGTCGCAGGAAGGCGCCGTTGGCAATTTACTCAACGCCTTGCCAATCGTTCCGCCAGCAGCCTCCTCGGCGGGAACGGCCTCGCGGACATGCCGGCCACCTCGACCTCCTACCCCATGTGTCTGCGGACCTCACCGCGCCGCCTGCGGTGATCACAACGGCTAGGGGGAGCTCTCCTATCTTTGATCCCGTCTGGGCGCGAGCCGATGGCTTCTCCGCGCTCGCTGGCATGTCGCCCCCTTTCCGCTGCTCCCCCGAATGGACCGTCTGCTCACCTTCGCGGGCCACCGCGACCCTTACGTCAAGCGCCCGGAAGGGACCGTGGAGCGCGACGGACCCGTCCTCGACCTCCTCCAGCAGCGCTCGTTCGACCGCCTCGTCATCCTGCGCACCCCCGGCGCTGCCGACAACGCCGACCACCTCGCCGAGGAGGCGCAGCGACGGCACGCGGCCCTGGAGATCGAGTTGGTTGACCTCGACCTCCCCGACCCCACCGACTACACGGCCATCCTCGTCCGCCTCGGGGGGCTCGTCGGCCGGCGCCTGCCGACATGGACGGACGAGAACCTCTACGTGTCCGTGGCCTCCGGCACGCCGCAGATGCACGCCGCGTGGGTCCTCCTCGTCACCAGCGGGCAGCTCCCCGCCCGCGTCCTCCACACGCGGCCCCCGCGCTTCGTGACGCCGGAGAAGCCCGCCGTCGAGGAGGTCGACTTCACCGGCCCCGCCTTCCCCGACGTCCGCGCCCGGTCGGTCCCCCGGGCCGTCCCCGCGCCTACCGAGCCGCTCGCCGACGCGCTCCAGGCCGTCGGCCTCGTCACCGCCGACGAGGCCGTGCTCGCGGCGATGAGGCGCGTGGCGCAGGTGGCCCCGGCCGATTTCCCCATCCTCATCGCGGGGGAAACGGGCACGGGCAAGGAGCTCGTCGCGCAGCTGGCGCACCGGCTGAGCGGGCGGCCCCGCGACCGCATCGTCACGGTGAACGCGGCGACGCTCACCGGCGACGTCGTCAACAGCACGCTCTTCGGCCACGAGAAGGGGGCCTTCACCGACGCCACCTCCCGGCGGGTGGGCCAGTTCGAGCGGGCCGACGGGGGCACGCTCTTCATCGACGAGGTGGGCGAGCTCCCGCTCGATACGCAGGCCAAGCTCCTGCGCGTCCTCCAGGACGGGACGTTCGAGCGGCTCGGCGGGGACGAGCCCCTCCGCTCTACGGCGCGCATCGTCGCTGCGACGAACCGCGACCTCCCACGCGAGGTGCGGGAGGGGCGCTTCCGCGAGGACCTCTATCACCGCCTCGCCACCCTCCGTGTGGAGCTCCCACCTCTGCGCGAGCGGCGCGGCGACATCCCCCTCCTCGCCATGCGGTTCCTCGACCTCGCCTGCGAGCGGTTCGGCCTCGGACGGCGCCTCTCGCCGTCCGCCCTGGATGCCCTCCGCCGGGCGCCGTGGCCGGGGAACGTCCGCCAGCTCCGGAGCGCCATCGAGCGGGCGGTGTTCCTCGCCGACGGAGACGTCATCGAGCCGCAACACCTCGAGCTCGAACCGGAGCCGACGCCGCTGACGCTCCCCGAACCGCACGAGGGGTTCGACGTGGTGGCCTACCTCGGCGACCTCCGCGACCGCCTCTACGAGCGAGCACTCGAGCTGGCGAACGGGAACCAGAGCGAGGCGGCCCGACGGCTGGGGGTCTCCGCCGCCGCCGTGAACAAGTACCTCCGCGAGCGGCAGCCTTCGCCTTGAACTTGAGTTATGGAAGGTGCAACTTTAGTTTCACCGGGAGGACTGCGGAGCGGGCCCTACGGCGGATTCAGGCGGGTCGGCGGGTTTGGCATCCCCCTTGGAAAGGTCCATTCCCCGTGCAACCCGCCCCCTTTCCACCCGCCCATGACCCGCTTCACCGTGACTGCGATCATCGACGGCGACACCTTCGACGTGAGCCCCGCCTGGCAGTGGAGGGGCCAGCAGGGCACCCGCGTCCGCCCCGCAGGCTACGACGCGCCGGAGCTGGGCACGGAGGCGGGCGCCCGGGCGCGGCTCTACCTGGAGCAGCTCCTGCGCGGAAACACCGTCGCCCTCGACTCGCCCTACCGCATCAACCGGGGCCGCCTCGTCTGCGAGGTCTACCTCGGCGGGCGCCCGCTCTCCGACTACGTCCCCCGCTAGCCTATGCGCGACGAGCGTGATACCCGGCAGGAGCTGATCGACCCGGCCCTCCGCACGGCGGGCTGGGCGTGGGACGCCGAGCACCTCATCGGGCCGGGCCGCGTCAACCTCGGCGCGGGGCCGATGTACGACGAGACGCAGGAGCTCCGCGCCGACTACCTCCTCCGATCGGGCGGCCTCGCGATCGCGGTGCTGGAGGCGAAGCCGGAGGGGGACGAAGCACTCGACGGGCTGCAGCAGGCCGAGCGCTACGCCCGCCGCCTCGGCCTCCGCTTCGCCCTCGCCTCCAACGGACGCGCCTACATCCTCCTCGACACGGAGACGGGCGCGTTCGAGGAGCGCCCGGCGCCGCCGACGCCGGCCGAGCTCCTCGGCCTCGCGGGGCGCGACCCGCTCCCCGACGCGTGGCGGAGGGTGCTGGAGGTGGCGCCCTACGTGGACCAGGTCTCGCAGAAGCAGCTGCGGGCCTACCAGCGCCGCGCCATCGAGGAGACCGTCGCCGCCTTCGCCCGCGGCGACCGCCGCGTCCTCCTCCTCATGGCGACCGGCACCGGCAAGACGTTCACCGTCTTCCAGCTCGTCTGGAAGCTCGTCCAGGCCGGCGTCCTCGACCGCGACCGCGTCCTCTTCCTCACCGACCGCAACAGCCTCCAGGGCCAGGCCTACCGCGCCTTCGCAGCCTTCCCCGAGGCCGACCGCGTCGTCGTCGACAAGGGGGCCGTCGCGCGCCACGAGCACCGCGTCGGGAAGGTGTTCTACGCCAACTACCAGACGCTCTATGAGGAGGTGGACGGGCGGAAGCTCTTCGAGCACTACGAGCCGGACTTCTTCGACCTCGTCGTCGTGGACGAGTGCCACCGCTCCGGCTTCGGCGACTGGTTCGGCGTGCTGGAGCACTTCGGCGGCGCCTACCAGCTCGGCCTCACCGCCACGCCCCGCGAGCTCGACGCGCCGGAGGCGCTGACGGAGGAGGAGGCCCGCCGCGACACGTTCGCGTACTTCACGGGCCGGCCCGACGGCGAGCCGGCCTTCACGTACTCGCTCAAGCAGGCCGTCGACGACGGCTACCTCGTCCCGTACCTGCTCGACCAGCGGACGTCCAACGTCGACAAGGAGGGGTACGTCCACGAGGACGGCTCCGAGTACACGACGCCCCACTTCGAGCGGACCATCCGCCTCCCCGACCGCACGCGCGCCATCGCGGAGGACCTCTACGCCGCCCTCCGCGCCAAGGGCCGCGAGCGTGAGAAGACCATCGTCTTCTGCGTGGACGACACCCACGCGGCGTTCATGGCCGCCGAGCTCCGACGCCTCGCCGGCGACCCCGGCTACGCCGCCCGCATCACGCGCTCGGAGCGCAACAGCCACCAGCTCGAGCGCAACTTCGCCGAGGTCGGCGGCCGCAACCCCCGCGTCGCCTGCACCGTTGACCTCCTGACCACCGGCTTCGACGCGCCCGACGTCCAGCACGTCGTGTTCGCGCGGCCGGTCAAGAGCGCCCTCCTCTACAAGCAGATGAAGGGGCGCGGCACCCGGCTCTGCGAGGACGTCGACAAGCGGTTCTTCTCCATCTGGGACTACGCCGGGGCCACGCGCCTGGAGGACGCCGAGTTCGACGGCCATCCCCTCAACGTCTCCGACGTGCCGCGCCCGAGCGCGCCGCGCCCGAAGCGAACCGAGCCGGTCGAGCGGGTCGTCGCCGAGGGCGTCCACGTCGAGATCGTCGAGCGTGAGCAGTTCGTCTGCTTCGCCGACGGCCGCAAGATCCCGCTGGAGGCATACCGCGAGCAGGCCCGCGACGTCATCCGCACCCTCCCCGACTTCGACCTCGGCGCCCTCTACGACGCCTGGCCCAGTCGCCAGCGCCGCCGCGCTCTCCGCGACCTCCTCAAGGACCACGACGTCCACGTCGCCGCCTTCAAGCAGCACTACGACCTCGAGGACGCCGACGACGTGGACGTCATCGCGAAGGTCGGCTTCGACCTCGTCCGCATCCCCATGCGCCGCGACCGCGTCGTGCGGGTGTGGACGGAGGAGACGCCCTGGCTCGAAGCCCTCGTCGGGCGCGACGAGCGCGAGCTGAAGCTGGCCTTCTGGGAGACCGCCCTCGACCACTACGCCCTCTTCGGCGTAGACGACCTCGAACGCGGCGAGACTTACAGCGCCCCCCACTTCGCCGCCCGCTTCGGCTCGTTCCCGGCTCTCGTCCGCCACTACGGCGGCCCGGAGCGCCTCCGCGACGACCTCGAGCAGGTCAAACGCCGCCTCTACGTACCCCTCACC
The DNA here is from genome assembly GCA_964580105.1 of uncultured Rhodothermales bacterium. Taxonomy (GTDB): domain Bacteria; phylum Bacteroidota; class Rhodothermia; order Rhodothermales; family Rubricoccaceae; genus CAZOJJ01. The sequence goes on along the minus strand of CAZOJJ010000087.1, from coordinate 2,129 downwards.
AACTGAGCCCCGCCATGACCGACCTCACCGAGATCGTCTGCATCCTCGACCGCTCCGGCTCGATGGAATCCATCCGCACCGACGCCATCGGCGGCTTCAACGCCTTCCTGGCGGCGCAGCAGCAGCTCCCCGGCGACGCCCGCCTCACCCTCGTCCTCTTCGACCACGAGTACGACCGCGTCCTCGACGCCGTCCCCCTCGCGGAGGTCAAGCCCCTCACGGAGGAGACCTACGTCCCCCGCGGCACCACGGCCCTCCTCGACGCCGTCGGCCGCACCCTCGACGACGTCGGCGCCCGGCTGGCGGCCACGCCCGAGGCCGAGCGGCCCGGCAAGGTGCTCGTGTGCATCCTCACCGACGGCCTGGAGAACGCCTCGCGCGACTACACCCGCGACCGCGTCAAGGGCATGATCGAGCACCAGCAGCAGAAGTACGGCTGGGAGTTCCAGTTCCTCGCCGCCAACCAGGACGCCTTCGCCGCGGCCGGCTCCATCGGGATCGCCGCCGCCGACGCCGCGGCCTTCGTGGCCGACGCCGCCGGCACCCACGCCGCCTTCGCCCGCGTCTCCGAGCGCGCCGCCCGCGCCCGAAAGCGATAACCAACTCCCCGCATGGCCGACCTCTTCTCCGACACCGTAGACCACCGCCGCGCCGAGGTCAAGCAGGCCGTCAAGAGCGCCGCCGACGGGATGCGCGCCGAGGGCGTCCAGCCCCGCGACTACGTCGAGCAGCTCTCGTGGCTCTTCTTCCTCAAGGCCTTCGAGGAGGCCGAGAACGCCCGCGAGGAGGAGGCCGCCTTCTCGGCCGCCTTCGAGGGCGACGGCGGCCCCGCCCACGCCTACGCGCGCATCCTCCAGGGCGAGGTCCGCTGGCCCGAATGGACGAAGCGCAAGCCCGACGACATGCTCGCCTTCGTCAACGGCGAGCTCTTCCCGCACCTCCGCAGCCTCGCCGAGAAAGAGCCGCGCCTCCAGGGGGACCCGCTGGCCGAGCGCTTCCGCCGCATCTTCTCCGAGGTCAAGAACCACCAGAGCAAGGGCTCCTCCTTCGCCCGCGTCGTCGAGCAGGTGGACCGCCTCTCGTTCTCCTCCGAGACGGACGTGGACACCCTCTCGGAGATCTACGAGCGCCTCCTCCAGGACGTCGCGCAGGTCTCGGGCTACGCCGGCGAGTTCTACACCCCGCGCCACATCATCCGCGCGATGGTGCAGGTCGTCAAGCCCCGCCTCGGCGACCGCGTCTACGACCCCTGCTTCGGCTCGGGCGGCTTCCTCTTCGAGGCGGCCGCCGCCATCCGCGAGCACGCGGGCATGATGAGCGGCGACGACCTCGAGCGCTTCCGCAGCCGCACCGTCTTCGGCCGCGAGCTCGGCGCGCTCCCCTACCTCATCGGGACGATGAACCTCATCCTCCACGGCATCCCCCGCGCCCAGCTGGAGCTGGTGAACACGCTGGAGGTCCACGACGAGGCCCTGCCCGAGAAGGCGAAGTACGACGTCGTCCTCGCCAACCCGCCCTACGGCGGGATGTTGGCCGAGACGCCGCGCAACTTCAACGTGCCGAGCAAGGCGACCGAGACGCTCTTCCTCCAGCACATCATGAAGAGCCTCGCCCGCGGCGGCCGCGCGGCCGTCGTCGTGCCCGAGGGCGTGCTGTTCCGCCACGGCCCCGACCTCAAGGTCCGCCGCCGGCTCGTGGACGAGTTCCGCCTCCACGCCGTCCTCTCGCTCCCGGCCGGCGTCTTCCTCCCCTACACCGGCGTCAAGACGAACGTGCTGTTCTTCGACCGGCCCGAGGACGGGCGCACCACCGGGGAGGTGTTCTACTACGAGCTGGAGAACGACGGCTTCGAGCTGAAGACGACGCGGAAGCCGCAGCCGGGCTCGCAGCTGCCGGACTTCCTCGCCCGCGTGGAGAAGCGCGAGACGGACGAGGAGCGGGCGTGGACCGTCTCGGTGGAGGCCATCCGCAAGAACGGCTACGACCTCTCGGCGCGGAACCCGCACCGCCAGACGCTCGACGAGCACGTGCCCGCGCACAAGCTCGTGAGCGAGATCAAGACGCGCGAGGAGCGCATCCTCGACCTGCTGGGCGAGCTGGAAGAGCTGCTGGAGGGGGGCGAGGCATGA
>CAZOJJ010000086.1:0-8775 GCA_964580105.1 uncultured Rhodothermales bacterium | reverse complement strand
GGAAGGGCCGTCGGAAGGGCCGTCGGAAGGGCCGTCGGAAGGGCCGTCGGGATCGGGGTCCCCGGAGCTGCAGCCCACGAGGGCCGGCGTCCCCACGAGCGAGGGGGCAAGAAACGCGCGAGGCGCTACGCCCGGCGGGAGTTGGGAGCGTCAGGGACATCGTCGATGGGGTCTTGAGGAAGGCAGGAATGCGTGGGTCAACCGACGAACGCGTCGGAGTCGGCTCACCGCACGAGCGTGACCCACCGCGACACGGTCCCCGACGGCAGGGAGCGACGTGCCGACCCCGTCCATGCCGACGACGAGACGGCGTGGGGCCGCCCGGCAGGTCGCCGATTGAGATCATCCCGCCCGCCTCGGTCCGTAGAACGCCTCGAACCCCTCGGCGAACCCCTCGGCCGAGCGGGCGGACCCGACGACGCCGGCGCCGTCGGCAGTAACCCCGTTCACGGAAGAGCCGGAGGAGGAGGCGCCGGGCCGTGTGCTCGGCAGGGGGTGAAACGACTGGGCGAGCGCGGGAGCAGCCGCCAGGGCGGCGAGCAGCCGGGGCATGGGGCGAGAGACCGGACGGGGAGTGCGCCTCTACCCGACGTTGCCGCCCCGACCGGCTCACGCGTCGGCGCTTGTACCGAGGGTGCGTCCGGGCCTATTCTCTCGCCGGTTATCACCGTGCCCATGGCCGCCTCGCACGACATCACCCGCCTGCTCGAACAGGCCCGCGACGGCGACCCCGACGCGTTCGGCCGTCTCATCCCCGTCGTCTACGACGAGCTCCACGCCCTCGCGCAGCGCCAGCGCCGCCGCCGGCCCGCCGCCGAAACGCTCAACACGACGGCCCTCGTCCACGAGGCCTACGAGAAGCTGGCCCGGAGCCACAGCGGCTTCGCCGACCGTCACCACTTCTTCCGCGTGGCCGCCCGCGCCATGCGCGACGTGCTCGTGGACCACGCCCGCGCTCAGCGCCGGCAGAAGCGCGGCGGCGACGCCCGCCCCCTCCCGCTCGACGACGTCCGCCTCGCGCCCCCCCAGCAGGCCGAGCAGGTCCTCGCGCTCGACGAGGCGCTCACCCGCCTGGCCGGCCTCGACGCCCGCCAGGCCGAGGTCGTCGAACTCCGCTACTTCGTCGGGCTGACGATCCCCGAGACGGCCGAGGTGCTCGGCCTCTCCGAGGCCACCGTCAAGCGGGACTGGACGGCCGCGCGTGCCTGGCTCCTCCACGCCCTCTCGGAGACCGCATGACCGACGCCGACCGCCACGCCCGGGCCGTGGCCCTCTTCCTCGACGCGCTGGAGCGGACGCCCGAAACGCGGGAGTCCTGGCTCGCCGAGGCGTCCCCCGACGAAACCCTCCGCGCCGACGCCCTCGCCCTCCTCCGCGCCCACGACCAGACCGCCGCCTTCCTCGACGAGCCGCTCCTGAGCCGTCCCGGCGAAACCGACGCCGAACCGCACGTGCACGGCCGGATGGTCGGCCCCTGGCGGATCGTGGAGCGGCTCGGCCAGGGCGGCATGGGCGTGGTTTACCGCGCCGAGCGCGGCGACGGCCTCTACGACCGCGCCGTCGCCCTCAAGCTGCTCGCCCCCGGCGCGCTCCTCGCCTCCGGCGAGGCCCTCGCCCGCCGCCTCGCCGCCGAGCGCCGCATCCTCGCCCGCCTCGAGCACGACGGCATCGCGCGGCTCTACGACGGCGGCGTGACCGCCGACGGCCTCCCCTACCTCGCCCTCGAACTCGTCGACGGCGAGCCGATCACGGACTACGCCGAAGCCCGCGGCCTGAGCACGGCCGAGCGCGTGGCGCTCTTCGCCCGCGTGTGCGACGCCGTCGCCTACGCCCATCGCGCGCTCGTCGTCCACCGCGACCTCAAGCCCGCCCACATCCTCGTCGCCGGCGCCGAGGCCGGGCGGGAGCCGGCCGTCAAGCTCCTCGACTTCGGCGTCTCCGCCCTCCTCAGCGACGCGGCCGGGGACGACGGCCTCACGAAGATGACGGTCCCCCGCGCGCTCACGCCCGCCTACGCCGCACCCGAACAGGTACGCGGCGAGGCCGTCACGACGGCGGCCGACGTGTACGCCCTCGGCGTCGTGCTCTACGAGTTGCTCGCCGGGCAGCGGCCGTACGACCTCGCGGGGAAGACGGCGCGGGAGGCCGAGCGCCTCGTGGTCGAGGTGCCCCCCCCGTCGCCGAGCGCGGTGGCCCCGGCCGAGCGGCGCCGCGCGCTGCGTGGCGACCTCGACACGATCGTGATGAAGGCGCTGGCGAAGGAGCCGGACCGCCGCTATGCCTCCGTCGGCGACCTGGCGGCGGACCTTCGCCGCCATCTGAACGGCGTGCCCGTCGAGGCCCGCCCGGCGACGGTGGGGTACCGGATGCGCCGGTTCGTGCGCCGCCACCGCCTCGGTGTGGCTGCCGCCGCCGCCATCGCGCTGATCCTGCTGGCCGGCCTGGCCGGAACGATCTGGCAGGCCCGCGCCGCCCGCGCCGAGGCCGCCCGCGCCGAGGCCGTCAACGCCTTCCTCGTGGACCTCTTCGACGCGCCGAGCCCCTATGCCGACGGGCGCGACGTGCGCGTGGCGAGCCTGCTCGACCGCGCCGCCGCCGCCCTCGACAGCGCCGCCCGCCCGCCCGACATCGAGGCCACGCTCCGCCACACCCTCGGCACCACCTACCGCAGCCTCGGCCTCTACCCCGAGGCCGAGACCCAGCTCCGCCGCGCCCTCGCCCTCCGCACCCGCCTCGTCGGCCCCCACCACCCGGACGTGGCGGAGGTGCAGGCCAGTCTCGGCTGGCTGCTCACCGATCGCGGGGAGTACGCCGCCGCCGACTCCATCCTCACCCTCGCCCTCACCACCTACCGCCGCCGCTTCGGCGACCGGAGCGCCCAGGTCTCTCAGGTCCTCAACGACCTCGGCCGCCTCCGCTCCGAAACCGGCGACTACGACGGCGCCGTCCGCCTCTGGCGCGCGGCCTTCGCCATCGACGAGGCGACGCGCCCACCCGACGACCTGGAGTTGCTCGTGGGGATGGCCAACCTCGCCATCGGCCTCGCCGACGTCGGGGAAATGGAGGAGGCCACGCAGCTCCTCGAACGGCAGCTGGCCGCGCTCCGCCGCTACCACCCGAACCGCGACGTGAGCCTCGCCAACACCCTCGCCAACCTCGGCTCGTTCTACTACGAGGCCGGGCGCCGGGACGAAGCCGCCGCGCTCCAGCGCGAGGCCGTCGAGCGCTTCCGCCGCGCCCACGGGGACCACCACCCGGACGTCGCCTTCGGCATGAACAACCTCGGCTCCACGCTCGGCGCCCTCGAGCGGCACGACGAGGCCGAGCCGTTCCTCCGCGAGGCCGTCGCCATCTACGGCACGGCCTTCGGCGAGGAGTATGCCGACCACCCGGACATCGGCTTCCCCCTCGTCAACCTTGCGCGGACGCTCCAGGCGCAGGGCCGGCTGGCCGAGGCAGAGGAGACCGTGCGCCGCGCCCTCGCCGTCTTCCGCGCCAGTTTCGGCGACGAGAGCCCCTTCACCGCCCGCGCCCGCGCCGCCCTCGGCCTGATCGTGCTCGACGCCGGGCGCACCGACGAAGCCATCGCCCTCCACCGCGAGGTCGTCGTCCTGCGGGACGCGGCGCTGCCGGAGGGCCATCCCGACCGCGCCGCCGCGCGGAGCCTGCTCGGCGCGGCGCTGCACCGGGCCGGCCGCCACGCCGAGGCCGAGCCGCTGCTCGCGGCGAGCTACGAAGCCCTTCGGGAGAGCCTCGGCGCGGAGCACGTCCACGTCCGGGAGGCCCGCGAGCGGCTCCGCGCCTGCCTGCTCGCCACCGGCCGCACCGCCGAGGCCGCCACCCTCACCACCCCGTAAGCCCCCCGTGAGGGCAACGGCCCCGACGGCTCCCGGACAACGTCAGGCGGCGTGGGACGGTCAGGCGGCGTGGGACGGTCACCCGCCCCGCCTCGGGCGCGAGGAGCAGGCAGAGGTGGGAACGCTGAACCACAGGCCGGCGAAGACGACACGCAGGGCGCTGCCATCAACGGTATGCCCGATCCAAACGGGGACCGCTCGGCCGTACGGCCCCCGCGCCGCCACCCGGCCCGCCGTCCTTTCAGGAAAACCTCCGTTCCCATCGCGCCCGGAACGGACCCCGGGTCCTGCCGATCCAACGGACCTCCCCCTTCCCTCGATGCCCATGCAACCGAACGCCCACGGGCGCCTCGCCGGCAAGGCCGCCCTCATTACCGGAGCCGGGACCGGCATCGGCGAGGCCATCGCCCACAAGTTTGCCTACGAGGGCGCGAGCGTCCTTCTCAACGGCCTCCCCGGCGACCCGCTGGAGGAGGTCGCGAGCGACATCCGGGCGCAGTACCCCGGCGTCCGCGTGGCCGTCTTCGAGGGGGATGTAGCCCGTCGAGACACGGCCGTGGCCTGCGTCCGCGCCGCCATCGACGCGTTCGGGAAGCTCGACGTGCTCGTCAACAACGCGGGCGCGCTGCCCGCGCTGGCCGAGCTCCAGGCGTACCCCGCCGAGGACTTCGAGAAGCTCGTCCACAACAACATCTACTCCGTCTTCCACATGACGCGAGCGGCCCTCCCCGAATTGCAGAAGACGCAGGGCAACGTCGTCTCGGCGGGCTCCGAGGCGGGCTGGAACGGCTCCCCGACGTTCACGCCCTACGGCTCCACCAAGGCGTGGATTCACGCGTTCATGAAGGGCGTGGCGGGCGAACAGGGGAAGTACGGCGTCCGCGCCAACTGCGTCTGTCCCGGCCCCATCGACACGAGTTGGACGCACGAAGAGACAGGCCCGATGGACGAGCAGACGGAGGAGACCGTCGTGCTGTCCACCGCGCTCGGGCGGCGCGGGACGACCGAGGAGGTCGCCAACGTCTACGCCTTCCTCGCCTCCGACGAGGCGAGCTACGTCACCGGCGCGCTCTGGCTGGTGGACGGCGCGACGACCATCGTGCACGGCCTGCCCGGCAGCGAGGTGCCGAAGGAGATCCGGCGTCCGCCGAAGGGCAAGCTCCGCCTCCGCTTTCAGCGGGCCTCCGACCCGGCTGCGGTGCCCGTCGCCTGACCGAGGGTCCGGCGTCCCCTCCCCCCAACACGTCCCCTCAACACACGCCCGGAAGCGGGACGCCGCCCACCGCGACGAGGCGGTCCAGCCGGATCACCGTACCGTCGTCGAGGCGGAGGTAGTCGGCACCGTGTTCGGCGTAGACGTCGGCGATGCGGGCCGTGGCGCGGTGTTCTGCGCCGTCTGCAACCCAGACCACCTCGACGGGCGTCCGGCGAACGGCCCAGTGCTCGAGTCGGTCGTGGAAGCCGCAGTCGATGGGCGTGTACGGCGTAGGCCGGTCGGGCATGACGAAGGCGTAAGACGGCGGAAGCCAACGCCGAACGTTCGCCCGGGTTCACCTTCGCCCAGGTTCACCTTCGCCCGGGTTCACCTTCGCCGCAGACGCCCTCTCGGCTCAGGGCGCAGCGCCGAGCGCGTCTGCGTAGATCGCGTCACCGAAGGCCGAGGCGTCGCCGTTGGCCGCGTTGGCGGCGACGTGGAGACGAAACGGCGCACGGGCCTCGGGCGCCGTCCACGCGAAGCGCCAGACCGCCTCGCCCGGAGCCGTCGGCTCCGTCCCGGCGAGGGTGTGGTGGAGGTAGACGACTCCGCCGGCCCCGGTCACGGCGCTGCGGCCGTCGGCGGGCGCGAGCGTACCGGCCTGCGTGCCGTCGGCCGTGCGGACGGCCAGTTGGAAACCGGCGCGTTCCATCGCCTCGTGCTCCAGCCGAACGGCCAGTTCGTAGACCGCGCCGGGCTCGGGCGCATCCGGCCAGCCCTCGACGCGGAGTGCCCCGCCGGTCGGATTGAGGTCGCCGTCGAAGTGGCACGCCAGGCACGTCGGCTCGCCGAAGCCACCCGTGTGCGCGGGAGCCGGCCGGTCGGGATAGACGGTGCCGGGCACCGGAGCCATCGCCGCGAGGAGCATCCCGAGGCCGGCCAGGCCAACGAGTAGTCCACGGCGGGCGCCTCTGTCAGTGGAGCACCGCACGGCCAATGGTGTTGGTGTCGGTGCCGAACCAGAGAGCACCCGAGGCCGGGTCGAAGACCATGTGGCGCACCGTGCCGCCGCCGCTCTCGACCGTCGGCCCCTCGATGAACGACGCGGTGGCCGGGTCGAAGCCGACGAGCCGGTTGGGCGTCGCGCCGGTCTCGAAGAACCAGAGGCGGTCGCGGTCGTCGGCGGCCATGGCGTAGGGGCGCGCCCCCTCGCCGCCCGGCATCACCCACTCCTCGACGTCGCCCGTGGCGGGGTCGAGGCGGCCGAGGTGGCCGCCGGCGTAGTCCACGTACCACACGGCGCCGTCGGTCGTGACGGCCAGCCGGCGCGGACGCGCGTTCTCGCGCGGGAGGGCGTACTCGCGCAGCGCGAGTGTCTGCGGGTCCACGGCCACGAGCTTGTTCGTCCCGAAGGCGGCCACCCACGGCGTTCCGTCCGGCGCAACGACGATGCCGTAGGGCCGGGCACGCTCGGTGGGTACGGCGGCGAGTTCGACCTCGCCCGTAGCGGGGTCGAGGCGGCCGACGTGGTTGGCGCCCTGGGCCGTGAACCAGAGGCGACCCGCCGCATCGAAGCTCAGCGTGTGGGGGTCGCGGGCGCGGTCCTCGGGCGTCGGGAAGCGCGTGATCGCGCCGGTCGCGGGGTCGAGGCGGCCGATGTGCGCGGCCGTGTTGCCCGCGTACCAGAGCGCCCCGTCGGGGCCGACGATGACGTTGTGCGGGCCGTCGCCGTCCTTGAGGTCGAACCGCTGGAAGCCGCCCGTTTCGGGGTCGAGGCGGGCGACGTAGTGGCTGCGCTGGCCGACGAACCAGACACGCCCCTGCGCATCCACGACGGGATCGCGCGGGCGGGACTCGGGCCACGGCACGGCCCATTCGGTGATCGTCGCGGCGGCGGGCTGGGCGTGCGCCTCGGGGACGAGCAGGAACGGGAGGGTCAGGACGGCAGCGAGGAGCGTACGCATCGATCCGCAGGGCTGGCTCGGCAGGTTCGCTTCTAATGACGATCCGTCCCGGAGGTTCAGGCGGACGGCGGCTCCATCTCCCGCAGCCGAAAGCGCTGGAGCTTGCCCGTCTGCGTCCGCGGCAGCGCCTCCATGAACTGAATGGCACGCGGGTACTTGTACGGCGCGATCTCCCCCTTGACGAAGTCCTGCAGCGACTTCGCCAGGTCGTCGCTCGGGGTGTAGCCGTCGCGGAGGACGACGAAGGCCTTGACGATCTGCCCCCGGTCGTCGTCCGGCACGCCGATCACACCGCACTCGGCGACGGCCTCGTGCTTCAAGAGCACGCTCTCCACCTGGAGGCCGGCGACGTTGTAGCCCGCGGTCACGATGAGGTCGTCGGTGCGGGCCTGGTAGTGGAAGTAGCCCTCTTCGTCCACGAGGTAGGCGTCGCCGGGGTAGTTCCAGCCGTCCTTGACGTACTCGCGCTGGCGGTCGGCGTCGTCGAGGTAGCGGCAGCCCGTCGGCCCGCGCACGGCGAGGAGGCCGATGGTGCCGGGCTCGACCTGGCGGCCCTCGCGGTCTACGACCTTCGCCTCGTAGCCGGGGATCGGCTTTCCGGTCGCACCCGGCTTGATGGCGTCCGGCGGCGCGGAGATGAAGATGTGCAGCATCTCCGTCGAGCCGATGCCGTCGATGATTTTTATGCCGGTGGCCTCGTGCCAGGCGTGGAAGGTGGGCGCGGGGAGGGCCTCGCCGGCCGAGACGCACTGGCGGAGGCTGGAGAGGTCGGCCTCGGCGAGCCGCCCGAGGAGGGCGCGGTAGGCCGTCGGGGAGGTGAAGCAGACGGTGGCGCGGTGGCGCCGGATGGCGTCGAGCAGGCCGTCCACGCCGGGCTTCGTGGGGAAGGTGGTCGAGGCACCGAAGCGCATCGGAAAGAGGAGGAGGCCGCCGAGGCCGAAGGTGAAGGCCAGCGGCGGCGAGCCGGTGAAGACGTCGTCCGGCGTGACGTCCATGCACGAGCGCGGGAAGGCGTCGCAGATGGCGAGGACGTCGCGGTGGAAGTGCATCGTGGCCTTCGCCTGGCCCGTCGTCCCGCTCGTGAAGGCGATGAGCGCCACGTCGTCCGCCGCCGTATCTACGGCCTCGAAGCGGTCCGGCTTTTCGGCCATCCGCGCTTCGAGGCGGCCCGCCTCGGGCTCCGCCTCGGGGTCGGCGTCGAAGTAGACGACGCGCTCCAGCACGTCGCTCGCCGCCAGCGTCTTCTCCATCTCGTCGGCCCAGCCGGCGTCGCAGAGCGCGAGGGCGATCCGCGCCTTCTCGCAGGTGTACGTCAGCTCGTAGGCCCGCAGCAGCGGCATCGTAGCCACGACGATGCCGCCGGCCTTGACGACGGCGAACCAGCAGGCGGCGAACATCGGCGTGTTCGGCCCGCGCAGGAGCACGCGGTTGCCCGGGACGAGGCCGAGGTCGTCCACCAGCACGTGCGCGAGGCGGTCCACCTTCTCGCGGAACTGCGCGTAGGTCCACGCACCGCCGTCGTAGTGGAGCAGCGGCCGGTCGCCGTGGCCCGCCTCGATGGTCCGGTCGAGGAGTTCAACGGCGCAGTTGAGACGCTCGGGGTAGTCGAAGGCGGAGCCTGCGGGACGCAGGAAGTCAGGCCAGAGGGCCTTCGGCGGGAGGCGGTCGCGGGCGAACGTGTCGGTGTGAGCGGAGGGGGTCATCCGGTGGGCAGGAGACGGTGGGCAGGAGACGGTGGGCAGGAGACGGTGGGCAGGAG
>CAZOJJ010000085.1:0-8883 GCA_964580105.1 uncultured Rhodothermales bacterium | reverse complement strand
TAGAGCCGCGCCAGCTGAGTGGCTCGAACAACGTCTTCGGTTCGAACGACGTCTTGTCCGGGGTACCCGAGAAGCGCCGCACTCCTTCAGGGGGGTGCGGCGTTTGTTGTGCAGGCGGATGTTGCGGCACCCGCCCCGCCTCGGGGCGTTGGAGAAGACCCGCGCCTCTCGCCCACCCCGTTCCCATGCTCACCCTCGACCGCCGGCACGTCGCCCCCTTCGTTTCCGACGCGGCCCTCGCCGACCTCGCGCCCCGCGTCCGCGCCGCCCACCGGACGCTCCTCGACGGCTCCGGCGCCGGCGGCGCCGAGACGGGCTGGCGGACGATGCTGCTCGACCCCAACGACGCCCTCCTCGAAGACCTCCAGACCACCGCCGAGGAGATCCGCCAGCGCGCCGACGTGCTCCTCTGCATCGGCATCGGCGGGTCGTACCTCGGGGCCGAGGCGGTCATCCAGGCGCTCACCCCCTCACTCGGCAGGCCCGACGGGCCCGAGGTGCTCTTCGCCGGCCACCACCTCTCGCCGCGCTACCACGCCGAACTCCTCGACTACCTCGACGGCAAGAGCGTCTACGTCAACGTAATCTCGAAGAGTGGGAGCACGCTGGAGCCGAGCCTCGCCTTCCGCTTCGCCCGCCGGTTCGTCGAGGACCGCTTCGACGACGCGCGCCGACGGATCATCGTCACGACCGGTCCCGAGGGCGGCCTCCTCAACCCCCTCCGCGACGAAAAGGGCTACCGCAAGTACGTCATCCCGGACGGCGTCGGCGGGCGCTTCTCCGTGCTCACGCCGGTGGGCCTCCTCCCCATCGCCGCCGCCGGTCTCGACGTGCGCGCGCTGTTCTACGGGGCCGCCGGCCTCGCGCGCGTGCTCGACGACCCCGAGGCGGAGCACCCCGCCCTCGCCTACGCCGCCGACCGCTACCTCCTCCACGAAGCCGGCTACACGACCGAGCTGATGGCCGTGATGGAGCCGCGCCTCAAGGGCGTCGGCGCGTGGTGGCAGCAGCTCTTCGGCGAGAGCGAGGGGAAGGAGGAGAAGGGGCTCTTCCCCACCGTCGCCCAGTACACCTCCGACCTCCACTCGCTCGGGCAGTACGTCCAGCAGGGGAAGCGCACGCTCGTCGAGACGTTCCTGACGGTGGACGACGTGGAGGGCCCGGTGGTGACCGAGGCCGAGGGCGACCCCGACCGGCTGAACTACCTCGCCGGGAAGAGCTACGCCGCCGTCAACGCCGTCGCCCACGCGGCCACGGCCGAGGCCCACGCCGAGGGCGGCGTCCCAAACGCGACGATCCGCCTCGGCCGCCTCGACGCCGCCACGCTCGGCGAGGCGATCTACTTCTTCGAGCACGCCGTCGGCGTCAGCGGCTACCTCCTCGGCGTCAACCCCTTCGACCAGCCGGGCGTCGAGGGCTACAAACAGAAGATGTTCGCGCGGCTCGGACGACCGGAGTAGGCCGGCACGCTCCGGAATCGCCGTTTCCACCGAAGCGGTTGTCCACACTGTGGAAACCGGTGTGGACAGCGGGGGGCAAGGGCCGGACAACTTTCTCCGGGCGCCGACCTGTCGCCGCCCGCTCCGAGTCAAGGGCCATCGGCCCACGGGCTATGCCGACGCCGTCCACCGTCCTACCTCTGTGCATAGGAGATTCCCCTAGCCCACACCCTCCCTGTGGACGGGTGTGGAGAGGTGGATAACCGATCCCGCCTCCCGCCAAACGTCCCCCCTCGCGACTTCGAGTCGGCCTCCTGTTGTGGACGACCCGGCGGACAGCACCCCGGGTTTATCCACGCCCGTCCACGCTCACTCCGGATTCCGGGGTTATCCACTTCTCCACCGAGCCTACTACAAGCGTCTACCCTTTAAAATTTTCTCTTTCTGATTTATATGGGGAGGGGAGAACGGGAGGAGCCTCCCTCTCCGTATACCAGCGTATACCGATCGGAACGGTCACCGGTCGTATACCAGCGTAGATCACGTTGCCTCCGTGCCGCTCATGCTCTACCAGGGAGTGAGGGAGGTGGGGGACGGAAGGGTGAGGGTTGGAGGCATGGGCAACGATCAGTCCTCGCCTCGCCAGTTCACTCGGCGGACCGTCCGGCCGTCCGAGCGGAGCCAGACGGCACCTTCGTCGGCCGTCTGTAGCACCGCCGCACCCGTCGCCGCCCAGCGGGCCAGCGGTTCCTCGTCCGGCAGCCCGTAGCGGTTGCGCCGCGCCACGGAGACGACGGCAAAGGCGGTGGACGAGTCGGCCGCGGCCTCGACGAAGGCGGGCGTTGAGGACGTGCGCGAGCCGTGGTGGCCCACCTTCACCACGTCGCTGGCGAGGGCGTCACCGTAGCGCGCCACCAACTGCGCTTCTGCGCCCGCCTCGGCGTCGCCGGTGAGGAGGAACGCCGTGGCGCCGTACTCGACGCGGAGGACGACCGAGTGGTCGTTGCTGTCCTCCCACGGTCTCGGCGGGCGCTCCGGCGCGAGGATGCGGAGGCGGACGGACGGGTCGAGGGCGAGCGTATCGCCCGTGCGAACGACCTGCTGGGGGATGCCGAGCGAGTCGGCCAGAGCCAGCGTGCTCAGCCAGAACGGGCTCTCCGGCCGGTGGCCGTTGTGGACGATCCGGCCGACGGGCACCGCCTCCATCACCGTGACGAGCCCGCCGAAGTGGTCCGCGTGGGGGTGCGTGAGCACGACGGCGTCGAGGCGGTCGATGCCGAAGCGCCGGAGGTGCGGGAGGACGGTCCACCGACCGGCGTCGGCGTAGGGGTCCCGCAGGCCGGCGTCTACGAGGACGTGCCGGCCGCTCGGGAGCGCGAGAACGGTGGCGTCCCCCTGGCCCACGTCGAGGAAGACGACGTCGAGGTGCGGCCGGGCGTCGCCGCGGCCGATCCCGGCCCAGAGCCCGACGGCGCACAGGCCCATCGCCCCGCCGGTCAGCCCCCAGCGCCCACGCGGTCGTCGCCAGAGTGCGAAGGCGGCGAGCAAGGCGGCGGTGGCCGACACGAACCACGGGTCCTGCACGTAGCCGCGCAGGAGGGTCCATGCCAGGTGCTCGGCGCCGAGGCGGCTGGTCATCAGCAGGACGGCCGTGGCAAACTCGGCGAGGCCGGCGAAGGCGTCGGCCACCCACGGCAGCCAGCCGGCGAAGACGACGCATCCGAGCCCGCCGAAGAGCACGACGGCCGTCGCGGGGATGGCCACGAGGTTCAGGGCGAGCCCGGCGAGGGGGAGCCGGCCGAAGTGGTAGAGCAGCGCCGGCGCCGTTCCCAGCGTCGCCGCGATGGAGGCGTTCGTCATGCCGAGGGTCCAGCCCAGACCGCGACGCCGGTGCCAGCCTTCCGGGACGGCCGCGCGCAGCAGCGGCGTCAGCGTCACGAGCGCGCCGACGGCCCCGAACGAGAGCTGGAAGCCGACGTCGAACAGGGCCGCCGGACGGAGCAGCAGCAGCACGACGGCCGCCACGCCGAGCGTATTGAGCCCGTCGCTCGGCCGCTCGAACGCCGTCCCGGCAATCCACACCGCCGCCATTACGAAGGCCCGCTGCACCGACACCGTCCCACCCGTCACCAGCAGGTACCCGAAGAGGATCCCCAGCGTGACGACGGCGCGCGAGACCTCCACCGTCTTCCATCCGAACCCGAGGCGTCCGAGGATTGGCTTGAGGAGCCGGTAGAGCAGCAGCCCCACGAGCAGCACGTGAAGGCCCGAGACGGCGAGGAGGTGCGTGAGGCCGGTCTCGGCGAAGTCCGTCCGCGTATCCTCGTCGATCCCGCTGCGGTCGGCGAGGAGGAGCGCCTGGAGGACGGCGTGCGCCTCGGCGGTGCGGACGAACCGGCCGAGGGCGCGCTGGACGTGCGCGCGCAGCCCGTTCACGACCTGCGTGACCGGGTTGCCGGTCGGCCCGAGGAAGGCGACGGCGGCGGGGTCGTAGACGGCCATCGTCGCGTGGATGCCCTGGTTTCGGAGGTAGGCGCCGTAGTCCATGTCGGCCGGGTTGCGGCGGCGGGGGAGCGCCCGGAGCGGGCCGGTGATGCGGAGGCGGTCGCCGTCGTGGAAGGCGGGGTAGACGGCGGCCGTGGTGTCGTAGCGCGAGGGGGCGAGGCGGAGCTGGACGCGGCCCCGCACGGGCCGGGAGCGCGCGCCCCGTGCGGCCGAGTCCACGGCGAGGACGAGGCGGAGGCCGGAGGGGCGCGCCTCGGGCGGGCGGACGACGCGGCCCCAGAGCGTGAGCGCGGCGTCCTCGCGCGCGTCGCCGAGGGCCTCGGCGAGTTCGGCCGCGTGCGCGACGTGGTCCGGCGGGAGCGCCTGCCACGCCGCCATGCGGGCGCCGCCGAGGGCGACGAGCGCCAGCCCCGCCGCCAGCGCGTAGGGCAGCCCGCGCAGCGCGACGAGCCGGCGGCGCGTCCGCCGCGCCACCAGGGCCGCGCCGAGCGTGGCGACGGCGAACGCCCCCGCCCAGACGCCGAGGCCGAGCCCCGGCCACCGCGCCGAGGCCACGATTCCCACGCCGAAGGCCAGCGCCGCGACCAGCATCGGGCGCGCGAACGGGCGGAGGGGAGGAGGGAAGGGAGCGGGAGGCATGGCGGCGCGGGCTCCCCACATAGACACCCCGCCGGCCCCGGGTGTAACCCCGTCGTGGCCACAGGCTTTCGCGCGGTCTTCGCTCCTGGGCGTTTCCGGGCCGCGCGTATCTTGGACGCCCTGCCCTCTTCCCTCCGCCCGTTCTTTCCGCGATGAGCAAACGTCGCCAGGTCCGCGAGCGCGTGCTGCAGGCCCTCTACGCCCAGGAGGTCAGCGGCGACGAGGCCGAGCACGTCCTCGCCACGCTCATCCACCCCGCCTTCGGCGAGGAGCCGACCTACCTCCGGTTCGCCGAGAAGCTGTTCCTGCGCGGGCTCGACGTGCGCGGGGAGGCCGACGCCCTCACCGACCGGCACGCGCAGAACTGGGAGCTGGCGCGGCTGGCGCTCACCGACCGCCTCGTGATCCGGATGGCCGTGGCGGAGCTGCTGTATTTTGAAGACATTCCGCCGAAGGTAACGCTCAACGAGGCGCTCGAAGTGGCCAAGACGTTTTCGACCGAGAAGAGCGGCGCCTTCGTCAACGGCGTCCTGGACGCGATCCTCCGGGACCTCCGCGAGGCCGGCCGGCTGAAGAAGTCGGGCCGGGGGCTCGTCGGGATGTCCCCGTCCTCGGAGTCCTAGCGCGCCGGCCGCCCCCCGCATGCCCCTCTACGCCATCGGCGACATCCACGGCTGCGCCGCCACGCTCGACCGGCTCCTCGAGCGGATCGCGCCGACGCCGGAGGACCACCTCGTCTTCATCGGGGACTACGTGGACCGGGGGCCGGACGCGCCGGGCGTGCTCCGCCGCCTGATCCGGCTGGAGGCCGACGCCGAGGCCGGGTGCGGCCCCCGCTGCACCTTCCTCCGCGGCAACCACGACCAGATGCTCCTCGACTACGTGGACGGCCAGCCGGACGCCTTCGAGCTGTGGCGCCTCAACGGCGGCCTCGCCACGCTCGCGGCCTACATGGAGGGCGGCGCCGCCCGCCTCCCGGACGACCACGTCGCCTTTCTCCGCCGCACCGAGCTCGTCCTCGACACGCCCGCCTTCGTGTTCGTCCACGCCGGGCTGGACCCGCGCCGCTCCGTCGCCGACAACCTCGCGCAGCCGGATCCCCGCGTCCTCCTCTGGACGCGCGCCCACCTCGACGCCGACCTCGCAACGTGGGAGAAGCCCGTCGTCTGCGGCCACACCCCCACGCCGGAGCCGACCAACCGTCCGCGCCTGATCAACATCGACACCGGGGCCGTCTACCACCACATGCCCGGCTTCGGGCACCTCACCGCCGTGCGGCTGCCGGACCGCACGTTCGTGTCGGTGCCGTACGAGGGGTAAGTGCAGGGTTCTCGGTGCGGGAACGCCCTTCGGCGGTGGCTCCCTGCACCACGGTGGCTCCCTGCACCACGGACCCGGAACCCTACAGCCCGAACGAGAGCCCACCGCGCAGGCCGGGCGCCTGGGTGCCGAGCTCGACGAACACCACGCGCCCGCCGAGGTCGAGCGTGCCGCGCGCGAAGGCGTCGAGCATGACGCGGAAGGAGCGGGCCTCCTCCTCGGCCGTCCGCTCGAAGAAGGCGTAGTAGAAGCTCGGCCCCAGCCGGAGGCCCGCGTCGAGGTCGAGCGGGCCGGGCGTGCGGCCGGTCGCCAGCGCGGCGATGCGGAGGGCGCGCACGCCGCCGCCCACGCCGACGGCGGCGAGGAGCCGCCCGCTCCCGCCCACGACGCGCGGCGTGTAGTCGGCGTAGAGGGCGGCCTCCTGGGTGAAGACCGTCAGGCGCGGCGCGGCGTAGCCGGCGAAGGCGCCCGTCCCGGGCAGCAGCCCCGCGCCGAGCTGGACGCGCGCCTCCTGCGCACGCAGCGGCGCGACGGCGGCGAGGAGCAGGACGAAGAGGGCGAGGCGCATGGCACGGACGGCGCCGACGGGGGAGACGGGCGAGGGCCGGCAATCTACGCCGGCCGCTCTTCGCGCAGATTCCGCGCGCCCGAGGCGACCCCGGCCGAAGCGGCGGGGTAGACTCCGATCCTCCGCTTCCCTGCTCGCCCGATTCCCCGATCCCATGGCCCTCCGCGTCGGCATCGTCGGCCTCCCGAACGTGGGCAAGTCCACGCTCTTCAACGCGCTCTCCGAGGCGGGCGCCGAGGCGGCGAACTACCCGTTCTGCACCATCGAGCCGAACGTGGGCGTGGTGGCCGTGCCGGACCCCCGCCTCGACCGCCTCGCGGACCTGGCCGGGAGCGCGCAGACGGTCCCGGCCACGGTCGAGTTCGTGGACATCGCCGGGCTCGTGGCGGGCGCGTCGAAGGGGGAGGGGCTCGGCAACCAGTTCCTCGCCCACATCCGCGAGGTGGACGCCATCGTCCACGTCGTCCGCTGCTTCGACGACGCGAACGTGGTCCACGTCGAGGGCTCGGTGGACCCGATCCGCGACATCGAGACCATCGACACGGAGCTGCTGCTGAAGGACCTCGACGCCGTCGCCAGGCGGAAGGAGCGCGTCCAGAAGCAGGTCAAGATCGGCGACAAGGACGCCCGTGCCGAGGCCGACTTCCTGGAGCGCCTCGAGGCCCACCTCGGCGACGGAAAGCCCGCCCGCGCGATGGACACCTCGGACGCCGAGGCCGCGTGGCTCCGCGCGCTGTTCCTGCTCTCGGCCAAGCCCGTCCTCTACGCCGCCAACGTGGGCGAGGGCGACCTGCCGGACGGCAACGCGTACGTCGAGCGCGTCCGCGAGCGCGCGGCGGGCGAGGACGCGGCCGTCGTCGTGATCTCGGCCGAGTTCGAGGCGCAGCTGGCCGGGCTGGAGCCGGAGGAGCGCGCCGAGTTCCTCGCGGCGGCGGGGGAGGAGGCGAGCGGCCTGGCCCGGCTCATCCGCGCGGCCTACGACCTCCTCGGGCTGATCACCTACTTCACCGTCGGGCCCAAGGAGGCGCGGGCGTGGACCATCCGGCGCGGCACGAAGGCGCCGCAGGCCGCCGGCGTCATCCACACCGACTTCGAGCGGGGGTTCATCCGCGCCGAGACCATCAAGTACGCCGACTACGACCGCTACGGCACCGAGGCCGCCGCCCGCGAGGCCGGCGCGATGCGCTCGGAGGGCAAGGAGTACGTCGTCCAGGACGGCGACGTGCTGCTGTTCCGGTTCAACGTGTAGCGCCTCCCGTCAGGAGGCGGTCGAGCGGGCTGACGACGCCGAGGCCGCCCCGGTTGAGGACGTGGGTGTAGACCTGGGTCGTCCGCACGCTCTTATGCCCGAGCAACTCCTGGACCGTGCGGATGTCGGTCCCCCCTTCGAGGAGGTGCGTGGCGAACGAGTGGCGGAGCGCGTGGGAACTCACCCGCTTCGCGATCCCCGCCGCCCGCGCCGCCGCTCGAATGCGCTTCTGGAGCGGGCTCTCGCTCGCGTGGTGCCGCAGGAGCCGCCCGCTCCGGGGGTCGGCGGCGAGGCGCTGCGACGGGAAGACGTAGCGCCACCGCCACTCCGTAGCTGCCCCCGGGTACTTCCGCGCGAGGGCGCCGGGGAGGCTGACGGCGGCCGTGCCTTCGTCGAGCTCCTGCTCGTACCGCGCCCGCTCGGCACGGAGGTGACGCCGCAAGGGCGCGTGGAGGGCCTCGGGCAGCACCGTGACGCGGTCCCGGCCCCCCTTGCCGTCGCGGACGGTGAGCCGGGCGTAGTCGAGGTCGAGGTCCTGCACGCGCAGTCGCAGGCACTCGCGCAGCCGGAGGCCCGAGCCGTAGAGTACCGCGGCCATGAGGCGGTGCCGCCCCTGCAGCCGGCCGAGCAGCGCCGCCACCTCGGCACGCGTGAGCACGACGGGGAGCCGCTTCGGCCGCCGGGCTCGCACGACGCCCCCGACGCGGTCGAGCGGCGCGCCGAGGACGGCCTCGTAGAGGAAGCACAGCGCGTGGAGGGCCTGGTTCTGCGTAGACGCCGCGACGCCCCCCGCCTCGGCGAGATGGGAGAGGAAGGCGGCGACCTCGGGCTCGGCCATCGTCTCGGGGTGACGCGGGCGGCCTTCCGCGTCGCGGTGGAAGCGGCAGAAGCGCCGGGTCCAGTAGACGTAGGTCTGTTCGGTGCGGTAGCTGTAGTGCCGGAGGCGGCAGGCGGTGCGGACACGGTCGAGGAGCCGCGGGGGCTGCGCGTTAGACGGCCGGCGGACGGGATGCGTCATGGCGGGGTGGGGCTGGAGAGGAAGCCATGCACCCCCCTAGACACGGTAGCGATGGGATTTCTAACTTGCCGGGTGTTGAAGTGCTGCGTACTATATGGCCAGGGGACGCAATGCAACACGTCCGCCAGCCGCCCAATTACGGGTT
>CAZOJJ010000084.1:0-8988 GCA_964580105.1 uncultured Rhodothermales bacterium | reverse complement strand
GCTTAGAGCTAGACATCCGGCTTGGCGAGGGCATCGACCGCGAGGGCGCCCATGATCGCGATTCCGAAGAGGAGAGAGAGGATGTGTATTTTGATCTGTAAAGCTTATGTCAATGGATAGATAAGCAATTCTGTACTTAGGGAGTAAGACATTCGTAAAACCGAATCATATCCGCGCGGTGGGTTGGAGAGGCAATCCGTGTTGCCACTGGGGAGTGAAAGAAGCGATGAGGCAGCATCAAAGCCTGACTCCCGGCCCAGGAGCTCCGGCGCTGCCAAAGCGCCGGGACTTTGCCATGCGCCGCTCTCCTCTCGTGCTCACTCTGCGGCCAGCTCCTGCAGTCGATGGAGGGCTGCAACCGTTTCGTTTTGGTACGCCGTACGGTTGTCGATCCGCGCCATGCGGGGGCTCTGGGTACAGCCGTCGCACGTGACGAAGCGCTCGACGTAGGTGCGTGCCGCCTCGGTGGCCCGTTGCGCCAGGGCGGCCCGAGTCGCGGCGTCCCAGTGGTTGCCGGTTTTCTCGACGCCTTTGACGATCGTCATGGCCTCTGGGCTTCGACGGTGGATCAGCATCTCGGTGTAGCGCGCCGTAGCCTCGCGGAGGTCCGCCGTATCCTCGCCCGGCAGGAGCCAGACGCGGAGCATGGCCGCCGCGACCAACTGTTCGCCGACCTCCCGTTCGAACGCGCCGTCGAGGGATTCGAGGAAGGTGCGGGCGCGTCGATCGGCCTCTGCCCACTCGTCGGCGGCCACTCCATCCATGGTGTTGTGGAGGCGTTCCCCAATAGACGCTTTGGTCTGGAGCTGGTCACGAATCGCTTCGCGCGACAGACTCGCCACCGGTTCCTCCGGAGGCGCATAGGTGATCATGCCCATGTTGGGCATCAGGTTGATCTCGGATACGGCGCTCGCCGTGGCGCCGGTGCTCACGCCGTCATCGCAGCCGAAGAAGAGGCCACCGGCGAGAAGCACGGCGAGGAGGGCGAGAGAACGAGGAGTCTTCATAGGAGTATGGGGTGGCGCATAGGGGTAAATAGTCTTTAGAAACAGTTGGGATTGGACGCGCACCCTGCGCAGTTGTAGGCGGTGGTACCTGGGACGGTGTAGCCTCCGCCACTACCTCCGTCTCCACATTGATACTGGGTGTAGTCGTAGCCGTTGATGTAGGTAAACAGCCATTCGCATCCGCCGTCTACAATCAGGCAAGTGGGCAGCCGCTCAGCGATAGCCTCGGCGGCCAAGCCGCCAATGAAGGCGACGGCGAGGACGAGGGAAAGTAGGTACTTCATAAGGCTTGTGAGGGTTGGTGTGTTTAAAGGTAGGGGGGAGGCGTTCACGTCCAGGCTTCTGGATATATTTTCGTCGTATGAACGGCTACCAGGCAGCGCACGCGCTCACCTCATCTTCGCGTGGCGGGTCGGGGAGGCGTCGCTACCTTCTCGCACCTGCGTCTCACCCGCGTCTCAATGCCCAGCACGCCCGACCTTCTGATTACCGGCGGCACGCTCCTCGACCCGCGCACGGGCGCCACCCGCCGCGCCGACGTGCTCATCGTCAGCGGCCGCATCGCCCGCCTCGGCGACGGCATCGAGGCGGGCGATGGAAACGCGGCGGACTGAGGACTCCGTACCGAGCCCGAGTAGGGGAGGCTACCTTTAGCCGTCCTCGCGGAATGCAGAAAGGCGTTTCACCGCTTCGACCGCCTCGATGAGATAGCGGTCGTTTTCTGCCAGGACGCTGTGATCGAACCGCTCGAGAATCTGCTCTAGGCTGCAGTCCATACAGTCGGCGCGCCGTGCCAAGTGCAGTTTCGCGGCGTCTGCCGCCTGCGAAGCGAGGATGGCGCGGCGTGGCTCGGGTAAGAAGCCATCCAGCTGTACGAGCGCCGCCTCGATCAGGAGGATCTCCGGGCTACCGTTGGCGACGAGCCGCTCGGTGTAGTGCGCCGTGGCCTCCAGGACGGCCGGTGTGGCGGTAGCCCGGAGGAGATGCTCGCTAAGTATCAGGGCGGCGGCGATCTCCTCGCGATGAGGCTGGTAGGCCTCGGTGGGTTCGGCCAGGGCCGCTTGCAAGCCCTCATGCGCCGTGCGCCAGCCCGGGGCCTCGGTAACGATGCGGCGTAGCCGGACCGCTTCGTCAAGCCCGGTGTGAGCGCGGTGGCGGAGGGTTTCGGCCGAAAGGTCGGCAAAGTTCTCGGGGGTGCTGAGCCGACCCAGGGCCTGCCAAGCCGGGATCGCGGCCTCGGCCTCATGGGCGGTAGGGACATCGCTCTGGCAGGCCATGATCGGTAGCGTCGCCAAGGCCAGGGGGACGAGCGAGTAGAGCAAGGTGCGAGCGTTCATGGGACGATGCGCTGTGACGTGAATGGAGGAGAGGAGCGTGGAAACCGGGATGCAAACACGGCCTAGCGAACACGCTCTAGGAGGCTGAAATCAGGCCCCGCATATAGCGGCTGTCTGATCTCCGCCGACGAAGCCGTAGTAAAAGTTTCCGTCATCGCAGTAGGAGTACCAGGCCGTCATGTTGTCGCCTGCGAAATAGGTGGCTGCCACGTAGCAACCCCCGAAGTAGGAGTCGCAGTCGGGCGGGACGCCAAGAGCCTCTGTCGCCAGTCCCCCAACGAGAATGACGGCGAGGACGAGGGAGAGTAGGTGTTTCATCGGAATTAGAAGGGTTAGTGTAGCCAGATAATAGAGGGGGGTACGTGTGTGTCAAGGAGCGGATAAGGTTTTTTTTCTTGCTCGTCTGAACAGATACATGGGTCCGCTTACCTCCTTGTCGCGCAGGTCGGGGAGGCGTCGCTACCTTCCGGCACCTGCGCAACGCCCTCGCTCGATGCCCCTCATGCCCGACCTTCTGATTACCGGCGGCACGCTCCTGGACCCCCGCACGGGCACCACCCGCCGCGCCGACGTGCTCATCGTCAGCGGCCGCATCGCCCGCCTCGGCGACGCGCTCGAGGCGGACGGCCTCCCGATCTACGACGCCTCGGGCAAGCTGCTCTCGCCCGGCTGGTTCGACATGCACGTGCACTTCCGCGAGCCGGGGCAGGAGCACAAGGAGACCATCGAGACGGGCGCCCGCGCGGCGGCCTTCGGCGGCTTCACCGGCGTGGCCTGCATGCCCAACACCGACCCGCCCATCGCCACGCGCGACGTGGTCGAGTTCGTGCGCAAGCGCGCCGAGGGGCTGCCGGTGGACGTGCATCCCATCGGCGCCGTCTCGAAGGGCCGCAAGGGCGAGTCGCTGGCCGAGCTGGGCGACATGGCCGCCGGCGGCGCGGTGGCGTTCTCGGACGACGGGTCGCCCGTCCAGCACGGCGGGCTCATGCGCCGCGCGCTCGAATACGCCCGCACGCTCGACAAGCCCATCCTGGGCCACGAGGAGGACCTCACGCTCAACGCCGACCACGGCCACATGCACGAGGGCGCCGTCGCCACGCGGCTCGGCGTGCCCGGCATCCCCGCTCTCGCCGAGGAGGCCATGATCGCGCGGGACGCGCTGCTGGCCGAGTTCACCGGCGGGCACGTCCACGTCTGCCACATCTCCACGGCGAAGGCCGTCGAGATCGTCCGCCGGGCGAAGGCGCAGGGCATCCCGATCACGGCCGAGGCCGCTCCCCACCACTTCACGCTGACCGACGAGGCCGTCGAAACCAGCGGGTACGACACGCACACCAAGATGCACCCGCCGCTCCGCACGGCCGCCGACGTGGAGGCCATCAAGGCCGGGCTGAAGGACGGGACCATTGATGCCGTCGCGACGGACCACGCGCCGCACGCCTCGTTTGAGAAGGAGGTCGAGTTCATCGCCGCGCCGTTCGGCATCCTCGGGCTGGAGACGGCCTGGGGGCTGACGGGCCGCGAGCTGATCCGCCCCGGCGTGCTCTCGGTCGCCGAGGCCGTCTACAAGCTGACCGTCGCCCCGCGCGAGATCCTCCGCCTCGGCGTGCCGGTGATCGAGGAGGGCGCCGAGGCCAACCTCACGATCTTCGACGCGGACACCGAGTGGACGTTCGAGGCGCGGCACATCCACTCGAAGTCGAAGAACACCCCGTTCGTCGGCGCGCCGATGGTGGGGCGGGCGTGGGCCGTCTACAACCACGGCCAGCTCGTCGAGGCAGACGCATGAGCACGAACACCGCCTGGCTCGTCCTGATCGTCTCGGGCCTCTTCGAGACGGTCTGGGCCGTCGGGCTCAAGTACACCGAGGGCTTCACGCGGCTCCTCCCCAGCCTCGGCGTGCTCGCGGCGATGGCCGTCAGCGTTTACGGCCTTTCGCTGGCCGTGCGCGCGCTGCCCGTCGGGACGGCCTACGCGGTGTGGGCAGGGATCGGGGCCGTAGGCACGGCGGCCGTCGGATTGGTGCTCTTCGGTGAACCGAGGACGGCCGCGCGGCTGGCGTGCATCGCGCTGATCGTGACGGGGATCGTCGGTCTCAAGCTCGCCGCTTAACCGGCGGGCGGCCCGGCCTCGGCGTCCCGCTCGCCCAGCTGCTCCTCGACGATCCGTTCGAGCCCGGCGATCGTGTCCGGCGTCATCGCGCCCTCGCTGCGCCAGGCGATGTGCCCGTCGCGCGAGACGAGCAGGACGTGGACGGTGTCCCTGTTCTTGAGCCCGAGTTCCTTCCGGAATTTGTCGCGGTCGAGGTAGAGCGGAATCGTCCGCGCCTTTTCGGCGGCGTCTGCCTCGTTCTTCATCTCGATGCTGGCGTTGACGATGCTCTTGAAGGCGCGGAAGCCCTTGCCCACCAGCGGCAGCTCGTAGGCGTCCAGGCGCCCGCCGGAGCCCTCGGCGATCCGCTCGGCCAGCAGCACCCACTTGTCCGAGAGCCGGTCGAGGTCGTCGTGGAAGGTGATGACGAGGAGGTTCCAGGGCGCGCGGAAGTCGGCCGGGAGGGTGTACTCGACGCCGTCGAGGCTGGTGCCGGTGACCTCGGGGAAGGTGGTGGCGGGGGGGTGTTTGGCCATCGGGAGCAGGGGAGAGAAGCGGGGCAAGATAGGCTCCGCGCTGGAGTCGTTCCCGGCTTTCAGGCCAATCCCTAGAAACAGCCCACCGGGGCTCCGGTAGGAGCGGACGGGCCCCAGGCAGGGCGCCTCCCACCGTCCCCTCACGCTTGCCTCTCTACCGCCATGGCTCTCTTCCATTCCACCACGCTCAACGACTTCAACGACCTCTACGTGGCCCAGCTCAAGGACCTCTACAGTGCCGAGACGCAGCTCATCGAGGCCCTGCCGAAGATGGCCGAGGCCGCTGCGCACCCGGAGCTGAAGCGCGCCTTCCAGGACCACCTCCAGGAGACGAAGCGCCAGAAGGAACGCCTCGAGCAGATCTTCCGCGGCCTCGACCAGGACCCCTCGGGCGAGACCTGCCAGGCCATGAAGGGCCTCGTCAAGGAGGGCCAGGACATCATCGACGCCGACGGCGACGACGCCGTGCGCGACGCCGGCCTCATCGCCGCCGCACAGCGCGTCGAGCACTACGAGATCGCCGGCTACGGGTGCGTCCGCACCTATGCCGAGCGCCTCGGCCGCACCGACGACGCGCGCCTCCTCCAGCAGATCCTCGACGAGGAGGGCAAGGCGGACGAACTCCTGAACCAGATCGCCATGCAGGTCGTCAACCCCGACGCGGTGGCGGCGTGACGCCCGCCTCCATCCGCCACGCAGCGCCCCCGACGTCTTCGGATGTCGGGGGCGTTTCCCTATCCGCTCGCGCCACCGGCAGGTGGGACCGGCGTGTCGTGTACGCGGCGTGCGGGTGGTCGCGGAGCATCGCCCAGTCCGGTTTCGCGCGCTGAGGCCGCACGCCCGTTCTTGCGAAGACGGCCGTGCGTCGCCCCATCCGCGCGTTGAGCCGGTCCACGGTGTCGTAGAGGGCGTCGAGCGCGGGGTTTTCGGGGTGAAAGAGCGAGGTCTGCCGAGAAGGTGTCAGTGCCGTCAGGACGACGCCCGCCTTCTTGTAACGGTAGGGCGGCCCGCCCGGCGGCGCTTCGCGGTAGCACGCGTCGAGCGCGCGGAGGGCGGCCTTGATGAGCGCCGGCGTGTGGTTCGTCGGTGGGTCCACGGCGACCGCGTGGGCGGCGTGGATGTGCGGGCCGGGGCCGTGCCCCTTCGTGGTGGCGAAGGCGTGGAGGGCGCCCGCCCGCAGGCCCTCGGCGCGGAGCTTCTCGGCCGCCCGGGCGGCGTGCGCGGCGACGGCCTCCCGGACCGCCTCGGCGTCCGTGACGGCCCGGCCGAAAGAGCGGGTTCGGACGACGCTGTGCCGGGGCGACGGCGCGCGCTCCAGCGGCAGGCAGCTCACGCCCCGCAGCTCGTAGACCAGCCGCAGCCCGACGACGTGGAGGTGCTTCCGCACCCAGCCGTCGTCGAGGTCGCGCAGCTTGAGGGCCGTGCCGACTCCCTTCGCCTCCAGACGGGGTGCCCATCGCCAGCCGATGCCCCAGACGTCGCGGACGGGCACGCGCGCCAGGACCGCGTCGAGGTCGGCGCCCGTACCGAGGCAGACGGCTGGGGTCTCGCCGGCCCGAGCGCGCCGTTTCGCCCATGCGATTCCGATCTTGGCGAGCGTCTTGGTCGGAGCGAGACTGACGCGGACGGGAATGCCGGTCCACCGGTAGACGCGCTCGTGGATCGCCCGGGCGAGCCCTTCGAGGCGGGCCTGCGCCAGCGGATCGGGGCGGCCCGGCTCGGCCGGGAAGGCGAGGAACGCCTCGTCGATGGAGTAGACCTCGACGTCCGGCGTGAACGTCTCCAGCGTCTGCATCACGCGGCGGCTGACGTCGGCGTAGAGGCTGTAGTTGCTGGAGAACACGGCCACCCCTGCGTCGGCCAGCGCCTGCTTCCACTGGAAGTAGGGGGCGGCCATCGGGACGCCGAGCGCCTTGACCTCCTCCGTCCGCGCGATCACGCAGCCGTCGTTGTTGGAGAGGACGACGACGGGCCGGTGGCGGAGTGACGGGTCGAAGAGCCGCTCGCAGGAGCAGTAGAAGTTGGCGCAGTCGACGAGGGCGAAGAGCACGGCGGAGGGGCGGGGAAGGGCGTCCGGAAGGACGGCCCCGCCCCGTGCCCACGCTGCGTCACCCGCCGTTAGTGCGCGAGGGCGTGGATGACGTGCGTCACGACGCCCCAGACCTCGAAGTCCATCTCGGACGTGACGCGGACCGGCTCGAAGAGGGGGTTCTCCGGGACGAGCCAGACCGTCCGCCCGCGTACGCGGATCTGCTTGATGGTCAACTCGCCGTGCAGCGCCGCCACGACGATGTGCCCGCTCTGCGCCTCGATGGACCGATCCACCACCAGCACGTCGCCCGGGTGGATGCCCGCACCCACCATCGACTCGCCCTCGACGGCGACGAGGTAAGTGGCGATCGGGTTCTTGACGATGAGCTCGTTGAGGTCGAGCGTCTTGTCGACGTAGTCGTCGGCGGGGGAGGGGAAGCCGGCCGGGATGCGGGCCAGCAGGAGCGGGAGGGGGTGCGAGGGGCCCGAGGCGCACGGGGCGATCTCGGTGATCCGGAGCGGATCGAGCGCGCGGAGTTCCATGGGGGACGGGGAAAAGAAACCGGCGGAAGCTGCCAGAGAGCCTCCGCCGGAATCGGATGTAGGGAAGGGCGGGCCTCGGACGAGGCCGCCTCAGAACGGCAGGGCCGGGCGCTGGTTGTCGTCCCCCCGGACAATCGCCACACCCGGCCCCGCTCAGTTCTGTGGTGCCTTAAAGTTGCGACCCCGGGGGCAAAAACGCAAGGGCTCTGTGGACAACGACTTGCGGAAATGCTGGAACACACCCGGGGGTCTCAAGTGACCCGTGAGGTGAGGGCCCCTTTCTCCTTGCACGGGAACGACCGCGCCCGGACCGAAAAGCTCAGCCCGGGCGCGGCAAAAAAGTGCAGCGGGTAGCGATTACGCCGCCTCGTTGTTGGCGTCGCCTTCGTCGACCACCTCGAAGTCGGCGTCCTGGACGGTGCCGTTGGTGGCCGCCTCGGCGGCGCTGGCGTCCGGCGTCTCGCCGGTGGCCTCGGCCTGCTGGGCGCGGTAGAGGTCCTCGCTCGCGGCGCTCCAGGCCGCGTTGAGCTGCTCCATCGCCGAGTCGATCTCGTCGATGTTCTTGTTGCCGTGGACCTCCTTGAGCCGGGCCAGGGCGGCGTCGATGGTGGCCTTCTTGTCGGCCGGGATCTTGTCGCCGTAGTCCTTGAGGTTCTTCTCGGAGGAGAAGATGAGCGAGTCGGCGGTGTTGAGCTTGTCGATCTGCTCCTTGCGCTGCTTGTCTTCGGCGGCGTGCTCGCGGGCGGCCTTCCGCATCTGCTCGATCTCTGCCTCGGTGAGTCCCGAGGAGGCCTCGATGCGGATGGACTGCTCCTTGCCGGTGGCCTTGTCCTTGGCCGAGACCGAGAGGATGCCGTCGGCGTCGATGTCGAAGGTGACCTCGATCTGCGGGATGCCGCGCGGGGCGGGCGGGATGCCGTCGAGGTGGAAGCGGCCGATGGTCCGGTTGTCGACGGCCATCGCGCGGTCGCCCTGGAGCACGTGGATCTCGACCGACGGCTGGTTGTCGCTCGCGGTCGAGAACGTCTCGGACTTCCGCGTCGGGATCGTCGTGTTGGCGGGGATGAGCGTCGTCATCACGCCGCCGAGCGTCTCGATGCCGAGGTTGAGCGGGGTCACGTCGAGGAGGAGGACGTCCTTGACCTCGCCCGAGAGGACGCCGCCCTGGATGGCTGCGCCGACGGCCACGACCTCGTCCGGGTTGACCGACTTGTTCGGCTTCTTCCCGAAGAACGCCTCGACGACCTCCTGCACCTTCGGGATGCGCGTCGAGCCGCCGACGAGGATGACCTCGTCGATCTGGTCCTTCGAGAGGCCGGCGTCCTTGAGCGCCTTCTCCATCGGCGGGATCGTGCGCTGGACGAGGTCGTCGCCGAGCTGCTCGATCTGGGCGCGTGTGATGTCGAGGTTGAGGTGCTTCGGGCCCTCCGGCGTCGCCGTGAT
>CAZOJJ010000083.1:3972-9146 GCA_964580105.1 uncultured Rhodothermales bacterium | reverse complement strand
GCAGGGCGTGAGCCCGGGGCAGTAGTTCTGCACGTAGCCACTCCGGATGCCGATTCCGTTGCGCCGAACCGTTGAATTCTCCACCGTCACGTCGTCGTTGTAGACCGAGAGGCCGATCACGGCGTACTCAAGGACTGAGTCGTCGAGGTCGAGCGAGCCCCCATCGTAGACGGCCACCCCGCCCCAGGGCGCCGCCGCGATGCCGCCGACGACGAGCCCGGACGTGGTGAAGGTCACGTCCTCGGCCGTGAGGTCGCCTTCGACGATGAGCTTCCGTCCTGCCGGGAACCGGAGCACACGGTCAGCTGGCGCCCACCCATGCGTCGTCTCGACCCAATCGTAGATGCCGTCCCAGTCGTTGTCTCCTACAACCGCGTTGGAGTGCAGGATGAAGTCCGTATCTGCCGTCACCGTGAATGGCGGGCCGTCCTGCGGCGTGATGAAGAAGCCGATGTCATAAGTCGTCTCTCCGGTAGCATCCGCGACGACGTTGAGGTTGTATGGAATCATCCAGTTCTCGTCGCTGAAGTAGCCCCCAATCCCGGTGTCGTCAGATGCAAGGTCGTTTGAGTAGGCAATGGGGGCCACTAGCACCTCCGGACCCAACGACGGATTGCTGGGATCGCGGTACCGGATGACGACGATGAGGTCCGGATTATTGACGTCGCCGTAGGGGCAGTAGAACGAGGACTCCCCGAAGCCGCTGCCCTGACAGCCGTAATAGAGGAAGGAGTAGAAGGGGGGCTCGCCGAGCTTATAATCCCCGTCGTAGAACTCCACGCGGTAGAGGGTCTCGGGCTGCCACTCAGGCTTGAAGTCTTTCACCCAAACCCGATGATCGCACTCCCCACCCCCGACGTTGGTGTCCATGTCGAAGGTGGCGCGGAGCGATTGGTCTTCTACCCCGGTCACGGCATCGCGGAGAACCAGGTCGATGGTGAGCCCGGGGTCATCGACCTGAAACGTGATCTCTCTGTCCAGGAACCCCCCGCACCAGGTCCACGCCGCCGCCTCAGGGACGAATAGCATCACGCCAAACAAGAGAGAGATATAGAACCGCGCCATAGTTGGCCTCATTGGGTTGAGCGAAAGAAGGCGTGATGGAGT
The DNA here is from genome assembly GCA_964580105.1 of uncultured Rhodothermales bacterium. Lineage (GTDB taxonomy): Bacteria > Bacteroidota > Rhodothermia > Rhodothermales > Rubricoccaceae > CAZOJJ01. The sequence goes on along the minus strand of CAZOJJ010000083.1, from coordinate 8,039 downwards.
CCGTAGGCCAAGGGTAATGAACCAGAAGGAATGAAGCAAATCGGGTACACGGAAATGCCTTGAGCATCGCCTTCGGGAGCATTCGCCTCGGTGCCGAGATGGGCTGAATAGCGAGGCCTAGCGAACGCCGGGAGGACACACGTCCACCTCGTGACGCCGCCGAGGCGAAGGATTCCCCGGCCGCTCACCCTTCGGCGACGACGCTCTCCGCGTGGGTCAGCAGCCCTTCCACCAGCCGGCGGAGCGCCTCGGCCTCGACGGGCTTCGTGAGCACCTGGTCGTAGCCCAGCCGCTCGAAGCGCGCCGGGTCGTCCCGCCCGTCGGCCAGGAGGGCGACGGGGGTGGCGGCATAGCCCGGCAGGCTGCGGAGGGCCCGGACGGCCCGGCGCTCCTCGTCCGGGTCGTCGAGCGGCTCGCCCACCAGGACGACGTCGTAGGGCATCGCGCGGGCCTCGCGGAGCGCCTCCGAGAGGGTGTCCACCACGACGAGCGTGCTGTAGGCGCCGAGGGCGTCCTCCACGACCGCCCGCACGTCGGGGTCCGGCTCGACGACGAGCAGGCGGGCGCCCTCCAGCACGGGTGCGCTGGTCCGCGTGCCCACGGCGGGCACGCCGGCGGGCCGCCCGTTCACCCGGTCGAGCCGGGGGAGTACGACGGTGAACGTGGTCCCCTCCTCCGGCCGGCTCTGCACGGTGATCCGCCCGCCCATCAGGTCCACCACGCGTTTGACGATGGCGAGGCCGAGGCCGCTCCCCTCGTAGGACCGCCCGTAGCCCGACGACGCCTGCGTGAACGCGTCGAAGAGCTTGGGCAGGAACGCCGCCTCCATCCCGATGCCGGTGTCCCGCACGCTCACGACGACGGCGTCCGGGGCAGCGTCGAGGAGGACGGTCACGCCGCCGCGCTCGGTGAACTTGACGGCGTTCGAGACGAGGTTGATGAGGATGCGTTCGAGGCCGTAGCGGTCGGTCACCGTCGGAACGGCGAGGCCCTCGGGGAGGAGCTTGAGGTAGAGGCCGCGCTCGTCGGCGAGCGGCTTGAGCATGGCGAGCACGTCGGCCGCCACGTCGGCCGCGTCGAGTTCGACGGGGCGAAGCTCCAGCATGTTGGCCTGGAGCTTGGCCATGTCGAGGAGGGCGTTGACGGTATCGAGCAGGCGTTGACCGCTCCGGTGGATGGCCGTGGCGAGCTCGCGCTGGTCGGCGTTGCCCTCCTCGGTGAGAACGGAGGAGAAGCCGAGGATGGCCGTGAGCGGCGTGCGGAGCTCGTGGGAGGTGTTGGCGAGGAGGTCGTCCTTGAGCTTGTCGGCCTGGCGGAGCCGCTCGTTGGTCTCGGCCAGCCGGGCGTTCATGCGTTCGAGCCGCTGGTTCACCATCCGCTCGTTCTCCAGCTCGCGGCGGTGCGCCCGGAGCCGCCAGGCGCTGATGCCCCAGACGGTCCCTCCGAAGGCGAGCACGTAGAGCACGTAGGCCCACCACGTCTGGTACCACGGCGGCAGCACGCCGAAGGTGAAGGTGGCCTCCTGGCTCACGACGCCCTGGGCGTTGCGCGCGCGCACGCGAAAGACGTAGCGTCCCCGGCCGGGGAGATTCGTGTACTCGGTGTAGTCTTCGGGCGACCAGGCCGACCAGTCCTCGTCGAACCCGTCGAGGCGATACTGGTACTCGGTGTGCGCGGGGGCGTTGAACGTGGGAGCGGCGAAGGTGAAGCGGAGGGCGTTCTCGCTGGGAGAGAGCATGACCGGTGCCCCGGAACCGGCCGCGAGGCCGGCCTCACGGCGGGCCTCGCCGAAGAGGAGGTGCCGGTGGCGGTCCCGGACGCTGCGGATGAGGGCGGGGTACGGCACGGCGTAGTTCTTCTCCAGGCGGGGGTCGTAGCGGAGCAGCCCGTCCTCGGTGCCGAACCAGAGCACCCCGTCGTAGTCGGGCTGCGCCGAGGTCACGCGGTAGTCGCCCGAGCGGAGCACGGGCGGCGTCACGTCGGTGAGGACCCCGTCGGTGATGAGGTAGACGTGGATGCGCCGCCCCCGCTCGGACACGAGCAGGTCGTCCCCCAGCTTCGCTACGAAACCCGCCTCGCCGGAGACCATCCCCTCCAGGGCGGGGTCGCGCCGGAAGGAGGGGCGCCCCTCTGGGTCGAGGTGGACGACGTAGCTCTTGCGAGAGGTCATCAGCACCAAGCGGCTGCCGATTCGTTCGATCACGACACCGCCGAGGGCCTGGCCCTCGACGGACTCGTAGCGCGTTACGTCCGGCTCCTCGTCGTGGGCGCCGTCGAAGGCGAGGTGCCGCACGCCCGTGCTGGCCGAACGGGCCCACAACCCGCCCCCTTCGTCCTCCTCCATCGAGCGGATCTCCTCATCGAGCCCGGCGATGTGGCGGCTCACCACCCAGCCCTGCGGAGACCGAGTGAGCACGGCAATGCCGTCCTTCATCCCGACGTACACGCGGTCGGGGTAGACCTGGGAGCGATGGAGGACGAAAGCCTGCCCGGCCGTGAGCATCCGGCGCGAGCGGGCGTTCCACTCGACCACGCCCTCGTTGGTCGTCACCAGCAGGCCGGACTCGGTGCTGAGCAGGTCCCACGTCTGCCCTCGAATCTCCGGGATCGGCTCGAAGCGCCCGCCTCGGGTCACGCCCTCCATCCCGCCGGGCACGAGGCGGTACACGCCGGTGGTCGTGGCCGCGTACAGCGCGCCTCGGTGCCGGGCCACGTCGTACACGATGCCTTCGAGCCCCTGCCGGAGGTCGAAGTGGGTCAGGGGGCTGAGCACGTCAATCCGAGCGATCCCGTTGTCCAGGGCCATCCACAGCCCCCCCTGGTGGTCCTCGCAGAGGCCCAGCACGAGGTCGTCCGCGCTCAGCCCGGCCTCCTCGCGGTAGATCCGGACGATGTGCCCGGCCTCGTCGATGAGCACGACGCCGCCGCCGAACGTCGCCAGGGCGTAGACCCACCGGTCCTGGAGGCGTCGTTCGAGCCGGATCGCGTCGTAGGGTCGGTACTCGGCGAGATAACTGCCCACGTCGGTGGGGAACGGCTCCGGCCCGGCGTCGGTGAGCAGCACCAGCCCCTCCGAGCGCGTCACGGCGAGGAGGCCGCGCGGGTGCGGCACGAGCCCGAAGACCGACACCTCGGCGAAGGCGTCGCCGCCGGGCACGGGGAGGAGCCGGTCCCCCTCCGCGCGCAGCAACCCGACGCCCTCTTCGCGCACGTAGTACGTGCCCTCCACCACGAACGCCTTGTGGTAGCGGCTCGGCGTCGTCCACACGTGGAACGCCTCCCCGTCCCACCGGGCGACCTGGGCGAACGACTGGAAGAAGATCCCGTCCGGGGTGGCGAGCGTGGTCCAGGTGTCCCCGAAGCGCCGGTGCTCCGGAGGCAGGCGGTCCAGGAGGCTCACGTAGCGCAGCCGGTCGAGTGAGTCGGGCGCGAGGTAGCCGACCTCGGCCACGCCACCGACGAACAGGTGACCCGCCTCGTCGAACGCGAGGGAGCGGACGGCCGGGTCGGCGCCCTCAGGGAGCGTCACGGTCTGCCACGACGCCCCGTCGAATGCCAGCACGCCGCCCGTGTTGGCGACGTAGACGACGCGCTGGTCACCCTGCACGACGTCCCAGTTTTGAAAGTGAAGCCCGTAGTCGCGTGAGTGAAAACGCTGGACGAAGTACGGCCGCCCTTCCTCCGAGGCCGGGGAAGGGTACTGCGCGAAGACCGGGCTCATCCAGAGTAATCCGGCCCAGACGAGGAGGAGGCGACCCAACAGCAGTGGCGTAGAGGAGCAGGAGGGCATGCCATCAGGGTATCGGCTGCCCTACGGGGCTATTAACTCCGGGTTTTGTCTCCCCTCGCGCCCGTCGTCGGCGCCGGCCCGCCTCCCGTTGCGGACAACACCGTGCGCCCCTGTAATGTGGAAGTGTGCAAAAAGCGCAGGATGGAACTTGATCGTTCCACTCGCGTGCCGTATATAGCCGCACAACCCAGCCTAACCTGCCATGCGTCTCCTTCTTGCCACTATCTTCAGTGCTGCGTTTCTCGCCCTCGCCCTCATCGGCGGCGAGCTGAACCCC
>CAZOJJ010000083.1:0-3872 GCA_964580105.1 uncultured Rhodothermales bacterium | reverse complement strand
ACGAGGGCGGCTTCCCACTGGGAGGCCGCCCTCGCTCTTATGTCCCGGCCGGAGCGTTGGTGCTACCGCACCCCCTCGCTCATCGCCAGCATGCGCTCGATGGGCCGGAGCGCACGGAGCCGGAGTTCCTCCTCCATGACGAGCTCCGGCTTCTCGTAGGTGAGGCAGAGGTAGAGCTTCTCCAGCGTGTTGAGCTTCATGTGCGGGCAGTCGTTGCACGCGCAGCCGTTGTCCGGCGGGGCCGGGATGAACGTCTTGCCCGGGTTGTCCTTCCGCATCTGGTGGAGGATGCCCGCCTCGGTGGCCACGATGAACGTGTCGGCCGGGCTCTCGGTGGCGAAGCGGCGGATGGACGAAGTGGAGCCGACGTGGTCGGCGTGGCGGAGGACGGCCTCCTCGCACTCCGGGTGCGCCAGCACGAGCGCCTCCGGGTGCCGCGCCTTGAGCCGGACGAGCTCCTGCTCTGAGAACACTTCGTGGACGATGCACGACCCGTCCCACAGCAGCATGTCGCGTCCGGTGACCTTGCTGAGGTAGCGGCCGAGGTTGCGGTCCGGCGCGAAGAGGATCGGCTGGTCCTCGGGGATCTGGCGGACGATGTGCTCGGCGTTGGACGATGTGACGATGACGTCCGTCTGTGCCTTGATGGCGGCCGAGCAGTTGATGTAGGAAACGACGACGTGGTCCGGGTGCTTCGCGCGGAAGGCCGCGAACGCGTCCGGCGGGCACGAGTCGGCGAGGGAGCAGCCGGCGTGGAGGTCGGGCAGGATGACCTTCTTGTCCGGGTTGAGGATCTTCGCCGTCTCGGCCATGAAGTGGACGCCGGCAAAGACGATGATCTCGGCGTCGGTCCGGGCCGCCTCGCGGGCGAGGCCGAGGGAGTCGCCGATGTAGTCGGCCACGTCCTGGATGTCGCCTTCCTGGTAGTAGTGGGCGAGGAGGACGGCGTTCTTCTCGCGCTTGAGCCGCTCGATCTCGTCGAAGAGGTCGAGCGCGGGGTCCACGGGGGCCTGGACGAACCCGGCCCGTTCGACGGCCGCGTCGTCAAGGAGGGGGAGGTCAAGCGTGTCGAGCATGACGGATCGGGCGTTTCCGGATCGGGCGATTCCTGAAAGCGCCGTACGCCGGCCTCTGCGTGGAGTTCGGCCCCGCGCCGCCAGTTTGCATGAAGTCCCCCCTGTAAGAGACTGTTGAGGAACGACCGGGAACGGGCTACACACCCCCTCCATTGTCATCCCGGACTTGATCCGGGATCTCCAAACGGGGTCGGCTGCACTTCGGAGATCCCGGCTCGGGAACCAGGATGACACACACGGGAGGGCTTCTGACCAATCCTCAACAGTCTCTAAGCCGGGCGTGCCTGCGCTCAGCCGGCCGCCTCGGCCTTGACCGCCTCGGTGACGTCGTGGAGGACGCCCTCGCGGAGTTCCAGGACGCGGTCGGCCAGGGCCGCCAGCGCGGCGTTGTGCGTGACCACGACGAAGGCCTGGTCCTGCGTACGCGCGAGGCGGCGGAGCTCGTCGTGAAGTACCTCGGCCGTGTGGGTGTCGAGGTTGCCCGTCGGCTCGTCGGCCAGCACGAGGCCGGGCTCGTTCATGAGGGCGCGGGCGACGGCCACGCGCTGCTGCTCGCCGCCGGAGAGCTGGTTCGGGCGGTGCTCGGCGCGGGCCGCGAGGCCGAGGAGGTCGAGGAGCGCCTGCGCCCGCGGCAACGCCTCGGTCATCGAGCGCCCGGCGATGAGCGCCGGCATCGCCACGTTCTCGGCGGCGGTGAACTCCGGCAGCAGGTGGTGGAACTGGAAGACGAACCCGATGGCGCGGTTGCGGAAGTCGGCCAGCGCCTCGTCGTCCTTTTCGAACACGTCCTCGCCCCGAAAGCGGACGGTGCCCTCCGTCGGCCGGTCGAGCGCGCCGAGGAGGTGGAGCAGCGTGCTCTTGCCCGTCCCGCTCTCGCCCACGACGGCCACCATCTCGCCCGCGCGCACGTCGAGGTCGAGGCCGGAGAGGACCTCGAGCGCACCGTCGGCCGTGGGGTAGCGCTTGACGAGCCCCCGCGCTTCGAGAATGGGAGAGCGGGAGATCGGGGGAAAGGGAGCAGGGGTCGCTCCCGGCTCCACGCCCTTCCTCCTTTCCCTCTTTCCTCCTTTCACCCGTTCCATCCTCACCCCTCCTCGCGCTCGATGTCGTACTTCGACAGCTTGTTGTAGAGGTGAGAGCGCTGGATGCCGATGGCCTCGGCCGTCCGCGAGACGTTCCACCCGAACTCCTCCAGCTTCCGCTCGATGAACAGCTTCTCGGCGGCGTCGCGGAAGTCGGAGAACTGCTCGTACTGCTCCATCAGCGCGGCGATGGGGTCCGCGCCGGCGCCGCCGGGGCGGACGTAGCGGTCCACGTCGTCGGCCGTGATGCGCGCGCCCTCGGAGAGGATGAGCAGGCGCTCGACGACGTTGCGGAGCTCGCGCACGTTGCCGCGCCAGTCGAGCCGCTTAAGCCGGTCGAGCGCCTCCTCCTCGAAGTCCTTGCCGGCCATCCCGTTGCGGCGCATGACCTGGGCGAGGATGAACCGGGCGATGGCGGGGATGTCCCCCCGGCGCTCGCGCAGGGGCGGGACGTGGATGAGGATGACCGAGAGACGGTGGTAGAGGTCTTCGCGGAACCGGCCCGCGTCGATCTGCTCCAGGAGGTCCTTGTTCGTCGCTGCGATGACGCGGACGTCCACCGGAATGGCGCGGTCGCCGCCGACGCGGGTGATGCGGTTCTCCTGGAGCGCGCGGAGCACCTTGGCCTGCGCGTCGAGGCTCATGTCCCCGATCTCGTCGAGGAAGAGCGTCCCGCCGTCGGCCTGCTCGAACTTCCCGACGCGCTGCTTCGTCGCGCCGGTGAACGAGCCCTTCTCGTGGCCGAACAGCTCGGACTCGATGAGCTCCGACGGGATGGCGGCGCAGTTGACCTCCACGAGCGGGCCGCCCTTCCGGACAGACTGGTGGTGGATCCAGCGGGCGACGAGTTCCTTGCCCGTGCCGGGCTCGCCGGTGATGAGCACGCGCGCCTCGGTGGGCGCCACGCGGGCGATGGTGTCCTTGATCCGCCCGATGGCCGGACTCTCGCCCACGATGGGGGTCAGCTCGGCCGTCTCGGCGTCGGCGATGACCTGCCTGATCCGCTTGTTCTCGACCTCCAGCTGCCCGCGCTCCAGCGCGCCGCGGACGGTCACGAGGAGGCGGTTGAGGTCGGGTGGCTTCTCGAGGAAGTCGGCCGCGCCGAGGCGGGTGGCCTCGACGGCCGTCTCGACGGTGCCGTGGCCGGAGATCATCACGACGGGGAGTGGGACCTCCTCGTCGCGGAGGGCCTGCAGCACCTCCATGCCGTCGCGCTTGGGCATCTTGATGTCGAGGAGCATCAGGTCCACCTCGCCGCTGCGGGCCTTGTCGAGGGCGGCCTCGCCGTCCTCGGCCTCCTCGATGTCGTAGCCCTCGTACTCGAGGATCTCGCGGAGCGTGCGGCGGATGCTCGACTCGTCGTCTGCGATGAGGATCGTCGGCATGAGCGGCAGGGAGCGGTCAAAAGAGACGGGAGCAGGTCGGCTAACCTACCCCCGTCGCGGCAATCGGTGCCCGGTTCGCGCGCGCTCCATTTCTTGCCCCTCTGCCTCAGCGGATGCCCTGAGGCGGAGAGGGCCGACGAGGGCCCGACGCCCAGTTCGGCTTTCGCCCCAGCCAAACCGCAGCGCGTCCGCCGGCGCGCCGAGGCGGGCACACGGAAGGCACGGCCCGAAGGCGCTTGTATTTCTCATCGCGGTTCCCTTCCTTGTGCGTCGTCACTCGTTAGCTCCGCTGGCTCTTTCCGAATAGCGCAATGAACAAAGCCACCCCC
>CAZOJJ010000082.1:0-9169 GCA_964580105.1 uncultured Rhodothermales bacterium | reverse complement strand
GGAACTTGACGGGCGCCGCTGTGGTTTGTATTATCGTTCATCGCAGATCTACGATAAACCATGGCTGCCGCCAAGACCGACGCCTTCACGGCCGACGACGCCCGCCTCGCGGCGTGGGCGAAAGCCCTCGGGCACCCCGCCCGCATCGCCATCCTCCGCACCCTCGCCGAGCGGCAGACGTGCCTCTGCGGTGAGATCGTGGAGGAGCTCCCCCTCGCCCAGGCCACCGTCTCGCAGCACCTCCGGGCGCTCAAGGAGGCGGGCCTGATCAAAGGGGAGGCCGACGGGCCGCGCTCCTGCTACTGCCTCGACGCCCCGGCGCTCCGCCGGCTGCACGAGGCGCTCGGGGCGCTCTTCGCCGGCCTCGACTGCTCGTGCGCGTGCTGCAGCTGATCCGCTCCTCTAACCCGCGAGGTTCGCCATGAACACGAACGCGAATACCTCCTGCTGCGCCGACTGCGGCTGCGGCGGGGGCTGCTGCGGCGACTGACGCCGCTCCGATGCCTTCTGCGGGGGCGGGCCTTCGGCTTCGCCCCCGCATGAGTGAGGAGGAGCCGGGACAAGAAAGGAGCGCATAGGGCTTGCATGTTTGTAGCGGATTTATATTTTCATCCCGTCGGATTGTCGTCTATACGCGTCAGCACTTCGAGGTATGGATACGAACTGCACCCGGCGGGGCCGCTACCTGATTCGCACGACGGCAACGCTCGCCGCATTGCTCCTGCTTACGCCGAGCGCCCTCGCCCAGCCGGGGAGCGTACAGGCTCATCAGAAGCTCTCGGAGACGGAGGGCGGCTTCACCGGCGTGCTCGACGCCGACCAGTTCGGTGCGGCCACCGCTGCCCTGGGCGACCTCGACGGCGACGGGATCGCCGACCTCGCCGTCGGGGCGCCCGAGGACGACGACGGAAGCTCGAACCGTGGCGCCGTGTGGATTCTTTTTCTCAACGCGGACGGCACCGTAAAGAGCCACCAGAAGCTCTCGTCCTCCACCCTCGCCGAACTCGGTGAGGAACTCGGCACGGGCGACCGCTTCGGCTCTGCGCTGGCCTCGCTCGGCGACCTCGACGGCGACGGAGTCACGGATCTCGCCGTCGGGACCCCGCTCGACGACGACGGCGGTGCGAACCGGGGCGCGGTCTACGTGCTCTTCCTCAACGCCGACGGTACGGTCCAGGACCATCAAAAGATCAGCGACCTCGACGGCGGGCTGTCCGCCGCCCTCGAGAACGACGACAACTTCGGCGCGGCGGTGGCCACCCCCGGCGACCTCGACGGGGACGGCACGCCGGACCTCGCCGTCGGGGCACCGGGCGACGACGACGGCGGCACCGATCGCGGCGCGGTCTACGTGCTTTTTCTCAACGCCGACGGCACCGTGAAGAGCGAGCAGAAGATCAGCGATACGGTGGGCGGCTTCACCGGCACGCTCGACGACGGCGACGGGTTGGGCGCCTCGGCCGCGTCAGTGGGGGACTTCGACAACGACGGTACGGCGGACCTCGTCGTCGGGGCGCACCTCGACGACGACGGGGGCACGGACCGGGGCGCCGTCTACGTCCTCCTCCTCGACACCGACGGCACGGTGAAAGCGCACCGCAAGATCAGCAGTACGGAGGGCGACTTTTTCGGGGCCCTCGACGACGACGACCACTTCGGGGCGTCCGTCGCTTCCCTGGGCGACCTCGACGGGGACGGCGTCGTGGATCTCGCCGTGGGAGCGACCGAGGACGACGACGGGAGCTCGAACCAGGGGGCGGTGTGGGTGCTCCTCCTCCGCGCCGACGGCTCGGTGAAAGGCCACCGGAAGATCTCGGAGCTCGAAGGCGGCTTCACCGGTGATCTCAGCAGCGCGGACCGCTTCGGGTGGTCGCTCGCGGTCCTCGGCGACCTCGACGGGGACGGCGTCGTGGATCTCGCTGCCGGGGCCATCGGCGACGACGACGGGGACCTCAACAACCAGGGCGCCGCGTGGCTCCTCTTCCTCGATGGCGCCGTCGAGGTGGGGCCGGTGGACGCACTCGGCGACCCTGTTGACGAGCCCGTCCTCGTCCCGGATGCCCGGACCGAAGTCTTCTACGCCGGGACCCTCTGGAATCCGAACGCCCTCACCACGACCCTCGATGGATGGCCGGTCATCACGTTTCCCGACGGCTCGCAGGTCGTCCGCCGCCGCCCGACGGTGTTCGAGATCACCGGGGCGTCGGTGGACTACGGAGGTGCGTTCAACATGCTCGACTCGTTCGAGTTCGGGGCGTATGAGTTCGCCTACCACATGGGTGATCACCCGTCGGATCCGTGGGCGCGCTCGGCGTTCGTCCTGTTCAAAAGCGGGCTTGAGCGGACGGGTGGGCTTGGCCGGCGCGTCGGGGAACCGGCGGCGGTGCGGGCGCAGGCCGCCCTTGCTCAGGCGGGGGATCCCGGCTGGGTGGCGGTGAGGCCGGCCGAGTCCGTCGAAGCCGCGTTTGCCGCTGCGGAGGCACCGCACGAGGTGCCGCCGCCGTCCGGCTCATCGCTTGGTCGCGCCTACCCGAACCCGTTCAACCCGACGGCCACGGTGCCCTTCGAGCTCGCCGAGGCGGGGGCGGTGCGGCTCTCGGTGTACGACCTCCTCGGCCGGGAGGTGGCCCGCCTCGTGGACGGCCGCGTCGAGGCGGGGCGCCACGCGGCGGTCTTCGACGCGTCGGCGCTGCCGAGTGGGACGTACCTGGTGCGGTTCGAGGCGGGCAGGCGCGTGCACACCCAGCGCCTGACGCTGCTGAAGTAGGCGCGTACCCAGGAGTCGGCGGTAGGGGCGCACGGCCGTGCGCCCCTTCGTCTGGTCAGCGCAGCGGCAACCGAGGCGCACGGACCGCGCAGCCGTTCGTACCATCCGGGGCCACCCGTCTTCGCACCCGTGACCGTTGCCTGCATCGGCGGAGGCCCCGCCGGCCTCTTCCTCTCGATCCTCCTCAAGAAGGCCCGCCCCGGCTGGGAGGTGGCCGTCTACGAGCAGAACCCGCGCGGCAACACGTTCGGCTGGGGCATCGTGTTCTCCGACGGCACGATGGAGAACCTCCAGGCCGCCGATGCCGAGGTGGCCGAGGCCACGCGCCGCTCGCTCGCCCACTGGGACGACATCGAAGTCCGGTTCAAGGGGCGCACGCTGCGGTCGTCCGGCCACGGCTTCATCGGCGTCGGGCGCCACCGGTTCATCGAGATCCTGACCGAGCGCGCCGAGAGCCTCGGGGTTCGCCTCCACTACGAGTGCCGCGTCGAGAACCCCGAGGCGCTGGGTGCCGACCTCGTCGTTGCCGCCGACGGGGTCAACAGCGCCGTCCGCACGCGCTACGCCGAGCACTTCCGGCCGGAGGTCGAGCCGCAGCACAACCGCTACACCTGGCTCGGCACGCGCCGCCCCTTCGAGGCCTTCACGTTCGACTTCCAGCCGACCGCGCACGGCTGGTTCCAGGCCCACTGCTATCAGTTCTCCGAGGACGCGAGCACGTTCATCGTCGAATGCCGCGAGGAGGCGTGGCGCGCGGCCGGGCTGGACCGGATGACGAAGGCCGAGGGCCTCGCCTTCTGCGAGCGTCTCTTCGCCGACCTCCTCGACGGCCATGGCCTCATGGACAACGCGCCCCACCTCGACGGGCCGGGCATGTGGATCCGTTTCCCGAAGGTCACCAGCGCGACGTGGCACCACGGCAACGTCGTGCTGCTGGGCGACGCGGCGGCCACGGCCCACTTCTCCATCGGCTCCGGGACGAAGCTGGCGCTGGAGAGCGCCATCGCGCTGGCGGAGAAGCTGGTGGCGTGGGACGGGCAGGGCGATCTCGACGCGGTGCTCGCCGCCTACGAGGACGAGCGGCGCGTCGAGGTGCTCCGCCTCCAGAACGCCGCCCGCAACTCGACCGACTGGTTCGAGAGCGTCGCGCTGAGGGCGGGGTTCGAGCCCGAGCAGTTCGCCTACAGCCTCCTCACGCGGAGCCAGCGCGTCAGCCACGAGAACCTCCGCCTCCGAGACCGCGCCTGGCTCGAAGCCTACGAGCGGTGGTGGGCCGCCCAGGAAAGAAGGGGGGAGAGGAGGAGTGGAGGAGAGGCAGAGAGGGAGACGGCTTCCACGCCTCCTCTCCTCGACTCTTCCCCGCCTTCCCCGCCCATGTTCGTGCCCTTCCGCGTGCGCGGCGTCGAGCTGGTCAACCGCGTCGTCGTCTCTCCGATGGCGATGTATTCGGCCGAGGACGGGCTGGTGACCGACTTCCACCTCGTCCACCTCGGGCAGCGCGCGCTGGGGGGCGCGGGCCTCGTCTTCACCGAGATGACGTGTACGTCGCCCGACGCCCGCATCACGCCCGGCTGCGCGGGGCTGTGGACCGACGCGCACGCCGAGGCCTACGCCCGCATCGTCCGCTTCATCCACGGGCACAGTCCGGCGAAGGTGGCCCTCCAGCTCGGCCACGCCGGGCGGAAGGGGTCGTGCAAAAGACCCTGGGAGGCCGGCGGCGACGACAACACGCCGCTCGACGACGGCAACTGGCCGCTCCTCGCGCCCTCGGGCCTGCCCTACCTCCCGCACAACCAGACCCCCCGCGAAATGACGCGGGCCGACATGGAGCGCGTCCGCGCCGACTTCGTCGCCGCCACGCGGCGCGGCGCCGAGGCGGGGTTCGACTGGCTGGAGCTGCACTGCGCCCACGGCTACCTCCTCTCGTCGTTCCTCTCCCCCCTCACCAACCGCCGCGAGGACGCCTACGGCGGCGCGCTGGAGGCCCGCCTCCGCTTCCCGCTGGAGGTGTTCGACGCCATGCGCGCCGTCTGGCCCGCCGACAGACCCATGAGCGTCCGCATCTCCGCCGTGGACTGGGTCGAGGGCGGGACGACCGAGGACGACGCCGTCGCCATCGCCCGGGCCTTCGCCGAACATGGCGCCGACCTGATCGACGTCTCGACGGGGCAGGTGCATCCGGACCAGGACCCCGTCTACGGGCGGATGTGGCAGACGCCCTTCGCCGAGCGCATCCGCCTCGAAGCGGGCGTGCCCGTCATGGCCGTCGGCAACATCTACGAGCCCGACCACGTGAACTCGATCCTCGCCGCCGGGCGCGCCGACCTCTGCCTCCTCGCCCGCCCCCACCTCGGCGACCCGCACTGGACGCTCCGCGCCGCCGCCGAGCTGGGCCATCGCGCCCAGTGGTGGCCGCCGCAGTACCGCTCCGGCAAGCGCCAGCTCGAACGCTACTTCGAGCGCCGGAAGGCGATGGAGCCGTGACGACGTCCGAGCCCCTTCGTACGATGCGCTCCCTCCCTGGCCAGGGGAGGGGAAGCGAAAGCCCCGCATTTCCTCTGCTCCTGCTGCTCTCCGCTCTCCTCACCAGTTGCTCCGTGTCCTCCCCCGATTCCTACCGCGCCGCCTGGGAAGCCTGGCGCGCCGACCGCCTCGAAAGCCTCCGCCGGCCCGACGGCTGGCTCGCCCTCGCCGGCCTCTACTGGCTCGACGACGGCGAGCACGCGTTCGGCTCCGACGCGTCCAACGCCGTCGTCTTCCCGCCGGGCGCCCCTGCCCGCCTCGGGACCTTCGTCGTCCGGGACGGCAGCGTCACGATGCGCGTCGAGCCGGGCGTCACGGTCACCGAGGCGGGGGAGCCCGTCTCCGAGATCGTGCTGGTGGACGACGCCGACGGCGCCCCCACCGTCGTCGAGCACGGGTCGCTGAGCTGGCACGCCATCCGCCGCAGCCGGGGCATCGGCATCCGCCTGCGCGACCGCGAGAGCCCGGTCCTGGCGCAGTTCGACGGCATCGAGACGTACCCCTTCGACCCGGCCTGGCGCGTCGAGGGGCGGTTCGAGCCGTACGACCCGCCGCGCACGCTGCCCGTCCCGTCCATCACCGGCGTGGCCGAGGAGGAGACGGCGCCGGGCGCCGCCGTCTTCGCCGTCGGCGGCACCGAGTACCGCCTCGACGTGACCGGGCGGCCGGGCGACGCCGCGTTCTTCGTCGTCTTCGGCGACGCCACGAACGGGCCGGACACCTACGGCGGGGGCCGCTTCCTCTGGATCGACGCGCCGGACGACCGGGGCCGCCTCGTGCTCGACTTCAACCGGGCCTACAACCCGCCGTGCGTCTTCACGCCCTACGCGACGTGCCCGCTGCCGCCGCCGCAGAACCGGCTCCCGGTTCGCATCGAGGCGGGGGAGAAGACGTGGGGTGGAGCGCACCACTGACCGCACAGCCCGAAGCATCATGCATGACACGACGCGCCCGCTCGACGGTCGCCACGCGCTCGTGACGGGCGGAGGGAAGGGGATCGGCGCCGCCGTGGTCCGCCGCCTGGCCGGCCTCGGAGCTTCCGTCACGCTCCTCGGCCGCACGCGCGAGCCGCTGGAGGCGCTGGTCGAGGCACTCGCCGGCGAGCACCCCCAGCCGTTCCACGCCGCCCCCGCCGACGTGGCCGAGGCGGACGCCCTCGCCGCGGCCTTCGCTTCGGCCCGCGACGCGCTGGGGCCGATCACGCTCCTCGTCAACAACGCCGGCTTCGTCGAGAGCCGCCCCTTCCTTCAGACCGACGAGGCCCTCTGGCAGCGCCTCCTCGACGTGGACCTCACCGCTCCGGCCCGCGCCACGCGCCTCGCGCTGCCCGACATGATCGAGGCGGGCTGGGGGCGCGTCGTCAACGTCGCCTCCACGGCGGGCGTGACGGGTTATGCGTACGTGGCGGCCTACTGCGCGGCGAAGCACGGGCTCGTTGGCCTCACGCGGGCGCTGGCGGCCGAGCTCGCCGGGAAGGGCGTCACCGTCAACGCCGTCTGCCCGGGCTACGTGGACACCGACCTCGTGACGGGCTCCGTCGAGAAGCTCGCCGCCACGACGGGGCGCTCGGAGGACGAACTCCGCGCCCGCCTCACGCGCCAGAATCCGACGGGCCGGATGCTCACGCCCGAGGAGGTTGCCAGCGCGGTCGCGTGGCTGTGCCACCCGGAGCAGGCACAGGTCAACGGCGCCAGCCTCGTGCTCTCCGGCGGAGAAGTGTTCTGAGCGGGGGAGCAAGGAGGGCGTGGTTCGGAAGGGCGGCCGTGCGTAGTCTTCGCCATCCTCCCTGTTTCCCCACCTCCGCTCTTTCTGCATGGACCCCCGCACGTTCCAGCCCGCGCACTTCCTCTGGGATTTTTCCGACGGCATCGCCACCGTCACGCTCAACCGTTCCGAGAAGAAGAACCCGCTCACGTTCGCGTCCTACGCCGAGCTGCGCGACACCTTCCGCGCGCTCGTCTACGCCGACGATGTGAAGGCCGTCGTGCTGCGCGGGGCGGGCGGCAATTTTTCTTCGGGCGGCGACGTGCACGAGATCATCGGGCCGCTCACGACGATGACGATGCCCGAGCTCCTCCGCTTCACGCGGATGACGGGCGACCTGGTCAAAGCCATCCGGGGCTGTCCGCAGACGGTCCTCGCGGCCGTCGAGGGGGTCTGCGTCGGCGCCGGCGCCATCATGGCAATGGCCGCCGACCTCCGCCTCGGGACGCCCGAGGCGAAGGTGGCCTTCCTCTTCACGCGCGTCGGCCTCGCGGGGTGCGACATGGGTGCGTGCGCCATCCTCCCCCGGATCATCGGGCAGGGCCGCGCGGCCGAGCTCCTCTACACCGGCCGCGTCATGAAGGGCGACGAGGCCCACGCCTGGGGCTTCTTCAACCGTCTCCACGACGCCGGCGCCCTCCATGACGCCGCGCACGCCTGGGCGCGCGAGCTGGCCGCCGGCCCGACGTTCGCGCACATGATGACCAAGACGATGCTGGAGCAGGAGTGGAGCATGAGCGTGGACCAGGCCATCGAGGCGGAGGCGCAGGCGCAGGCGATCTGCATGCAGACGCGCGACTTCGAGCGGGCCTACCGCGCTTTCGTCAACAAGGAGACGCCCGCCTTTCAGGGGGATTAGCGGGTGCGGAGAGGAGGGAATCGCCTTCCCAGTCTTCCCTCTTTCCAGGCAGTCATGTCCCATCTCGCCCTTCCCTTCTTCGACGACCGCCACCGGCGCCTCGCGGCCGACCTCGGCGCGTGGGCCGAGGCGCACGTCCCGGAGGACGAGCCGGAAGGCTCCGGATCGAGCCCGGGGCGGGCTCTCGACGCCGCGTGCTGCGACCTCGTCCGCCGCATGGGCGAGGCCGGCTGGCTCCGCCTCTGCGTCCCGGCCCCGGCCGGCGACCACGCCCGCCTCGGCGTGCGCAGCCTCTGCCTCGCCCGCGAGGCCCTCGCCTACCGCTCCGCCCTCGCCGACTTCGCCTTCGCCATGCAGGGCCTCGGCAGCGGGCCGATCTCGCTCTTCGGCACCGACGCGCAAAAGGCGCGCTGGCTGCCCGCCGTCGCGCGGGGCGAGGCCCTCGCTGCCTTCGCGCTCTCCGAGGCCGAGGCCGGCTCCGACGTGGCCGCGCTGGCGACGACGGCCCGATGGGACGGCGACGACTGGGTGCTCGACGGCGAGAAGACGTGGATTTCGAACGCCGGCCTCGCGGATCGGTACGTCGTCTTTGCGCGGACGGGCGAGGGCGGCGGGCACCGGGGCCTGAGCGCCTTCGTCGTCGAGGCGGACGCGCCCGGTTTCTCGGTGGCCGCCCGCATCGAAACGCTCTCGCCACACCCGCTCGGGACGCTCCGCCTGGAGGGCTGCCGCGTGCCGGCCGGCGCCCTCCTCGGGCAACCCGGCGACGGGTTCAAGATCGCGATGGCCACGCTCGACGTGTTCCGTTCGACGGTCGGGGCCGCCGCCCTCGGGATGGCCCGGCGCGCGCTGGATGAAGCGCTGGCGCACGTCCGCCGCCGTCGCCTCTTCAGCGGCACGCTGGCCGACCTCCAGCTCGTTCAGGGCGCCCTCGCCGAGATGGCGACGGACGTAGACGCCGCGGCGCTGCTCGTCTACCGCGCCGCGTGGACGAAGGACGCCGGCGCCGAGCGCGTCACGAAAGAGGCTGCGATGGCCAAGGCGTTCGCCACCGAGGCCGCCCAGCGCGTGATCGACCGCGCCGTGCAGCTCTTCGGCGGCCTCGGCGTCACGGCGGGCCACGTCGCCGAGCGGCTCTACCGAGACATCCGTCCGCTTCGTATCTACGAAGGCGCCACCGCCGTCCAGCACGTCGTCATCGCGCGGCAGCTGCTCAAAGAAGTGAGAAGTCAGAAGTGAGAAGTCAGAAGTGAGAA
>CAZOJJ010000081.1:0-10286 GCA_964580105.1 uncultured Rhodothermales bacterium | reverse complement strand
GTCCCCTACTCTACGTCCCCTACTCTACGTCCCCTACTCTACGTCCCCTACTCTACGTCGCCTGGCTCGACGAACGGCAGCATCTCGCCTGCGAGCAGCCGCAGCTCGGCCTCGGCGCGGCGCGCCTGGTAGACGGCGTCCACCAGCCGGCTCTCGGCGCTCAGGAAGGCCACCTGCACCTGGCGCAGTTCGAGGGTCGAGAGCAGCCCGAGCTCCAGCTGGGCCAGCGCCACGCGCACGTTCTGCCGGGCGATCTGCCGGTTCTGCGCCTCCAGCGCCACGAGCTGGCGGAAGCGTGCGACGGCCGCCGCGAGCTGCGCGGCCTCGGCGCGGAGTGCGAGGGCCTCCGCCTCGGTGTCGAGGCCGGCCTGGCGGACGCGGATCCGCGCGTTCTCGGCACGCCGCCGCCGCTCACCGCCGTCGAAGAGCGGGAGCGAAACGGTGAGGCCGTAGCGGAGGTCGAGGCCGCCGACGGGCTCCAGCGCCGGGAACAGCCCCCGGTCGAACGTCGAGAAGCCGGCACCGACCTGCGCGCGGACGGTCGGCAGGTACTCGCCCCGGACCTCCTCGGCGGCCGCCTCGGCGACGGCCTCGGCCACCTCCAGCGCCTGCAGCCCCCGGTTGCTTACGACGACCTCGGCCGAGAGCCGCGCGAGGTCGGGCGGCGGGCCGAGGGCGAGCGAGTCGGTGGTGGCGACGGCCTCGGGGTCGTCGAGCGCGAGGAGGGCGCCGAGCGCGGCGCGGGTCTGCGCGAGGGCCAGCTGCTGGCGGAGGAGCGCCGCCCGGTCGGCGTTGAGGTCCGAGAGCGCCAGCGCCGCGTCCACCTCGGCACCGACGCCGATGCCGACGCGCGCCTGGGCGATCCGCAGCCGGTCCTCCGAGACGCCGACGGCCTCGACCAGCGCGTCCACCAGCCGCTCCTGGCGCAGCACGTCGAGGTAGGCGGCCGTGACGGCGAAGGCGAGGGCTTCGGCCTGCGCCTCGGCGGTGAGCGCGAACCGCTCGGCCTCCAGTTGGAGGCGGCGGTACGTGGCCGCGCGGCGGGCGTCGAAGACGGTGTAGCCGAGGGTGACGCCTGCCGAGAAGGCCGTCGAGCCGCTGCCGCTGCCACTCGAGCCGGAGGAGTCGGCTCCGGCGTCGAAGAGGCCCTGCGTGCCGGAACCGCTGAGCGAGCCATCGGCGTCGAGCGTGGGGAGGTAGCCGGCGTTGCCGAGGGTCACGTCGCCCGCGGCGCGCTCGGCTTCGAGAAGGCCGATCCGGAGGTCCGGGTTCTGCGCCAGCGCAAGGCGCACGGCCTCCTCCAGCGAGAGGCGCCGGGCGCCCGGCGGCGGCGCGGCGTCCGGCAACGCGAAGCGCACGGCGAGGGTGTCGCCATACAAGCGGAGGGAGTCGGGCAGCGGCGGGAGGGAGTCCACGCGGAGGGCCGGCACGCGCGCCGGCTCCTGGGCGCGGGCGGCCCCGCTCCCCAGCACTCCGACGACGGCGACCATCAGGGCGGCGAGGCCGTTACGCATCGCGGCCCTCCTCGTCCGGGAGCGCCTGGGGCGCGCCTTCCGGGGCGCCGTCGCCGCCCACGGGCACGGGGCGGACCGGCTCCACCTCGGGCACGAGGCGGGCGGAGTCGGCGCGGGGTGCGGCCTCGGCCTCCTCCTCGTCGTCCACCGTCCGCGAGCCCGCGAAGTAGGTGTACATCGCCGGGATGACGAAGAGCGAGAGGAACGTGCCCACGACGAGGCCGCCGATGACGGCGAGGCCCATCGGCACGCGGCTCTCGGCGCCGGCCCCGAGCGCGAGCGCGATGGGGAGCACGCCGAGGATCGTCGCCATCGAGGTCATGAGGATGGGGCGGAAGCGGGCGGCGGCCCCCTCGCGGGCGGCCTCCACCACGTCGAGGCCGGCCTCCTGCCGCTGCCGCGCGAACTCGACGATGAGGATGCCGTTCTTCGTCACCAGCCCGATGAGCATCACGATGCCGATCTGGCTGAACACGTTGAGCGTGGCGCCGAAGTACCACAGGAAGGCCAGCGCGCCCACGAGCGCCAGCGGCACCGAGAGCAGGATGATGAACGGGTCGCGGAAGCTCTCGAACTGCGCCGCCAGCACGAGGTAGATCAGCACGAGGGCGAGCACGAAGACGAGGTAGAGCGAACCCGAGCTCTCGCGGAAGTCGCGGCTCTGGCCGGTCACCTCGCGCGTGAACCCCTCCGGCAGCACCTCGTCGGCCACGGCGTCCATCGTGGCGAGGGCCTCGCCGAGGGAGACGCCGGGGGCCGGCTGGGCCATGACCGTGGCGGCCTCGAAGCGGTTGTAGCGGTAGAGCTGCGGCGGCGCGGCGCTCTCCTGCGTCCGCACGAGGTTGTCGAGCAGGACCGGCTGGCCGGTGGCGCTGCGGACGTAGAGCCCGCGCAGGCCGGAGGGGTCGTCGCGGCGGTCGGCCTCCAGCTGCGCGATGACCTCGTACTGCTGCCCGTTGCGGATGAAGTAGCCGAGGCGCTGCTCCGAGAGCGCCACCTGCAGCGTCGTCGCCACGTCGAGCGGATCGATGCCGAGGGTCTGCGCGCGGGCCCGGTCCACCTCCACCAGCAATTCGGGGTTGGTGAACTCGAGGTTGGCGCGGACGAAGGCGAAGGCGCCGGACGCCTGCGCGCGCTCGACGAACTGCGGGAGCACCTCCTGGAGCGCCTCCAGCGTCGGCGCCTGGATGACGTACTGCACCGGGAGCCCGCGCGAGGAGGCCGTCGAGATCGTGGCCGGCTCCTGAATGTTGACCGACGCCCCCGGCAGGCCGTTCACGGCCCGCTGGAGGTCCTGCGCGATCTCCGTCTGCGTCCGCGCCCGCTCGTCGGCCGGCTGAAGCATGACGAACATCCGCCCGCCGCTGGAGCCGCCCCAGCCGCCGACGATGGTGGTGACGCCGGCGGCCTCGGGCACCTCGGCGCGCACGAGGTCGGTCAGCCGATCCATGTAGTCGAGCACGACGGGGTAGCTGGTGCCCTGCGGGAGCTGCGCGGCCACGGAGAGCTGCGCCCGGTCCTCCATCGGAGCCAGCTCGCTCTCCAGCGAGGTGAACAGGAGGTACGTCAGGGCGCCGCACGCGGCCATCACCACGAACGCGAGCCAGCGGCGGCGGAGGAAGACGGAAAGCGCGCGGCGGTACGCCTCGTTCATCCGCGCGAAGAACGGCTCCGTCTTGCGGTAGAACCACGGGTGCTCGTGGCCCCGCCGGAGGATGCGCGCCGAGAGCATCGGCGTGAGCGTGAGCGCGGCGAACGACGAGATCACGACGGCACCCGCGAGCACGAGCCCGAACTCGCGGAAGAGCGCGCCCACGACGCCCCCCTGGAAGATGATCGGGAGGAAGACGACGACGAGGGCCAGCGTCGTGGCGATGACGGCCACGAAGATCTCCTTCGTCCCCTCGATGGCCGCCCGCTTCGGCGGCACGCCCGCCTCGATCTTGACGTAGATGTTCTCCAGCACCACGATGGCGTCGTCCACGACGATGCCGATGGCGAGCACCAGCGCGAGCAGCGTCAGCACGTTGATCGAGAACCCCGCCAGCGCCATGATCCCGAAGGCGCCGATGAGCGAGACGGGGATGACGAGGATGGGCACGAGCGTGCTCCGCCAGTCCCGCAGGAACAGGAAGATGATCAGCACCACGAGCACGAGGGCCACCGCGATCGTCTCCTGCACCTCCAGGATCGAGGCGCGGATCGGCCGCGTGTTGTCGAACCCGATCTCGGTGCGGACGTCCTCGGGGAGGTCGCGCCGGATCAGCTCCAGCCGCTCGTAGAACGCGTCCACCATCTCGACGTAGTTGGCGCCGGGCAGCGGGCGGAGCACGACGCCCACCATGGGCACACCGTCGCGCTTGAGGATCTGCCGCTCGTTCTCGGCGCCGACGGCCACCCGGCCGACATCCTTCATCCGCACGAGCGTCGTCCCCTCCGCCTTGAGCACGAGGTTCTCGAAGTCCTCGACCGTCTGGAGGCGCATCATCGGGCGGATCGAGAGCGTCGTCTGGTCCCCCTCGATCTGGCCGCCGGGGAGTTCGACGTTCTGGGACGAGACGGCGGCGCGGACGTCGGCGGCGGTGAGCCCGAAGGCGGCCATCCGCGTGGGGTTGAGGTAGAGCCGCATCGCGTAGCGCTTCTCGCCCCAGATGTCTACCGCGGCCACGCCGGGGAGGGTCTGGAGGCGCTCGACGAAGAACGTCCGCGCGAGGTCCGAGAGGTCGAGCAGGCTGCGCTGGTCGCTCGAGACGGCGAGGAAGACGACGGGCTGGGCGTCGGCGTTGGACTTCGAGACGACGGGTTCGTCGGCCTCGGGCGGGATGCGGCGGCGCGCGCGGGCGACGCGGTCGCGCACTTCGGCGGCGACGGCGTCGAGGTCCTCGCCGAGCTCGAACTCGACCGTGATCCGGCTCGACCCCGTCGACGAGGAGCTCGTGATCGAGCGGATGCCGGCGATCCCGTTGATGGACTCCTCCAGCGGCTCGGTCACCTGGTTCTGCATCACCTCGGCGTTGGCCCCGCGCAGGCTCGTCGAGACCGAGATCACCGGCGTTTCGGTGACGGGGTACTCGCGCACGCCGAGCCCCTGGAGGCCCACCACGCCGCCGATCACGATGGCGAGCGACATCACCGTCGCAAAGACGGGGCGCCGGACGGAGATGCTGTAGAGGGAGGCCATCGGCAGAGCGGGCTCGGGGTGGAGGCGGGAGTGCGGGCGGCTAGCGGACGACGCGGACGGGCTGGCCGGGGCGCACCTGGTTCAACCCCGAGGTGAGCACGGTGTCCCCGACGGCCACCGCACCGACGACCTGCACGCGGTCCGACGTGCGGATGCCGGTAGCGACGGCGCGGCGGGCGGCCTTCCCGGCCTCCACGACGAACACGGCCGCGCTGTCGACGCCGGGCACGACGGCCCCGGCCGGCACCGTGAGCGCGTCCTCAATCCGGTCGAAGACGAGCTCGACCTCGGCGAAGGAGCCGGGGCGGAGCGCGTCGCCGGGGTTGGGCACGCGGGCGCGGACGGTGTAGGTGCGCGTGGCCGGGTCCACGGCCGGCTCGACGGCGTAGACCGTGGCGCGGAAGGTGTCCGCCTGGCCGGGCACGGTGAAGACGACGCCGGCGCCCTCGCCGAGGCGGCCGAGGTAGCGCTCGGGCACGGCGAACTCCAGCTTGAGCGGGTTCGTCACGCGCAGCGTGGCGATCCGGTCGCCGGGCGAGACGTAGGCGCCGGGGCTCACGTCGCGGAGGCCGATCTGGCCGGAGAACGGCGCGTAGATCCGCCGCCGCTCGATCTCGGCGCGCAGCCGCGCCAGCTCGGCGTCGAGCACGCGCACCTCGCTGAGCGCCTGGTCGAGCGCCTGCCGGCTCGCCCCGCCGATGTCGAAGAGCGCCTGCATCCGCTCGGCCTGCACGCCGGCCAGCTCGCGGCGGGAGCGCACGGCCTGGACCTCGGCTTCGAGCACGTCGGTGTCGAGCGTGGCGAGGAGCTGGCCGCGACGGACGACGCTGCCCTCCTGGAAGCGCAGCGCCGTGAGACGCCCGCCGAGCTCGGCGCGGAGGTCCACGGCCTCCTCGGGCAGCAGCGTGCCCGTCGTCCGGGTACGGTCCTCGATGAGGGTGGGCCGGAGGGCCTCGGCGGTGACGAGGAGGGTGTCGCCGCCGCCGCGCGCGGGCCGGGCGGCCGGGCCGGCGTCGTCGCCGCCGAGGAACTTGGGCAGCGCCAGCAGCAGCACCGCGACGGCGACGACGCCTGTCCAAACAAGGGTCTTTTTCGAGAGCGCCATCCGGGGGCTGGAAAACGAGGGGGCGTCCGCGGCAGGCGCCCGGTCCGAAGAAGCTACCGCGCCCCGCGCCGGAGCGGGGTGCTAATACACTAGCAACGGAATCGGGTTCGGGTTCGTGCCCCCGGAAAAAGAGGGTGCGAAGAAGACGCTCGCTCTTGGCGAAGCGTTCACCGGGCCTTCGCCCGATCCGGGAAACGGCAGCGGCCCGCGCCCTGAAAGCCAGGCCGCCGGGCCCGCTTGGAGGCCCACACGCTGACGGTTTCGCTGCCGGCTGCCTGGGTGGAAGGATGGCCGGCCGGCGCGCGCGTCGGCGTCGAGGACGCGCAGGACGCGGGCGACGACCGGACGCCGGCGCTCCTCGTCGAAAAGCGCTCCTCGTCGAAAAGGACTTCCTGTGCCTCCACCGCGAGGCCGACGAGCCGGACCCCTATCC
Source organism: uncultured Rhodothermales bacterium (assembly GCA_964580105.1). GTDB lineage: Bacteria > Bacteroidota > Rhodothermia > Rhodothermales > Rubricoccaceae > CAZOJJ01. Next base: position 4,053 of record CAZOJJ010000081.1, on the reverse strand, counting down.
GAACCCGCTCGCGGATGGCGCCGCCTAGCGTCACCGGGTTGATCCTCGCGGGAGGCCGGAGCCGCCGGTTCGGATCCGACGAGGCCCTCGCCGAGCACGCGGGCCGGCCGCTGATCGCACACGTCTACGCCGCCCTCGCTCCCCTCTGCACGGAGGTCCTCGTGAGCGTGGACCGCCCCGGCCGGCGCCATCCCCTCCCCGCCGAGGTGCTCCGCAACGTCAACGCGCCCGGCAACCTCACGGCAGGCCCCACGCGCGCTTGAGCGCGAGGTAGGCCGGCTCGGGCAGCTGCACCAGGACGGGCCGCTCGGCCGCGTCGAGCCAGGCAGCCACGGTGTCCATGGCGTCGCTCGGCATGGCGGTGCAGCCGGACGTAGTCGAGCCCGGCCCGCGCCAGACGTGGAGGAAGATGCACGAGCCCGCGCCCGGCTCGGCCTCGGCGTTGTGGGCCACGACGACGCCGAGCCGGTAGAGGTCGTCCCGGCGGCGCATCTCCTCGTGGCCGGTCCAGTCCACGGCGACGGAGTCGCGGCGGAGGACGCGGTTGTAGTAGCGCGAGGCCGCGTCGTCCACGCACTCCACGTCGGCGTCCGACGCGACGTACGGCAGCCCCGTCTCGGCCGCCTCGGCATAGCCGAATGCCTCGGTGAGCGCAAAGGCCCCGGCGGGCGCGCGGCCGTCGCCCTCGCGCTTGGCGGGGCCACCGAGCCCGCCCGGAGCGCCGGTGCCGTGGAGGCCACGCCCCCACCCGAGCCCGCCCCGCCCGACGACGACCTCGGCCGGCTCGCCGGCGGCCTGCCAGGCCCCACCCCTCCGCTCGTAGCGCCGGAGCGTGCCGCCCGTCGCCGCCCAGTCGGGCGTGACGACGAGGACGAGTTGGCCCGCCTCGGGCGGAATCACGAGCGGGGCCATCCGGGGCTGCGCCGAGGCGGAGACGGCGACGATGAAGGCGAGGGCGAGCAGGAGGCGCATGGATGCGGCAAGGGCGGAGCGGCCAATATCGGCACAGCCCCAGGCCCGTCTGGACCGATGGGACCGAGTCGGTGCTCAGACCTAAAACGGCAGGAGATCGTTGACGAGCGCGCCGAGGCGACCCCAGAAGCCGACGCCGAGGTCGTCCACGGGCGGCTGGCGGAGGACGTGGAGCTTGCCCTTCTGCTCGGTCACCTCGTAGTCGGCCCGCCCGGCGTCGGCCCGCCCGTCGCCGCCCTTCCGCGTGACGCGCAGCGAGACGGTGGCCTCGCCGACGCGGAGGCCGCGGACCTCCACCTCGGGGAGCCAGTCGGGCAGGACGGGGTCGAGGAAGAGGGTGTGCTTCGGTGCGAGCGGCATGAAGCCGAGCATCGCCTGTACCAGCAGCGGGAAGGCCGAGAGGTTCCACGCCTGCACGGGGTTGGCGCGGGGGTACGCCCCCGGGTGCGCCCGTTCGCTCCGCGCGTGGCCGCCGACGCACTCGGGGATGCGCCCGCCCTCCCACAGCCGGGCGAGGTCGTAGACGGCCCCGGCCAGCCGCAGCGCCTCGGCCTCGAAGCCGTAGCGGCGGAGGCCCAGCGCGACGGTGGCGTTCTCGACGGCCCACACGCTGCCGAGGTGGTACGAGAGCGGGTGGTAGGCCGGGTTCTCGGTGGAGAGCGTGCGGATGCCCCACCCGCTGAAGAGGTCGGGCGCGAACAGCCGCTCGACGAGGCGCGGCACCTTCTCGTCGTCCACGATGCCGCAGGCGAGGCAGTGGCCGGCGTTGGAGGTGACCGTCTTCACGAGCCCCTCGCCCGGCCGCAGCCAGCCGGCGACGAAACCTTCGTCGTCGTCCCAGAAGTCGCGGTTGAACCGCTCCTTGAGCGCCTTCGCCTCGTCCCAGTAGGCGCGGGCCTCAGCGCGCTCGCCGCGCAGCAGGCAGAGGGCGGCCATGAGCTGAAGCGCGGCGAACCAGTAGCCCTGCACCTCCGAGGCCGCCACCGGCGGCTCGACCTGCCGCCCGTCGGGCCATACGACGGCGTTGTCGGAGTCCTTCCAGCCCTGGTGCTTCGGCCCCTGCGGCGCCTTCGTCTCGTACTCGATGTAGCCGTCGCCATCGGCGTCGCCGTAGGTGCGGGCCCAGTCGAGGATGCGGCGGACGGCATCCCAGTGTTTGTCTACGAGGTCGTCCCGACCGGTCCAGCCGTAGAGCTGGGCGAGGGCGACGACGAACATGAGCGGGCTGGCCTGGTCGCCGTAGTAGCGGCCGAAGGGGGTCGCGCCCAGCCGGGCGAGGGGACCGAGGCGGACCTGCTGGACCGTTCGCCCCGGCTCCTCGTCGCGTGCCGGGTCCACCTCGGCGCCCTGGAGCCGGTGGAGCCGCGCGAGGCTCGCTTCGAGGAGTCCGCCGTCGAGGACGAGGCCCTGCCAGGCGGCCGTGAGGGCGTCGCGCCCGAAGAAGGCCGGGTAGAGCGGGAAGCCCGCAGCGGGCGCCAGCCACTCCGCCTCGGGGCCATCGAGGAGGGCCGAGGCCCCGAGAAGGCGGACGGACTGGTTGGTGAGGTCCACGAACGGGGCGTCGCCCGGTGCGTGGAGCGTGATGACGCGCGCCGTCCAGTCCCGCAGGCACGCCTCGCGGCGGCGTTCGTCCTCCTCGCTGAGGGCGTTCTCGGCGTCCACCGCGCGGATGCGCAGCACGACCTCGGCGGCCTCGCCCTGCGCGAGGTCGAAGTCGGCAGCGAGCCGCTCGCCGTTCCACTGCCAGTCGCCGCCGCCCTCCGTCGAGATGCGCGTCTCGAAGGGCAGGTCGGGGCGGGCGTAGCGGAAGTGGACGCCGCCCGCGACGGGCACGGCCTCGACGGCCCCCTTCTGCTCGCGCTCGGCGTGCGGGCCGGCTTCGAGGAGGTCGGCGTAGTCCGCGCCAAGGGCCCAGGCGAGCGAGAACCGCGCGCGCTCGTTCCAGCGGTTCGTCGCCGTCAGCCGCGCCTCGACGTGGGCGGGGTGGACGACGAGGTGGAGGAAGAAGTCCAGCGTGCGGAAGAGGAGCCCGTGCTTCCGCCCACTCATGCCCGAGCCGCTGCCCCCGCCGCCGGCCGTCTCGACAGGCGGGTAGACGTAGGTGAACTCCAGCGCGTGGGGCTCCACGGAGGCGACGGAGCAGCAGACCGGCGCCTCGCGCTCGACCTCCAGCCCGAAGCGGCTGAGGAAGCGGGCCTCGCGGAAGAAGTAGCCGGAAACGCCGTGCCCCCCGCACGTGCCGTCGTTGCCGAGAGCGAGGAGCGAGGGGCCGCACCACGCGAGGCGGAGGCCGGGCGCGTTGTGGGCGAAGACGGCAGAGGACGGCGGAGGCATGACGGGCGAGAGAGAAGGGCGCACGTCCAACGGCCGTACCCCGCCTCAGGTTTAGCTTGCCGCACCCCTCCCCCGCCCGCCATGTCCACCTTCGCCAACCCGCCCCGCTACGCGCCCGAGGCCGCCGAGGCCTACGTCGCCGCCCTCCTCGACCTCCTCGGCGACCGCGACCCCCACGCCGTCCTCGCCGCCACGCCCGAGGCCCTCCGCGCGGCCACGACCGGCATGGACGACGCGGCCCGGACGGCCCCCGAGGCGGAGGGGAAGTGGTCCGTCCACGACGTCGTCGCCCACCTCGTGGACTCCGAGGTCGTCTACGGCTACCGGATGCGGCTCATCGTCGCGGCCGACCGGCCCGCCATTCCGGGCTACGACCAGGACGCCTGGGCCGCCCGCCTCCACTACGCCGAGCAGCCGCTCGCCGCGCTCCTCGACGCCTTCACGGCCCTGCGCACGCTCCACCTCGCCTGGCTCCGCCGCCTGTCCGACGCCGAGCTCGACCGCCTCGGCCTCCACAGCGAGCGCGGCGAAGAGAGCGTGCGGCACCTCACGCGCCTCCTGGCCGCGCACGACCTCGTCCACCTCCGCCAGATCGAGCGGATCAAGACGGCGGTGGAGGGCTGACGAAAGCCAGCGGCCGGAGACCAGCGGCCGGAGACCAGGAACCGGAAGGCGGAACTTTTCCTTGACCCCTTCTCACTTCTCACTTCTCACTTCTCACTTCTCACTTCTCACTTCTCACTTCTC
>CAZOJJ010000080.1:0-10508 GCA_964580105.1 uncultured Rhodothermales bacterium | reverse complement strand
ACGGCCTCGACGAGGAACTGCGTGAGGATGGCGCGCCGCGTGGCGCCGAGCGCCTTCCGGATGCCGATCTCCCGCGTCCGCTCCGTCACGCTCACGAGCATGATGTTCATGATGCCGACGCCCGCCGCCAGCAGCGCGATGAGGCCGATGCCCGCGCCGCCCATCGTGAGGATGGACGTGAACGACTCCAGCGGCCCGGTGAGCGCGTCGTTCGTCGTCACGTCGAAGTTGTTTTCCTCCTCGGGGCGGACGCGCCGGATGGAGCGGAGCAGCCCCGTCACCTCGTCAATGGTGGCCGTGAGGAGCTCCGGGCTCGGTGCGCGCACGTCGTACGAGATGTTGCGGTCGGGGTCGCCGTAGGCGGCGAAGAGACGCGTGATGGGCGCCCACACGAGGTTGTCGTTGGACGCACCGAGGAACGAGCCCTTCGCCGCCATCACGCCGACGACGGTGTAGCGCCGCCCGTCGATGCGCACCTGCTTTCCGAGGGCCTGCTCGTAAGGAAACAGCCGCTTGTCTACATCCGCCCCGAGGACGACCACGGGCCGGGCGTAGCGGACGTCGTCCTCGGTCAGGAAGCGGCCCTCGCCGATCTCGTACCCGTTGTTCACGGCCCAGTCCTCGCTCACGCCGCGCACGTTGATGGTGGGGTTGGTCTCCTCGGTGCCGTACTGGACGGCCGTCTGGCCGAACCAGCCGTCCGGGCTGACGGAGGTGGCGAGGCGGGAGCGCTCGCGAAGCTCCAGGAGGTCGGCGTAGGTGAGGTTGGGGCGGTTGCGGAGCGAGGGGTCGCTCGGCCCCATCTGGAAGCCGATCGGATACTTCGAGACGTAGAACGTGTGGGCCCCCATCCCCCGGAAGGCCTCCGAGAAGTACACGTCGATGACCTGCACCGCCGTCACGGCGGCGATCACCGAGAACACGCCGATGACCATGCCGAGGAGGGTCAGGAGGCTCCGGAGCTTGTTGCCCCGGAGCGTCTCCCAGGCCATCCGCAGCGATTCGGTGAGGTTCATGGGTTGGGGGGTCAGGGGCTGAATACGGGGTTCTGAATACAGGGTTCTGAATACAGGGTTCTGAATACAGGGTTCTGAATACAGGGTTCAAGGTGTGCGGAGAACGCGCCCCGCATCGTGAACCCTGCACCTACTCATAGCGGAGGGCTTCGATGGGTTCGGAGCGGGCGGCCGACCAGGCCGGGATGAACCCGAACAGGACGCCCACCCCGACGCAGATCATGAACGCGAGGACGACCGTCGCGGGCGAGAGGACGGCGGTGAACACCTGGTTGATGAGGGCCGTCACGCCGACGGAGAGGCCGATCCCGATCAGCCCGCCGATCATGCAGACCACGACGGCCTCGACGAGGAACTGCGTGAGGATGGCGCGCCGCGTGGCGCCGAGCGCCTTCCGGATGCCGATCTCCCGCGTCCGCTCCTTCACGCTCACGAACATGATGTTCATCACGCCGATGCCGCCGACGAGGAGAGAGAGGCCGGTCAGGAAGAGACCGACGGCGTAGATCACGCCGGTCACGCCCGCGAGTTGCTGGCGGAAGGCGTCCTGCGGCTCGACCTCGAAGTTGTTGTCCTCCATCGGGTCGAGCCCGCGCGCCACGCGCACGATGCCCGTCACCTCGTCGATGGCCGCGTCCACCTCCTCGGCGGAGCGCACCTTCGCCTGGATCTCCATGTAGGGCCGCGTCTCGAACCGCTTCACGTACGCCCCCAGGGGCACGATCACCTGCTCGTCGAACGAGACGAGGCCGAGGAACTTGCCCTGCCGCGCCAGCACGCCGACGACCTCGAAGCGCTGCCCGCCGATGCGGATGCGCTTGCCGAGCGGCGTGCCGATGGGGAACAGTGCGTCGGCCACGTCCTGCCCGATCACGGCGACGCTGGTGCCGACGCGGTCCTCGGTTTCGGTGAAGAACCGCCCCTGGTCGAGGTCCATGCTCGTCACGTCGGCGAGAGCGGGCGTGGAGGCGCGGAGGAAGACGTTGCCGAGGCGCTGGTCGCCGTAGCGCACGCTCTGCATGGAGTAGGCCACCGGCGCCACGGCCTCCACGAGATCGGCGTTGGCCTCGATGGCCTCGGCGATGTCCTCGGTGATGCGCGGGCGGTTGCGGTAGCGCCACCACTCGAAGTTGAACCCGCCCGAAGGCATCCGCATCACGTTGACCACGTTCGCCCCCAGCATGGCCACCGAGCGGTCGAACCCGCGCTCGATGCCGTTGATGGTCGTAAACATCGCCGTGACGGAGACGATGCCGATGATGATGCCGAGCGTGGTCAGCAGCGCGCGCAGCTTGTTGGCCCAGATGGTGACCAGGGCCATGCGGAGGCTTTCTCCAAACTCGAACAGGGTGGCACGCACGGGCTCTCGGGGGCGAAGGGGAGGCGGGGCCCGAACGACGGACGCGGCCCACGGGCTCCCCGCTACGGGCCGTCCCGCCCGAGGTTGCGTCCGGGCAACCCGCTCCGCTCGGAAGCGCCCGTGCCAGGCGCCCGGCGCCCGACGCCTCAGAGTGGCTTCTCGAAGCGGATGCGGTAGTCCTTGTAGGCGCTGTTGTACCCGGCAGCGGTGACGGTGAAGCCTTCGGCCAGGCCAAGCACGGTCATGCCGGGGTGCTGGTTCGGAAACGTGTCGTACGCGAAGCGGCGGTAGCCGAGGCGCCGCGCCTCGTCCTGCATCCGGTAGAGCAGCGCCTTCGCAATCCCCCGCCGCCGGTACCGGTCCAGCACGCCGCCCTTGGCGCTGTAGAACGTGCGGGTGTCCTCGCCGTAGCCCACCTTGTAGCCAACGGCCTCCTCGCCGACGAACGCGAGGAGCAGGATGAGGTCGCGCCGGTCGAGGCGGAAGATCACGCGCGCCTCGCCGAAGACCCGCTCGTTGAGCGCCTGCACCTCGGCATAGCGATCGAGGCCGACGCGCTCGATGCGCAGGCCGGGCGGCCCGAGCTGATCCGGAAGGGGTTCGACGTCGAGTTGCAAGGGCGGTGTGGCGCGCGGGTGAGCGCCCGTAAGAAAGGAGATGGCGCGGTAAGAACCAAACCGTTCCGTTCACCCGCGCCCTTCCGGCAGGGCGGGCGGCGGCGCCTCCTCCACGAGCGTCCACGGCTCCAGCAACCGCTCGGGCGTGCCCTCCAGGAAGCGGCTCGGGTTGGTGAAGTACGCGCCCGCACCGCGCCGGTGCTGCACGAGCGGGTAGCTCACGTAGAGCTCGTTCTCGGCCCGCGTGAGCGCCACGTAGAGCAGGCGCAGCTCCTCGTCGAGGTCCTCGTCGCGCTTGAGGCTGTACTGCGAGGGGAGCACGCCGTCGAGCGCCTCGATGAGGAAGACGGTGTCGAACTCGAGACCCTTGGCCGAGTGGACGGTCGAGAGCACCAGCGGCGGCTCGTCCTTGTCGGTGCCTTCGACCTCCTCGGTGGTGAGGTCGAGGGGGTCGAGGGCGAGGGCTTCGAGGAGCGCCGCGCGGCTCGGGTAGCGCGCGGCGACGGCGGCAAACCCCTCCAGGTCGGCCTCGCGCTGGTCTGCGTCCTCGGCGTAGACGCGCTCGAAGAGCGGGCGGTAGTAGGCGAGGAGCGCGTCGATCTGCTCGGCCAGCGGGGCGTCCTCGCGGCGGAGGGCGTCGAGCACGGCGCCGAGGCGGCGAAGGCCGGCCTCGTACTTCGCCGAGGTCGCGGGCGCGTCGAGCGCGTAGGGGTTCTCGGCCTGGCGGATCCACGCCAGCAGCTGCTGGGCCGACTTCGGGCCGATCCCCTCCAGCAGCTGCAGCGCCCGGTTCCAGGCGACGGCGTCGCCGGGGTTCTCGGCCACGCGGAGGTGGGCGACGACGTCCTTGACGTGGGCCGCCTCGGCGAGCTTGAGGCCGCCGTACTTGACGAACGGGATGCGCCGCCGCCCCAGCTCGGCCTCGAGGTCGTACGAGCACCAGCCGGAGCGGAACAGCACGGCCATCCGGTTCAGCGGCACGCCCTCCTCGCGTTTCGCCAGGACGACCTGCGCCACGAACCGGCTCTGCCACGACGCGTCCGCGGCCTGCACCAGCGCGGGGCGCTCGCCCCCTTCGCGCTCGGTGAACAGCCGCTTCTCGTACTTCGCGTGCGCCCGGTCGAGGACGTGGTTGGCGAGGTCGAGGATGGGCTGCGTGGAGCGGTAGTTCTGCTCCAGCTTGAGGACGCGCGTGCCGGGGAAGCGCGCGGGGAAGCGGAGGATGTGGCCTACGTCGGCGCCCCGGAAGCGGTAGATCGACTGGGCGTCGTCGCCGACGGCGGTGACGTGGCCGTGGACGGAGGCGAAGGCCTCGACCAGCCGGGCCTGGAGCTGGTTCACGTCCTGGTACTCGTCCACGAGCACGTGCCAGCATTCGGCGGCCACCTGCCGCCGCACCTCGTCGTGCGTGGCGAAGAGCTCCAGCGTGCGGGCGAGGAGGTCGTCGTAGTCCATCAGCCCGTTGCGCCGCTTGAAGGCGCCGAAGGCGTCGCGGAGGGCCTCCAGCTCGTCGAGGTGGACGAGGTACTGCGGCCAGCGCTCGGCGAGGGCGTCGGCCAGCTCCAGGTCGCGGTTGAGGGCGGCGGAGAAGATCGCCTGGAGCGTCCGCTTGCGCGGAAAGCGTTTCTCCGACGCGTGGAGTCCGGCCTCGGTGCGGAGCACGTCGAGCACGTCGGCCGCGTCGGAGGCGTCGAGGATGGTGAAGCGGCGGTCGAACCCGATGCGGTCCGCGTGGCGGCGGAGGATGCTGACGCAGAAGGCGTGGAACGTACCGCCGCGTACGCGCGCGCAGCGGCCGTCCAGCAGGCTCGTCGCGCGGGCGAGCATGGCGCCGGCCGCGCGGCGCGTGAAGGTGAGGAGGACGATGCCCTCGGGCGGCACGCCCGTCTCGACGAGGTAGGCCACGCGGTAGACGAGCGTCCGCGTCTTCCCCGTCCCCGCCCCGGCGACGATGAGGATGGGACCGCCAGGCGCGGTGGCCGCTGCGAGCTGCTGGGGGTTGAGCGCGGCGGCGTAGTCCAGCGTCAGCCCGCTCGGGGCCGGCGGGGTGTCGGGGTCGCGGTGGAGGACGAAGCGGCGGGCCACGTCGGAGAGGCAGGTCGGACGGCCTCGGAAGGTACGGGGGCGGGGTGCCAGGAGGCATGGCGGTGCCCGTAGCTTCCGGCCATGCCCGCCTCGCCCCTCGCCACGGACCTCCCGCCGCTGCTCCGCACGGCCCGCTTCGGCCGCACCCACCGCGCGCTCGGCGCGACGGGCTCGACCAACGCCGACGCCCTCGCCTGGGCCACCGAGGGCGCCCCGGACGGCGCACTCGTCACCGCCGAGCACCAGACGGCCGGACGCGGGCGCCACGGCCGCACCTGGACCGACGCGCCGGGGCTGAGCCTCCTCGCCTCGCTCCTCCTCCGCCCCACCCTGCCGCCCGACCGGCTCGGCCTCCTGCCCCTCGCCGCCGGCCTCGCCGCCGCCGACGCCGTCGAATCCGTAACCGGCCTCGTTCCCCGGCTGAAGTGGCCCAACGACGTGCTGCTGGGCGGCCGCAAGGTGGGCGGCCTGCTGCTGGAGAGCCGCCTCGGCGACGGCCCGGCCACCGTCGTCCTCGGCCTCGGCCTCAACGTCGGCCAGGCCGACTTCCCGCCGGAGCTGGCCGATCGCGCCACGTCGCTGCTGCTGGAAACGGGCCGGCTCGCCCCCCGCGCCCCCCTCCTCGCCGCGTTCCTCGATCGGTTCGAGCGCGCCCACGACGCGCTCCACAGGAACGGCGAGGCCAGACTGCTGGCGACGTTCGAGGCCCGGATGGTCGGCCTCGGCGAAACCGTCCGCGTGGCATTCCCCCATACGGACCGCGCCCCGGTGGAGGGCGTCGTGCACGGCCTCGCCCCCGACGGCGCCCTCCGGCTGGGAACGCCCCAGGGCGAAGCCCGCCTCCACGCGGGCGAAATCACGGTCGAAACGCCGACGGACGAGGGGGGAGGGAGGACAAACGGGTAGGCTCCCTCTATTTTCGCCCTTCGTCCTTCGGCCTTCCCTTGTTTCTCGCCCTCGACATCGGCAACAGCCACGTCAAAGCCGGTCTGCACGACGGCGCGGCCTGGGCGCGCATCGAGCGATTCCCGACGGCGGCCATCGAGGCGGGGCGCCTCGGGGCGTTCGTGGAGGAAGCCGAGGTGGAGGGGGCCGGTCTGGCCTCGGTCGTCCCGTCGGCGACCGAGCCGCTGGCGACGGCGGTGCGCCACCTGACGGGGCGCGCGCCCGTCGTCGTCCATGCCGGGATGGCCCTGCCCTTTCGGATGGCCTACGCCACGCCGGACACGCTCGGCGCCGACCGCCTCGCCGCCGCCGCCGCCGCGTGGCTCCTGTTCGGGAAAACCGAAGCGCGCCCCGTCGCGGCGCTGGACGCCGGGACGGCGATCACGACGGAGGTGCTGACGGCCGAGGGCGTCTACCTCGGCGGCGCCATCGCCCCCGGCCCCGCGCTCCTCCGCCGGGCGCTGGCCTCGGAAACGGCCCAGCTTCCCGGCGTGGACTGGCCCGCGGCCCCCTTCGGGATCGGGGATTCGACGCACACGGCCATCCAAGCCGGGCTCTCGGCGCTCGTCGCCGACGGTGTCGCGGGCCTCCTCCGGCGCGCCGAGGCGGAGGTGGGGGCCCGGCCCTTCGTCGTCGCCACGGGCGGCTGGGCGGACTGGCTCGCGCGGCACGTGGCGGCCATCGACCGCGTCGAGCCGGCGCTCGTGCTCGACGGCGTCCGCCTCCTCGCGGGCGGCTGATCAGCCGTGGAGCGGCGCGCGCGCGTCGGCGTCCAGCAGCGACTGCACGCGGGCGAGCACCATGTCCGTCGCCACCTGGTTCTTGCCGCCGCGCGGGATGATGACGTCGGCGAAACGCTTGGAAGGCTCGACGAACTCGAGGTGCATGGGGCGGACGGTGCGGCGGTACTGCGCCAGCACGGCCTCCAGCGTCCGCCCGCGCTCGGCGATGTCGCGCTCGATCCGACGCATGAGACGGACGTCGTCCGGGGTGTCCACGTAGAGCTTGATGTCCATGCGCTCGCGGAGGTCGGGCTCGCCGAGCACGAGGATGCCCTCGACCACGATCACCGGGCGCGGCTCGACGCGGACCGTCTCGTCCGTCCGGCGGTGGCGTGTGAAGTCGTACGTCGGCTTCTCGACGGGCTGCCCGGCCAGAAGGGCGTCGAGGTGCGCGACCAGGAGGGTGGTTTCGAGCGCGTCCGGGTGGTCGAAGTTGAACCGGGCGCGGTCCTCCAGCGGGAGGTGCGAGAGGTCGTGGTAATAGGCGTCGTGCTCCAGGAGGGCGATCCGGCCGGGGCCGAACCGCTCCATGACGCGGCGCTGGACCGTGGTCTTGCCGGACCCCGACCCGCCCGCAATGCCGATGACGACCGCCATGAGGAAGTGGGAGGTTGGCCGTGGGAAGTACGAAGGGCAGCGCCAGGCCGTGGCGTTCTCGCTTCGGCCGTCACGCTTCGACCCTCTCGCTTCAGTCTTCGTCCTCGTCGTCCGCGCGGCGGGCTCGGCGCTCGGCCTCGGCCTCGGCGCGGGCGCGCTTGCGGGCCTCGCGGCGCGCCTCCCAGCCGGGCGCCGAGACCATCACGATGGTGCCGCCCTTCGCGTCCAGTTCCGAGGCGTCGGGATCCACTTCGAAGCCCTCGGGAGCGTCCCAGTCGTCGAGCGCCTCGACGTCGTCGGCCAACTCGGTGACGACGTAGTGGACGAGCGCGCCGCGCAGCTCCTTGACGCCGTGCGTGACGGGTTTCCGCCCGCCGTTCTCTTCGCGGAAGAACCGGAGCCGGTACATCCGGGCGTAGGTCTGCTCGTCGTCCCAGGCGTCCTCGTGGGCGCCCGGCAGCAGGTTCCAGACCACCTTCCCCGCCAGAAGCGCGTTGAGCTGGGCCGAGACGTGAGGCCGCCAGTAGCGGGAAACCTTCCCGATGCCCTCAACCGTCGCATCCATCCTGAGGCGGTAGTTGGGGATCAGGTCGTCCGGGCGGAGGAGGCCGAAGAGACCCGATACGATGACGCCGTTTTCGAGGAGGCGCCGCTGGGCACCGGTGGGGAGCGAGGCGAAGTCCATCGCCCGGTACATCACGCCCGGCCCGTAGCGGTCGATGGCCGCCATCAGCGGGCTGTCGTAGATGGCCAGGTCGGCGTCGACGGCCTCCTGGAGCGCGTCACCCTTGACGCCGAAGAGCTTTTCGAGGGTCTCGTCGTCGGCCTCGCGAATGACCTTCTGGAGCGCGTCGATGAGCGTGCGGCGCTCGGCGTTGAGCTCGGAGAAGTAGTTGAACGTGTTCGACGAGCGGTAGTCGAACATGTCCGGCGCGAGGGGGTTGCCGCCGGGCGCTTTGCCCTCGGCGCTGGGCATCAGGATCGAGAAGCGCACCGACATGGAGGCGCAGGAGAGAAGGGCGAGGAAGAGGGGAGGGTGCCCGCAGGCGGGCGTCAGGAGGCGCGGCGGAGCGGGGGCTCGCCGCCACGGCGCTGGCGGGCCTCTTTGATGAGGGCCTCGGCCTCGCCGAGGAGGGCCTCGGCCTGCTCGCGCGCGTCGGCCACGACGGCGTCGGCCGACTGGCGGGCGTCGCTCACGGGCCCGCTGGCGCCGAGCTTCTCGACGAACCCGGCCACCTGGCCGGCCCACTGGTCGAGGAGGTAGGCCGCGCGCTGGCGCATCTGCCGGCCCTCGTCCGGCGCGAGGAGCACGCCGAGCACGAAGCCGGTGGCGCCACCCACGATGAAGCCCACGAGGGAAGCGCGGAGCGCACGGTTGGAGTCTCGCATAGCGAAGGGTGTGAGTCGGTCCACGGAAAATACGCCGCCGCCCCGGACTCCGCCGGAGGCGAAACGGCGTCAAGCGCGAAAAGCTGCGACCGGAGCCCCGGCGCAGCTTCTCGTCACTGCCGAACGCGGAGGCGGGGCCGGAGCCCGGCCTCCCGCGGGAAGGCTAGCGGTTCTTCTTCTTGTGCCGGTTCTTACGCAGGCGCTTCTTGCGCTTGTGCGTGGCGATCTTGTGGCGCTTGCGCTTACGTCCGCAGGGCATGTCAGCCTCGTTGTCGTCGTTGGGTACGTTCAGGGCGGCCGGAAACATACGGCGACCGGGCGGGGAGGGCCAAGCGGTCGGGCGGCCGTCGAGGTCGCTTCACGCGGAACGCACGCCGGGGGATCCCCCGGCCCTCGCCTCCCTCTCACTCTTGGAGGCCTCTTCACCGCACTCTGGGAGGCCTCTTCACCGCCCCGCCTCCCCGGCCCTCCCCATTCGTGTACAGCACTGTACACGGGACTGCACACCGCCTCGATGGGGTCCGCGCTTTTTCTGCGCTGCGCCGACGTTCCCGGCTTGGCACGCGCTTTGGAAATGAGCGCTCCAGGACTCTGGGATGCCTCCTCCAGACTCCCGTTTGAACCCCCTGTGCATGCGAGGCCTTCGAGGCCCGTATTGCACGCCGGGCGGACACGTATGGGTGAGCGTGTCCGCCCGGCTTTTTTTGTGCCCTGCCGGCGGCGACAGGCCCGCGGTATACTCCGGGGCTCCTCGTGGATCCGCGCCATGCTCCGTGTTCTGCTCCTGATCGGGCTGCTCCTCGCCGGGCTCGGCGGCTGCGCCCCCTCCGTCACGCCACTCTATCGGGATTACGAGGTCCGCCTCACTACCGAGGCGGACACCGGCCGGGCGGACACCTTCGCCCGGATCCGGGCGGCCCTCCGCAGCGCCGGCTGGGAAGAGGCGGAGAGCGAGGCCCCCAACGTCGTCGCGACGGCCCCACGCCTGATTTCGAACCGGGGGCTCTCGCGCACGGAGGTCGCCCTCGACGTGGCGCCCATCGGCGACCGGTTCGTGCGGGTGTTCTTCCATCCCTACCGCTACTCCGTTCTGGGCGGACGCACCAAAGTCGCCTACCTCAGCAGCGGCCTCCGCCGGGCCATCCTGCCCGAGTTGAACGAGGCGCTCGAGGCGCAGGGCTTCGTCGTCCTCGGCACGCCGCGCGAGCGGGATGAGGAAACGGTGGAGGGCTGACGGCCCCGGAACCGCCGCCTCTCCGAGTCATTTATTCGTTCTCGGCTCGCCACCGCGCGGGCCGCCGTTCTTTGGGGATGTTCTGGTTTCGACGGATGGATTGTGCGGCAGGCTGCGTGCCGGGTGGTTCTCAACACGCCCGTGACCCCCGTTGAGAGACTGAATAGTTGCCAACGACTATTCCTACGCGCTCGCGGCGTAACACCCGCTGAGCTGTCCCTGGATGGGCTCGCTCATCAGCACGTTCAGGGGCATCGCTTGAGATGAGCTAGCACCCGAGGCTCCGGCTGAGCCGACGGCGCGAATCCCGATCAGCCTGCGCCGGCCCGGAAGCCCCGTCCGTGGGCCCTGCCGGATCGGCTAAGACCCTGAATACGCGGACTACGCATGTAGACGCCTGGACTGTAGGTCCGTTCGGACCCGGGTTCGACTCCCGGCATCTCCACCTCCCCAGCGGCCGATGCTCCTCCGCGAGCACCGGCC
>CAZOJJ010000079.1:5529-10591 GCA_964580105.1 uncultured Rhodothermales bacterium | reverse complement strand
TTCGCCTGCTCGTGCTCGAATGCGCCTCCGCTCCGGCCTCACCGTCTACCCCGCCTCCGACCGCACGCCCCTCAAGGTCATCAAGGCCGAGAAGGGCGTGGTCACCGTCGGCGGCCCCCTCGTCGTCTTCGACGACCCCGCCGCTCCGGTGAAGGATTTGGCCGGCGAGTACTTCACGCCGGACACCTACTTCGGCGGCGCGCTGGCCAAGGGCGACGAGGCCTTCATCGAGGCCACGTACAACCACGGCTTCGTGAAGGACGCCGAGCTGGAGCCGCTCGTCGAGCACGAGTTCGAGCCGCTGAAAGTCACGCGGACGGACACGGCGCTGATGGCCGAGCTCATCCTCGACGAGGCCGACGAGTACGAGAAGATGCTGGCCGGCCTCGCGAAGAAGAACAAGCTCGGCTGGTCGAGCGGCTCGGCCACGCACCGGATCAAGACGGAGGACGACGGGCAGATCGTCCGGTGGCCGCTCGTCGAGGGCGCCCTCACGCCCCGGCCCTGCGAGCCCCGCGCGAAGGCCTCAGCGCTGAAGTCGCTCAGCCTGGACGCGTGGGCGCAGCGCTTCGGCGCTTCGTACGGAAGCGCGCTGAAGGCCATCGGGGTAGACGAGAGCTACACGGCTTTCATCGAGCGCGTCCGCGACGGCCTCCGCGCCACGTTCTCCGGGCCCAACGATTACATCTGGGCGGTGGAGGTCTACGCCGACCGCGCCGTCGTCGAGTCCAGCGGGGCCTACTACGAGGTCGGCTTCGAGGACACCGAGGACGGCCTCGTCTTCGACGCGCGCCCCTCCTGGACCGAGGTCGAGCGGAAGGTCAGCTACGTGCCGGCGAAGGCGCTCGACGACCTCAACGAACTCTTCCGTCAGGGCGGCGGAGCGTACCGCTCCGCCCCCGACGACCCCACCTCGGTGCTCGCCGAGATCAACCGGCTCCTTGCCTCCTAACCCCGTGCCCTCCATGAGACTCCTCCACCGACTCCTGTTCGCGCTCGTCGCCCTCGTCGCCGGCATCGGCCAGGCCCACGGCCAGGCCTACGGCATGGAGCGCCCGACGGCCGCCCCCCTCGCCCTGTCGATCGACTGGTTCGAGGGCTTCACCGGCCACACCGACGACGGCACCTGTGCGGCCGCTCATTCGCGCGTGGCTGCTCCCCTCCGTCTTGGAGGCGTAGCCCAGGCCGGCGCCGCGCTCGGCGTCTTCGCCCTGGCCACGTACGTCACGCACCGGTTCGGCATCGAGGCCGGCGCGCTCGTCCTGGCCAACGCCCCGGCCGTGCTGCCCGAGGAGGTCACCAAGAGCCTCGGCGAGCTCAAGGCCAACATCAAGCGCGTCCTGGAGCTCGAGGAGCAGATCAAGAAGGGCGCCGAGGCCGAGAAGGGCGTCGCCGAGCTCAAGGGCGAGGTGAAGAAGCTGACCGACGCCAACGCCAAGCTCATCGACAAGGTCGACGAGGCCGTCAAGAAGCTCAACGAGCGGCAGGACGAGTTCGAGACCGAGGCGATGAAGCGGCTGGGGGCCGGCGGCGCCGGCGAGGTGAAGACGCTCGGCGAGCGGTTCGTCGAGAGCGAGGCGTTCAAGGCGGCCCTGGAGGACGGCTCCGTCAAGGCCGGCCGGATGCCGTGGGTCGACGCCGGCCCCGTCCACGGCAATCAGAAGCGGATCGCCATCAAGGCCGTCACGCTGACGGGGATCACGACGCCGGACTACGTCGGCGAGGTCATCCGCCCGCGCGACCAGCGCCTCGCCATGCGCGACCTCATCCCCGGCGGGACGACCTCGAAGGACCGCGTCTCGTTCATCCGCGTGACGAGCCGGGCCACCGGCGCGGCGATCACCGGGCAGGGCCAGACGAAGCCGGAGTCCGGCATCGTGATGGACCGGGTCCAGGCCGACGTCGAGAAGATCGCCCACTGGATCGTGGTGGACGACGAGCAGCTCGACGACGTCGAAGGGCTCCGCTCGCTGATCGACGCCGAGATGGAGTACGGGCTCCGCGTGGCCGAGGACCAAGAGATCCTCTACGGCGACGGCACGGCGGCACCCAACGGCGGCAACCACCTCGACGGCATCGTCGAGCAGGCCACGGCCTACGACGACGCGCTCGAGGCGACGATCCAAGCGGCGGCCGGCATCACGACCGTGACGCTCCTCGACCGCATCCGCATCGCGATGGCGCAGCTCGCGAGCGCGGACTTCGCCGGCGACGGCCTCGTGCTCAACCCCGTGGACATGGCCGTGCTCATGCTCACGCAGACCGAGGACGGCGCCTACAAGTTCGCCAACCCGACGAGCGGCGAGACCCCGCGCCCGTGGGGGCTGCGGACGGTCGAGACGACGCGGTTCGATCAGGGCGACCTCCTCGTCGGCCAGTTCTCCATCGGCGCGCAGATCTTCGACAAGATGCGGCCGATGCTGAAGGTCGGCTACGTGAACGACCAGCTCATCAAGAACCAGCTGACGATCGTGGCCGAGGAGCGGCTGGCGCTGATGGTGAAATATCCGTCGGCGTTCATCTACCGCACGTCCGAGGCGTCGAGCTGAGGCCCTGAAACCCTGGGGAAGGGTGGAGGGGATCACGAGTGATCCCAGGGCCGGCTCGCTATCCCTCCGGCGGGTCGGCCCCCTCTTCCTCAAGGATCTCTAAAACCCACACCCCCTCTCCCCATGGCCAAGAAGAAGACCTCGCCGAAGACCTCGCCGAAGAGCGGCGCGCCCCCCTCCGAAACCACGAAGGCTGCTTCTCCGAAGGCTGCTTCTCCGAAGGCGAAGAAGTCCGGTGTCAAGGTGAAGACGCTGGTGGCGCCGACGACGAAGCGGACGGATCCCCGTCCCCGGGCAGATCAGACCGAGGCCACCGAGCGTCCCGGCACGGTGCGCATGCGCGCCCTCGTCAACGTCCCCCCGTGGATGGCCGGCCGCCACCAGGGCGCCGCCCGCGTCGAGCGCGGCACCGAGTTCGACGTGCCGGCCCGGTTCGTCCGCCGCCTCGTCGCACGCAGGTACGCGGAACGCGTCGAAACCCCGGGGGCTGACGGCTGATGGCGAAGCGAGCCCCCACGCACGCCCCGTTCCGTCTGGGCGTCGTCACGAAACTGTGGCGGCGCCCGGACGTGGCCCCGTTCGTGCTCCGCTACTTCGCCGGGCTCCAGGGGCACCCGCTGCTGCAGGAGCGGGAGGCCCCCATCGAGCTCGTGTGCGTGGCCGCGTTCAGCCCGGGCGACCCCGACCCGGCCGAGCGTGTGGACGGCTGGGCCTACGTCGAGGCGCCCAACCGCCCGCTCTCAGCCAAGGGCAACGCGGCCGTCCTGGCCCTCGAAGGCAAGGTGGACGCCGTCCTCAACGTGGGCTCGGACGACCTCGTCAGCCCCGGCTTCATCGCCGAGGCCGTCCGCCTCGTCGAGTCCGGCACCGACATGGTCCACCCGCTCGGCCTCACGTTCTTCGACGTGGAAACCGGCCGCGCGATGGCCGTGGACGGCCCGCGCATCGGGGCCGGCCGTGTGCTCAGCCGCGCGCTCCTCGACCGCCTCGGGTGGCGGCCGTGGCCGGAGCGCGGCGAGCTGCCCGACTCCGACATGGACGCGCTGCTGAAGACGCTGCGCGGGCGCCCGCCGGTGATCACGCGCCTCTCCGGGCTCGACCTCGGGGACGCGAAGCGTCCGGGCCTCGTCGTGCTCGACGTGAAGGGTGACGACAACATCGCCAGCTACGAGCAGGTCCTCCGCCGCCGCGCTCCGAAGGGGCAGGCGCGCGAGATCTCGGCCGATCGGCTCTGGAAAGTCCTGGGGGTGTCCGCGGAAACGGTCGAGGCGATGCGCGCCGCCTACGCCGCTCTGCGCCGCGCCTACACCCTCCGCGCCCTCCGCAACATTCCGGTCGGGATGCTCGCCGAGGGGCGCGACGGGCTAGCGATGATGCTGCGCCAGGGCCGCGTCCACAGCTCTCTGCGCCCCGGCGCCAACCGCGTCGAGCGAGGCACGGTGTTCGAGTGCTCCCGCGTCGTCGCCCGTCGCCTCCTCGCCCGCAAGTACGCCGAGGTCGTCGAGGCCCCGACCGTCGAAGCCGACTCCGGCTCTGCCGTCGAGACCGACGCGCTCGCGGAGG
Source organism: uncultured Rhodothermales bacterium (assembly GCA_964580105.1). Taxonomy (GTDB): domain Bacteria; phylum Bacteroidota; class Rhodothermia; order Rhodothermales; family Rubricoccaceae; genus CAZOJJ01. Next base: position 6,479 of record CAZOJJ010000079.1, on the reverse strand, counting down.
TCGAGGCCTGATGCGCACGCGGCTCCTAGAGCTCGACCCGCTGGAGGCGCCGGTATCGACCGAAGACGCCAAGGCGTACGCCCGCGTCGAGGGCGCGGCCGAGGACGACCTCGTCACCGCCCTCGTGCTCGCCGTCGCAGGCCAGGCCGAGCGCCTCTGCGAGCGTGCCTTCCTGGAGCGCGCCTTCGAGCTGACCGTCTACGGTCCCGCCGAGAAGTCCCCCCTGGACGACGGGATGGTGATCCGGCTCCCGCGCGCGCCGCTGGTCGCCGTCGAGTCCGCGTCGTTCTACGACGCCGACGACGCCGAGACCGAGCTCGACGAGGGCGACGACTTCCGCCTCGACGGCGACGACGTCGTCGTGACGCGGTACGCCCGCCTCGGCCCGGGCGAGCGGATCGCCCTCGCCTTCACGGCCGGCTACGCCGAGACGGCCGAGGCGCTGGAGGCGGCCCAGCCCGGCCTCCGCCTCGACCTCCTCCGGGCCGTGGCCACGGCCTACGAGCACCGCGAGGACGTCGTCGTGGGCACCGTCGTGGGCCGCCTGCCGGGCGTCGTGACGGCGCCGTTCCGCACGTACCAGCGGGTGAGGGTCTGATGGCCGGGTCTGCCCACGTCCTCCGCGCCGGCGACCTCCGCGAGCGCGTGACGATCCAGCAGCAGGCGCGCACGCCCATCGGCGGCGGCGAGTCCGAGCCCACGTGGACGGACGTGGACACCGTCTGGGCGTCCGTCGAGCCGCTCACGGGCCGCGAGGCCGAGCGCGCCGGGCAGGCCGCGGCGACCCAGCCGCACCGCGTCCGGATGCGCTACCGGGCCGACCTGAGCGTGACCGTGCAGCGGCGCCTCGTATGGCGCCGCTCGGACGGCGACGTCCCGCTCCACGTCGTCAGCGTCGCCGAGATCGGCGGGCGCCGCCGCGCGTGGGAGTTCCTCACCCAGGCCAACCC
>CAZOJJ010000079.1:0-5429 GCA_964580105.1 uncultured Rhodothermales bacterium | reverse complement strand
CCCTACGTCTGGCTCGTCAGCGACACCGAGGCCGAGGGGCTCGCGACGTTCTCCGACAAGAACACGCGCCCCGCCGAGCTCACGAAAACCCTCCGCGTCTTCGCCTCGACCGAGCGCGCCGCCCGCGCCATCGAGGCCGTCGTGATCACCGCCGGCCTGGCTATCAGCGTGTCCGGCTTCTCCGTCCAGGAGGCCCGCCTCGACCTGGCCGCCACCGGCCCGGAGAACGACCCCGCCGGCACGCGCGGCCCGGGCGCCTCCGGCGCGCCGCTCGCCGACCGCCTCCTCCGCCTTCGCTACACCCTCGCACCCACCTAAGCCCCCGATCCCATGGAAGACCAGCGCCACTCCGGCACCCAATACCTCATGTACTGGGCGGCCACCGAACCGTCCGACCCCGACGACTCCACCGATCCCGCCTACGACCTCGTCGGCAAGGTGCGCACCTGGCGCAAGGCCTCGACGAACGCGGAGGTACCCATCGAGGACAAGGACGGCTCGGCCACGCTCGCCGGCTCGAACACCTACCGTATCGAGGTCTCGTGCAACTCCATCGCCGAGGGCGACGCGGGGCAGCAGGGGCTCAAGACGGCCCACGAGCAGAAGACGACGGGCTGGTGGCTCAAGACGGACAACGTGGAGGGCCACGAGCAGGAGCGCGGCCGTGCCCAGGTGCTCGCCTACACCGCCGCGAAGGACAACAACGCGGCGGCCACCGACGACTTCACGCTCGCCGGCGTGGGAGCCTACGTCCGCGAGGACGTCCCGGCCCTCTCGACCTGATCGGCTCGCCCCGGCGCCCGCCCGACGATAAGGTCCGTCGGGCGGGCGCCCCTTCCCGTAGCACTCCGCCGCTGCCCCTGGCAGCGCTGCCCCTGGCAGACTCCTCATGCCCGAACCCCTCGACACGTCGAAGCTCGACCTATCGAGCCTCGACGACCTCCAGCGCGACCTGCTCGCCGACCCCCAGGTGGCCCACGTCCCGCTCGGCGGGGTGGACCGCCCGTTCCTCCTCTGCCTCGACGGCTGCGAGCGCGCGGCCATCGCCGGCCACGACCCGCTCCCGGCCCTGTTCTCCATCGTCCTCCGCTTCCTGGAGGCGGTCAAGGGCGGAGGGAAAGACGTCCAGGACGTCGAGATCACCGACGCCCGCGCCGTCTTCGGCGTCCTCCCCCGGCTGAAGGGCGTGCTCACGACGGAGACGGTCTCCGACTTCGCCGTCGTGCTCTGGGCCGGGCTGCTCCCCTTCGACCGGGGCCTCCGGTTCGAGGAGGTCAAGGCCCGGCTCACACTGCCCGCCGTCGTCGGCATCGGGAAGGCCGTCTACCCCAAGCTCCTCGCCTTCGCCAGCGAGGCCGGGCTGAGTGAGGCCTCCGATCTGGAGAGGAGCCTGGGAAAGCCGACGACGGCGCCGTCGTCGGCGCCGTCGTCGGCGAAGGAGACGACAAAGCCGACGCCCCCCTCACGACCGGCCGCCTCCGCGCCACGCTCTACGGCCTCTGCCACCTGAGGCCGTGGGAGGCGCGGCGGGTGACCGTCACCGACGCCCTCGTCATGCTCGGCGCCGCCACCGAGGCCCACCCCCTCTTCGCCCTCGCCCGCGCCTTCAAGGGCCAGGGGAAGGGCGAGACTGGCCCGGCCGCCGACGAGCCCGACGAGATCCTCCTGGCCCGCGACGCCTACCGGCGTGAGTTCCGGGCCGGCGTGCCCGAGCCCTTCGCGCACGACCTCGCAGCCATCCAGGGCGCCCTGAGCGCCCGTAGCCCCTTGGAGGCGTAGCCTACCGTGACCCTCGGCGAGCTCACCGTCGTCCTCGGCGCCGACCTCACGCCGCTCGACCGCGCCCTCGCGCGGGCCGAGCAGCGGCTGGAGCGGTTCGGGCAGGGCGCCGAGCGCCTCGGCTCGGCGCTCACGACGTACGTGACGGCCCCGCTCACCGCGCTCGGCGTCGTCTCGGTGCGGAGCGCCGGGCAGCTGGAGTCGCTGGAGAAGGCGCTCGCGGCCGTGCTCGGCTCCTCCGACGCGGCGGGCGCCGAGCTGGAGCGGCTGCGCCAGACGGCCGAGGCGCCAGGCCTCGGGTTCGAGCAGGTCGTCAGGGCCTCGGTCCAGCTGCAGAACGTCGGGAAATCGGCCGACGAGGCGCGCGCCCTCATCGAGGGACTCGGCAACGCGATCGCGCTCAGTGGGGGCGGCGCCGAGGACTTCGGAGAGGTCAACCGGCAGTTCACCCAGATCGCCTCGCTCGGCAAGATCACGGCCGAGAACCTCAACGTGATACTCGAGCGCTCGCCCGCCATCGCGCAGGCGCTCCAGCGCGCGTTCGGCACGTCGAGCGCCGAGGCCATCCGCGCCTCCGGCGTGACGGTGGACGAGTTCTTCGCCAAGCTGCAGGAGGGGCTCGCGGCGCTGCCCCGCGCGGAGGGCGGCATCCTCAACGCACTCGAGAACGGGCTCGACAACCTGATGGCCGCGCTGCGGCCGGTCGGCGAGGCCGTCGCGGAGGTGGTGGTCCCGGCGTGGGAGCGCTTCACGGCGCTGGCGGCGCGGGCCTCGGAGGCCTTCGCGCAGCTGGAGCCCTCGACGCAGCGGCTGATCGTCGTGCTGGGCATCGTCGCCGCGGCGGCGGGTCCGGTGCTCCTCGTGCTCGGCAAGCTGGCCTCGGTGGTGTCCATCCTCCGCGCCGGGCTCGTCGTCCTCTCCGCTGTGACCGGCCCGGTTGGGCTGGCGCTGACGGCCCTGGCGGTCGGGGCCGGGCTCCTCATCGCCAACTGGGAGAAGGTCAGCGCCTTCGCCCGGGAGCGGCTGCCCGGCGCGCTGGAGGCCACGCGCGCCGCTTTCGGCCGTGTGCTCGAGGCGGGGCGCGAGGCCGGCAGCCGGCTCCTTGCCGACCTCGGGCCCGCGCTGGGCCGGCTCGGCGAGCTGTGGGAGGAGCACGGCGACCTCATCGTGGCGGTCGTCGACAAGGCGCTCTCCATCGTGATCGACCTGGCGGGCACGCTGCTCTCGCAGCTGCTGAACGTCGTCGTCGGCTGGCTCCAGCTCCTCGCCGGCGACTGGGAGGGCGCGATGGAGTCGTTCGGGCGCGCGGCGCAGAACGGGATGGACTTCGTCGTCCGCACGTTCGGCGAGGGGCTGCAGACGCTGGCCGCGCAGGTGGCCCTCTTCGGCGCCGGGATCGGCACTCCCCTCGGAAACGTGCTCGCCGACATCGGCGTCCGGGCCGCCGCTGCCGTCGGGCAGTCGCTCCAGCGGATCGAGGCGGCCCGGCAGGCTGCGCTGCAGAGCCGCAACGAGGCGCTCGTGCTCGACCTGCTGCGCGGCGTCTACGGCGGCGGTGCGGAGGGCGGCGGGCGGGCGCGGCTCCCTGTGACGCCCCCGGCGCCGAAGGGGAGCGGGAAGTCGGTCGGCGAGATCATCGCCGACGCCGAGGAGGCGCTGGCCGCGCTGGGCGAGCGCGTCCGCCTCGGGCTCGTGACGCCCATCGAGGCCGCCGAGGAGGCGGCGCGGCTGCTGGAGGGGTCCGTAGCGCGCGCGCTCGGCGCCAACGAGGGGCGCGCCAACGCGGCCATCGAGGACCTCGCCCGCCGGGCCCGGGAGGCGGAGGAGGCGCTGAAGGCGATCCGCAAGGAGGGCGAGAAGCCGGCCGCCGAGTTCAAGATGAAGGCGCCGAGCCTTCAGCAGATCCTCTCCGACCTCTCGCGCGTCCGCGAGGTGTCCGACCGCACGTTCGACGCGGCCACGCGGCGGGCGACGGAGCTGGCCGACTCCACGAAGCGGCTCATGCGCGGGCTCAGCGCGTTCGCCGAGGACCTCGCGCAGACCGTCGTCGGCTTCCTCTCCGACCTCGGCGGCGCGCTCCTCGGCCTGGGCGGGCCGTCCGAGGCCGAGGTCGACCTGACCCGGCTCGACTTCGCCGACGCCGAGAAGCGGCTGACGGAGCTGTGGCAGGCCGGCCAGATCGGCGCGGAGCGCTACCGCCTGGAGATGGCGCTCCTCCAGGAGCAGTTGGCCGAGTTCGAGGACAGCCTGCAGGGCGTCGAAAACGCCTTCGAGCGGCTCGGCGCCGGCATCCTCCGCGTGCTCGGGCGGATCATCGAGGAGCTGCTGGTGGCCATCGCCAAGACGGTGCTCCTCAAGCTCATCGCGGACGCCTTCGGGGGGTCCGGCGGGTTCCTCGGCCTCATCGGCACGGCGGCCGAGACGCTGGCCGGCGGCTCGAACAAGGCAGGCAGTGCCTTTGGTGGGGGCGGCCCGCTCCAGTTCGAGTTCGTCCACCGGCACGAGTTCGACGAGATGCGCCTCCAGGGCGACTACGCCTACGCGCTCGTCCAGCGGTCGAGCACGCGGCAGGCCGCCGACGGGCGCACGCCCACGCGGCGGCAGAGCCGGAGCTGACCATGGCAGAGTTCGAGGGAGGCACGACGGTTGACGCGGGCGGCTACCGCTACCACGTCTTCACCGAGAGCGGGACGCTCACACTCGTCGAGGCGGGCGAGGTGGACGTCCTGATCGTGGCCGGTGGCGGCGGTGGCGGCTCGCGTCAAGGCGGCGGCGGCGGCGCGGGTGGCGTACGTGTTGTCACGGGCATTACTGTCTCCGGCGACGTGCCGGTTACCGTCGGGTCTGGCGGTGCGGGCGGGACGTCAGGCGGGCGCGGCTCGAACGGCGGGGATTCGTCGTTCGGAGCCGAGGTGGCGATAGGCGGCGGCGGGGGTGGCGGACGAAGTGCGGACCATGATGGGCTGCCTGGAGGGAGTGGCGGCGGCGGCGCGGGTATGAGAGACGCGTCCGTTCCCTCATCGACGACTGGAGGGAGTGGAACGGCGGGGCAAGGGAACGCCGGCGGAAATGTCGCCAACGGCGGCATCAACTTCTCAGGCGGCGGCGGCGGCGGTGGCGCGGCTGAAGCTGGTGCGAACGTCAGCGGGTCTGCGGGCAGCTCGAATCCGGCAGGCAACGGCGGCAATGGCGTAACGCTTGATTCGTTTGGATGGGGTGAGGCGGTAGGCCTAGGCGCGCCGCCGGCCGTTGGCGGCGGCGGTGGCGGGGGGCGCAACAGTGCGGGATCTGGTGGCCCCGGAACTGGCGGTATCGGCGGCGGTGGTGCCGGCAGTAAAACCGGGCCTGGTGAATCCGGTACACCGAACACCGGTGGCGGCGGTGGCGGCAGCTTCAGTGCTTCAGATGCAGGCGGAGCGGGCGGCTCCGGCCTGGTCGTCGTGCGATACCCGTTCGGCGACGGTCCCGACCCCAGCGGCTACGCCGACCGCTTCCTCGGCTACACCCGCTCGCTCGACGGGCGCCTCTACCGCATCCGCATCGCGCGCGACGGATACGAGGGCGACCCGGTCGAGATGCGCCTCGGCGGGCCGAGGCCGTTGGTGCTCACGCGCGGGCAGCCCGGCGACCCCGACCTCTACCAACCGATC
>CAZOJJ010000078.1:9797-10682 GCA_964580105.1 uncultured Rhodothermales bacterium | reverse complement strand
TCCGATTCTCTGCTTCCGATTCTCTGCTTCCGATTCTCTGCTTCCGATTCTCTGCTTCCGACTGGGCCGGCTTTTCGCGGGGAGGTCTGCCACCCCGGTCTGCCACCCCGGTCTGCCACCCCGGTCTGCCACCCCGGCCCGCTACGCCGCCGCCGGCGGGAACAGCGTGTAGACGACCGCGTGGCGCGGCGCCTCCTCCACGGCTCCGGCGGCCTCCTCCACGGCGAGGGCTGCCGCCTCGGCCTCCCGCTCGGCACGGCGCGCGGCCTCGGCACGGGCGGCGGCCATCCGCACGAGGTCGCGGCGGATGCGGCGGGCGCGGCGGCGGGCGGCGCGGCTGAGGATGGCGTCCAGCTGGAGGCGGAGTGCTTCGAGACGGCGCGGGCCGAACCCGTCGAGCGCGCCGAGGCGGCCGTCCTGGACGGCCTTCTCCAGCTCCGTCAGCGTCGTCACGCCCAGCTCGTCCACGATGCGACGGGCGAGGGCGCGCCCGAGGCCGGGCACGCTCGCCAGCAGCGACACCGGGTCGTTCACCTCGCGGAGCCGGTCGTGGAGCCCCGCCCGGCCGTCCTCGATGTACTGCGCGAGGTGCGTGGCGAGGCTGACGCCGATGCCGGGGAGGTCCATCAGCCCCTCCTTACCCTCGGCGCCGTAGAGCAGCGTGAGCGGCTCGTCGTGGTCGCGGATCATGGTGGCGGCCTGGAGGTAGGCCTGCACGCGGTACGGGTTGGGCTCGTGCTGCTGCACGAGGAGCGCGGCCATCTCCTCCAGCACGGCCGCCAGCTCTTCGTTCGTCGGTCCGAGGGTCGTCATGGCAGTCTCCGTCTCGTGGAAGTGAGCCAACGTACGGACGCCGGGTGACGACGGTGTGACATACGAAAACCA
>CAZOJJ010000078.1:0-9697 GCA_964580105.1 uncultured Rhodothermales bacterium | reverse complement strand
CTATATCGGCAACCACTATATCGGCAACCACTATATCGGCAACCACTATATCGGCAACCACTATATCGGCCCTGTTTTCCCCGATGCCGGGGGGGCCGAGGGATCGTTCATCAGCCTTTCGATCTGCGGAGCGAAGCGGCCTTCCCACGTCGCCGGCGGCGGGGCCCGGAAGTCCATCGGCTCGCGGCGGACGGGGTGCTCGAAGGCGAGGCGGTAGGCGTGGAGCGCAAGGTTGCGGCCGTCGAGCTCGCGCGCGGCGCCGTAACGGAGGTCGCCGAGGAGGGGCGTGTCGAGGGCGGCCATCTGCACGCGGACCTGGTGGGGCCGCCCCGTGAGAAGGCCCACCTCGACGAGCGAGAGGCCGTCCTCGACGCCGAGGACCTTCCAGCGGAGCACGGCCCGCTTCGCCTTCGGGTGGCCGGCGTCCACGATCCGCACCCGCTCGTTTTCTTTGAGGAGGTGGTCCACCCGCTCCCCTTCCCCCGTCAGCCGCCCCTCGACGAGCGCGAGGTAGCGCTTCTCGACGCGCCGCTCGCGGAAGGCCCGGCTCAGCCGGCCGGCCGCCTTCGACGTGCGCGCCAGCACCATCACGCCGCTGGCGGGCCGGTCGAGGCGGTGCACGAGGCCCAGGAACACGTCGCCGGGCTTGTCGAACCGCTCCTTGAGGTAGTGTTTGCCGCGCGAGAGGAGGTCGTCGTCGCCGGTTCGGTCGGCCTGGGAGAGCAGGCCGGGCGGCTTGACGACGACGAGGAGGTGGTTGTCGAGGTAGAGCGGGTCCATCGGGCCTGACGGCAGAGCGACGCCACGCTAGTCCGCCCCCGAACGCACCGAGGCGCACCGGATCGCTCCGGCGCGCCTCGGGACTCCATAGGAGCCGGTGGCGGGAAGCCTGCCCGTTTACTTGAGCAGCGTCACCGTCTGGGTCTCGGCGAAGGTTTCGCCCGTGACCCGGATGAGGTAGGCCCCACTCGGGAGGCCGGCGCCGTCGATGTAGACGGTCTGGAACTCGTCGGCGGCGGGGGTGCCGTCGTAGAGCGCGCGGACCTCACGGCCGAGCATGTCCACCAGCGTGGCGCGGACGTGCTGCGGGTTGCTCACGGCGAAGCGGAACGAGGCCATCGGGTTGAACGGGTTGGGGTAGGCGGCTTCGAGGACGTACGTGCCCGGCACGTCCACCACCACCTCGACGTCGCCGTGGTAGGCGGTCTGGCCGTCGAAGTCGACCTGCTTGAGGCGGAAGAAGTGGCGGCCCGGCTCAAGGCCGTCCACGGTGTAGCCGTACGACTGCGCCTCGGTGGTCGTGCCGTGGCCCTCGACGTAGCCGACGGGGGCGTACGTGTTCTGGCCGTCCTTGCGGACCTGCACCTCGAACCCGGCGTTGTTGGTCTCCGAGGCCGTCTCCCAGCGGAGCCGCGCCGTCGTGCCGTCGAGGTGGGCCGTGAAGCTGGTCAGTTCAACGGGGACCTTGATGTACATCGTCGGGCGGAACGTGGCCATCTGCACGTCGGCGCGCTCCTTCTGCCCCACCGTGAAGTGGTTCATGCAGGCGTCGTCGGTGTAGTCCATGAAGTTGTAGATGGGGTCCGGCGTGCTGCAGGAGGTGGCCCCATCCGGGCACCCGAAGCGGGGGTTCGCCTCCGGCTCCGTGTCGTCGACGAAGTCGCCGGGCGAGCAGCCGTTGTCGAACGTGTGGTAGAGCCCGAGGTAATGGCCGGCCTCGTGCGTGGCCGTGTCGCCGAGGTTGTAGGGAGCCGCCGAGCCACCGGGCATCGAGGAGTGCAGGATCACGATGCCGTGGCGGAAGTCGTCCTCGGGGAAGGTGGAGGGGAGGTAGGCGTAGCCGAGGATGCCGCCGCCGGGCTGGCAGCTGTAGATGTTGAACGTCGTCGCGGGGTCGACGTGCAGCGCCTGCTTCATCGGGTTCTCCGAGGCCCCACCGCAGCCGGTGAACCACGTCTGGTTCTGCGTACGCGTGACGACGGAGAGGTTGAACTGGTAGCCGTGCGGTGCGAAGGCGTCGTTGAGGACGTCCATCTGGTCCGCGATCATCTGGTCCGACACGTTGCCGACGCCGCCGTTGCCGTAGACGACGTGGAAGGCGACGGGGATTTCGACGACGCCGGTGCGCGCCGCCGCGTTGGGCGAGGCTTCCAGGTGGGCAGCCACCTGTGCTTCGATGGCGAGGGCCTCATCCAGCGTGGGGACCGGGGTCGCGCAGCGTTCGCCCTGGATGTAGGTGCCGTCGGGGCCCATGTAGGTGATCGGCTGAGCGTTGGCGGAGAAACCGACCGCACCGACCGCGGCGACGGCGGCCAGGCGACGAAAGAGGGTAGCGAATGACATGACGTCTCTTGAGAAGGTGGTACAGAGGAGCGGCCGAAGCCGCGGCAACTGTCGGCCCCGTCCCCACAGCCCTGGGCGATCACCGACAGACCGCACGATACGAACCCGACCCCTCTCTTCACAACCCCTTCGCGGGAACACGCCTGCCGCAGAACGGGGGTGGCTACTCGACCGGCACGGGCTCTTCGACGGGACGGCCGAAGACGCGCAGCCCCACGAGGAGGACGACGGCGGCGACGGGCATCGCCACCCACCACGGGAGGTTGTAGGCGGTCGGGATCGTGCCGAGCAGGAGGGCCACGCCGCCCACCACCATCGCGTACGGGAGCTGCGTCCGCACATGGTCGATGTGGTCGCACGAGGAGGCGAGCGAGGAGAGGATCGTCGTGTCCGAGATCGGCGAGCAGTGGTCGCCCCAGACGGCACCGGCGAGCACGACGGCCACGGTGGAGTAGACGATGTGGGCGTGCTCGGCCATCGAGTGCTCACCGCTGGCGTCGAGGACGCCCCAGGCGAGGGGGATCACGAGCGGCATCAGGATGCCCATCGTGCCCCACGAGGAGCCCGTCGCGAAGGCGGTGGCGGCGGCGAGGAGGAACACGAGCGCGGGCAGCAGACCGGGCGAGATCGTGTCCGAAAGGAGGGTGACCAGGTACGAGGCCGTCCCGAGCGCCTCGTTCACGTTCGAGAGCGCCCAGGCCAGCAGCAGGATGATGATGGCGAGCAGCATGGACCGCACGCCGGCGTACCACGCGTCGAGCGCCTCGGTGAGCGTGAGGATCCGCTGGCCGAGCGAGAGCAGGATCGCGGCGAGGGCGGCGGCCACCGAGCCCCACATCATCGCCTTGTAGGAATCGGCTTCGCGGATGACGGCGGAGAGTGTGGCCTCCCCGCCCGCCTCGAGCACCGAGGCGCGGCCGGTCACGTAGAGCCCGCCGAGAACGACGCCGACGAGGACGAGGATGGGGACGGCGGCGTTGACGAGCCGGTGGGGCTTGCCCGGCGGCGGATCCAGCGTGGCGTTCTCGGCCTCGGTGGCGGCGATCTGGGAGTCGGGCTCGAAGAGATGGCCGGTCGTGCGGGCGCGGCGCTCGGCCGCGAGCATCGGCCCGAAGTCCCGCCGCATCAGCACCACGCCGAAGACGAAGACGAGCGTGAGGATCGGGTAGAACGAGTACGGGATCGAGTTGAGGAAGATGGAGTACGCCGCCTCGTCGTAGCCCGGCAGCTTGGCGACGGCGTCGCCGATGAGGCCGACCTCGTAGCCGATCCACGTCGTCACGAGCGCGACCGCAGCGACGGGCGCAGCCGTGGAGTCGACGAGGTAGGCCAGCTTCTCGCGGCTGATGCGGAGGCGATCCGTGATGGGCCGCATCGTCCCGCCCACGATGAGGGTGTTGGCGTAGTCGTCGAAGAAGACGGCCACGCCCAAGACGGCCGTGGCGAGTTGGCCGCGCCGGCCCGTCCGCGCCCAGCGGGTCACGACGTTCACGATGCCGGCCGTACCGCCGTTCTTCTGGATGACCCCGACGACCCCGCCGATCATCAGCGAGAAGATGATGATGGCGGCGTGGTCGCCGTCGGCCAGCGCGCTCAGGAGGTACGTGTCGATGGTGCGCGCGAGGCCGGTGAAGAGGCCCCACACGGAGCCCGTGGCGATCCACGCCCCCACCCACACGCCGCCGAACAGGGCGGCGACGACCTGCCGGAAGGCCAGCGCGAGGGCGATGGCGAGCACGGCGGGAAGAAGGGAGAGCCACCCGACGTTCGGTGGGGGCGGCTCCTCGGCCTGCGGCTCCGTCTCCGGCAACGCCATGCCCGGCACACCCGCGGCCCCCGCCGAGTCCGACGCCTGGAGCGGGACCGGCGCTTCGGCGGGAGACACGGCCGCCGAAGCCGCCTCCCCGCCCTGCGCCTGCACCGTGCCCGCGGTCAGCACCAGCCCGAGCACCACGCCGAGCACCCGCCCGATCGCCCAAGTCCTCGGTCCTCCGATCCTCCGATTCATAGCGTTCCAAAGATGCGGTCGCCCGCGTCGCCGAGGCCGGGGCGGATGAAGGCGTTCTCGTCGAGCTCCCGGTCGAGCGCGGCGGCGACGACGGGCACGTCCGGGTGGTATTCGGCCAGGCGGCGGACGCCCTCCGGCGCAGCCACGAGGCAGACGAAGACGAGGTCGGTGGCGCCGCGCCGCTTGAGGTGATTGAGCGCGCCGGCCGCGCTGCCGCCCGTGGCGAGCATGGGGTCGACGACGAACACGCGCGCCTGGCGCACCTGCGGCGGGATGCTGGAGTAGTAGTCGACCGGGCGGTGGGTCTGCTCGTCGCGGTACATACCGAGGTGGCCCACGCGCGCCTCGGGCACGAAGCGGACGAACCCGTCCACCAGCCCGAGCCCGGCGCGGAGTACGGGCACGACGACGATCTCCTTCGCCAGCCGGTAGCCGGTCGTCGTTTCGAGCGGCGTTTCCAGCGGGCCCTCCGCCAGCGGCACGTCGCGGAGGGCCTCGTAGGCGAGGATGGCCGCCGCGTCGTTCATCGTCCGCCGGAACACGCCGTGGGGCGTGTTCCTGTCGCGGAGGAGGGAGAGGTCCCGCTTCAGCAGCGGGTGGTCGACGACGGTGAGCATCAGGCCTGGCCCTTCCTCGCCTTCTCTTCCGCCACGGCGCGCCGGTGGTCCTCGGCGTTCTGGATCCACGGCTTCCGCTCGAAGTAGCTCTTCGTCAGGCGGACGACGACGGGCGAGAGCAGCAGGAGCGCGAGGAGGTTCGGGAACGTGACCAGCCCGAGGGCCACGTCGCCGAAGTTCCAGATCGTGTTCAGGCTCGTCACCGCCCCCACGAAGTGCATCCCCACGAAGACGGCCTTGAACGGGAGGATGCCCTTCGCACCGAAGAGGTAGTTCGCGCAGCGGTCGCCGTAGTAGCTCCACGAGATGGCCGTCGAGATGGCGAACAGGAGGATGGCGATGATGACGACGTACTTGCCGAGGCCACCGAGGCCGAGGGGCTCGAGCCCGCGCGAGAACCCGGTGATCGTGAGCGGCGCGGCCGTCTCGACGGCGTCGCCATAGATCCGGCGGTAGACGGTCCCGTCCTCGGCCACGGCGGCCGTCATGGACTCGACGGCGGGTGTGGCGGGGTCGTCGAAGCGGGTGACGATGCGTCCGGTGAAGGGCTGGCTCTGCGCGGCGTCGGTGTAGAAGCGGGCGACGGGGGCGTCGTGCCAGGCGAAGCGGACCTCGGGGTCCTGCCGCGTGGAGTAGCCGTCCTCGATGCGGATCTCGCCGGGGTCGCCGGAGAAGCCGACGTAGCGGCCGGCCTCGTTCATCTGCACGAAGGAGGCGTCGCCCGAGGCAAGGTCGAGTGCGGTGACGTGGGTCTCGTTCCACACGGCCGTGGTGATGAGGACGAGGCCGGTGAGCGTGCAGATGATGATGGTGTCGATGAACGGCTCCAGCAGCGCGACGACGCCCTCGGAGACGGGCTCGTCGGTCTTGGCGGCGGCGTGGGCGATGGGTGCCGAACCCTGCCCGGCCTCGTTCGAGAACAGCCCGCGCCGGACGCCCCACATGAGCGTGACGAGCAGCGCGCCGGCCCCCGTCCCGGCCACGCCGGAGGTCGGGTTGAACGCCTCGCGGAAGATGAGGGCGAAGGCGGCCGGCACGTCGGCCGCGTTGATGAGCAGGATGACGAGTGCGGCCGTCACGTAGAACAGCGCCATGACCGGGGCGAGGATGCCGGTCACCTTGCCGATGCGGCTGATGCCCCCGATGATCACGAGCGCCACGATGGTGGCCGTGACGAGGCCGGTGATCCAGACGGGCACACCGAACTCGGAGCCCATCGCGTCGGCGACGGTGTTGGCCTGCACGGCGTTGCCCGTCAGGAAGCTCGTCAGCATGAGCATCGCCGCGAAGAAGATGGCGAGGCCCTTGGCGAAGCCGCCGAACTTCGGGCCGAGCCCCTTCTCGATGTAGTACATCGGCCCGCCGGAGACGCTGCCCTCCCACGCCTTCGCGTCGCGGTCCGGCTTCTCCACGACGCGGTACTCCTGCGCCAGCGTGACCTCGGCGTACTTCACGGCCATGCCGAGGAAGGCCGTCACCCACATCCAGAACAGCGCGCCCGGCCCGCCCCAGTGGATCGCGATGGCCACGCCGGCGATGTTGCCGATGCCGACCGTCGCCGAGAGCGCCGTCGTGAGGGCCTGGAAGTGCGGCACGTCGCCCGGCTCGTTGGGGTCGTCGTACTTGCCGCTGGTGACGCCGACGCCGTGGGCGAAGTGGCGGAGCTGGACGAACCCGAGACGGAGGGTGAGGAAGAGGCCGGTGCCGAGCAGGGCCACGACGATCACCGGCAGCACCTCGCCGCCGACCTCGGGGCCACCGTAGACGAAGTTCGCGAGGTCGTCGATCAGGTTGGAGAGGAACTCCATGTAGCGCAGACGGGCTGGTGGTGGGGTGAAAAGACCGGGCGAATATAGAGCCCGGCGAAAAAAGCAGCAGGGGATTTCCGGAACGTCCGGCTAGAGCGTCTCCGGGTCCACCTCCATGATCCGCCCCTTCACCAGCGCGAGCGTCCTCGCCGGGAACGCCTTGACGAGGCGGTAGTCGTGCGTGGCCATGAGCAGGGCCATCCCCTGGCGGTGGAGGCGGACGAGCAGCTTCTGGATCTCGTCGGCCACGCGGGGGTCGAGGTTGCCCGTCGGCTCGTCGGCCAGCATCAGCACGGGCTCGTTGACGATGGCCCGCGCGATGCACGCCCGCTGCTGCTCGCCGCCGGACATCTCGTGCGGCTTCGCGTGCGCCCGATGGCTGAGCCCCACGCGCGCCAGCGTCTGCATCACGCGCTCCTTGACGGCGCGCCCGCTCTTCCCCGTCGCGTACAGCGCGAAGGCGACGTTCTCGAAGGCGCTCCGGTCCGGCAGCAGCTGGAAGTCCTGGAACACGATGCCGAGCGAGCGCCGCAGGAACGGGACCTCCTTCGGCGTCACGGTGTCGGACCGGTAGTGCCCCACGCGGACGGTCCCGAACTCGGGCTTGACGTCCATGTAGAGCAGCTTGAGCAGCGTGCTCTTGCCGCTGCCCGTCGGCCCGATGAGGTAGGCCATCTCCCCCTTGCCGAGCGTCAGCGTGAGGTCGCTGGCGACGGGGAGGCGGATGCCGTCCGGCCCGGTGTACGAGACGGCGACGTTGCGGAGCTCTACGAGCGGCTGTTCCTGCACGGGCGGGGGAGAAGAACGGCGCGCAAGCTACGCACCGCCGCCCTCCTTCCGCAGGACCCAGTGGACCCGCTCGCTCGCCTCGTGCGCCGGGTCGAGCGAGAACCCGTCGTAGGCCGCCTCGACGCGAAAGCCCGCCGGCGCGATGAGCGCCTCGACCTCGGCCTTCGTGTACGCGCGCTGGACGTGCGTCTCGGTGGCCGTCCGGTCCCCGAGGCCGAGGCGGAAGACCGTCGTGTGCAGCCGCGTCTCGGGGTCGTAGTGGCTCGACCGGAGGTAGCGGAAGGCGCCCGCGTCGCCCGCGTCGTCGAAGCCGTCGGGGTGGTTGATCGAGTTGACGGGCGTGCTCTGGTCGAACAGGAAGACGCCGCCCGGCCGGAGCGCGGCGCGAGCACCCGCCAGCAGCCGAGCCACCTCGGGCGCTTCGAGGAGGTAGTTGAGGCCGTCGTAGAGGAGCAGCACGACGTCCGCCTGCGGTTCGGACGGGATGGCGCGGAAGTCCACGCGCTCGATGCCCAGCGGCACCTCCTCGGCCTCCGCCTTGCGCCGCGCGACGGCGAGCATGGGCTCGGCGGCGTCGGAGAGCCGGTAGCGGTAGCCGCCCAGCGGCTGGAGGGCGAGGGCGAGGGAGCCCGTGCCGCCGCCGAGTTCGAGGACGTCGCGGGCGCCCGGGGCGTGCTCCTGGAGGAGCGCGAAGACGTAGTCGGCCCACGCCTCGTAGTCGACGTGCTCCATGACGGCGTCGTAGCCCTCGGCGAGGAGCGAGTACGGCGCGGCGGCATCGTCCGAGCCGGTGGGGTTCATCGGGATGAGGCTCATCACGTGTTAACCGTCCGTCATCCTGGGCGGAGCGAAGGATGACAGCGGGGGAGGCTGGAAAAAACGATCACGCACGGCTGCCCTTGCGGCGGGCGGCCATCTGGGCGGCGAGGAGGACGGCCTCGCGCATGGAGTCGGCCGAGGCGGCGCCTTGCCCGGCGAGGGCGAAGGCGGTCCCGTGGTCGGGCGAGGTGCGGACGATGGGGAGCCCGCCGGTCACGTTGACGCCGGCCCCCATCGCGAGTGCCTTGAACGGAGCGAGGCCCTGGTCGTGGTACATCGCCACGACCGCGTCGAACGCGCGGTCGGCGCGGCGGCCGAAGAAACCGTCGGCGGGGAACGGGCCGTGCACGTCGAGGCCGCGCGCTCGCACGTCGTCCATCGCAGGACCGATCACCTCGATCTCCTCGCGGCCGATCACGCCGCCGTCGCCCGCGTGCGGGTTGAGGCCGAGCACGGCGAGGCGCGGCGCCTCGACGCCGAAGTCGGCGCGGAGCGCGGCGTCCGCCGTCTCCAGCGTCGTCCGCACGCGCTCGCGCGTGACGAGCCCGGCGACGGCTGCGAGGGGCGCGTGGATCGTCACGAGCGCCACGCGGAGGCCGCCCGACACCAGGAGCATGACGAACCGCCCGGCGCCGGTCCGCTCGGCCAGAAACTCGGTGTGACCGGGAAACTCGTAGCCCGCGCGCTGGATGGCCTCCTTCGAGATCGGCGCCGTCACCATCCCGTCGAAGGCGCCGCGCAGGCAGCCGTCCACGGCGGCCTCGACGGCGCGCATGGCCTGCCGCCCGCCCTCGGCGGTAACGCGGCCCCACGCGAAGCCCGGGGCCTCGTCCGGCTGCAGGTCGAGGACGGGGATCGCTCCCTCCCCCACCGGTTCGTCCGGCTGCATGACGGCCCGGACGGGCCCGAGGCCGAGCGCCTCGGCCTGCGCGGCCACCACGGCGGCGCTGCCGAGGAGGACGCACCGGGCGGCGGCGCGCACGGCCGGAGTGCGGAGCGCCTTCAGCGCCACCTCCGGCCCGATCCCGTTCGGGTCGCCGGCCGTGACGGCGAGGCGGGGCCGGTCGGTCGTCATCCGCCCGTCGCGTCCGGCCGCGCGCCGGCGGAGTCCGTCTCCTGCGGCGCGGCGAAGGGGTCGGGGAGCGTCTCGACGGGCGTCTCGACGGGCGTCTCGACGGGCGTCTCGACGGGCGTCTCGGCGAGCGGGTTCTCGGTGCCCTCCGGCGAGGGCACGTCGGGCTCGGTGGCGCAGGCGGTGAGCGCCGGCAGGGCGAGGGCGACGAGGAGGCGCATGAGGAGAAGATCGAGGAGAA
>CAZOJJ010000077.1:4488-10775 GCA_964580105.1 uncultured Rhodothermales bacterium | reverse complement strand
CCGTACCCGTTCCCGTCGAACGCGGAGCCGGAGACGG
Organism: uncultured Rhodothermales bacterium; assembly: GCA_964580105.1. Taxonomy (GTDB): domain Bacteria; phylum Bacteroidota; class Rhodothermia; order Rhodothermales; family Rubricoccaceae; genus CAZOJJ01. The sequence goes on along the minus strand of CAZOJJ010000077.1, from coordinate 10,738 downwards.
TGACGCCGCTGTTGGAGCGGACGTCGAGGCCGATGCCGTTGTCCTGGAACGTGCTCTCGGTCACGTCGGCCGTGCCGAACTGGTAGACGGTGAGGCCGGCGTCGGCGTGCTCGACCGTCACGTCGTCCAAGGTGACGCTGGCCGGGTCCGTGCCCGTGCCGGCCACGACGATGCCGCCCCAGGGATGCCACTGCTCGGCCTGCGTGAACGTGACGCCCTCGGCCACGAGGTCGCCCTCGACGACTATCTGCGTCCCGGGCGGCAGCCGGACCTCTTCGACGGAGTTCAGTGTCCACGTCCAACTCCATTCCTCGCGAAGATCAAGATGTACAGGTGCGAACGTGTATACGTAGCCAACCTGCGGAGAAATAAACCAGTGGCGCCCCCATTCTGATTGGCATGACGGGTGAGTAGGAAGGGTTGCTTCACAAACAGCATCTGAGTCGTAAGGCAGTACCCACATATTCTCATACTCTGAACCAAAATATGCAGCTAGTGCATCTCCTACATCATCGCCTGGCAGCGCGGGGCGTACATCCAAATCCTGCTTGGTTTCATCCCACTGAAAGTGCATATCAGATACCCCGCCACTTGCATTGGGGGACTCAAACTCGTATGGACAATAAAACCCGTGGAGGTCGGCGTCGTATTCCGGAGGAATATATCCACCTTCCCAGTCAGGGTGTTCATCCACACAGGAGAAATAAGTGAAGTCCCATGTGCGATGCGGCGAAATAGACACCTCCTCAAACTCTATCACATAAACCGTGTTCGGAGGTAGATAAGCCAAGTCCTTCTCCTGCGCTTCGTCTAGATCCAATGGAAAGGGTGCAGCGGGGCCTTCCCAATTCGTCTCCGCTAGCCAAACGCACTCGTTGATCGAAGGAGCTGATATAGGCCCCCAGTCATCAGGGTCGTTCTCTAAATACCCATAAAACGGTCGAACGATGTTATTTCCCTGTTGATAAAGAATGTAGTCATCTAGATGTCATACTCGTATGTAGAATTCTTCAGTAGCACCAACGGGGATGCTAAATGTTATCTCAACGGTCGAAAGGCAGCTTTGCTCGATGGGTTGCGCCCGAGTAGGCAATGTGGGTGCTATCAAAGTGGCGATAAATAAGGCCACTGAAGTAGAAGGTGTAGAGTGCCAGGCAGAGCAAAAAGAGGGAGTCGCTAACATGGGAGCCTTCACAGACTAGGTTGAAGGGAAAGGTGAAGGTGGTGGTCCCGGAGAACCGTGCTTTGCGCGAATAAGCGGGGTGGGCACCGCGCTCCGGTAGAAGGAGAGTAGGGAACCCCAAGCACAACCGCAACCCACCGGGTGGTTCACCGGAGGGCAGAAAAGCATCCCCTAACTCTGCCACGGTTGAACGAGGCACGCTACGACCGTCCCCGTAGAGTACAGTGCCGTGTTCGGCACCGAAGGTGAGCGGGGAGTCGATAAGCCGGGCGAGGCCGAGAGTGAACCCGGGCGTTCCGAATTGGCCGCGCCCAGCGTGCAACGACCTGACGCGCCTCTGCGCCGGGTCAGCTGGTTCACCGCCGCCGCCTCGTCGTACCTTCAGGCCGTCGTCTGATACCCTCCCTGCCATGCCTCGCTCGTTGCGTTTCCTGCCCGTCGCCCTGCTGGCCCTCCTCGCCGTCGGCGCCCACGCGCAGGGCGTCCTCGCCTTCGAGACCCTGGAGCACGACTTCGGCTCCGTCGCCGAGGGGGAGAAGCCGACCCACGTCTTCACCTTCACCAACACCGGCGACCAGCCCGTGACGCTCACCTCGGTGCGCCCCTCGTGCGGCTGCACCGCGCCGTCGTACTCGACCGAGCCCGTCGCGCCCGGCGCGCAGGGCCAGATCACCGTCGAGTACAACTCGCAGGGGCGGCCGGGCGCGTTCAACAAGTCCATCTCCGTCGAGGCCGACGGCGCGGACCCCGAGCACGTCACGCTCTACATCACCGGGACGGTCATCCCGGCCAACATCCGCAACGGCGACACCCAGGGGCACGTCGTCTTCGACGCGGAGCGGATCGAGTTCGGGCCGCTGGCGCCCGAGGCGCCCGTCGCCCACACGTTCAAGATGCAGAACGTCGGTGAGCGGCCCATCCGCATCACCGGCGCCCGTGCGCTCGCCGAGGCCGCCGAGGTGACGTTCCCGACGCGCCCCGTCTTCCCCGGCGACATCGTGGAGATCACGGTCGCGGTGCCGCGCGCCGACGCCGCCGTCAACCCTCACGGCCAGTTCGACGTGTCGGTCGTCCTCGACACCGACGACGCCGAGTTCCCGGCGAAGTCGCTCCGGTTGCGCGGCCGGCTCGCCGAGAGCGGCTGAGGCCGTAGCGCGGGGCGGCATGAGTGCTTCGTGAGGATCTTCGCCCGCCTCGGGCGTAGGAGGGGCGCCGCCGCGCCGGATGGCGGCGCCGCGTTCCGTGTCGCCATGCCGACGATGTCTCTGCTCCCGCTCGTCCTCTCGGTCCTCCTCACGGCCTCCGCCGTCGCTCCGAGCGCCGGGCCGACCCCGCCGGTCGCTTCCGCGGCCGACTACGAGGCCACGCTCACGCGCATCCTCCAGGCCGTGGTCACCGAGGGCGGGCTCGTGGACTACGACCGCCTCGGGCGCGACTTCCGCGCCGAGTTCGACTGCGTCCGCGCGGCCGTCGCCCGGCACGACCCGGCCTCGCTCACGACCGACGCCGAGCGGCTGGCGTTCTTCCTCAACGCCTACAACGTCGTGATGCTGGAGAACGTCCTCGGTGCGCCGGAGGTGACCGACATCGAGTCAGCCGGCCGTTTCGAGGCCTTCTTCCAGACGCCGTTCCGCATCGCCGGGCTCACCATGACGCTGAACCAGCTCGAAAACGGTGTGCTCCGGCTCCAGGACACCGTGGACGGGCAGCCGCTCCCGGACGATCTCCGCGCCGTCCGCCCGAGCGCCCTCGACCCGCGCATCCACGTCGGCCTCAACTGCGCCGCCGTCTCGTGTCCGCGCCTCCGCCGCGAGGCGTTCACGCCGGGGGCGCTCGATGCCCAGCTCGACGCCGCCCTGGCCGAGTTCGCCGACGGCCCGCGCTTCGTCCGGATCGACGGGGCCGTGTTCACCTTCTCCAGCCTGCTCGACTGGTTCGGCGAGGACTTCGACGGCACCGGCGTGCCGATGGGCGACTACTTCCTCGCGGTGATGAGCCCGTCGCGGCCGGGCTACGGGAGGCTCCGGGGCCTCCTGGCCGGGACGGGCGCCGCAGCCTTCCGTGCCGCCGTTGCCGGGGAGCCGAACTACCGGTTCGGCTACGACTGGACCGTCAATCGGCGGGGCTGAGGGTGGGTGGCAGATGGGGGATGGCAGATGGGGGATGGGGCGAGGCGTACCGTGGGTGCGTTCCTCGCCGTCCTCGGTGGAGCGGCCGCGCGTACGCCCGCAACGCGCTGTGTGCTACCGAGGGCTCTGTGCACTACCGAGGTGTTCGTCGGCCTGGAGCAGCGATTTCCGCAACGGGCATGGGGTGTTGGGCAGGGGGGGCCTTGCGTTCTCCGGCCGACGGCGCCAGCTTGCCATAGCTTGCCATAGCTTGCCGTCCTCCATCTACCATCATCCATCCGCCGTGGCCCACGTCTTCCAGATCAACACGTCGCCGGGCGGGGTGCCCAAGCGGGCCGTTGCGGAGGCCGAGGTCGGCCGCCTCGGGCTCGCGGGCGACGCGGTCAACCACCCGAAGATCCACGGCGGGCCGGAGCGGGCGGTGTGCCTCTACGCGCTGGAGAAGATCCTGGCGTTGCAGGAAGAAGGCCACCCGATCTTCCCCGGCGCCCTCGGCGAGAACCTGACGCTGGCCGGGCTCGACTGGCAGCGGATGGCCGTGAACGCCGTCCTGGAGGTCGGGGACGGGGCCGGGCCGGTGCTCCAGCTCACGCAGCCGGTCACGCCCTGCAAGACGATTGCGGGGGCGTTCTCCGGAGGCGCCTTCCGGCGGGTGGACGAGACGCGGCGTCCGGGATGGGCGCGGTGGTACGCCCGCGTGATCCGCGAGGGCCCGGCTCGCCCCGGCGACCCCGTGCGGTTCGTCGGCTGACGGTCAGGTGCCCCGGCCGCCGGCGTCTTCCAGCACGGCCTCCTCGACGGGCGGCTCGGGCGGCGCCGGCGCGGGCGGCGGGTCCAGCTCCGCCAGGAGGGAGCGCTCGACCAGGCTGTTGACGACGTAGACCCCGAGCAGCATCGCGGCGCCCGCGAGGCCGAGCACGTCGAAGAGGGAGAACGCGCGGCCGGCGACCTCGAACGTGGGGTTCTGCCAGAACCACACGGCCGTGTTGGCGAGGATCAGCAGCACGCGCCCCTCGGTGGGGCCGAGGCCGGCGAAGGAGATCTTGAACACGTCCCGCGCGATGGTCACGAGGCTGACCATCACCATCAGCAGGTAGTACCCGATGAGGAGGGCCATCGCGACGGGGAGCTGCATCAGCGGCGAGAGCCCGAGCCCGCCGAAGAGCAGCAGCGCCGAGACGGCGTCCGACTGGTGGTCCACGTAGAAGCCGTAGCGCTCGCGCTGGATCTGCCGCACGCGCGCCAGCGTGCCGTCGAGCGAGTCGCCCCACCAGTGGACGACGTAGAGGGCGCTGGCGACCCACAGCCAGTCGAGGCTGTAGCGCGTGAGCCCGTAGCTCAGCCCGATGCCGAGCGCGGCGAGCAGCCCGATGCCGGTGAGCGTGTCGGGCGTGACCCAGCGGGGGAGCCGCTTCGCCATGCGCGGCAGCGCCCATTGTTCGAACCGCGCAAGGGCGATCCGGTTGACGCGCTTCTTGGCGGCGGCTCGTTCCATGAGGCGGAAGGCGGATTCCGTAGAGGTGGACGGTTTCCGTAGAGGTGGACGGTCGGTCGTCCTGCCCGGCCCGAGGCGGGGCGAAGAGGCCGCAAGCTACGCGACGGACAGCGCCCGGTCGAGGTCCGCGATCAGGTCCGCCTCGTCCTCGATGCCGACGGAGAGGCGGATGAGGGAGTCGGACAGGCCGGAGGCGCGCCGCGTCTCGGCGGGGATCGAGGCGTGCGTCATCGAGGCCGGATGGGAGACCAGGCTCTCAACGCCGCCGAGGCTCTCGGCCAGCGCGAACACCTGCGTCGCGGACATCACGCGGTTCGCGGTCTCGACGGCGTCGTCCTCGAGCGTGAACGACACCATCCCGCCGAAATCGCGCATCTGCTTCTTCGCCACGTCGTGCCCCGGATGGTCCTCGAAGCCGGGCCAGCGGACGTGCGCCACCTTCGGGTGCTCGCGGAGGAAGCGCGCCACGGCGGCGGCGTTGCGGCAGTGCCGCTCCATCCGCAGGTGCAGCGTCTTGGTCCCGCGCAGGAGGAGGAAGCAGTCCATCGGGCCGGGCGCGGCGCCGGCACTCTTGATCAGGAAGCGGAGCTTCTCGGCCCACGCCTCGTCGTTGGTGAGGAGCGCGCCGCCGACGACGTCCGAGTGGCCGCCGAGGTACTTCGTCGAGGAGTGCATGACGAGGTCGGCGCCGAGGGCGAGGGGCTGCTGGAGGTACGGGCTGGCGAACGTGTTGTCCACGCACGCCGCCGCGCCCTTCGCGTGGGCCAGTGCGGCCAGCCGCTCGACGTCGAAGATCTTCAGGAGCGGGTTCGTCGGCGTCTCGATCCAGAGCAGCTTCGTCTCGGGCGTGAACGCCCGCTCGACGGCGCCGAGGTCGGAGAGGTCGGTGAATGTGAACCGCAGGCCGAACGGCTCGAACACCTGGCGCATGAGGCGGAAGGTGCCGCCGTAGAGGTCGTCGGTCGAGACGACGTGGTCGCCCGGGCGGAGCGTCTTGAGCAGCGCGTCGATGGCGGCCACGCCCGACGAGAAGGCGATGCCGTGGGCGGCACCCTCCAGCGCCGCGAGGTTGCCTTCGAGCGCGGTCCGTGTGGGGTTTGAGACGCGGGCGTACTCGTAGCCCTGGTGGTCGCCCGGCGCGTCCTGGACGTACGTGCTCGTGAAGTAGACCGGCGTCATGATGGCGCCGGTGGAGGGGTCCGGGCGCTGGCCGGCGTGGACGGCGCGGGTGCCGAGGCCGAGCTGGGATTCCTGGAGCGTGCCCTTCGAGGAGCGCATGGCGAAGGAGGCGTAGGCGGGACGGTGAGAAGCGGAGCGGTGGGGCGCGGATGGCGGGGCGATGGAACGGAGGCGCCGGAGAAGGTACCGGAAGGTACCGGAAGGTACCGGAAGGTACCGGAAGGTACCGGAAGGTACCCTCCCCGCTTTCCACGCGCTCCTCCT
>CAZOJJ010000077.1:0-4388 GCA_964580105.1 uncultured Rhodothermales bacterium | reverse complement strand
GAAGGTACCGGAAGGTACCGGAAGGTACCCTCCCCGCTTTCCACGCGCTCCTCCTCCAGGCGCCAACGAAAGCGGGGACGCGGTGCGGCACCACGTCCCCGCGAGCGGTGGGCGGAGGCCGGTCAGTTCACGTCCATTCCGGCGCACTCGGCCGCCTCGCGCGCCTCGGCCTCGCGCTCCAGGCGTGCGTAGACCTGGAAGAGCGCCTGGCAGACGTCGGCGGGGTCCTCCCCCTGCGCCTCGGTGAGGTCGCGGGCCTGCTCGAGGTGGGGCAGCGCCTGCTCCAGGAGCGCGTCGCGCTCGGCCCGGAGTTCGGCCGCGCGGGCGTTGTCCTCCGTGTCGCGGAGCTCGTCGTTCACCGCCGTCGCCTTGTTCTGGTAGGCCGCGCCGAGGTTGTAGAAGGCGTTGGCGTTCTCCGGGTCGAGCCGGGTCGCCTCGGCGAGCTGCTCGACGGCCTCGTCGAACCGCTCGAGCTGGAGGAGCGTCGAGCCGTAGTTGTAGCGGAGCAGCGCGTCGTCGGGGTTGGCCTGGATCATCTCCTCGTACTCGGTCAGGGCGCGGTCGCGGTCGCCGGTGACGGCGTAGGCGTTGAGGAGCTCGGCGCGGAGGGACTCGTCGTCGGGGTGCCGCTCGCGGCCTTCCGTGAGGATGCGTACGGCCTCCGTAGCCTGGTCGGTGGCGAGGAGGGCGCGGCCGAGGTAGCGGTAGGCGTCGGCCGAGGCGGACCCGCCCTCGACGGCGCGCTGGAGCGAGGGGATCGCCGCCTCCGTCTGGCCGCCGGCGAGCTGCGCGAGCCCGAGGTTGTAGTACCCCACGGTGGAGTCGGGCTGGACGTAGACGGCGTTGCTGAAGGCCTGCACGGCGTTGCCGAGGGCGGCCTCGTCGCCGCCGCTCTGCTGGAGGAAGCGGCTGCCCGCGTTCATCTCGTCGGCCCAGGCGGCGAGGCGGACGTTGACGGCCTCCTCGTTGGCCGGGTCGAGGGCGAGGGCGCGGTCCAGCGACGCCCTCATCTGCTCGATGAGCGGGCGGCGCTCGGCGGGGTTGCGGACGCCCGAGGCCTGGAGGTAGAGCACGCGGGCCTTGAGGGCGTGCGCCTCCACGTTGTCGGGGTTGTTGGCGAGGGCGCGCTCGAGGTTCTCCAGGGCGGAGGCGTAGTCGTCCTGGCGGATGTAGAGCTTGGCGCCCTCGACGTCCGGGTCGGACGAGCAGCCGTCGGCACCGGCCAGGAGGAACACGGCGCACAGGAGCGCGACGAGGAGACGGGAAGGGGAGAGCGGGTGCATGGTGGAAGTCGGGATGATCGACGGCGGAAGGGAGCCGGGCGGGATGCGGAGCATCGGGAGACGACCCAGACCCGAAAAACTACGGGTAACTTCCACACCTCACAAGGTCACAGGGTCCCGGCCGCCCGGATCCGGGTTTGCTCACGCCCGTCCTTCGCGGCATTTCCACACCCGCCACCGGGCCGGCCGGCCGGGATCGCTCGCCGTCGCCGCCCGTATGCCTCCGCTCCGCCACTCTGCCCCTCCGACCATGCCGCCCGCCCTCCGCGCCTTCCTCGACGGCCTCATCGACTACGCCGGCCTCTTCCCGCCCGCCGCCCTCGACCTCGACCCGGCCCTCGATGCCTACGCCCGCTACCGGGCGGGGGACGACGCCTGGATGCTCGGCCGGTTCATCGTCCCCGCCCGTCGCCTGCCCGACCTCGACGCCTACCGCGACCACTTCGCGCAGGCCCCGCCGTTCGTCTTCTCCGTCCTCGGCCTGCCGGCCGACGGGCGGTCCGCCCCGGACGCCGCCCTGGCGACGCTCGCGGCGGGCCGCGCCTTCGAAGACCGGCACCACGGCTGCGTCGTCGCCGACCGCTTCGAGTTCCGCCTCTCGCGGGACGAGGCCGAGGACCTCGTGGCGCTGGGCGAACTCTTCGGCGCCGTCGGCGAGCACCTCGACGCGCGCGAGGGCGCGCCGGCCCGGGCGTTCTTCGAGGTGCCCCTCCTCGGCGACGCCTGGCGCGTCGGCGTCGAGACGGCGGCGCAGGCGGTGGCCGACTACAACGCGGCGGTGGGGCGCCCGGCCGTCGGCGTCAAGCTGCGGTGCGGGGGCGTCACGCCCGACGCCTTCCCGCGCGTCGAGGCCGTCGCCGCCGCGCTGCTTGCGTGCCGCGACGCCGGGGCGCCGTTCAAGGCGACGGCCGGGCTGCACCATCCGGTGCGTCACGTCAACGAGAGTGTCGGTGCGCCGATGCACGGCTTCCTCAACGTCTTCGGCGGGGCCGTCCTCGCGCGGGCGTGCGGCCTCGACCGGGGCACGCTCGAACGCCTCCTCGCCGACGAAGACCCCGCCCACTTCACCTTCACCGACGACGGCTTCGCTTGGCGGGACGTCGGGGCCGACGCCGAGGCCGTCGCCGAAGCGCGCGCCGCGCTCGCCACGTCCTACGGCTCCTGCTCCTTCGACGAGCCCCGCGAGGACCTCCACGCCCTCGGCCTCCTCGGCGCCGTCGCCGCCTGACTCCGCTACCCGCTCCCTCCGTTCGATGCGCTCGTTCCTCGACGTTTCTCCCGAGTCCCACTTCTCCATCCACAACCTGCCCTACGGCGTCTTCTCCCGGCCGGATCAGGACGGCCCGCGCGTGGGCGTCGCCCTCGGCGATCGGGTCGTGGACCTCGCCGTGCTCCAGCGGCGCGGCCTCTTCGACGCCGTCCCCGAGGTGGGCGAGGCCGACGCCTTTGCGCAGCCGGCGCTCAACGCGTTCATGGCGCTCGGCCGCCCGGTGTGGCAGGCCGTCCGGGCGCGGCTCCAGGCCCTCCTCCGCGCCGACGGCGACCCCGCCCTCCGCACCGACGCGGCGCTCCGGGCCGAGGCGCTCGTCCCGCAGGCGGACGTCACGATGCACCTCCCGGCCGCCATCGGCGACTACACCGACTTCTACTCCTCGCGCCAGCACGCCACCAATGTCGGCATCATGTTCCGGGGGCCGGAGAACGCGCTGATGCCGAACTGGCTGCACCTGCCCGTCGGCTACCACGGGCGGGCCTCCTCCGTCGTCGTCTCCGGCACCGAGGTCGTCCGCCCCAGCGGCCAGGCAAAGGCCGACGACGCCGAGGCGCCGACGTACGGGCCGTCGCGCCTGCTCGACATCGAGCTGGAGCTGGGCTTCTTCGTCGGACCCGGCAACGCGCTCGGCACGCCCATCCCCATCGGCGACGCCGCCGAGCACGTGTTCGGGCTCGTGCTCGTCAACGACTGGAGCGCGCGCGACCTCCAGAAGTGGGAGTACGTCCCCCTCGGGCCGTTCCTCGGGAAGAACTTCGCCACGAGCGTCAGCCCGTGGGTGGTGCCGATGGAGGCGCTCGCGCCGTTCCGCGTCGAGGGCGAGCCGCAGGCGGGCGAGAACCCCGAGCCGCTCCCCTACCTCCGCCAGGACGAGCCCCGCGCCCTCGACCTCACGCTCGACGTGCTCCTCCAGACGGCCGCGATGCGCGAGGCCGGGCAGCCGCCCCACCGCGTGGCCCGCTCGAACGCGAAGCACCTCTACTGGAGCTTCGAGCAGCAGCTCGCCCACCACACCGTCAACGGCTGCAACGCCCGGCCGGGCGACCTCCTGGCGAGCGGGACGATCAGCGGCGAGACGCCCGACAGCTACGGAAGCTTCCTGGAACTGACCTGGCGCGGCACCCGGCCCCTCGCGCTACCCTCGGGTGAAACCCGCACGTTCCTCCAGGACGGCGACCGGGTGATCCTGACGGGCTGGGCCTCGGGGCGCGACGAGGACGGGCCGTACCGCGTCGGCCTCGGCGAGGTGGAGGGGACCGTCGTGCCGACGCGGGGATAGGGAAGAAGTACGGCGAGGGTGATGCGCGTGCCTTAAGAGAAGCCGACCCCGCCTTTGTTGCTGGGAGTGTTAAGCCTGACGGCAGTGATCAGTTGTGGGGCGCCGACTAATGGTGATATGCCGATTGATGCCGGCGCGTCTACCCAAGACATCGCTTCCAGCAATCATGCTGGCCAAGACGACATCGCCTCCTGCACGCAGGCCCTCAGCGCTTTTGCGTTCTCGAAGGGGTCTACGTCACCGGACTGGACGCCGAAGACGCACTCGGCGTCGATGTAGCCGCGCGTCTGGACGAGGCTCTTCCTCCGACCGAAGAAGGCCGGAGCGCCGGGTCCACTCGGAGACTGCTCCGGCACCGTCGGCCGGATCGAGTCTACCGCGTTCGTGTTCTGCGGCGTCTCATCGCCAGCGAAATCGTAGGATTCGCTACCGATCAGGCCGCCGTCGGAGAGGAGGGTGCCGTCGTAGCGTAAGATGTCGCCGTAGCGGAAGATGTCGCCGTAGCGGAAGATGTCGCCGTAGCGGAAGATGTCGCCGTAGCGGAAGATGTCGC
>CAZOJJ010000076.1:8905-11840 GCA_964580105.1 uncultured Rhodothermales bacterium | reverse complement strand
GGCGGCGCCAGCGTGGGCGGCGCCAGCGTGGGCGGCGCCAGCGTGGGCGGCGCCAGCGTGGGCGGCGCCACCTGCGCGAAGGCGTCAGCCTCGGGCGGGGTGCCTTCGTCGCCCGGGGCTGCCTCCTGGGGGACGCGCAGCGGAGTCGGCCCCGCCTGCGCCACCGAGGCGTCCGTCATCGGCCCGGAGGCCGGGCCGTTCTGCAGCGCCCACAGCCCCGTCATTGCGGCGACCAGCACCGCGGCGGCCGTGCCCGCCCAGGCGCCCCAGCGGCGTGCAGGGCGCCGCCGGGCCGGACGGTCGGCCGGACGGTCGGCCGGACGGTCGCCCGCCCGCGCGCCGGGCGCCGAACGCTTCGCGGCCTCGGCGACCGCCGCCAGCACGGCGGCATCCGGACGGTGGCGCGGAAGCGCGTCGAGGGCAGCCTTGGTCCCCGCGAGGAGGGCGTACTCGGTCGCCGCCGGGGTGCCCGCCTCGGGCGCGCCGCCGGCCTCGCCGTACGCCTGGCGGAGAGACCGGAGCACCGGCTCCGCTGCCATCGCCGCGACGGCGGTCAGGACCGGGGCATCCGGGCGCGGACGGGGCGCGGTGTCCAGCGCTGCCTTCGTCGTGCGGAGGAGCTCGTATTCGGCGAACTGCGGCGAGCCGGGCGCGGGCGCACCTTCGGCTTCCCCATAGGCCTGGAGCAGCGGGGCGAAGGCATGCGCCGCCACCGCCGCGCGCACGGCGTCGAGCGTGGCGGGGTCGGGGGCGGGTCGGGGCATCCGGTCGAGCACGGCCTTCGTGTGGCGGAGCAGGTCGTACTCCGCACCCGAGGGGGCCGCCCCGCCGGACGCCGCGCCCTCCGAATAGAGGTGGCGGATGGGGTCGAGCGCGTCGTTCATCGCGGCGCGAGAGGGGGCGTAACGAAAAGGATCAAGCGGCGGGCGTAGGTAGGGGGCAGGACGCGGCCCTCCGTCAGGAGACGGACTCCGGTGACGTTGTGGACGTCGGTCGGCGGGATGGCGGCTGCGCGGATTCATCGTCGAACCACTCGGGGTCCAGGAGCTTGCGCAGGTTGATCAGCGCATAGCGCATACGCCCGAGCGCGGTGTTGATGGAGACGTCGGTGAGTTCGGCGATCTCGCGGAAGGTGAGTTCGGACTGGTGCCGCATCAGGACGACCTCGCGCTGCTCCGGCGGGAGCTGCTCGATGGCGGCCTCGACGTCTTTCCAGAGATCGGCGCGGCCGAGGAGGGCGTCGGCGTCGGGCGCGGCGTCGGGGAGCCGATCCCAGAACGTCGGCCCGTCGTCGTCATTGCTCGGCGTCACGTCCTGCCACTTCTTGCGGCTGCGGAGGTGGTCGAGCGCGGCGTTGCGTGCGATCCGCATCACCCAGGCGAGCCACCGCCCCTGCTGCTCGTAGGAGCCGCGGCGGTCGTTCATGGCCTGGATGGCGCGGAGGAACGTCTCCTGGAAGAGGTCGGAGGCGATCTGGCGGTCGCGCACCATCCCCATCAGGTAGCCGAAGATCCGCTCCTGATGGCGTTCGACGAGCGCGGTGAACGCCCGCTGATCGCCCCGGTCGAGGTAGGCTGCGACGAGGTTCTCGTCGGGCAGGGTGTGCATGGAGGAGACGTTGCGCGCGGGTTCAGAACGAGGCCCCCGGGGGCTTATTGTACGGCGGCCTGCTCGTTCACCGCCGCTTCGCGGCCGGCTCCGGTGAGGGGCGCGAACCAGAGCCCGAGGCCGAAGAGGTACACCGACCCCGAGGCCGGGTGCTCGCACCGGATGCGGCGCCAGGCCCGGCGCACCGGCCGCATCGGCTCCACGTCGTCGAAGGCGACGCAGGCGCCGGGCGCGAGGTGCGGGCGGACGCGCGCGAAGTAGCGGAGCGTGGCGGCCTCCTCGTGGTGGCCGTCGAGGAAAACGAGGTCGAAGGGTCCGTGGGTCCCGAGCACGCCGGGCAGCGTGTCGTCGAAGCGGCCGGTGACGACGGCGGCGCGCCCGTCCTGGCCGAGGTCGCGGAGGACGGCGCGAGCGCGCTCGGCGAGCGTCGGGTCGCCCTCCAGCGTCACGAGCCGGCCGTCCGGCCCGCCGTCGCGGTTGTTGCGGTCGAGGGCGAGGGCGAGGTGGGCGGCGGAGACGCCGAGGTTGGCGCCCAGCTCCAGCACCGCCCGGGGCCGAAGCGCCCGAACGAGCCGAAAGAGAAAACGACCCCAGGCGGGCGTTGCGGCGGCGCGCGCGTAGATCTCGGCCACGCGGCGCTCGGCGGGTTTGGTCTCGCGGGCGAGCAGCCCGGCCCGCGTCCCGGCCCCGAAGTCCTCCATCGCAATCACGTCGTTGGAGGCGGCGAGGGCGGCGCGGTAGCGGTCAATGGCGGACTCGGCGTCTCGCTCCGCCTCGGTGATCCGGAGCGAGGAGACGTCCCGGAGAAGGTCGGCGTGCGGCCCCAGCCGGCCGCGCTGAACGGCGAGCAGAAAGCGCAGGCCGGAGGCGAGGGCGGAGAACGAGCGCGGATCGGGGGCCATCGGAAACGGAGGCGAGACGCGAAGCTACGCGTCTATACCCGCCCCACGCCGCACCCATTTTGCACATAGGGTGATTCCCGGTCTGTCCGCCGCCCGGCGGGATGCCGGCTCTGAATCGGAACCGCCCGGTAGGGGTTCGGTACACGCGCTGCACTTCTCACACTCGATCCCCCTCTGCTACCGCGCCCGCTGCCCCAGACGTTCGAGCAGGTTCTTCCCGCAGCTCCTGTTCCACCGACAGAGCGTCTCCCCTCTCTCGCAGCCGGCAACGTAGGGGCCCGCCTTCGCGGTGCCTTCTGATCGAACGCGGAGGCCCGGCGCGCTCTCGAAAGCACGCCGGGCCTCTCTCCTTATTCGCAGGGCCCGGCCGATTCGTACCCGGGCATCTGAGATCGGCGGCAGGATAAAACGATCCCGCGCCTGCT
>CAZOJJ010000076.1:0-8805 GCA_964580105.1 uncultured Rhodothermales bacterium | reverse complement strand
CCAAATGAATCTGCTCCAAATGAATCTGCTCCAAATGAATCTGCTCCAAATGAATCTGCTCCAAATGAATACGGTGTTTGCAGGAACGCAGCGCTCGCCCGCCTCCGGGGTCACGAGGCAGCTTCGAGGGCGGCGTCGCGCATCACCGCCGGGTGGGCGTCGGGGGAGAGCGGAAGCGTGAAGCGAAAGCGGGTGCCCTGGCCGGGCTCGCTCGTCACCTCGATGGCGCCGCCGTGCCGCTCGATCATCTCGCGGCAGAGGATCAGCCCCAGGCCGCTCCCCCGCTCGCCGGCCGTGCCCGTCCGCGACCGCGCCCGTTCGATCCGGAACAGGCGCTCGACTTCCTCCTCGCTCATCCCGATGCCGGTGTCCTCGACGGAGACCGCGAGGAAACGGCCGTCCGCCTCGGCCCGCACCGTGACGCTCCCGCCCGGGGGCGTGAACTTCATCCCGTTGCCGACGAGGTTGAGGAGCACCGAGCGCACCATCGTCTTGTCCGCCCAGGCGACGGTGCCCGGCCGCACGCGGGCGTGCAGCCATACGCCCTTCTCGGAGGCCGGCGCGGCGAGCACCTCGACGGTGGCCGTGGCGATTTCGCTGAGGTCCACCCACTCGGGCCGGAGTTGCATCTGGCCGGACTGCAGGCGCGCCCACTCCAGCAGGTTGATGAGCAGGCCGTAGAGGTTCTCCGCTGAGCGGTGCATGAGCGAGGCCAGCTCGACGAGCTCGGAGTCATCGTGGCGGTCGAGCCGTGTCTCGGCCACCTCGGTGAGACCGAGGAGGGCGCCCATCGGCCCGCGCAGGTCGTGGCTGATGATCGAGAAGAAGGTGTCCTTCGCCCGGTTCGCCTGCTCCTGCTCGACGGCGAACTCGACGAGGCGGGCCTGGTCCAGTTCGCGTGCGGCGAGGGCGTCCTTCAGTTTGCCGTTGGCCTCCGCCAGTTCGGCCGCCGTCTGGGTCCACCCCCGGCTCACGAGATAGCCGAAGTAGCCGGCGAGTCCGATGAACAGAAACGTGATCCACTGGAGCAGCGAGAGCCGCTCGAACGCCGCGACGACGTCCGGGGCGAGCTCCGGCCCCGGGCTGCTCCAGCCGAAGTACCGCACGAGCAGCACGTACCCGGCGAGGGCGCCCACGGCCACGGCGAAGGCGAACGCCATCCGACCGGGCGAGAGCGTCTCGGGCCGCTCGGGCTCCAGGTTCGCCTCGCGCTTCCAGCGCTCGACCGCCGGCCCGACGAGGACGAGCACCGGTGCGGCGAGGACGAGGTGGACGAGCAGGCTGCCGACCCACCACCCCTGCCAGTGCACCAGCGTCTCGGTGGGCGAGAGGCCCGTCGCCTGCGCCCAGATGAAGGCGCCGGCCGACGCCGTCAGGACGGACACGAAGGCGGCCACGGCGAAGAACCCGAGCGCCGCCACGCTCCGCAGCGTCGTCGAGGCCGGCGCCGCCTGGTAGGCCAGCACGAGCACGCCGAGGCCGAGCGGGTCCGCCACGCCGAGCAGGAGCGCCCACCCCGGCGCGATGCCGGCCGAGAGCGCCACGACCACCTGGGCCGCGAACAGCGGGACCGCCCCCCACCAGTAGCCGAACCATAGCGCCCAGACGGCCCCGAACGCGACCGGCAGGTACAGCGTCACGTACGCCTCCGCCCCGGCGATGGACACCGGTATGGCCGAGGCCACGTTGGCGAGCAGCCCCAGCGCAGCGACGGGACCGAGGAGGAACACCCACACGCTGAGCAGCCGGCGCGGCCCCTCTTCGTCGCGCCGGGCGAAGAGGCGCAGCGGGTCGACGGGCGCGTACGCGTACGAGCGAGCGGGTGCGATGGAGGGCGGCGTCGGCATGGCGGGTACATCCGGTATCGGCCGCCGTCCTGTTCCCTAAAGAACGGGGGCGGAATCAAAGAACGGGGGCGGAATCGCCGCGCCGGGCGACGAAGAAGCCGTAGCGCATCGCGCCGGTCTTGTAGGCGAGCCAGATGCGCCCGAGCGCCCGGGCGAAGACGCGGTCGCCATGGCGCGCATCCAGCAGAAAGCGGCGGTATGCAGCGTTGCGAATGAGCCCGGCGGCGACGCGGCGGAGGCAGATCGCCCACGTCTTCGCCACCTGCCGGCTCAGGTCCTCGACCGCCTCGATCTCGAAGCCGGCGGTCTCCATCCACGCCCGGTTCTCGCTCGCCGACCCCATCCCAGCCAGCCGCCCCTCGCGGCAGATCGGCTCCAGCAGGTGCCGCACGGCCCACTCCGGCGGGTCCTCCTCCGTCATCCACACACAGGCGACGAGCCGACCGCCGGGCCGGAGCACGCGCGCCATCTCTGCGAACACGCGCGGGCGCTCCGGCATGTGCGTCGTGCTCTCGACGGCGATCACGGCGTCGAAGCGGGCGTCGGGCAGGCCGTTGCGGAGCCAGTCACGGGCGAGAATCTCGGGCGGAGGCGCCCCCTCGCGGACGGGCTGGCGGCGGGCGTAGTCGGCCTGGGCCACGGAGAGCGTGAGGCCCGTGACCTCGGCGCCGTAGCGGTTCGCCAGGAAGCGCGCCGTTCCTCCGTAGCCGCAGCCCACGTCGGCCACCCGCGCGCCGGGCCCGAGGCGGGCGGCCTCGGCCACCTTCCGCGCCAGCGCCTCGGTGGCCTCCTCGACCGACTCGTCGCCGCGCGCCCAGAGGCCGTGGTGGACGTGCTCGCCCCAGACGGCCCGGTAGAACGCGTCGAGCGCGTCATAGTGATGACCGACGGCGGCGGCCTCGAACGCGGCGTTCGGGACGATCACGACGGCATCCTGTCGCGCAGCACCGACAGGTACGCCGTCCACGGGCCGACCTCTCCCGCGTACTGCTTCGCCAGCACGCGGGCGACCTGCGTGAGATGGCCGAGGTCGTGGACCGTCCACGTCGCCAGCAGCTGGCCGAGGGTGACGGGGCCGAATTCGGGGTGCGTCCCCTTCCGCTCGAGGTCGGCCTCGGTGAGGTCGAGGGCGCGGAGGGCCGCGAGGCTCTCGGCGCGGAGGGCGGCGAAGGTGTCGAGCAGCTCGCCCAGCGTCTTGCCCCGGCTGGCCTCGAACTGCGCGAATCGGTCGAACGGATCGAACGGGCGGCCCTCGCCGTGGTCGAGGACGATCCGCACGCGCGCCAGCCAGTCGGTCTTTTCGCCGTGGATGAGGTGGCCGACGACGTCGAACGGGCTCCAGGTGTCGGGCCCTTCGTCGGCGCGGACCCAGTCGTCGGGCAGGCCGCGCAGGAGCGCGTCGAGGACGGCGGGCGTCCGCTCCAGAATGGCGAGAGAGGCGTCGAGGTCGAAGCGCATGGGCAACCGGTGTAGTGTTCGCGGAAGATCGCTACTCGCGGTCGACCCGCTGCCCGTCGCCATTGACCCAGAAGCGCTCGTCGCCCAGCCGCACGTGGGCCTCGCCCGCCTCGGGGTCGAACGTCAGAACGAGGCGGGCGGTGCCGGCGCCGTGCGCAACGAGCCCCCGCCGGCCGTCCTGCTCGACCTCGGTGAAGCCGGGGACGAGGCCGTGCGGCCAGGGCCAGACGCCGTCGAAGCGGGGCTCGATGGCCCAGGCGGTGTCGCCTTCGGCGCGGAAGCCCCAGCGGCCGGACGCCGGATCCTCCACCGGAATGACGCGCGCCGGTTCGGCGCCCGGTTGCGCGGCGGCGAGGGGCGGGACGGCGAGGGGCGGGACGGCGAAGAAGACGAACAGAAACCGGTACATGGCGTGAAGATAGGAGGTGCCCTCCCAACTAGGAGGTGCCCTCCCAACGCCGTTCGGCCCCGACTTCGCACGGCCCTACTCCTCCGCCAGCACAGCGGCGAGCGCCTCCAGCATCCGCAGCTGCTCGTCGAGGTGGCCGTGCTCGGCCTCGACGTTGACGTACGGGAGCCCCTGCCGCGCGGCCCAGACCGAGAGCGAGCCGTCGTCCGTGACGGCCTCGTTGTCCTGGAGGACGACGTTGAAGCCCGCTTCCACCAAGCGCTCGAAGAGCGCGCGGCCGGTGACGAAGAAGAAGTCGTCCGGGTCGGCGCCGGGCGCGAGGTGGACGGCCTCGGCATCGCGCTCGTACGGGCCGCCCTCGGCGTAGCTCAGCGCCGAGTAATCGTCCGGCGTGTTGTTGTGGAGCGTGACGGCGAGCGCCTCCGGCCGGTAGACGGCCACGAGGGCGTCGCCGAAGAGGCGCGAGACGGCGACGGCCCCGGCGTTCGTGGAGTCGTCGCCCAGGGTGCGGCGGACGCCGGCTTCGGTAAAGATGCGGTTGGGGTCCACGCTGAGCGCCGACCCGCCGAGGCCGAACGCGACGCGGCGCTCGCCCTGCGCCCGGAGCTCGACGAGCCGCCCGCCGTGCGCCTCGACGAACCGCCGGCCCGCGTCGGCGGCCGTGTTCTCGTCGTCGTGGAGGACGAGCAATGCGAGCCCCTCGCCCCCGTCGTGGACGGCGAGGTGGACCGGTGTGTCACCGAGGGTGAGGAGCAGCGTGAGGACGGGGATCAACGACGTCATGGCTCATAGCTCGTCTTCCTCGACGGCCTCCGCCGCATCCGGGACGGCGGCTCGGGCGGCGGCGATAACGGTATCGAAAAAAACCTCGGCGTCCAGCGTGGGCGACCAGCGGACCTGCCGGGCCGGGTCGGGGTGGAGGCGCATCCAGTGGGCGAGGATGCGGATCTCGTCCACGTCGGCGCGCTCGAAGCGGTCGGGCGGCGGCGTGGCGGGGTCGAAGTGGTCGAGGAGCACGCCGCGCAGAGTGGCCTCGTCGGCCTCGGTCGGCTCGGCGGGGACGTCGAGGCGGGCGACGAGGCGGCCGTAACGGAGGAGGAACAGCTGGGCGCCGCGTCCCTCGGCCAGCGGCTCCACCAGCACGGCGTGGTGCTCGTGGACGGGCGCGGCGATCTGGCGCTGGCGGCCGAGCGTCCGCCGCAGCCGCCGCAGCTGGTCGCGGTACCAGCCCGCCGTCTCGTACTCCAGGTTGGCCGCCGCCGCGTGCATCGCCTCCTCGATGGCGTCGAGGGCGTCCTCGTCGCGCCCGGTGAGGAACTGGCGCACCTGCTCGACGACGTCGCCGTAGACGGCCGCCCCCTCGCCGCCGATGCACGGCGCGGTGCACCGGCCCATCTGGTGGTAGAGGCACGGGCGGCCGAGCCGGAAGATCGCGTCGTCGCACTCGCGGAGCGGGTAGAGCCGGCCCAGCAGCTCGACGAGTTCTTCGGCCTGGCCGCGCCGGCCGAGCGGCCCGTAGTATTCGGCGCCGTCGGTCTGGATGCGGGGCGTCCAGGAAAGCGTGGGGTACGGGTGCGTAGTGTCGAGGCGGAGGAAGGGGTAGTCTCGGTAGCGCCGCTGGGCGTGGTTGTAGACGGGCAGCAGCTGCTTGATGCGCCTGGACTCTTCGAGGAGCGCGGCCAGCTCGGTGCCCGTCTCCTCCCACGTCACGTCGCGCACGTCGCGGACGAGCTTGCGCGTCTTCGGCGGGTGGTTGTCCACGGCGGCGAAGTACGAGCGGACGCGGTTCCGGAGGCTCTTCGCCTTGCCGACGTAGATGACGCGCCCGCGCCGGTCGCGCATGGAGTAGACGCCGGGACGGTCCGGCAGAAGCGGGAGGACGGCCTCGCGGATGTGCGCGAGGTGGGCCGGCTCGCGGCGGGTGTCCCGGTAGCGCTTGCGCTGGAAGCCGAGCAGGTCGTCCACGGTCTCAGCGCCGAACTCCGTCCGCAGCCGCTCGACGAACAGGAGGAGGAGTTGGGCCGTCGCCTCGGCGTCGCCGAGGGCACGGTGGCGGCCGTTGACCTCGATGCCGAAGTGCTGCGTGAGCCCGCTGAGGCCCTTCGACGGGAGCGCCGAGAGCAGCCGCCGCGCCAGGCGGAGCGTATCGAGCATCGGGTTCCGCAGCGACGGCAGCCCGGCGATGTCGAGCTCGACCTCGAGGAAACGGAGGTCGAACGGCAGGTTGTGCGCCACGAGGACGCCGTCGCCGAGGAAGTCGAGCCAGGCCGGCAGCACCTCGGCCGCCGTCGGCTGGTCGAACACCATCGCCGTCGAGATGCCGGTGAGCTGGGTGATCCGGCGGGGGACGTGGCGCTCGGGGTTGATGAGCTGCTGGAACCGGCCTACGACCTCGCCGCCGTGCACCTTCACCGCGCCGATCTCGATGACGCGGTCCTCGCCCGCCCGAGCCCCGGTGGTCTCGGTGTCGGTGATGACGAACGTGGCCTCTTCGATGCGCAAGGGCGTGGGGTGGGGGCGAGCCGGACAGGCTACCACGCCCCGCATGACGGGGGTGTGGCACGCATGTGAAAGGTAGGGCCGTCCGGTGCCGCGCGGGCGTGGCCGGAACGGCGACAGGGGCGCAGCGCCCCTACGGTGAGCCTACGGCGAGCCTCGCAGCGCTGCCGGGTTACTCGCCCGGCACCGGCCCCAGCGGCGGGCCGGCCACCTCGGGCTCGGCCCCGAGGAGGGCGAAGAGTACCCGGCCGACGGCGTCGTTGGCCATCTGGCCGTGCAGCCGCTCGCTGCCCGGACCGAACCGGTACAGGTTGACGTCCACGCCCGTGTGCCCGCCCGTCGTCCAGCCGACGCCGGCCCGGCGGGAGGCGAGGTCCGTCAGCACGGCGTAGCGCGCCCGGCCGGTCGCGGCCCGGAGCGCCGCCGTCTCGGCGGCCGTCAGGGAGTCCACGCCGAGGCCTTCGCGGAGGACGGCGTAGGGGTCCTCGCCGGCGTCCATGCGCTCGGCCATCCGGTCGGCGCTGGCCGTCATGCGGGCGAGGGCCTCCGGATACCACTGGTAGACGTCGTCCCGGCCGAGCGTCAGCCCGCCCGTCTCGTGGTCGGCCACGGAGACGACGAGGGTCCGCCCGTCCGCCTGCGCGAAGTCCAGCACGGCGGCCACGGCGGCGTCGTAGGCGAGCACGTCGTGGGCGGTCCCGGCCGGGTCGTTGCCGTGCGCGGCGTGATCGATGCGGCTGCCCTCGACCATCAGGAAGAAGCCGCGCTCCCGGCCCGCCTCGCTGGCGCTGAGGAGGTCGAGCGCCTTCCGGGTCAGCTCCGCGAGCGACGGCTCGTCCGTCTCGTCGCGGTCGATCTCGTAGGCGAGGTGGCTCGGGGCCAGAAGGGCGGCGGCGGGCGCGGCGGTGAGGCCGTCGTAGCCCGCCCGGTCCGTCGCCACGGCGTAGCCGAGCGCGCCCAGTTCGGCGAGGAGGTCGCGTCCGTCCTCGCGGCGGCCGGCGGGGGCGGGAACGAAGAAGGCCCGGCCGCCGCCGAAGAGCACGTCCACTCCGGACCCGACGAGTTGCGCGGCGATGGACGCCTCCTCCCCGCGGTCGAGCACGTGCGCGCCGAACGAGGCGGGCGTGGCGTGCGTGACCCGGCTGGTGGCGACGAGCCCCGTCGCCAACCCGCGCGCCTCGGCGACTTCAAGGAGGGTCCGGCACGGCCGCCCTTCGGCATCCACGGCGATGGCGCCGTTGTAGGTCTTGAGGCCGCAGGCGTAGGCCGTCGCCCCGGCGGCGGAGTCGGTCACCTCGCTGTCCGTGGACTTCGTCGAAACCGATCCGCCGAGGAGGGCATCGAGGGCGAGGGGGGCGCCGCCGGCGACGCGCGCCAGCGTGGCCGCCGCCGGGCCGAACCCGTCGGCGATCATCAGGACGACGTTCTTCGGGCGCTCGGCGTCCTGGGCACGCACGGGCGCGGCGAGCAGGAGGGCGAGCAGGACGAGGCAGAAACGACGCATCGGAGGGCAGGGAGGTTGGACGCTGCAACGTACGACGGCCGAGTTTCGCCGTCGTTACCGGGCGCCGAACCGGCGCGATCGGGCTCAATTCGCCTTTTCTTCGGGGCATCCGCGAGACCGCCCGCACGCCGCCGGTCTATACTGTTTTCGACCCCCTTTCCCCATCCAACATCCCCTCTCATGAAGCTCACCGTCGTCGGGGCGGGCAACGTCGGCGCCACCGTGGCCGAGTGCGTCGCCCGCATGGACATCGTCAACGAGATCGCCCTCATCGACATTCAGGAGGGCGTCGCCCAGGGCAAGGCGCTCGACCTCATGGAGGCCGCGCCGATCCACGGCTTCGACACCGTCCTCCACGGCGGGAGCGACTACGGCCTCACCGAGGGTTCGGACATCACCGTCATCACGGCCGGCCTACCGCGCAAGCCCGGCATGAGCCGCGACGATCTCCTCAAGGTCAACGCCGACATCGTCTCGTCGGTCACGCGCCAGGTCGTCGAGCGGAGCCCCAACACCATCCTCATCGTCGTCTCCAACCCGCTCGACGTGATGACGTACGTGGCGTACATGGAGAGCGGCTTCCCCTCCGAGCGCGTGATGGGCATGGCCGGCGTGCTCGACACGGCCCGCTACCGCGCCTTCCTCAAGATGGAGCTCGGCGTGTCGGTCCGCGACATCCAGGCCATGCTCCTCGGCGGCCACGGCGACTCCATGACGCCGCTCCCGCGCTACACCTTCATCGGCACCCGGCCGGTGACGGAGCTGATCGAGCCGGCCCGCCTCGACGAGATCATCGAGCGGACGAAGAAGGGCGGCGGCGAGATCGTCCAGCTCATGGGCACGAGCGCGTGGTACGCGCCGGGCGCGGGCGCGGCCGAGATGGTCGAGGCCATCGTGAAGGACTCGAACCGCATCCTCCCCGCCGCCGCCTGGGTGACCGGCCAGTACGGCCTCTCCGACATGTTCATCGGCGTGCCGGTGAAGCTCGGCACGGGCGGCGTGAAGGAGATCGTCGAGCTCGACCTCAACGAGACCGAGGCGGCCGACATGCAGAACTCCGGCGACCACGTCCGCGAGATCATGGAGGC
>CAZOJJ010000075.1:0-12396 GCA_964580105.1 uncultured Rhodothermales bacterium | reverse complement strand
GGCAACCGTGACGGCCACCGCGAGGGGGAGCCCTTCGGTATCGACGCACAGGTGCTGCTTCCGGCCCACGATCCGCTTGTTCGGGTCCTTCCCTCGTTCGGCCGCCTCGGGTGCCGCCTGCACGCTTCGGCTCCTGCACGCTTCGGCTGTCGATAGCCCCGGCCGAGGGGTCCTCGTCACGGCCGTTCTCTCGCCGCCATCGCCGGTGGAGTGCTTCGTAGACCCGCGCCAGCGTGCCGTCATCACGCCAGCGCTCGAAGTAGGCGTAGACGGTGGAGTCGTTGGGGAAGTCGCGGGGCAGATCCTCCCAGGTGCAGCCATGTTTGGCCTGGTAGGCGATGATGGCCCACTGGTCGTCAGTGAGGTCGGTCGAGTAGGGCTTGTGGCGCATGGGAGGGCGATTGGATGGAGCCGCTTTAACGCTCCATTCATAGTCAGGCTCTGAGCGCTCACGCGCCCGTCGGCCGCACCCACGCCGCGCGGCCGGACGCCCCGTGCCGCTCCTGCTTCCAGATCGGCACCTCGGCCTTGAGCGTGTCGATGAGCCAGCGGCAGGCCTCGAACGCCTCCGCCCGGTGCGGGCACGAAGCGCCGACAACGACGCTGGCCTCCCCGGCCTCGACGGCGCCGAGGCGGTGGAGGGCGACGCCCTTCTGAACCGGCCATCGCCGCTCGGCCTCGGCCAGCAGGCGCCGGAGCTCCGCCTCGGCCATTGGCTCGTAGGCCTCGTACCAGATCCGGTCGGTCTCCACCCCGTCCGTCCACCGCCGCGTCACGCCGACGAACACGGCCACGCCGCCGGCCCGCTCGTCGTGGAGGAAGGCGTGGGCCTCCGCCAGCGGCAGCGGCCCCGTCCCCAGGCCCGTCCACCGGTCGCCGTCGGGCTCCGGGAACGCCACGTCAGCCCCCGCTCGTCGGCGTGATCAGGGCGACTTCGTCTCCGTCCTGAAGGACGGCCTCGGAGGCCGAGTACGCCGCGTTGACGGCGAGGCGCGTGTACGGGCGGAAGTCGCCTACGATGGGGTGCGCCTCAGCGAGGCGGTCGAGAAGGTCGGCGCCCGTCGCCGCGTCGGGCAGCTCGACGGCCAGCTCGGAGGCGCCGAGGCGCTCACGGAGCACGCTGAAGAGGAGCACGCGGATCGTCATGGACGGCTTACCCGCCGAAGCGGATGGAGCGGATGGGTTCGATGCGGGCGGCGGCGCGGGCGGGCAGGTATGCCGCCAGCGTGCAGAGGGCGACGGCCAGCACCGGCACCAGCACGAAGTCGAGCACGTTCAGCGCCACCGGCGCGGTGTCGATGTAGTAGGCCTCGGCGGGGAGAGGAATGACCGCGAAGCGCAACTGGATCCCGGCCAGCAGCAGCGCCACGCCCGCGCCGAGGACGGCCCCGACGGTGCCGATGAAGAACCCGAGCCACACGAACAGCCGCCGCACCGAGCGCCGCGAGGCGCCCATCCCGAGCAGGATGCCGATCTCGCGCGTCTTGTCGAGGATCATCATGAGCAGCGTGCCGACGATGTTGAACGCGGCCACCAGCACGAGCACCGAGATCACGACGGGGATGATGCCCTCCTGCAGGTTCACCCACGCGAAGAGGTGGCGGAACACGTCGTAGATGGACCGCGCGAAGACGGGAGGCCCGACCTCCCGGCTGATCGCCTCGGCCGTCTCGGGGCTCTGCGCGATGTCGGCGAGGACGAGGTCGAAGCGGCCCACCTGATCGTCGTCGTACTCGAAGAAGCGGCGCGCCTCGGCGAGGTCGAGGTAGGCGAAGCGCTCGTCGAAGTCGGCCAGGCCGGTGTCGTAGACGCCCGCCACGTGGTACTGGCGCACCTTCGGCCGTCCGCCGAACGTGCCGCCCTGGCGGAGCGCCCGCGTCGAGAACGCCGTCACCGTGCCCCCGGCCCGGACCCCGAGCTTTCGGGCGAGGTCGTCGCCGAGGACGAGGCCGGGGTGGCCGGCGGAGTCCGGCGCGAAGTCGAACCGGCCCGCCTCGACGTGGCCTTCGACGTACGGTTGGCCGTCCGGCGGCGTCCCCCACAGCAGCACGCCGTCGATCTGGGCGGGGCCTCCCGTTCCCTTCGCGCGGAGCAGCGCGAAGTCGATCACCGCCGGTACCACGCGCTCGACGCCGTCGAAGGCCGCGAGGCGCACCGCGAGCGTGTCGGCCCCGTCGAGCGGCTCGCCCGTGTAGCTCTCCACCTGCACGTGCTGCCCGAACCCGACCACCTTCTCCTCGATCTCCCGGCTGAACCCGCGCACGATGGCGAGCGCCAGCAGCAGCGCCGCCGTCCCGATCATCACGCCGCCTACGGCCACGACGACGATGAACCGGAGGAAGCGGTCGCCCCGCTGCCGCCCCCGGACGCCCCGCAGGTACCGCAGGGCGACGGTGCGTTCGAACGAGGACGAGGCCATACGGAGGAGAGGCCGTGGGAGAGGCGGTGAAGGCGGCGGCCCGGTCGAACCGGGACGGCGGGCCAGAGTATCTTCGAGCACCCGTTGATGCCGGCGGAGAAGCCGCCGGCGGCCCATCCTCGCCCGCCCGCTCAAGCTATGAACAACACGATCCTCCGGCCACCGGCCCCCGTCAACGAGCCCGTCCGCAGCTACGCCCCCGGCTCGCCCGAACGCGCCTCGCTCCGCCGGGCCATCGAGGCCATGCGGGCCGAGGAGCACCTCGTCCTCCCCGTCATCGGCGGGGAGCGCGTCGAGACGGGCCGGACCGGCGAGATCCGCCCGCCGCACGACCTCGCCCACCGCCTCGGCACGTTCCACAAGGTGCAGGGCGAGCACGTCGAGCGTGCCATCCGCGCCGCTCTTGACGCCCGCCACGACTGGATGCGCATGGCGTGGACCGACCGCGCCTCGATCTTCCTCAAGGCCGCCGAGCTCCTCGCCGGGCCGTTCCGCGACCGCATGAACGCGGCCACCATGCTCGGCCAGTCGAAGAACCCGTTCCAGGCCGAGATCGACTCGGCGTGCGAGCTCATCGACTTCTTCCGCTACAACGTCCACTTCGCCGCCCAGATCTACAGCGACCAGCCGGTCTCGCCCGTCGGCGTCTGGAACAAGGTCGAGTACCGCCCGCTGGAGGGGTTCGTCTTCGCCGTCACCCCGTTCAACTTCACCAGCATCGCGGGCAACCTGCCGACGGCTCCGGCGCTGATGGGCAACACCGTGCTCTGGAAACCGGCCTCCTCGGCCATGCTCTCGGCCGGCGTCATCATGGAGCTGCTCGAAGCGGCCGGCCTCCCGCCGGGCGTCATCAACCTCCTCCCCGGCGACGGCGCCGACGTGGGCGACCCCGTCTTCGCGTCCGAGCACTTCGCCGGCCTCCACTTCACCGGCTCGACGAGCACGTTCAACCACTTCTGGAAGACCATCGGCACCCACATTGACCGGTACCGCAGCTACCCCCGCCTCGTGGGTGAGACGGGCGGCAAGGACTTCATCGTCGCCCACGAGAGCGCCGACCCCGCGGCCGTCGCCACGGCCATCGTGCGCGGCTCCTTCGAGTACCAGGGCCAGAAGTGCTCGGCGGCCAGCCGCATCTACGTCCCCGAGGCGCTCTGGCCCGAGATCGAGGAGGCCATGATGGAGCAGCTCGGCGAGCTGAAGATGGGCCCGGTCGAGGACTTCGCGAACTTCATCAACGCCGTGATCGACCGGAAGGCCTACGACTCCATCACCGGCTACATCGAGCGCGCGAAGGAGGCCGACGGCGTCGAGGTCCTCCACGGCGGCTCCTTCTCCGACGAGGAGGGCTACTTCATCGAGCCTACTGTGCTCAAGGTCGAAGACCCGGCCTACGAAACGATGTGCGAGGAGATCTTCGGCCCCGTCGCCAGTCTCTACGTCGCGCCGAAGGGGACCGACTTCGACGAGCTGCTGCGGACGGTGGACCGGACGAGCCCCTACGCCCTCACCGGCGCCATCTTCGCCAGGGATCGCGCCGTCATCGCGAAGGCCACCGAGGCGCTGGCCGACTCCGCCGGCAACTTCTACGTCAACGACAAGCCGACGGGCGCCGTCGTGGGCCAGCAGCCGTTCGGCGGCGCGCGCGGCTCCGGCACCAACGACAAGGCCGGCTCCTACGTCAACCTCCTCCGCTGGACGAGCCTCCGCGCCATCAAGGAGACGTTCGTCCCGCCGACGCACTACGCCTACCCCTTCCACCAGCCCGACCCGGCCGAGCGCGAGGCTGCCACCGCCGACAAGGTGGTGATGTGACGGCGTTCTCCGCGTCCAAGTCCCCTGTCGAAGCGCCCCATGCGTGCATTCATCGAGTTTGAGCCCCACGGAGCGTTCACGCCCGCTGCCGTCGCCGCCGCGTGCGTCGAACAGGGGGAGCAGGCGATCCTCATCGACCGCGACGCGCTGCCGCCCGCATTCTTCGACCTCAGCACCGGAGTCGCGGGGGAGCTCGCCCAGCGCCTCACGCTGTACGGCGTCAGGCTGGCCTGCGTCGTTCCCGACCTCTCGGCCCACTCCGAGCGGTTTCAGGAGTTCGCGCGTGAGGCGAATCAGGGGCGGCAGTTTCGCTTCTTCGATTCGCGAGAGGACGCCACCGCATGGCTGGAGAGCGAGTAGGAAGCGGCTACGCCGGCGGAATCGAATCACCCAGAGCCCCGGATCCGCCATGCGCGTCTTCCGCTCGATCTACCACCCCGGCGACAGCAGCCTGGCACTCGCCCTCGCGCGGGCCCAGGCCGGCCCCATCGCCTTCGCCTTCGTCGGGGTGATGGTCGTGACACTGGCGGCCGTGCTCCAGGGGGCCGACGTGCTGACCACGCTGCTCTGGGCGGTGCCGCTGGCCTACGCCTGCGCCGCGGCCTGGGGCGTCTACGACCTCCAGCGGCGGCCGGCCGAGATCGTGCTCCGCCACGGGTTCGGCGCCATCCGATCGGCGTGGGACGTCGCCCGCAGCCGCGAGGCGGCCTCGCCCTTCTCCGTCCGCCTCGAGCCCGTCTTCGAGCCGGGGCGCAAGGAGGGCCTCCGCTTCGCCGCCATCGGCGACCGGGTGCTGCCGCTCCGGCCCGGCGAGTGGCCCGAGTACGACCGCCTCCTCGGCGCGCTCCGCGAGGCGGCCACCGAGCTGGAAGGCATGGCCGAGGCATGACGCCGGTTTCGTATGCTACGGCGCCACCCGCCGCCGACGCCGTGAACCCGTCGCCCCGTCCGCTGCCGGACCCCGCCGACCAGCCCTCGCTTCCGTTCCCCGACGAATCCGCCCCCTCGTTCCGGCCCACTGGCGAGGTGCGTTGCTACTGGGACCACTGCCCCAACTGCGGAGCACGCCTGGAGAACCAGCGCTGCAAGTACCGGTGCCCCCGCTGCTTCTACTTCATGAGCTGCTCGGATTTTGACTGAATTGCAATAACGGGTGTGATCGAACTCGACCGCGACGCCTCCCTCCCCATCGCCGAGCAGCTCGTCGAGCAGCTTCGCTACCACCTCGCGGCGGGGCGATACCGCACCGGCGAACGCCTCCCCTCCACGCGGAAGATGGCCGACCAGCTCGGCATCTCCTTCCACACCGTCCGCAAGGCGTACCAGCAGCTCGAAGCCGAGGGGCTGCTGGAGTCGCGCCGGGGCGGCGGGTTCTACGCCGTCGAGCGCCCGGCCCTCTCGGCGGCCGAGCGGCGCGAGCGAGGCGCCGCCGTGATCCAGGACGCCCTCCAGCGGCTCGTTTCGCTGGGGCTCTCGGACGAGGAGACGGAGTACCTCTTCGAGGAGCAGCGGCAGTTCTTCGAGTCGCCCGGCGTGCGGCGCAAGCTCCTCTACGTGGACGCCTACCGCGAGCAGGCCGAAACGGTGGCCGAGCAGCTCTCGGGTCTGCTACAGGAGCGCGTGGATCCGGCCGTGTTGAGCGACCTCGGCCGCCACGCCGACGCCGACGCCGCGATTGTGGCCCTCCCGCTCCTCCAGCCAGCGATGGCGACGCTCCCGAAGGCCGAGGTCGTCGGCCTCCGCGTGACGCCGTCGTTCGACGTGCAGGAGCGGGTGGCGCGGCTCGGGACGGGCGACCTCCTCGGCCTCGTGACCCGCAGCCCCGAGGCCGTTGCCCCCATCGTGGACGAGCTGCGCGCGCTGACGGGATTCCGCGGGCAGCTCCTGGCGCTCCCCATCGAAGGCGAGCGGCGGCGGCTGGAAACGCTCGTGCGCCAGGCCGACCTCATCCTGTACACGCCGCAAGTCCGCCGCCGCCTCCGCCCGCTCCTCGGCGAGGCCCCGGCGCTCGAACTGACGCCCGTCCCGATGGCCGACGCCCTCACGCGCGTCCGCGACGCCGTCGGCCGCTAGCCCATCGAGGAGCGCTCTTCGGACGAGCGAGCCTCGGCGTCGGTGGCGCCGGCGCGTTCGCCGGCGCGTTCGCCAGCGCGTTCGCCGGCGCGCTGGGGCACCTGCACGTCGAGGCCGGCGGCCTTCTTGAGCTGGAGGTGCTCCGTCGCCCCGTCACCCGGCACCGCCTCCTCGGGCTCCTTCCCGTCGGGCTGATCGGGGTACTTGACGCGGAAGTGGTAGATGCCGCAGAGGATGGAAAGGAAGGTCTCCTTGACCTGGCTGAGGTCGCTGAACGTGAGCGGGCTCGCGCCGAGCTGCCCGTCCTCGGTGCGCGCCTTGAAGATGGCGTCGATGAGGGCTTCGAGGCGGCGCGGCGTGGGCTTCTCCAGGGAGCGGCTGGCCGCCTCGACCGAGTCCGCCAGCATCACGATGGCCTGCTCGCTCGTCCACGGCCGGGGGCCGGGGTAGCGGAACTCGGCCTCGTTGACGGGCGGATCGTCCTCCCCCTCCAGTTCCTTCGCCTTCCGGTAGAAGTACTCCATCATCGTCGTCCCGTGGTGGGTCGGGATGAAGTCGAGGACCACCTGGGGGAGGCTGTGCTCGCGGCCGAGCTCCAGGCCGTCCTTCACGTGGCTCGCGATGATGAGCGCGCTCATGTACGGCGTGATGCGGTCGTGCGGGTTCTCGCCGGGCTGCTGGTTCTCGATGTAGTATTCCGGCTTGAGCATCTTGCCGATGTCGTGGTAGAGCGCGCCGACGCGGGCGCGGAGCGCGTTGGCGCCGACGGCGTCGGCGGCGGCCTCGGCGAGGTTGGCGACCTGGAGCGCGTGGTTGAACGTACCCGGCGCCCGGAGCGAGAGGTTCTTGAGGAGGTCCCGGTTGGTGTCGGAGAGCTCCAGCAGCGTCAGGTCCGTCGTCACCTTGAAGAGGCGCTCGGCGCCCCAGAGGAGCGGCGACGCCAGGAGGAGGAGCGTCCCGTTGACGAGGATGCTGCGGAGGTCGAGCATGAGCCGCCCCTCGAACGGATTCGCGCGCATCAACGCGTACCCGGTGCCGATGACGAGGTACGCCGTGAGGACGAGCGCGGCCGAGAGCACGAGGTGGCTCCGGTTCTTCACGTCGCGGACGGAGAACACCGCCACGAACCCGGCGAAGATGGTGGCGAAGGTGAACTCGAAGTCGAACCCGAAGACGAGGCCGCCGACCGCCGCCAGCGTCACCGTCGCGAACATCCCGACGCGGGAGTCGAAGATGACGGTGATGAGGATGGAGGCGAGCCCTACGGGCACGGCGAGGTCGCTCAGGAGGACGATCTGCCCGACGATCCAGAAGCCGAGGACCGTCCCGCCCATCACCAGCGTGATGAGCACCATCATGCGGAGGTCCGTGTAGATCTGCCGGCGGAGGAGGTACAGGTAGAGGAAGAAGATCGAGAAGGCGGCCAGGACGAGGAGCGTCTTCCCGATCCACGTCCGCAGCACGCTGATCTCGCCGCTCCGGTCGCGCTGGGCGTATTCGAGCGAAACGAGTTGCTCGTAGACCGCCGGCGTGACCTCGTCGCCCCGGCGGACGATGGTCATGTTCTGGCGGACGAGCCCGCGCGTGGGCCGGATCTCGGCCATCCGCTCCTGGATGCGCTGCTCGGTAGCCTCCTGCTGGTACACCAGCGAGGGCTGGAACGCAAAGCGGAAGAAGGCGAGCCCGAGGCGGACCGTCTCGCGGTCCCCGCCGTACTCGCGAAGCAGCGCCTGCTGCACCCTCGCGTACGCCTCGTCGATGCCGAGGACCTCGTCGAGAGAGCGGGCGTGCTCGTC
The DNA here is from genome assembly GCA_964580105.1 of uncultured Rhodothermales bacterium. GTDB lineage: Bacteria > Bacteroidota > Rhodothermia > Rhodothermales > Rubricoccaceae > CAZOJJ01. The sequence continues at coordinate 4,293 of CAZOJJ010000075.1, read as the reverse complement.
GCGGATGCGGGGGTCCTCGTTCCGCACGAAGAGGGTTCCGGCCTGGATGCTGTCGCGGCTGACGCTGAGCACGCGGTCGCTGAGTTCGCCGGCGATCAGGCGGGAGAGGCTCCGCAGCAGCTGGTCGTCCAGAGGCGGCCCGGATGCGTCCGTCCTCGAATCCGTCGGCAGCTCGCCGGAGCGGGCGGCGAAGGAGCGCAGGAGGGCCGCCCAGTGGGCGTCGGAGAGCGTAACGGGGAAGACGGCGCGGGCGGCGGCGTAGCGGCTCGAATCGGCGCGGATGACCTCGGCGGGCTGGCCGCGCGTCTGGCCGAGCTGCCAGTCCCGGTACGCGGCGAAGACCTCGTCGAGGTGGAGGTCGAGCGTGTCGAGGCGGGCCTGCGACTCCGCCGTGGCATTCGGCTGAACGGCGAAGACGGGCGGCTCGGTGGCGCGGATGGAGTCACGCTTCGCCTCCAGCTCGGCCTCGGTGAGGCGGATGGGGAAGTTGAACGGAGCGACGAGGTCGTCGTCGAGCCACACGTCTCCCACCTCCGCCGTGTTCTCGTAGAACTGCACGCGGGGGAAGGCAAGCAGCGTCAGGAGCACCAGCGCGCTGAGCAGCCCGACGCGTTCCCACACCATCCGCCGCGACATCCGCGGCGCGCGGCCGGTCGTGCGCCCTTCGAGCTTGAGCCCGGGGCGGCGCGGACGCCGGTTGGGCTTCGGGCCCAGTCCCACCCTTTCGAGAATGCTCATGCGTGCGGTGTCGGAATCGCCCGAAAGCTACGACGAGGCGGTTGGACGCCGTGGAGGCGCCCGGGTGCCGCCGAGGACTCAGCCGGGGCGGGGGTGACGGAGAGCGAGGAGGCTGCCCAGCCCGAGGAGGCCGCCGGCCCCGAGGACGGTGTAGAGCGGCCACGCCAGCGGAACCAGCCCCTCCGCGGCCCGCACCTCCGGCGACGGCCGCCAGACGAACAGCCAGCCCGCCTCGGTGGCGCTGTAGAAGAGCCCGAAGATGACGACCGTCATCGCTGCGACGGTGACGAGGAAGGCAACCAGCGCGTCGGATTCGCGCGCCCGGGCGTTGAGCACGCCGAGGGCGAAGACGCCCAGCAGGCCGCCGTAAGTGAAGCTGGCAATGCCGAGGCCGAGTTCCACCACGGGGTTGTCCATGTCGCGGAACAGGAGCGCGAAGCCGATGAAGACCAGCCCCCATACGAGCGTCATCCACCGGCTCAGCCGCAGCGTCGTCCGTTCGTCCGGCTGCGCCCCGGCGAGCCGCTCGTAGACGTCGAACAACGAGGAACCGGCGAGCGCGTTGAGCGACGACGAAAGCGTGCTCATCGCCGCTGCGACGATGCCGGCCAGGAGCAGGCCGGCCAGACCGGCGGGCATCGCCTCGACGATGTACTTCGGAAACACCTCGTCGCCGCGGGTGAGGCCGAGGGCCCCCGGCGCCGCGCCGCCGTAGTGCGCCCAGAGCAGGAGCCCGATCCACAGAAAGAGCCCGAACTGGACCACGACGCCGACGCCGCTCCCGACGAGCGCGCGCTGGCTCTCCGGCAGCGTCCGGCACGCGAGGAGCCGCTGCACGATGAGCTGGTCGGTCCCGTGCGAGGCCATCGTGAACACGGCGCCGCCGACGACGGCCGTCGGAAACGCGTACGGCGAGGTCAGCCAGTGCGTGAGCCCGCCGCTGACATCCACGACCTGCGTCTTCCCGGCCTCGACCGCCTCGGCCCACCAGCCGTCCGGCAATCCATTCGCGAGCAAGGCCGCCGCGATCAGTGCGCCCAGGAGGTAGATCCCCATCTGGACCGCATCCACCCACACTACCGCCCGCAGACCGCCGACGTACGTATAGAGGATCGTGACGAGGCCGATCGCGGCAATCAGCACGGGGTAGCTCACGTCCCACCCCGCCCCCTGCGCGATGACCTTCAGCGGAATGGCGACGGCAAACAGGCGCACGCCGTCGGCCAGGAGCCGCGTGACCATGAACGTCACCGAGGCCACGCCGCGCATCCGGTCGCCGAAGCGCTCGCCGAGGTAGGCGTAGGCAGTGACGAGCTCACCCCGAACGTAGCGAGGGAGCAGCCACGCACTCACGGCGATCCGCCCGAGCAGGAAGCCGAGCGTGAGCTGGGCGAAGAGCAGGCTGCCCCCGTAGGCCACCGCCGGCGTGCCGATGATCGTGAGGGTGCTGGTTTCGGTTGCAATAACGGAAAAACAGACTGCCCACCACGGCAGCCCCCGCCCTCCGAGGAAGTAGTCCGAGGCCGACGCCTGCCGCCCGGCCACCCGGAGGCCCAGGGCTGCCACGCCCACCAGATAGACCCCGAAGACGACGTAGTCGAGCGCGTGCACGGGTCAATCGGCGAAGGCGAGGACCGGAGGAACGACGGAGGCGAGGTACGTCCGCAGCGACTCTACGGCGGAGGCGTACCCGTCGGTCTGGGCGATCATGAAGTCGTAGAACGGCTCCCCCTCGTCGCTGAAGAAGCCGACCCGGAACCGCGCCGGCGAGGCGCCGACGAGGTAGGCCGCGGCGAGGTCGAACCCCGGCGAGAGGTCGAGCGCGACGTGCGGGCGTTGCGTCCAGAGTGCGTCCGAGATCACTTTTTGAGGCAGGCCGCGCCAGTCCCGCTGCTTCGTCCCGACCGTAAAGACGGCCCCGGCGAAGGCGTCGGGCACGTACGCCACGCCGTCGCGGAGGCTCACGGGGATCAGGTGCGTCGGGTGTAGGTCGAGCGTCTTGACGAACGCCCAGGCGGCACGCAGGTCCGCCTCGGCTTCCGGGAGGAGGACCAGCACACGGCGGTCCTGGGGCCGCTCGGGCCACTCGGGCACGGCACGGTGCAGGACGGCCTTGCACGCGTGGCGGTATGCCAGCTTTCGTTTCAGGGCGTCGAGCACGTCAGTCGAAGAGGGTGCCCTGGGGCGGGTTCGGTACGGGGTCGGGCGAGGGGGCGGCGCCCTCCAACAGCGCGAGGAGGGCCGGCTCGTCCAGCACCGGCACGCCGAGCTCCTGCGCCCTCTCGAGCTTGGAGCCGGCCGCCTCGCCGGCCACGACGTAGTCGGTCTTCTTGGAGACGCTGCCGGTGACCTTCCCCCCTTCCGCTTCGATGCGCGCCTTCGCCTCGGTGCGCGCGAGCGTCGGGAGCGTGCCGGTGAGGACGAACACCTTCCCGGCCACGGCGCCCCCGGATGGCTTCGCGGCCGGCGCCTCCTCCGGCAGCCGTTCCGTGTTGACGCCGAGCTCCCGGAGCGCCTCCACCGCCCGCCGGTTCCGCTCGTGGCCAAACCAGGCGACGACGCTCGCCGCCGTCTCCGGCCCGATCCCGTCGATGGCGATCATGTCCTCCTCGGACGCCTCGCCGAGGGCGTCGAGCGAGGGGAATCCGGAGACGAGCAGCGCCGCCACCGTCTCCCCGACGAACCGGATGCCGAGGCCGAACAGAAGCCGCCGCAGCGGGCGCGACTTCGAGGCGTTCAATCCCTTCAGCAGGTTCTCGGCCTTCTTCGCCTTGAAGCCGTCGAGCCCGAGGAGGTCGTCCTGCGTCAGCCGGTAGAGGTCGGGCAGGCCGCGCACGAGGCCGGACTCGACCAGCACCACGGCCACCTTCGAGCCTAGGCCGACGATGTCCATCGCGTTCCGCGAGGCGTAGTGCTCGATGAGCCGCTTGAGCTGAGCGGGGCAGTCGGCCGAGACGCAGCGCCAGTCGGCCTCGCCCTCGAGGCGCTCCAGCGGCTCGCCGCACGAGGGGCAGTGCGCCGGCATCGCGTGCGCGCGCTCGGCGCCCGTCCGCGCCTCGGGGACGGGCGCGACGACCTGGGGGATCACGTCGCCGGCCCGCTTGACGACGACGCGGTCGCCGATGCGAATGTCGCGGTCGCGGATGTAGTCGGCGTTGTGGAGCGTGGCCTTCGAGACGGTCACGCCACCGATGCCGACGGGCTCCAGGATGGCCAGCGGCTTGATGACGCCCGTGCGGCCGACGTTGTGCTCGATGTCGAGGAGGGTCGTCGTGGCCTCCCGCGCGGGGAACTTGTAGGCCACCGCCCAGCGCGGCGCGTTCGCCACCGTGCCGAGGACGTCCTGATAGTCCCGCCGATCCACTTTGACGACGACCCCGTCGATCTCGAAGTCGAGGTCGTCGCGCCGCTCGGCCCAGCGGTCGCAGAAGGCGACGACGTCCTCGATGTCGTCGAACCGCTCGTGGTGCGGGCTGGCCGGGAGGCCGAGCCGGTCGAGCCAGTCCAGCGCGGCCGACTGAGAATCGGGCAGAGAATCGGGCAGAGAATCGGGCA
>CAZOJJ010000074.1:0-12462 GCA_964580105.1 uncultured Rhodothermales bacterium | reverse complement strand
CTAGGGCGCCAGTGCAGTCGCCGCCGGGGGGCGGAGCCCGCCCGAGGCGGCCCCGGTTAAGCATCCATCAAAAGCGCGGCCCGCCTTCCGGCCCGACGGGCGGGCCCCGTATGTTCCGTCGCTCGCGTGGTCGTTTCGGCTGCAGCCCGGTCCCGGCGCCTGCGTCCCCACCGCCCCTTTCATTCCGTCGCCAGATGGTTCTGTCCCCGCGCCGCCTCGCTGCCTTCGGCCTCGCCGCCCTCGGCCTCGCCGTAGGCAGCCTCGCCGCGTCCGCCCTGTTCGTCGCGCCCGTGCGGGCGCAGGAGTTCCAGGAGGCCTCGCACGACGTGGGCAACGTGGGCCTGACCGTGACCAACGCGGGCTTCCTGGGCAACAGCAGCATTCGGAACAACCCGGACGGCGCCCCCTCCTTCGAGTACCCGCTCGACTCCGGCGTGGAGCACCTCTTCGAGGCGGGCCTCTGGGTGGGCGCCCTCCGCGCCGACGGCCTCGTGACCGTCCGCACCGCCGCCGTCACCTCCAGCGGCGGGTACGCCCCCGGCGCCGCCGGCTACGAGGTGGCCCAGGCCGGCTTCATCCAGCAGCGCTCCTCGCTCCCCGAGTCCCCCTTCTTCACGCCCGAGGCCGTCAGTCAGCAGGACTTCCTCTCCACCTTCGCCGACACCGCGCGCGTCGTGCCCGGCACGTTCACGCCGATGCCGGACCCGGCCGGCCAGCTCGGCATGGTCGTGAACACCCGCTCCTACGCCTGGAGCTTCCCCTTCACCGAGTACTTCGTCGTCGTCGAGTACGAGATCACGAACACCTCCGGCGCCGCGTGGGACTCCGTCTACGTCGGCATCTGGGACGACCTCGTCGTCCGCAACGTGATCAACACCGGCGAGACGGGCTCCAACTTCTTCAACAAGGGCGCGCGCGGCTTCCTCGGCGAGCCGATCTACGACGTGGACGGGACCGTCCTCGACGCCGCGCCGGACAGCCAGTTCGTCACCTACGCCTGGAACGCGGGCGGCACCGAGGAGAGCCTCAACACCTACGGCGCCTTCGCCTTCCTCGGCGCCGAGTGGGACCACCCCGACGGCGGGCGCCGCTTCTTCCACCCCTTCCTCCAGGACGAGTACGCCGCCGAGGGCCTGCCCGTCCCCCGCCTCAACCCGCGCTTCTGGAAGTTCAGCAGCAGCAGCGACGTGCTGGGCCGGCCCCAGAACGACCTCCAGCGCTACGAGCGCATGAGCACGCCCCTCCCGCTGGACCTGCCCGTTCCGGGCACGGGAGACCCGCGCCCCCTCCGCGAGCAGCTCGCCGAGGACGGCATCACCGCCGAGGGCAACTGGATCGGGCTCACCTCCGTCGGCCCGTTCGTGCGCGTCGAGCCCGGCGCCTCCATCACGGTCACCTTCGCCGCCGTGGCGGCGCTCAAGCCGGAGGACTACCAGGGCCTCGGCCCCCGCCCGCTCGACACCGAGGAGAGCCGCGCGCCGCTCCGCAACAACGTCTTCTGGGCCATGCGGACCTACGCCGGCGAGGACCTCAACTACAACGGCCGCCTCGACGCGGGCGAGGACCTCAACGGCAACGGCACGCTCGACCGCTACCTCATCCCCGAGCCGCCCGCCAGCCCGCGCCTCCGCGCCGTCCCCGAGCGCGGGCGCGTCGTGCTCTACTGGGACGACCGCGCCGAGACCAGCGTGGACCCCATCACCGGACGGGCCGACTTCGAGGGCTACCGCATCTACCGCTCCGACCCCGGCGACGACCGGGGCGGCAACCTCTTCGGCGAGGCCGGCCTCCTCGCGCAGTTCGACGCAGAGGGCAACGACGTCGGCTTCAACACCGGCTTCGAGGCCGTCCGCCTCGGCGAGCCCGTCACCTTCGAGGACGAGCCCGGCGTCGCGTACCGCTACCGCTACGTGGCCGAGGGCCTCCTCGACGGCTGGCAGTACGGCTTCGCCGTGACCGCCTTCGACGAGGGCGACGCCGCCGCCGGGCTCGCCCCGTTCGAGTCCAGCGCCACCGCCAACGCCGTCCGCGTCTTCCCCGGCGCGCCCGCCGAGGCGGCCGGAGAGCGCCCCCCCGTGGCCGTCTACCCCAACCCCTACCGCGTCGGTGCCGCGTGGGACGGCGGCTCCAACACGGCCCGCAAGCTCTACTTCACCAACGTCCCCCCGCGTAGCCAGATCCGCGTCTACACCCTCGCCGGCGAGATCGTCGCCGAGATGGACCACGACGCGGCCACCTACCAGGGCGACACTGGCTGGTACGGCGCCCTCAGCGGCGAGAACCGCGTGCTCCCCGGCGGCGAGCACGCCTGGGACATCCTCTCGGAGAACGGCCTCGCCCTCGCCAGCGGCCTCTACCTCTTCTCCGTCCACGACCTCGACACCGGCGAGACGCAGACCGGCAAGTTCGTCATCATCCGCTAGGGCGTATCGCGTAGAACGTATCGCGTAAGGACGCCTTTACGCACTACGCAATACGGGCCAGTTCCTCGTACCAACAACCCGCTCCCTCATGAAAACGGCTATCCGATTTCTAGCGATGCTGGCGCTCCTCGCGCCCGGCCTCGCGTCCGCACAGACCAACGTGACCGTGCGCGAAGCACAGCGCGTCGCCGATTCCGACATCCAGTATCTCATCGACAACGCCGAGACGCTGACCATCGATGACGTGGACGACCACACGCACCCGGTGATGGAGGGCGAGCTCGTCCGCTTCACGGCCGTCGCACTCACCGACCCCTACAACTCCGGCAACGCGAGCTGGGTGGACGCCGACAACATGCCGGGCCGCGTCCACATCTTCTTCCGGGACACCAGCGCCGTGACGCAGGGCTACGAGGGCATGGTGGCGCAGATCGTGGACGGCTCCGGCCTCTGGAACAGCGTCAACGTCCGCAAGGGCTTCGTCTACACCATCGTGGCCGAGGTCACCACCTTCGGTGAGGGCAACAGCAGCGGGGGCCTGACGGTCCAGTTCGTGCCGACGGCCTACGAGGACCTCGGCCCCTACCAGACGCTCGGCCTGCCGGACGAGATCATGGACCCGATCACGGTCACCACCGATGACGTCTCGACCGAGCTGCCCAGCGGCATGATGCAGGTCAACTGGGCCAACTACAACGCCTACAACAACAACTACATCCGCTTCGAGAACGCCCTCGTCGTGGACAACGCCGTCGGTTCCAACGAGCGGGTCAACTTCCAGTGGAAGTCCCCCGGTACGGACGCCCTCGTCAACTCCGGTGACCTCTCGCTCCGCTACCGCAACGACCGCGACGGCAACGGCTACCCGAACCCGCCGTGGAACACGCGTCCGTCGGACGATCCCTTCGTCCCGCCGGCCATCGGCTCCGTCATCAACATTCAGGGCTTCGCCGTCCTCCCCTCCTTCGACTTCAACGGCACCACCTTCCCGCAGGGCTCGGTTTTCGCCGTCAGTCCGTTCGAGGACGAGGACCTGGAGCGGCTGGAGTCGCCACCGATCTTCGGCAGCGTGACGCTCCCGGACACGGTGCCGGGCAACGCGCCGGTCGAGGTGGCCGTCGAGGTCACGCCGGACCCGAACCGCACCATCACCTCGGTCGTGCTCAGCTACGAGTTCCTCCCCTCCGGCACGACGGGCACGGTCAACCTGACCGACGACGGCTCGGGCACCTACGAGGGTGAGATCCCGACGGCGCCCGACGGCTCCTTCGTCGTCTTCACCGTCGAGGCGACGGACAGCGAGGGCGGGACCTCGACGACCACCGAGCAGACGTACCGCGTGCTCTACGGCGGCATCACCGCCATCGAGCACATCCAGCGCACGCCCGACGGCCAGCCCGGGCCGAGCCCCCTCGCCTACCTCGGCGCCGACACGGACATGGACATCACCGCCGTCGTCCAGAGCGACTTCTTCGCCGACAACGGCCTCCGCTTCATCACGCTCCAGGACGACCCCGGCCTCGGCGAGTGGACCGGCATCTGGGCCATCGTGCCGGGCAACAGCCCCGTCGCCGTCGGCGACCAGATCACGATCACGGTCGCCGAGATCGAGGAGTTCTCCGGCCTGACGCAGCTCGACCTCCGGGGCAACGCCGAGTTCACCATCGACAACTCCGGCTCGCCCTACGCCCACAAAGTGCTGCCCACGGGCGTCCTCAACGGCGACGACCCCGGCACCGCCGAGGCGCATGAGGGCCTCCTCGTCCGCTTCGAGAACGTGATCGTCACCGACGTCAACGCCGACGGCCCGGACAACGAGCCCGGCTTCGGGGAATTCCAGGTCTCCTCCGACGGCACCGAGGCCAACGAGGTCCGCGTGGATGACACGTCGGAGGCCATCCCGGCCGACTTCAACATCCTCAACCTCAACCTCAACGCCACGATCTCCTTCGTGCAGGGGCCCTGGAACTACGCCTTCGGCAGCTACCGGGTGACGCCGCCGAGCCTCGACGACATCGGTGCCATCGTGCTCGACGTGGAGCAGACCGGGCCGGGCGTGCCGGGGACGTACCGCCTCGACGCGGCCTACCCCAACCCGTTCAACCCGATGACGACCCTCCGCTTCGAGGTCGGCGCCGCCGGCCCGGCCACCCTCCGCGTCTACGACGCGCTGGGCCGCGAGGTCGCCACGCTGGTGGACGGCCCGCTCCAGGCCGGCTCCTACACGGCCACCTTCGACGCCTCCGGCCTCGCCTCGGGCGTCTACGTCTACCGCCTCGCGGCGGGCGATCAGGTTCTCACCGGCCGCATGACGCTGCTCAAGTGAGGCCAGATCGCCAGGTAGGCAGCTAGCCAGATGGGGGACAGGCCGAACCGACCGGAAGGGAACGACCGCATCCGCAGCTATCGCGACCTCGCCGTGTGGCAGGAAGCGATGGGCCTCGTCGCCGAGGTCTATGCGATGACGCGCCGTTTCCCGGACGACGAACGGTTCGGCCTGTCCGCCCAGCTCCGCCGCGCCGCCGTCTCCATTCCGTCCAACGTGGCGGAAGGGTGGGGACGCGGCCGGACCAACGAGTACATCCGGCATCTGCGCTCCCAGCATCGGCGCTGCGCGCACGCCTCGCTGCGCGAGGCCGAGACGCAGGCGCTCATCGCCGAGCGCGTCGGGTGCCTCGACGCGGCCTCGGCGCACCCCGTGCTGGACCACGCCGACCGGCTGAGCCGGATGCTCCGCGGCCTGATCCGCTCCCTCCAACGACACGCTTCGCAGGCTTGAACCTCCGCCTCCCCCACCTGGCCACCTGGCCACCTGCCTACCTGGCCTTTCTCCTCGCTCTCGCCGCGTGCGACGCCGGCATCACGGGCGAGGCGGCCGGCAACCAGGCCCCCGAGACCGAGCTGGCCGTCCGCGTGACGGACCTCCGCGAGACCCTCGGCGACGGCACCCTCACCAGCACCGTCGAGGTGCACTGGTCGGGCACCGACCCCGACGGCTTCGTCGCCGGCTACGAGCTGCGCTACTACGACGCGAGCCGCCTCGGCGAGATCGGCCCCGAGGAGGGCTGGATCGCAACCACCCGCCGCGACACCACCGTCACGCTGCCCATCCCGCCCGGCGACCAGACCGCCGCCGTGGCCTTCGAGGTCCGCGCCATCGACGACGACGGGGCGAAGGACCCCGAGCCGGCCCGGACGGTCTTCCCCATCCGCAACTCCCCGCCGACGCTGCGCCTCTCCGGCGTCGAGGTCCCGCCGGACACCACCTGGCCCGCCGCCTCCTTCACCTGGGCCGCCGACGACCCCGACGGCGCGGCCAACCTCCTCGGCGTCGAGATCGCCCTCAACGACACCACAGCCGGCTTCCTCCGCCTCCCGGCCGACGTGGACTTCGTCACGCTCGTCGCCGCCGACCCGCGCGCCACCGAGACGACGGCGCGCGTGCTCATCGGGACCAGCGGCATCGACACCGGCCTCGCGCTGCCCGGCTTCCGGCTCGACGCGGACAACACCGTCTACCTCCGCTCGGTGGACGCGGCCGAGTTCACCAGCCGGACGGCCCGCTATCCCGACCCGGATGCGGGGCAGACGTGGTTCGTCCGGCGCGTCACGGCCGGCGTCCTCCTCGTCAACGACTACCGCACGGCGAACCACACCGTCGTGATGCCCTACCACCGGGACATCCTGGCGAGCTACGGCGCCGCCTTCGACGAGTGGTACCTCGCCGAGCCGTTCCACACCGGCTCCACCATCGTCTCGGCCTACAGCGAGAACCTGCCGAAGCGGGCCCTGCCTACGCTCCGCGAGACGCTCCGCTTCTGGGACCACGTCTACTGGGTCTCCAACAACGCCACCAACCGCGCCATCGGCAACAACCTCCCGTTTGCGGCGGGCGTCCTGAGCGAGTTCCTCGCCGACGGCGGCCGGCTGTTCATCAACGTGCCGGTCCGCCTCCCGAACAGCCCCGAGGACAACGCCGGCAACCAGGCCCTCGCGCTGCTCCCGCTCTCCGGCCTGCTCGACTTCTCGGAGTACCCTGAGTACGAGCCGTTCCTGGACCTGTTCACCGGCTCGGCCGTCACGCCGGTGCAGCCGCTGCCCGGCGGCGCGACGCTGCCCGCGCTCAAGACGGCGCGCAACGTCGGCGGCACGTACGGCTACCCGGTCGCGGCCGGCACCATCGCACTCTACGAAGGCGCGTACACGGCGACGCTGAAGGCAGGCGGGTTCGTCCCCTGGCCCGGGCCGTCCACCGTGGCGTCCATCCGCTCCGACGCGGCCGTGGCGCTCTTCGCCCTCCCGATGCTGAGCGACCTCTCGGGCCAGCCGTTCCTCGTCGGCGCCGACGGCGACCCCGACGCGCCGCAGGAGGCCGTCCGCCGCATCCTCGCCGCGATGGGTTTCCCGAGGTAGGCGACATGGAGCCCCCCGTCCCGATCTCCAGATCCCCTCGGCCGTCGTCCCCGCGCAGGCGGGGATGCCGGAAAGGTGGCGTTACCAGCCTGCCTGGTCCGGCACCCTTACGCATTACGCAACACGGACTACGCATCCGTCTCCCATGCGCCCCCTTCTCCTCGCGCTGACCAGCCTCCTTCTCGCCGCCCCGGCGCTCGCCCAGGGCCGCCTCGCCGGCACCGTGACCGACGCCGAGCTGGGCGATCCGCTCCCCGGCGTCAACGTCCTCGTCCTCGGCACCAGCCAGGGCGCGGCCACCGACCTCGACGGCCGCTTCGCCATCGCCGGGCTGCGGGCGGGCGAGTACACCGTGCAGGTGTCGTACATCGGCTACGAGACGCGGCAGTACACCGGCATCGCCGTGCGCAACGGCGAGACGACCACGCTCGACGTCGAGCTGGCGCCGGCCGTGCTCGCGGGCGAGGAGGTCGTCGTCGTGGGCGAGAAGCCGCTCATCGACGTGGAGCAGTCGTCGAGCGCGGTGACCATCGGGCGGGAGGAGATCGCCGCCGCGCCCGTGCGCGAGGTGCAGCAGGTGGTCGCCAGCCAGGCCGGCGTCGTGCGCGACCCGACCGGCCTCTACATCCGAGGCGGGCGGGCCGACGAGACGGGCTTCCTCGTGGACGGCGTGAGCGCGAAGGACCCGCTGGCCGGCACCGGCTTCGGGCTCGACCTCGGCGCCAACGCCTTCGCCGAGGTCGAGGTCACCACCGGCGGCGTCGGGGCCGACGTGGGCGACGCCACCTCCGGCGTCGTCTCGGTCACCACCCGCGACGGGACCGACGCGTTCCACGGCTCGTTCTCCCACAAGCGCGACAACCTCGGCTTCAACGACGACTGGGGCAGCACGTGGAACGAGGAGGTCTACGAGGGCACTCTTTCCGGCCCCATCCTCCCCGGCACGCTCCGGTTCTTCGCCTCCGGCCAGGTCCGCCTCTCGGACGACTTCACGCGCTTCACGTCGGTCCCCGACCAACTCCACAGCTCGCTCTACGACACGGAGTTCTGGATGCCCCGCGCAGACAACCGCTGGGCCGGCCTCGGCAAGCTGACGTGGCTCCCGCGCCCGGGCATGAAGCTGCAGGGCAGCTACCAGCGCTCGCTCACCGTCAACCAGAACACCCGGATGCTCCAGGTGACCGGCAACGACGACACCATCCGGCCCGGCTACCAGTACGCCTTCGCCCTCCAGCCCGACAACGCCAACACGTTCACCCACGACAACAACGTCGCCTACCTGAAGTGGACGCACGTGATCGGCAACCAGTCGTTCTACGAGCTCCAGGCCAGCCGCCTCTTCACCCGCCTCCGCGCCGACGCCAACGGCCGCGACTGGCGCCCCGACAACGTGGACTCCGAGCTCGACCCCGAGACCCTCGGCGAGTACCCCGGCCGCCTCTTCGTGGACGAGAACGGCGACCCGGTGGACCCCAACGTGCTCTTCGTCCTCCCCGGCCCCGGCCTCTTCAACAACGGCGGCATCGCCACGCGCTGGCACGACCACTTCGCCGAGGAGACCGTCCTCAAGGGGACCTACACCCGGTTCACCGCCAACCGCGGCTACGAGCTCTCGGCCGGCTTCGACGTCAAGCTCAACGACTACCAGTGGATCGACGTGATCCGCCCCTGGATCGGCGCGCCCATCATCACCGCCGAGGGCGACACTACGCGGTCCAACCGCCTCGGCGAGGCGTCCGACGTCTGGCGCGTCAAGCCGCGCCGCGCCGCGCTCTTCGTGCAGAACCAGTTCCGCTACCGCGGCCTCATCGCCAACCTCGGCCTGCGCTCCGAGTTCTGGGCGCCCGGCGCCTACGTGGACGACCTCGTGGCCGACAGCGTCTACACCATCCCCGGCGTCATCCGCGAGGCCTACCTCGGCGAGACCGTCGGCCTCCTCGGCCTGCGCTGGAAGGCCCGCCTCCTGCCCAAGGTGCGCGTCAGCTTCCCCGTCCGCGAGAACCAGGTGCTCTTCTTCAACTACGGGCACTCGATGCGCCTGCCGCACCCGACGTTCCTCTACACCAACCTCGACCCGTTCTACCAGGACCGCTCCTTCTTCGGCGACCTCGGCAACCCCAACCTCAACCCCGAGGTGGACATCTCCTACGAGATCGGCTTCCGCAACCAGATCACGAGCGACGACGCCCTCACCGTCACCGCCTTCTGGCGCGACAAGTTCGACTTCATCACCGTCGCCTCGGTGGCGGTGCGGGACGCCACCGGCCGCGAGACCCAGCGCGCCCTCCGCGTCAACGGCGACTTCGCCCGCGTGCGCGGCCTGGAGGTCTCCTACGTCAAGCGCATCGGGCAGTGGTTCCGCGGCCAGATCAACGCCTCCTACAGCCGCGCCACCGGCCTCTCGTCCACCAACAACGAGGCGCTCCAGCAGCTCATCCAGGAGGGCAACGTGGACAACACGTTCGAGACGCCGCTCGCCTGGGACCGCCCGCTCGACGTCAAGGCCTCGACGACGTTCACCTACGACCGCGGGCGCCCCCTCTTCGGCGTGCCCGGCCTCAACCGCTTCCGCCTCTACGTCTCCTCGACGTTCCGCAGCGGCCAGCGCTACACGCCCGTCCGCTTCGTCGGCAACGAGGTCAACCCGTTCACGGGCGAGCGCGACTGGCGGCCGATCTACGAAACCGTCGAGGACCGCGCCCTCCGCTTCTCCGAGGTCGGCGCCCCGTGGTGGTGGTTCGACCTGAGCCTCCAGCGCTCCATCGACGTCGCCGGCCAGGACCTCAACCTCACGCTGGAGGTGACCAACCTGTTCAACCAGCAGAACGCCGTCCTCATCAACCCCGTCACCGGCCGGGCCTACCCGGACGTGGCGCCGGGCACCGACTTCGCCGCGCTCCGCGGCAACGCCGACTACGACGTGCCGGGTAACCTCCGCGACCCGCGCTACGAGGACCCCAACACGAGCGGGCTCCCGCCGCTCAACCCCGCCCGCTTCCTCCCGCAGCGCCACGTGCTGCTGGGGCTCTCCTTCGAGTTCTGATGCCGTATCGCGTGTTGCGTATGGCGTAACGGAAGCCCTCCTACGCACTACGCAATACGAAGTACGCCACACGCGATGACCCTCCGAATCGCCTCCGTCCTCCTCCTGCTGGCCGCCGCGCTCCCGGCGCGCGCCCAGGTCCTCCCGTCCTTCGGCGCGGACCGCGCGGGCACCTCCGGCTTGCAGTTCCTCAAGATCCCCGTGGACCCGCGCGGCGCGGCCCTCGGCGGCACCGTCGTGGCCGACGCCGACGACGCGAGCGCGCTGTTCTGGAACCCCGCCCTCGCCGCCCGAGGCGGGACCACCCGCGCCGGCGCCGCCACCGCCGCCTACTTCGCCGACGTGGCCCTCCACTACGCCGCGGCCTACCGGCGCGTCGGCCCCGTCACCCTCGGGCTCAGCGTGCAGGCCCTCGACTCGGGCGAGATGCCGGTCACGACGGAGTTCTCCGGCCCCGAGGGCACCGGCGAGACGTTCCGCCTCGTGGACGCCGCCGTCGGCCTCTCCGTCGCCCAGGCGCTCACCGACCTCTTTTCGTACGGCGTGACGGCGAAGTACGTCCGCGAAAGCGCCGCCGGGGTGGCTACCCAGACGGGGCTCCTCGACCTCGGCGTGGCCTACCGCATCGGCGAGACGGGCGTCCGGCTCGGCGTGGCCATCCGCAACTTCGGCCTCAACGGCGAGCCCGAGGGCGCCCTCACCCGCGAGACGCTCGACGGGACGGTGACGGAGACGGAGTTCGAGGGGATCACGCCGCCGACGACGTTCCTCCTCGGCGCGAGCTACCGGCCCTTCGCCGATGCCGGCGGCGCGCACGACCTCGTGCTCTCGGGCCAGCTCACCAACCCCAACGACCACGCCGAGCAGTTCAACGTCGGCGCCGAGTACACCTTCAACGCGCTGCTCGTCCTCCGCGCGGGCTACCGCTTCGGCGTGGACGAGGGGAGCCTGCCCAGCGTGGGCGCCGGCCTCGTCGTCCCCGGCCTCGGCCCGGACCTCCGGATCGACTACGCCTACACCCGGCTCGACCGCCTCGGCGCCGTCCACCGCATCGGCCTCGACCTCCGGCTGGAGTAGGGCCAGATGGCCAGATGGGCAGATAGCCAGATAGATCGTTTGCAGTCCATGCGTTTGCCGACTCGTTTTTCCCACTTGGCCACCTGGCCATCCCGCCGCCTGGCCCTTCGCCGCCTGGCCCTTCGCCGCCTGGCCCTCGGGCTCCTCGCCGTCTGGGCCCTTCCCGGCTGCGACGCCCTCTTCGGCTCGAAGAGCGACCCGACGACCGACGAGATCTTCGACGAGGGGCAGGTGGATCCCACGCTCGTGGACCAGGTCGGCTACGTCCCGCTCAACCCGTTCTACTCGCAGGGTGCGATGGGGCCCCTCGACGGCCCGACGGACGTCTACGTCGGCTTCGACGAGCTGCTCTACGTGGTGGACCGGCAGGGCCTCCACGTGCTCGACCTCGCCGGGCGCCCGCAGGCGTTCCTGGGCGAGATCGGCTGGCCTGGCGGCGAGGCCCAGCCCCTCCGCGACGTCGAGGCCGTCGTCCAGGACCGCCGCCTCGACGTCTACGTCGCCGCCCGGCGGGACACCACGCTCGGCGACCGCACCTGGGACCTCCCCGTCGTCTACCGCATCGGCGGCCTCACCACCGGGATGCCCGTGCTGAAGGACATCCTCTGGCACCCCTTCGACGACAACTCGCGCACGGCCAACTCCTTCCGCAACCCGCGCGTGTTCGGCCAGAGCGGCTATTCCGACGAGGACGCCGCCTTCACCGGCGTGGCCGTCCTCGCCGACAACCGCGTCTACGTCACGCGCCAGGGCCCGCTCAACACGCAGGCCGACGGCCTCCCCAGCATCGTCAAGCCCTTCAACGGCGTGCTCGAGTTCACGCCCGAGGGCGTCAACACCCGGTTCGTCAGCACGCTCAGCGCCACGCAGCCGAGCCTCCTCAGCGCCGTCTATCCGTCGGACATCGCCACCTACGTCGGGCCCCCGCAGCGCACCAACGCCGACCCCCGCGCCGACTTCTTCGTCGCCCAGGCTCCGCCCGAGGGTGGCCTCCGCTACGCCGTCCTCTCCGTCCGCGTCGTCGAGACCACCAACGGCACGGAGTACCGCGTGGACACCGAGAAGCTCGGCGCCGCCGCCAACCCCGACAACGGCGACGGCTTCCTCTACGGCGACTTCACCTTCGACCGGCCCACCGGCCTCGCCGTCGCCGCCGACGCCACCGGCTACCTCTTCGTGACCGACGCCGGGACGGACAGCCTCTACGTGTTCAACCGCAACGGCGTCGAGGGCGTGGCTCCGCCGCCGGGCGCGCCGAGCCTCCGGCCCGTGCGCGTCTCGTTCGGCGGCGTGGGCGGCGGCCCGCTCCAGTTCCGCGACCCCGAGGGCGTCGCCTACTTCGAGCGCATCGTCTACGTGGCCGACACCGGCAACGACCGGATCGCGCGCTTCCGCCTCAACACCGACTTCGAGTAGGCCGGCCTCGGCGCCGAGGCGGAGGGGGCGCGCTTTACCCTTGTACCGAAAGGGGCGGGTGTGTAGGCTGCACACCCGCCCCTCTTTTTG
>CAZOJJ010000073.1:0-12477 GCA_964580105.1 uncultured Rhodothermales bacterium | reverse complement strand
GTCGCACCGCTTCCCCGTTCAGAGGGGATTGAAACACGAAGAGGGCCTCGACGACGTCGCTGCCGGGGTCAAGGAAGGAGATGAGCCGGCTCCCCTCGTAGCAGGCTGAGATCCCCTGGAGTTCGAACGCAAGAAGCATCCGGTCGGGGGGGTGTTCCTGAGGCCGAAACGCCGCCCAGAAGCGCGAGCGCGCGTCGTCCACGGTCACGGCCGGGCCTCATGACCGTCGGTTCAGGTGCCGACGGCGCGGTGGGGCGCCGGGGCATCCCAGGCGTAGCGTCCCCCGCGTGCGGCGAAGCGCGCGGCGTCCACGGCGACGTCCGCGAGAGCCGCCTGGACGCCGACCTCGAGGATGCGGCGGCTGTAGCGGTGGCCGCCCGAGGTGTTGTCGAAGAAGCGGCCGGCGGGATCCACCATGGCATAGCCCCCGCGCATGAGGTCGTTTGGCTCCGGGACGACCTCGACGCCGAGGGCGGCGACGGCCTCGTGGCGGGCCACGAAGGCTTCGAACGCCTCGTCCGTGACCAGCAGGTCAGCCGCCGCGTCGTTCTGGCCTTCGACCGGGAGCATCTGGAAGACCTTCCACCGCTCCGGTCGGAGGTCCGCGAGGAGGCCGGAGAGGTTTTCGTGGGCGTTGAGCGCCGTCACCACCGTGTTCACCTTGAGGCGGAGGCCGCGGGCGCGGACGGCCTCCGCCGCGGCGACGTAGGCGTCTGTCGAGAGGGTTCGGCCCCGTGTGGCGCGCCCGAGGGCGCGGTGCGTGTCCTCCGAGGCGCTGTCGATGGAGAGGCCGACCCAGTCGAGCGTGGCCGCGGTGCGGTCGAGCCAGGCTGGGGAGAGGCGGCTGCCGTTGGTGACCACCGACGTCGTCGCCCCGCCGGCGTGGGCGGCCGCGAGGAGGGCGGGCAGCCACGGGCAGAGGAGTGGCTCGCCGCCGACGAAGTTGATCTTCTCGAAGCCCGCCGCGACGAGGGCTTCCACGACCGCGACGGCCTCGGCCTCCGGGAGGTGGCCCTTCGGGAGCGTCGTGCGGACGTCCTCGAAGGGTGCAAAGCAGAAGCGGCACTGCATGTTGCAGGGGGCCCAGAGGTGGTAGTTGACGGCCGGGACGGGGACGCGCATGGCAGCAGGCGTTAGCGGGGGGCGGGCTGTGCGTTCGTCCCCGGGAGGAGGCGCTTGAGGCGGGTGACGGCGACGATCCGGCCCTCGCCGTCGCGGACGGCGCCCTCGCCCGGGCCCGTGGCCGGCACCAGGAGGTCGGCGCGCCCCCGGCACCGCTCCGCGACCACGCGCGAGACGACGAAGTAGGTATCCGGGCGGGGTGCCGGCAGGGCCACACAGCCACTCCCGGGCGGCTCCACGAGGACCTCGACGGCCTCGCCCTCTACCGGCAGGAGGACCCGCTCCAGGTGGGGGCCGACGAGGCGTGCCGGGCGCGTCGCCGCCGCGAGCTCGACCTCGCGCCCCGAGGGGAGCACGAGCCGGAGCGGGTGCGGCGTGCAGTTGATGAGCGTTGACATCGGCGGGAATGGGAGATGAACGGGAACGGACGGGCGACGCGGGGACGAAGATGCCCACCCGGTCGCGGGACCGGGGCCCGGACGGAACCCCGCGCCCCGGCACGGGATCGGCGCGGGGCGCACGGGATCCCGCGCTCGCACGGCCCCCCCGCCCCCATCCGCATCTTCGCGGCCGTTCACGCACCCCGGCCCCCGACTCCCCCTCCCATGCCCCGACTCCCCCGCTTCCGCGACCTCGCCTCCCGTGCCGGCTACGGCCTCCTCGAGCGCGCGCTATGGCTCCACCTCGCCGCGCAGCGACCCGAAACCCCCGCCTGGGCACGCTCCGTGATCTACGGCGCCCTCGGCTACCTCGTCCTCCCTGCCGACGCCGTGCCCGACGTGCTCCCTGGCGGGTACGCCGACGACCTCGGCGTGCTGGCCGGCGCCCTGGCCACCGTCGCTGCCTTCGTCACGGACGAGGTCAAGGCCGAGGCCGACCGGGTCCTCCGCACCTGGTTCGGACGGTAGGACCCGGTTTCACGGGAGCGTTGGGCGCGGGATGGCTTCGAAGGGCCAGCCGAGGTCGTCGTGCCAGTTGGCGGCGCCGAACGCCGGGTAGACGACGGCCAGGGGGAGGCCGGGCGGGGCGTTTCCCTGGCGTCGGCATCCGTGCCCCAGGGGAATCAGCCGTGCCCCCGCGTGATCCGGTGCTCAGTCGTTCTCCTGTGCCTCCGGCAGCGGGATCGTACGGAAGGGCCATGTATGGCCTTGGAGCCAGTCCTTCTCACCCGTGTGGGGGTAGCGTGCCGCAAGGGGAAGGCCCGGTGGTGTAGACCAGCCATAGAGGACCGGGTCCCCCCGCCGAGCCGGCCGCTCCGAGCTAATGGCGAGCGCGTCGGCCGCCATCGGGAGCGCCGCCAGCGCCTTGTTGAGCCGGTTGATAGCCGTGCTCACGGCGCGGCGGTCGGCCCAGGGTGTGGCATCGTCGAACGTCGCCAGTTGCATCACGGTCGAGCGGGTGCGCTGGACGTGTGCCGAGAGGAGGTCGTCCGCCGTGGCTTTCCGTTTGGGCCGCACAGCGAGCGCCTCCGCGAGCGCGAGGAGCGTAGCGGCCTCCGCCGCCGGCAGCGCGAGCTTCCCGAGGGCGCCATCGTTGCCGAGGAGCGTGAGCGTGCACGCGCCCCTCAAGCCCGTTCCGAGCGCGACCTCGGCCCGGGCGGGGCGTTCGGCGTAGTTGACCGGCGCGAGGGCGTCGAGAAGGGCGCCGAGGCCGCGGCGGTCGGCCGGGAGGCGGTCGAGGAGGGGCCCGCCGAGGACGCGGCGGAGGCGTGGGACCTGCACCTCGACGAGGGTCAGGCGGGCGTCGGGGGTGTCGGCGGTGGGAAAGAGGAAGTCGCTCCGCTCGTACGTCGGTGGCTCCACGAGGACGTGAACGAGGCGGTCCTCCGGGCGCGCGTAGACGGAGAAGGCCGCCTGGAGGTCGGCGCTCATCGTCTTGCGGCCGCCCGCGATGGAGGCCACGAGCGGGGGGCATCCGGGGCGGGAGAGGTCGTGGACGCACTGGTAGATGGCATCCGCGACGAGCGCCGCGTCGGGGCTGGTAAGGAGGTCCGAGAGCGGGGCGCGTTCGCCGGGGCGGATGGGGGCGACGATCTCCGGTGTGGGGAGGGGAGAGCCGAGGGCCTCGCCGAGGTCGCGCCAGCCGTTTCGGCGGGGGGTGATGGGACGTCCGTGGTAGGTGCGCTCCTGAGCGAAGAGGGTGGCCTCCGCGAAGTGGGTGCCGGTGCCGGTGGTGATGAGGGTGACGCGTTCCGGGAGCGGGCGGCCCGGCTCCTGCGCGAGGGCGTAGACGGTCTCCGTGACGACCTGGGGGGAGAGTCCGGTGACAGCGAGGAGGGTGTAGGCGGTCATGACTCGGCGAGCGAACCCCAGGGGTGGTGGCGGATGGCGTCGTCGATTCCCTGGCCCTCGAGGAAGGTCCGGGCGCGCGCCAGCACGTCAGAGACGCGGCTCCGGAGCGCGCGCAGCCGGTCGCCATCGGCGCGGGTGCCGTAGAGAGTGGCGTGGGCGACGGCGTTGCGGTCGCGGCGGAGCTGGTCGAGCTCTGAGACCTTCTTCAGGAGGGCGTCTATGTGGCGGTTCTCGTCCCAGGTGAGGGGGCGACCGCCCTGGTCGTAGGCGTCGGCCACGCGGGCACGGGCGGCCTCCCAGGCTGCGAGGAGGGCCAGGCCGAGGCGGCCGTGTTCGGCGTGGTGTTCCGCAACGAAGAGGAGAGCCTCCCACGAGGCACCCGCGTTAATTTGGCGGGGGAGACGCTCGAGCGCCGGTCTCACGAGGTCGAGTGTAGCGTGGCCGTTGGGGACGTTGCGGAGCGCGCTGAGAAATGCGTTGGCTCCGCCGCGGAGGAGCGGGAGGGCGTTCGCCTGGAGGGTACGTGTGAGGTCGATGGCCTTGTCCGCGAGGACGGCCTCGGCATTGTCCCCAGTGAGCAACGCCGTGAGGGGGCCAGCGTCGGCAGAACGGTCGAAGGCGCGCGCAGCATCAATCCAGTCGAGGAGCGCAACGTGGGGGCGGAGGTCGTAGATAGGAGCGATGCCGTCGCGCTGGAGGTCAAGCGCCCCATAGAAGACGTGGCCAAGGCGGAGGCTGGGGCGGACCGCCTGGAGGTAACGGAGGGCGAGGAGCAGGAAGAGGGGCTGGACGCGGAGGCCGTGCGTGACGTCGAGGGAGAGGGTGTCACCGTCGCGGAGATGGGGTAGCGCGGCCATCCGTTCAAGCATTGCCCACGTGGCGGTTTCGGAGGTCGGCAGCGGCAGGAGGCCGGGGTGGACGGGAACGCCGAAGCGATCGTAGAGGAGGGAGGCGAGCTTGACAAGAGCCGGAGCGTCCTCGGTCAGGCTCCGGTCGCGAACGGCCTCGGCGAGGTCGTAGTAGAGCGCGGCCTCCTCGTCCGACTGGGCATAGTGAAGCGCGAGCGTATCCCACATCGAGTCGGACGTGCCGAGGAGGTGGACGCGGTCGAAGGTCGCGGGGTGGAGGCGGAGGAGGGCCTCGCCCACGAACGGAGTGTTGACGGCGGTTTCGGGATGGTTGTCGAGGGCGTAGGTAGCCGTGCGGTACTCACGGGTGCGGAGGAGTTCGCGCGGGTCGGCCTGGCGCTCCTTGAGCGGACCGGTGCCGAGGAGGAGGACGAGGTGGTGCGGCATAGCGGAATGGAGGATGGAGGAACGCGACGGGCAGCGGCGTCAGCCCCCCCGGGCCTTGTCGATGGCCTGGAGGAGCGTGACGACGGCGCCGGCGACGGCGACGACGGCCTTCGCGATCGGGAGGTAGCGGCCCATGGCATCAGGGGGCTGGTGAGCGATGCCGCAAGGAACGGCGCCGGCGCCCGTGTCCGGGCGTGGCGGGGATTCCGGGGGCCTCAGCGGGATCCCGCGCGGCGGGTCATGCGAACCGGTGGCTGAGGTCGGCTGCGGCCCAGACGAGGGAGGTCTCCGACTCGTCGGTGCAGCGGAGGTGGGCCCGCGCGCCGACGCCGGCGCGATCGACGTAGGTGGCCACCAGGCGGAGGCCCTCGGGCTCTCTGCGGACATGGAAGCCGACGGCGCGCAGGCCGCGCTGCCCGTCGTAGGGGACGGAGTAGGCGCGCGTGAGGTAGGGGGTATCGTCGAAGACCCGCTGCAGGAAGTCCCCGAAGCCGTCCGGGTAGTGGTCGTCGCGGAGGCGGACGCGGTCGCGCTCATCGGCGCGGGCCGGGCGGAGGTCGGGGGCGCTGGGGTAGCGTGCGCGGAAGCCCTCCAGAACCACCTGGCCGACCGGCCCGAGGGCGTACAGGGTGCGGTCGCCGACACGGACGGACTCCAGCAGGGAGCGCAGGCGTGGGGGCACGAGGGACAGCTCGTCACTCGTCAGTAGGTCCTCGCCGTCAAGGGCAGCCAGGATATCGGCGTGGCGGCCGAGCAGGCCGTAGTCGAGCGTGACGGGCATCGGCGGCAGGTCGATGATAGCGTCGAAGCGCTCGTGCTTGTAGAAGACCGGCACGTTGAGAGCCTGCCCGAGGAGGGCGGCCAGGGCGATCTGCGCCTTGTAGCCGCCCGTGGCGTCGATGGCGACGTAGTCGTGGCCGTACCGCTGCACGTAGCGGGCGAGGCCGTGGACGAGGTTGCGGAGCCCCTCACTCTTGAAGCGGGAGGGCTCGTCCTCGCGCAGACCGCCGACGGGCTCGACGCAGACCTCGGCTAGGCGGAGGTCGTCGTGGGCCTCGAAGTAGGCGCGGAGGACCTCCGCGACGCTGCGTCCGGCCTCCGTGTCGGACGGGAGGAGCACAAGGCGCTGGAGGTCCATCTCGCGGCGCCGGGCGATCGCCTCGACGGTGTTGACCTCAGCCCCGGCGAGGCGGTGGCCTCGGGGGAGGCGGTGCAGGGTTTCGGCGATCCGTTCCGGGAGCGGGAGAGGGCTGTCGGGCGCGATGCCCTGGGCGAGTGCGCGGAGCGAGGCGATGGCTGAGGGCTCATCTGCGTCGGGGGCGCTCCGCCCGAGGGCGGCGAGGTTGTTGGCGAGGCTGGTGCCGACGGTGGCGAGGAGGGTGTGGCGCATGGCGGCTTCGGCGGGCGGGAGGCCTAGGGCGTCCGGCGGGTGGGCCGTGTAAGCTGATGCACGCGCCCCTGTCTGTTGACGTTTGCCACGTCGACCTGTACCCACTCGCCCGGCTGGGCGAACGCCGGCCCGTTGACGCCACCGACCTCGAAGTCCTGGCCCTCGTAGCCGGCCACGTGGAGGCGTACGACGAGCATGCGGCCGCGGTGGCCGACGACGCGGGCCGGGACGCCGGTGCTGTTTCTCCTCACCTGCTGCCACTTCTTCGGCTCCGAGGAAGGGCTCGGCCCGGCCGCTGGGGGTACGGCGGACGTGGCGGTTGAGGCAGGGTCTGGGGACGTGGCGGATCCGGGGGGCGTGGCGGACCTGGTGGCCTGGGCCGGGTGTGAGGGCTCATCCCGGCGCGAAGACGGTTCGACGACCTCGAAGTAGCCGTAGCCCGCCGCCGTCTTGCCGCCCGCACCGAGATCCGTGAGCGCCTCCGCCAGCCAGTCACGCGCCTTACGCACCGCCTCGGCGTCCTCGGCCGTGCGGCCGACGAGGAAGAAGCGGAAGCGCTGGTCCGGCGCGACGGCGAGGAAGGGGATGACCACGGGCTGCTGCCAGTCGCCAGGCACCTCGCCGTCGGCGTACCACTTCGAGAAGTGGGGGTTCATCAGGTCGAGGTCGAGCTTGGGGAACTGCACGGGGAGCGCGTCGAGGAAGCAGACGGCGCCGGCCTCCATCTTGCCCGCCTCTGCCTTTTCGTCCTTCGAGGCCGTCCCGAAGATCTTCTTGACGAGGTCCCGGTCGGCCTCCTTGACCTCCTCGGCCCAGGCGCGGCAGAGGCCCTTCACGCTCGTGCCGGGCAGGTACGGGAAGCCGCCGGGGTGGTGGAACGTGAGGCCGACCTCGAGGGCGTTCTTGTAGCCCATCCCGACGAGCAGGCGGGTGGCCGTCTTGGCCTCGATGACCTCGACGGGGCGGCCCTGGGCGCGCAGGGCATCCGCCGCTGCGGCGAGGCGGGCAGCCTCGAAGGCGCAGGCCTCGCGCCACGGCCCGTCGCCGTTGAAGCGGTCGCGGAGCTGGGTGAGAAACCCCGCCTTCTGGTCGTCCCTCAGATGCTCCGGGACGAAGCGGTAGTAGGCCAGGCCTGGGTGGTCCAGGGCGCCCGGCTGGATGCGCGCCGGGTTGATACTCCGCGGGAGGGGGTACTCGTAGGGCATGGGCTCAGGAGGCGTCGTTCTAGGCATGAGCAGCGGCGAAGCGCTTGAGCCACGCGAGGTAGGCCAGGGCCTCGGCCGTCAGGCGGCGGTATGTGTGGCTGTTGCCGTCGTGGATGGCCTGCATGAGGTTGCCGCGCGTGCGCTCCGCTTCCGGCCGGTCACGGAGGAGCCACGCCGCCAGGTGGTCGAGCACCTTCGTGTGCGGCTTGTCGGGCTTGTTCTCCCCCTTGGCGAGGTAGAAGGCCACCGTCTGGCCGAGGCCGGCGGTGTGGATGGTGACCGGGAGGCCCTGGAGCAGCTGCTTGTACTCCTCGAAGCCGTTTGTTTGGGCGGCGTGCTCGACCTGCTGCCAGGCCATGGCCGCGCGTTCCTGTTCGATCGTCCGCATGGAGTCAGGCATGAGTTCAGGGTTAGCGGAGGAAGCGGGCACAGCAGATCCCCTTGCCGACGGTCTCGTCGCCGCCGAGCTGGATGCGCTGGCCGTCGAGACGGCGGACGAAGGCGAGGAGGTCCTCCGCCCTGCCCCGCCCGTTGAGCTTTCCCGAGAGGTCGTCGGTGGCGAGGACGGCGGCGTAGAGGAGCGAGTCGGCCGGGAGGTTCTCCTGGTAGAAGAGGCTGCCGCCCTCCGAGGTCGTCTTCTTGGGGCCGAGCTTGACGCGGGCCTGGACCTCGGTGGCGTGCGTGACGAAGTCGCGGAAGGCGTCGTCGGGGAGGATGAGCAGCTGCTTCGGGAGGCGGGAGCGCCAGAAGCCGTACTCGTCGTTGCGGGGCACGGCGTGCTCGGCGAGCCAGTCAGCGAGGGCTCTCACCTCGGCCTTCGGCTCGAACCGGAAGGCGAACTCCTCGAGGAGGACGCCCTGGTTGTCGTGGAGGATGCAGTCCGGGCTGCCGAAGACGACGTTCTCGTCCGTGAGGGCGTTCAGGGCGGGGAGGTCGGGTCCACCCGCCATCGCGAGGTCGCGCCTGAGGCGGGCCAGCGCGGTCGGCGCGGTGGTCCAGGCGAAGACGCCGCGGGCGGAGCGGACGGGGAAGAGGAGGAGGCGGGCGTCGGTGGTCGCGACGGCGCCGGCGTGGTCGCTCGCGTTGGCGGTGTCCGGCCCGAAGGCGGCCGTGAGGCGGGCGTCGTCGCGTTCGGGGTTCTTCGAGAACCAGTCGCGTAGGGCGCCCTTGACGCCGCTGGCGGCGATCATCGGGTAGTTGGTGTAACGCTCGCGCTGGATGGCTAGGTCAATGGCGCCGAGAGACTGGCCGCTGCCGGCGTGGAGGCCGCTCTCGGCGTGGAGGAAGAGGAGGGAGGAGGCTTTGAACATGGGCGTAGGGGTTACCAGATACCGAGGCGGGCCAGGCCAAGGCCCTGCAGGGCCTCGTCGTCGGTGCAGAGGCTGCGGCCGTCGAGGGCGTCGAAGAGGGCGGGGGCGTCGGCCGGGCGGTCGAGCTCGAGGAAGTAGACGGAGCCAGCCGGGGCGGCGGGGCGGGCGCGCTTGGGGCGTCGGTGCACGAGGTCCCAGCCGCCGAGGGTGAGGGGGCGCCCCACAGCGGCCGCCACGAGGCGCACGGCCACGCCGCCGAGGGCCCCCCGGAGGTCGTCGCTGATGCCATCGGGCCGCCAGCCGTCGCGGAACGGCGCCGGGGTGGTCAGGAGAATCTTGACGCGGCCCGTTTCGGCCGCCTTCGCGCGGAGCGCCGCCGCGTCCGGCCCGGGCAGGTCCACGGCCTCGAAGCGGGCCGGCCGGCTCTCGCCGCCGAGGCGCAGCAGGCCGGCGCTGCCAAGCAGCCCGCTCGCCTCCACGCTCACGGCGAAGCCGGCGTGCTCGCGCATCCGCACGAACTCTACCGTGAAGAGCTTGCCCTCCTGGGCCGTGCCCGTAAAGCGCTCGTCGGAGGCGCCGCGCAGCGAGACCTGCGTGCGCGGCTCGCGCCGGAAGACCTGCTCGGGCGCGACGAGGTCGGCGGCCTCGGGGGCGGTTCCAGCGAGCACGCGGGACAGCCCGGTTTCGGTCAGCAGGGCGCCCGTGCCGCCGTAGAACGTGCCGGTGCGGTGGGGGCGGTGGAGCAGGCGGAGGCCCTCCGGGAGGTTGGTCCGCACGCCGGCCGGCGGTTCCTGTGGGAGGAGCAGGACGTGGGGCGGGTCGCCGCCGGCCTCGTCCTGCTTCGTCTTGCGCGTGAGCAGGTCGAGGGGAGCGGGGTAGAGGCGCTCGACGCGGCCGTTGCCGGCGCGGCGGGCGAGGGCGAAGGCCGTGATGGCGAGCGAGCCCAGCTCGGTCCTCGTCCCGGTCACGCCCGTCACGCGGTCCCCGACGCCGAAGTCGTCGGCCCGGAAGTCGGCGCCGTGGGCGGCGAGGAGGGCGCTGCGGAGGGCGCCGTAGAGGGTGGTCGGCGGTGGGGGGAAGGGGCCGGTGGCGAGGTGGTCGCTGCCGGCGTCGAAGGGCCGCCCGTCGCGGAAGACGAGGACGTCGGTGGGCTGGATGAAGAGGTGGGTCATGGGGCGTGGTCCTAGCGGTCGCCGCCCTTGCCGAGGAACTGGGCCACGGCGAGGCGGTCGAGGGCGGCGTCGAAGGGGTGTGGGGCGGGGTGCCCGTCGGCGGGCTGTTCCGGTTTGTCCTCGGCGTCGGCGAGCATCTGGCCGAAGGTCTCCCCGAAGGCCGTGGCCCGGCGGGCTTCCTCCATGCGCTCGATGCGGCGGGCGAAGAGGCGCTTGGCCTCGGCGCGGAGCGGTGCCAGAAGGTCGGCAGGGAGGTGGCCCTGGGCATCGGCCAGGCGGCGGCGGAGCTCCCCGAGGTCATGGAGGAAGCCGGTCGAGACCGCCTTCTGCTCGATCAGTTCGGCGAAGTGCCGGAGGGGGCGCAGCTGGTCCCAGGGCAGGACGGCGGCCTCGGGGCCGCCGCTGCGCTTGAGGGCGGTGATGCAGACCCGGTCGCGGCCGGCGCGCTTGGCGCGCTGCTCGGCCTCGCGCGCGGCGCGCAGGACCTGCTCGAGGGGCGTCATGTGGTGGGCGTAGACGAGCCCGGCGCTGACCGTGCCGCCCGGCAGGGCCTCCCGGAAGGCCGTGCTGATGGCCGTGGCCGCATCAAGGGCGGTCTCGAACGAGAGCAGGGCCACGACGTCATCGCCGCCGCCATAGACGAGGCGTCCACGGTGGTGCTTCTCGACGATCGCGGGGACGCGCTCGAGGGCAAAGCTGTTGAGCGCCCGACTGATGGCGCGGTGCCGCTCCGCCCCCGTGGCGCCGCCGAAGGCCCCGGGTGCGCGGGAGCCCGAGAGCCACTCGCCCATCCTGTCGCCGTCGAGCACGAGGAGGGCGTAGTACCGCGAGGGCGGGTTGATGCCGGCGCGCGCGGCCGCGCGCATCAGGTCGCGGCGGACGTCGTTGAGATCCTGCACCTTGGCTTCCACCTCCGAGAGGCGCTGGCGGCCGGCCGGGGAGTCGGGGTCGGCGCCCATCTCGCGCAGGGCCTCCGCTGCCGTGAGGTCGTCGCCGATGAGGAGGCGCCCGCTGACGCGGCGGAACTGGCCGAGGCCGTTGGGGCGGTCGTTGACGAGGGCGGGTAGGGCGGCCTCGGTGGGGCGGAGGTCGTCGAGGGCGCGGGCGGCGCGGTCGAAGGCGGCGGCGGCCTCCGCGAGGGCGGGATCGGCGGCGTGGTCGAGCACGGCGCGCACGAAGTCCGCCGTGGCGAACGAGGAGGTCGAGGGGAAGGCGGCGTCCTCGCGTCCGATGCGGCCGGCCTCGGCGAGGAAGTCCGGGTAGAAGCGCTTCGTGAGGGCGATGGCCGAGAGGCGCTCGCCCGCGCGGAGGCGTCCGCCCGAGCGGGCGGCGAGGTCGTTCCACCAGCGGCGGACCTCCTCGGGGCGGGGGTTGCCGTCGGGCACGAGCGCGGGCTGGCCGGGCATGAGGGTGCAGCGGTAGCCGCTCTCGGCGCGGCCGTCGAACGCGCGCAGGGCCTTGCGGCTGCCCGAGAGGCCCTCGACGGCGCGGTAGAGGTGGCCGTAGGCATCGGGGCCGCGGTCGAGGAAGAGGGGGGCTACGTCGGCGTCCTCCTGGAGGGCGACCCAGTAGACCTCCACGAACGCGGCGGCGCGCTCGGCCGGTGTGGGGTCGAGTTCGAGGCGGTCGAGTGCGAAGGTGGCGGCCTCGCGGAGGTGGTCGCGGAGGGCGTCCTCGGCGTGCCGGGCCAGGGCAGCGGTGTCGGTGCCGGCGGGGGCGCGGGCGAGGAAGCGGTTGGGGAAGGCGGCGCGGCCGGCGTCGCCGGAGCGGCCCTCGCGGCTGGGGAAGAGGAAGGCGGCCTCCGGGGCCTCGGCTTCGACGGCCTCGATGGCCGCCTGGGCGAGGTGGGAGAGCAGGAGGGAGCCGGCCCAGAGGTCGGCCGTACGCCGCCCGGCGGCGATGAACTCCTGGACGGGGCCGAGGCTGAAGAGCAGCAGCGAGCCGGTGGCTGTGGGGGCAGAGGTAGGCACGATCATCCGAAGAGCGGGGCGGCGTCGGGGAGCTTGTGCTGGACGAAGAGCGGGACGAGGCTCTGGGCAGGGGCCGGCATCTGGCCGTGGCCTTTCTGCATGCGCATCTCGCCGCGGCCCGGCAGGAAGCGGCTGTCGAAGTGCGTGAGCACCGCGTCGTACCAGCCCCGTTCGAGGCGGACGATGCGGATCCAGAGTGGCGAGGCGCGGCGGTCCGAGTCCACCGGCCGCACGGTGGCCTTGCCATGCACACCCTTGAACCCAAACGTGATCGGGAGGCCGAAGGAAGCCCGTTCCACGGTCGGTGGCATCTGCCCGTCCATGAGGTGCTGTTTCATCGTGTGGTAGTCGAGTCCCCTCTGCGTCTGGTCCTCGTGGTCGACGCCGCGCCGGAGGCGAAACTCCCGGAGATCGGAGCCGATGTTCCACACGGCATCGCTCCAGCTGTCCGCGTCGGCGCTGGCACGCCACACCTTCGCATACTGGGAATGAAGCGCCGAGAACTCGGGCCTCTGGACCTCGGGGGAGGTGCCGACGATGCGCGTCAGGCCGTTGCGGAGATAGTCGTCGAAGCCGTTGCCGGTGTTCACCCGGAAGTCGGGGCAGGCGAAGTCCCCGCGGCGGTCCACAAGGCGGGCCTCGAAGCTGCCGGCGGCGCGGCGGGCGCGCGTGCCCAGGCTGCCGAGGTGGGCGACGAGCCAGAAGGCCCGGAGCGCCTCCTC
>CAZOJJ010000072.1:0-12713 GCA_964580105.1 uncultured Rhodothermales bacterium | reverse complement strand
CATGCTGGCCCAGGCGTTGCCGCACCTCGCCGCTGGTCCATAACACGCTCTAGGGAAAAGCTCTAGGGAAAAGCTCCAGATTTGGCGGCAGGAGACGCAGTCCTCCTTCTGATAAAGGCCCGGCGCTTGCAAGTTTGCAGGCGGATCAGTAAAGAGGCAGGGGGCTTCCTGTATGAAGCTCCCATGGTCCCTCTCACCAACCTCCCGGAGGATAGCATGAACCGAACCGCTATCACTCTCTGGTCGCTGGCGCTGCTGGCCTTCCTGGCATGGCCGGCCTCGGCGCAAGAGACCTTCTATTTCTCAGACTTCGAATCTGACGACGGTGGCTGGGTTCTCACGAGCGCCCCGCCGTACGATAGCTGGGAGCACGGCACGGTGGTCCCGGGCGTCCACGAAGGCTGTGATTCCACGCCCACCGTTGAGCCGGCGGGGGCACACTCCGGAACCAACGTATGGGCCACCAACCTCGACGGCTGCTATCCGAACACCACGCCCACTGGCGAGACCGTGCTCGCCCAGACGTTCGACTTCTCGGCCGTCAGTGGGACGATCACGTTGAGCTGGTGGCACTACTACGAGATCTTCGAGACTTTCGACCGTGGCCTGGTGGAGGTCAATGACGTCCTGGTCTGGGAGACGCCGGACGCCACGCCGTCTTCCCCCGATGGTTCGTACATCGAGCAGACGGCGGATCTCTCGGCGTTCGCGGGCAATCCCAACGTCACCGTCGAGTTCATCCTCGTCTCGACGACCGTGGTGAACCGGATGGGGTGGTACATTGACGACGTGGAGATCACGGCCGACAACATCCCGGTCGAGCTCACCCACGTCGGCGCCCAGGTTGACGGCCGCGACGTGACCCTCACGTGGGAGACGGCCTCGGAGACGAACAACGCCGGCTTCGAGGTGCAGATGCGGCAGGGCGAGTCGTGGAGCCCGCTCGGCTTCGTGGGCGGACACGGCACCACGACCGAAGCGCAGGCCTACGCGTTCCAGGTCCGCGACCTCCTGCCGGGCACGTACACGTTCCGCCTGAAGCAGATTGACTTCGACGGAGCCTTCGAGTACAGCCCCGAGGTGGAGGCCGGCGTCAGCGTGCCGACCACGCACCTGCTGACGCAGGCGTACCCGAACCCGTTCAACCCGCAGGCCCGCTTCGATCTCGCCGTGGCGCAGTCGCAGCACGTGGACATCGCGCTCTACAACGTGCTCGGCCAGCGGGTCGCCTCGGTGTTCAACGGCCCGATGGAGGCCAACCAGACCCGGACGTTCACCCTCGACGGCTCGAACCTCGCCTCCGGTACCTACGTCGTCCGCATGACGGGCGAGCGGTTTGCGGAGACGATGCGCGTGACGCTGGCCAAGTGACCGCCGGTCCTTCCCGTAGGACGTAAGCGTCGAACCGAGCGCCGCGGCGCCGTCGGCGTTCCCACAAGGGCGCCGCCCCGATTCGGTCGGGGCGGCGCCCTTTTAACGTGGGGGCGACCGAAGGAGGCCGTTATTGTTGTGGATAAGTGGGTGACAGAGGCTGGCACCCCCCGTGCGTATCATGGGAATCGGGTCGCCCCGCTCAGGGAGTCGTCCGTTATTGAAAAGCAAAAAATGAAAGTCGTCGAGACCATCCCGCTGCACGAGACGGCGCGCGCGCGCTACCTCAACTACGCGCTGAGCGTCATCACCAGCCGTGCGCTGCCCGACATCCGCGACGGTCTCAAGCCCGTCCAGCGGCGCATCCTCTACGCCATGCACACCAACCTCCGGCTCACGCCGGACGCCCGCCACCGCAAGAGCGCGACGGTGGTGGGCGAGGTGATGGGGAAGTACCACCCCCACGGCGACACGGCCATCTACGACGCGATGGTCCGCATGGCGCAGGACTTCTCGCTCCGCGCCCCGCTCGTCGACGGGCAGGGCAACTTCGGCTCGCTCGACGGCGACAGCCCGGCGGCCATGCGCTACACCGAGGCGCGGCTGACCGCCCTCGGCGCCGAGCTGCTCGCCGAGATCCGCAAGAACACGGTCCCCTTCCGGCCGAACTACGACGGCACGCTCTTCGAGCCGGTCGTCCTCCCGGCGCCGCTGCCCAACCTGCTCGTCAACGGGGCCAGCGGCATCGCCGTCGGCATGGCGACGAACATCCCGCCCCACAACCTCGGGGAGGTCGTGGACGCGTGCGTCCACCTCATCGGCTCGCCCAACGCCCGCCTCGATACGTTGCTCAAGCACGTCAAGGGGCCCGACTTCCCGACGGGCGGGCGCATCCTCAACACCGAGGCCGAACTGGCGCGGATCTACGAGACCGGTGAGGGTGCCGTGGACCTGCGCGGCGAGTTCGAGACGGAAGGCAAGGGGAAGGTGATCATCACCTCGATCCCCTACGGACTGACGAAGGCGGACCTGATCGAGAAGATCGCCGATCACATCCGCCTCGGGAAGGTCCCGCAGATCGTCGACATCCGCGACGAGAGCACCGAGGACGTGCGCATCGTGCTGGAGCTCAAGCGGGGCTCGGACCCCGAGGCGGCCATGGCCTACCTCTTCAAGCACACCCCGCTCCAGACCCGCTTCCACGTCAACCTCACCTGCCTCGTCCCGACGCACAACCCGGAGGTCGCCGCCCCGCAGAAGGTGGACCTCCGGACGGCCCTCCAGGCGTTCCTGACCTTCCGCATGGAGACGGTCGTGCGCCGCCTGACGTACGACCTGGAGCTGCTCGAAAAGCGCATCCACATCCTCCACGGCTTCGCGCGCATCTTCGACGCGCTCGACGAGGCCATCAAGCTCATCCGCGCCTCGAAGGACAAGGCCGACGCCGGCCAGCGCCTCCGCCACCGCTTCGGCCTCGACGAGGCCCAGGCCGACGCCGTGCTGGAGATCAAGCTCTACCGCCTCGCGCGGATGGAGATCGACGCCATCCTGAAGGAGCTGGCCGAGAAGGAGCAGCAGGCCGCCGAGCTCCGCGCCCTCCTGGCCGACGAAGACGCGCGCTGGGCCCTCATCCGGTCCGAGCTGCGCGAGCTCAAGAAGCGGTACGCGGACGACCGGCGGACGACCATCGCCGGGCCGGACGCCGTGCTCGAATACTCGCCCGAGGACTACATCGTCGCCGAGGACGTCTACGCCATCGTCACGCGCGACGGCTGGGTCAAGCGCCAGCGCTCCTACACCACGCTCGACGCCATCCGCGTCCGCGAGGGCGACGAGGTGGCCTACGCCCTCGCCACGAGCACGCGCGCCACGATGGTCTTCTGCACCTCCGCCGGCAAGGCCTACACCCTCCGCGTGGACGACCTCCCGCAGACGACGGGCTACGGCGACCCCATCCAGAAGCTGTTCGACTTTGCCGACAAGGAGCACGTCGTCGGCGTCGTCTCACTCGACGAGCGGACGCTCCCGGAGCCGCTCCCCGCCGCCGAGGCGGACCCGGAGTTGTTCGCGGGGGACGGCGCCCCGCCCGAGGACGGCCTCGTCGGCCCCTTCCTCGTCGGCGTCTCGTCCGACGGCCTCGCCGTGCGGATGACGCTCGACGCCTTCGCCGAGCCGTCGAACAAGAACGGGCGGACGTACATGCGCATCCGCAAGGGCGAGCGCGTCGTCGCGGCCGCCCTCGCGCGTGGCGACGAGCACTGCTGCCTGGCCTCGAAGGAGGGGCGCGGCCTCGTCTTCCCGGTCGCCCAGATCCCCGTCTTCAAGAGCGCCGCCAAGGGCGTCATCGCGATGCGGCTCCAGGGCAGGGACGACCGCGTCCTCGGCATGGCCGTCACGACCGCCGCCCGCGACGGGCTGGAGGTGGTCACCAGCCGCGGCCGCAAGGAGATCGTGCGGACGACGAAGTTCGAGGTGACGAACCGGGGCGGGAAGGGCCGGACGATCATCCAGCGCGGCACGCTCAAGAGCGCGCAGCCCGAGCCCGTCGAGGTGCACCTGAACGGGCGGGGGTGATCCCACCCGCTTCGCCTCCTCTCACCGCACCACCGTCACCCGCTGCGTGACTGCCTCCGCCTCGGCATCGAGGCGGACGAGGTAGGCGCCCGGCGCCAGCGCTGAGGCGTCGAACGGGAAGCGGTGCGGGCCCGAAGCGTACGCACCGTCTGCCAGCACCGCCACCTCCCGGCCGAGGAGGTCGAACACGGCGAGCCGGACGGGCTGCGCCTCGGGCAGCGAGAGAACGAACGTCGTCCGGTCGCGGAGCGGATTCGGCCCGGCGAGGTCGAGTGCTACGCCGTTTGGGACCGCCCCCGCCGGTTCGATGGGGACGGGGACGAAATCCTCGGCGAACTCCGCCACGAGCAGGTTCATCTCCAGGTTCTCGTCGGCCAGCGGGTAGACGTCGTAGGGGTCGGGCCAGAACGCATAGCCGACCTCGGGCGTGAAGGAGAAGATCTTGGGCTTGGTCGTCTGCTCACCGTACATCCAGTCGTCGGAGCCGCCGTTGGTCTTGTAGATGGTGTTGGCGCCCTGGCCGTAGGTGTAGTGGTTGCGGTAGGTGAGCGTGTCGCCGAGGGCGGCGAAGGCGGCCTCGTCCGGCGTGAAGGTGTCGTACTCGTAGCCCCAGGGGTAGAGGAGGAGGTCGCCCGAGGTGTGGTAGTTGAGCGCGATGCGGACGCTCCGCCCGCTTTCGAGGAAGTTGCGGAGGGCCTGCGTCTCCGGCTCGGAGAAGGGCGCCGTGCCCCGGTACGTCTCGCTCCACGGGTTGGGCGAGGAGCCGACGTTGTCGTAGCCCCAGAAGTAGCCGTAGTTGCGGTTGAGGTCGATGCCGTACGTGCCGCCGCCGTTATTCCGCCGGTTCTTGCGCCAGAAGCCGCCACCGCCGGGGTCGGTCGTCTCGTTGTAGACGTAGCCGTCGGGGTTGAGGACGGGGACGAAGAAGAGCCGGCGGCCGTCCACGAGGTCGGTCACGTCGGGGTTCGTGCCGTACTGCTCGGCGAGGTAGTGCATGAAGTAGAGCACGGCCATCATCGAGCCGGGCTCGCGGGCGTGGTGGAGGGCGGTGTAGAGCGCCTCGGGCTCGGCCTCGTCGAGGCCGGGGTTGTCGGAAATTTCGACCATCCAGAGATCCCGCCCCTCGATGCTCTGGCCGATGGAGGTCCGCGCCGAGACGATCTCCGGGTGGGCGTCGTGGAGCGCGTCGAGGAGGTCGAGGATGGCGGAGAACGTGGGGTAGCCGCCCATCGCCCCGCACAGGTCCGCGTCGATGCGGCTGACGGCGGCGCGGCCCTCCTGGCACGTGCCCTGCCGCGTGGCGAGGTAGTGCGCCCGGAGATCCTCCACGAGCACGTCCACCTCGATGCCCGCCGCGCGGGCCTGGGCGAGCTCCGTCGCGGAGAGGACGGTACGGAGGGCGGGGCCGAGCGCCGTGTCCTCGCGTCGGGCGTGGTCGAGGACGAGGCCGGAGGCGGCGAGGCGGTCGGCGAGGGCTGCGCCCGGATGCGCGGTGGGCGCGCCGTCCGGGGCGTAGAGGCGCACCTCGCTGTGGCGTTCCTGAACGTCTTGCGCGGCCGAGAACGGCGCCAGCGCGGCCAGGAGGGCGAAGAGGAGCGGGAGGCGGAGCATGCGGAGGCGGGAAAGACCGGCGGCAATATCGTGAAACCCGGAGGGCCGCGGCGGAGCCTCCCGCCATCCCCGTTGCAGCGACACGCCGCTGGCAGCGCGTGCGCGTACATTCGGGCGATTTGACCACGCACACCCATGGCAGAGACGCAGACCTACACCGGCGCTTCCATCCAGGTCCTCGAAGGGCTCGAGCCCGTCCGCAAACGCCCCGGCATGTACATCGGGGGGACGGGGAAGGCGGGGCTTCACCACCTCGTCTGGGAGATCGTCGACAACGCCGTGGACGAGGCCACGAACGGCTACGCCTCGCTCATCGAGGTCACCCTCCACGCCGATGGAAAGACGGTGACGGTGACCGACAACGGCCGCGGCATCCCGGTGGACAAGCACCCGACGAAGAAAATCCCGACGCTGGAGGTCGTCCTGACCACGCTCCACGCCGGCGGCAAGTTCGACGGGTCGAGCTACCTCACCTCGGGCGGTCTCCACGGCGTCGGCTCCTCCGTCGTCAACGCGCTCTCCGAGTCGCTCATCGCCCAGGTCAAGTGGGGCGGCGCGCTCTACGAGCAGCGCTACGAGCGCGGCGTGCCCGTCACGAAGCTCAAGAAGCTCCGCACGGGCGTGCGCGGAACGGGCACCTCGATCACGTTCACGGCCGACGCCGACATCTTCGACACGGTCGAGCTCGACGCCGAGCTGATCAAGGAGAACCTGGAGGTCAAGACGTACCTCAACGGCGCGCTCCGGATCGTCTTCAAGGACGAGGCGAAGGGCGAGCGCGTCGAGTTCCACCACGAGGGCGGCGTGGTCGAGTACCTCGACCACCTCATCGCCGAGATGAAGACGCGGCGCGTCCACCCCGACCCGTTCGTCGTCCGCCAGCCGGAGATGGAGGACGGCGCCCGCGTCGAGGTGGTCTTCCTGTGGACCGAGGCGCCCAAGGAGCGCATCGTCTCGTTCGTCAACGGCATCCCCACGCGCGACGGCGGCACCCACGAGCAGGGCCTGAAGGACGGCGTCACGCGGGCCGTCCGCAACTACATCGAGACGCACGACCTCGGGCAGAAGAAGCTGGAGATCACGGCCGACGACATCCGCGAGGGGATGGTGGCCGTCGTCAACCTCTACCACGTGGACCCGCAGTTCCAGGGGCAGACGAAGGAGAAGCTGAACAACCCGGAGGTCCGCTCGCTCGTCAACGGCGCCTTCCGCGCGGCTTTCGAGCAGTTCCTCAACGGGCACCCGACCGTCGCCGAGGCCATCGTGGCACGGATCATCCAGGCGGCGCGGGCGCGGCAGGCCAGCCGCGCGGCCGTGCAGCAGGTCCGCCGCAAGTCCGCCGTCAGCCACCGCCTCAACCTGCCGGGCAAGCTGGCGGACTGTTCGAGCACGGACCCCTCCGAGAGCGAGCTGTTCATCGTCGAGGGCGACTCGGCCGGCGGTTCGGCCAAGCAGGGGCGCGACCGCACCACGCAGGCCATCCTCCCGCTCCGGGGCAAGGTGCTCAACGCCGAGCAGGCCGGCACGCGCAAGGTGCTCGACAACAAGGAGCTCTCGAACATCGTGGACGCCCTCGGCTGCGGCCTCGGCGAGCACCTCGACCTCACGAAGCTGCGCTACGGCAAGGTCGTCCTGCTGATGGACGCCGACTCCGACGGGCACCACATCGCCACGCTGCTGCTGACGTTCTTCTACCGCTACCTCCGCCCGCTCATTGACGGGGGGTACGTCTACCTCGCGCAGCCGCCGCTCTTCCGCATCGACGCGCTCAAGGAGACGCACTGGGCGCTCGACGAGGCCGACCGCGAGCGGATCGTCCGCCAGATCAAGAAGAAGAACCCCCGCGCCACCATCGAGGTGCAGCGGTTCAAGGGGCTCGGCGAGATGATGCCGCAGACGCTCAAGGAGACCACGCTCGACCCGAAGAAGCGGCGGCTCCTCCGCGTGACGATCCCGGACGACGCGCGCATCGAGACGGAGCACACGATCTCGGACCTGATGGGGAAGGACGCCTCGGCGCGCTACGACTTCATCATGGACAACGCCGGGGAGGTGGAGGAACTGGACGTGTAGCCGCCGTATGCTTCAGCATCCCGACGATGCCTGCCATGCCTGCACCCACTGTTCGCGAGCGCGTCCTCCGTGCCGTCCAGGAGATGCCCGGCGATGCGTCGTTCGACGACGTGGTGGAGCGGTCTACATCCTTCAGAAGATCGAGCGGGGCCGCCGGCAGATCGAGGCGGGCGAGGGTGTCCCGCACGATGAAGCCCCGCGTCAGATGAAGCGGTGGCACGAGTAATCTGGTCCCCGCAGGCACTGGCCGATCTCGAAGCCATCGGTGGCTACTTGGCCCTCGAAGCGCCTGCCTTCGCCAGGCATTTGTGGACGGCGCATTCGCGGCGGTAAAGCGGCTGGAGCTACGTCCTCGGTCCGGCCGCGTCGTCCCAGAGATCGGGGATGCCGAACTGAGGGCGATCCTCTCGAGGCTACCGGATCTTCCACATCGTCCGGGGAGACGAAGGCGTGGAGACGGTAGAAATCCACTCCCTCTACCATTCGAGCGACGGTTCGGGGGAAGCGAAGGTCGGGAAGCTCCCTGAGCGATCAAAGCCCCGGCAGGTCCACCGCGACGAACGCCCCGAGGCGGACCACATCCGCCCGCTCGTCCTCCGCCCCGTTCGCCTCGGTGCATCGGAGGGCGGGGTAGCGTCCTGCGAGAAGCCGCGTCGCTCGTGTAGTGCGGTGGCTAGGCCGCTGCGGGGCCAGGGCGGCGCGCGGTCATCAGCACGCTCCCTACGATGGCGACGGCGCCGAGCAGGCTCCACACGTCCGGCACCGCCGCGAAGACCAGCGCGCCCCAGGCGAAGGCGAAGACGACCTGGAGGTAGCCCACCGACATGGCCGTGCCCGCCTGCTCCAGGTGCAGCCCGCGCGTGAGCCCGATCTGGCCCACGAACGTCGAGACGCCCGCGCCGAGGAGCCACACCCAGTCGAGCCCCGACGGCCACACCCAGGTCCCCGCAAACGGCAGCGCGCCGACGACGCCGACCCACGAGAGGTAGAAGATGATGACGGCGGGCGCGTCGGTTTCGCGGAGCTTGCGGACGAGCGTGTAGACGAGCCCGGAGAGCACCGAGGCCGTCACGGCCGCGCCCACCGCCAGCGGGTCGAGCGCGTGCAGGCCGGCGCCGAACAGCACCGACGGCTTGGCGATGAGGGCGACGCCGAGGAGGCTCACGGCCATCCCGAGGAGGACGCGCCCGGCCGGCCGCTCGCGGAGCACGAACGCCGCCGCGAGGGCGGTCCAGACCGGCGCCATGTAGAAGAGGGCCGTCGCGTCGCCCAGCGGAATCCGGGGCAGGGCGAAGTAGAGCAGGCTCAGGGCGACGACACCGACGGCGCCTCGGACGAGCAGCAGCGGCCGGTTGTGCCCGCGCGGGTCGAGGCCATCGCGGCGCAGCAAGGCGTAGACCATCGCCACCATGACGAGGGAGCGCACGAAGACGACCTCCATCGTCGGGATCCCGTCGCCGACCAGCTTGACGAAGAGCGCCATCAGGCTGAAGGCGAACGCACTCAGGGCCATGTACCACAGGCCGAGCGGGATGCGCAGGAAGCGGGGTGGGGCGGTAGCGGCGTCCGGCATAGGTGCCGCGCCAACGACGTGGCCGGCGCGCTGTTCGGGGCCCGCCGCCTCTTCCGTCCGTCTTCACCCGCTGCGGCTCGATTCCTCTTCCGAGAGGATGCGCGCGTCTTCCACGTCGGCCTCGGGCGGCACCGAGGCGCGGGGAGCCGATGGCGGGGGGGCGAACGGCGAGGCATGGAACCGCGCCGACGAGGCCGTCACGACGCGCGCCCGGCCGCTCTCGATCCAACGGCGGAAGCGCCCCTCCAGCCGCTTACGGATCCACGCGCGCGACGGCGGCAGGAGGCCGAGCAAACCCGCGGCATCGGTCAGCACCCCCGGCGTGAGCAGGCACACGCCCGCGACCAGGATGATGAGGCCGTCGGTCAGCTCCCGGCTCGGGAGGCCGCCTTGACCGAGACGCTGCTGGATCCGCGCCAGCACGGCCATTCCCTCGCGCCGCGCCAGCGACGAGCCGACGAGCGCCGTCACCGCTACGAGTCCCACCGTCGGCCAGAAGCCGAACTGCCCGCCGATCCAGACGAGCAGCGCCAGCTCGGCGAGGGCCACGAGGAAGAAGAGGAAGAACAGCCGGGAGAACGCGCGCATGGGCGGGGGAATCGGTGGGTCGCCTCCTACGCGCGGCGGGCGACGGGTATTCGGGCCGCCGGGGAATTCGCAGGGGCTCAGAACGCGCGGTAGGTGCCGGGGCAGATGCCCTCGGCGATGAGCGGGTCCTGCGGCGCATAGAACGTGTAGACCACCTCACGCTCCGCGTCGCCGCCCGGGCGGTAGACGCACTCTCCGATGCGGTTCGACGTAGGACAGGCCGCCGTGCCATACGTCCCGCCGATGGCGCCGAGGCACTCGTTCTGCGCACCCTCCACGGTCCAGGCCGCGCCGGTGAAGGCATAGCAGAGAGGCTCGGCCGGTCGCTTGTCGCAGCTGCCGGGGCGCACGGCCTCGGCAACCGTGAGGGTGTCGGCCGACGGCGTCGCTGGAACGGCCGGGGGCGTGGCGGAAGGGGAGGTCGAGTCACGGGGGCCTGTGTCCGGCGAGGGGGCATTCGGCGTATCCGCTGCGCAGGCGGACAGGCACGCGGCCAGCACGAAGAGAGGGAGGAGTCTCGGCATACGGATCAACCGGGCAAGAAGCGGCAGGATACAGGACACCCAGCCCTCCCGCGCGTTCCCGTCAGGAGCCCGAGGCCGCAGCGGCGTCGAACAGCCGGGGGTAGGCGTCTTCGGCGACGTACCGGCGCAGCCAGCGCCGGTCGAGGTAGTGCTTGAGGCGGAGGAACGGGCGGCCGAAGAGGGCGAAGCGGCCCGCACGCATCCAGCCCGTCGGGCGGCCGGTCGAGAGGATGAGCGGGGCGAGGGGGACCGGGCGGAACGGCTCCATCGGCGCGGCATCCGGCCGGCGTCCGACCCGGGCGGCCTCGACGGCGGCGAGGACGTTCCTGGCCAGCACGGGTCCCTGCCTCACGGCGTGGACGCCGACCCGTTCGAGGTCCGCATAGCCATCCACGGCGGCCCCGTCGCCCGCGACGAAGAGGTGCGGGTGCTCCAGCACGTGCAGCGTCCGGTCCACGCGGACGAACCCGCGCTCGTCCACGCGCAGCCCGGCCTCCCGGAAAAACGGCTGGCCGACGCCGCCGGTGGCCCACAGCACGGCGTCGCCGGTGAGGCGCTCCCCGCCGGGGAGGTGGACGGTGCCCCCCTCGGCCCGCTCGACGCGGACGCCGAGGCGGACCTCCGCGCCGCGCTCGGAGAGCACGCGGAGGGCGCGGCGCTGCATCCGGGGCGGGAAGTCTGCGAGGAGGTGATCCCTCGGTTCCAGCAGCACGACCGCGACGGCGCCGGGGCGGTGGGCCTGCACCCGCGCCGTAACGTTGAGGGCGATCTCGACCCCCGCCGCGCCGCCACCCACGATGACGAGCCGCTGCGGCCCGCCGTCGGCCGCGAGGGCGGCGCTCACGAACGCCTCCAGGGCTTCGATCCGGTGCATGGGACGGGTGCGGATGACGCCCTCGGCCTCGCCGGGGTTGACCGTGCCCACGTCGAAGGCGGCCACGTCGAACCCGAGCGCCTCGCCGCGCTCGGTCCCGACTTCCCGGGCGCGCACGTCCAGCCGGGTGGCCCGGCCCAGGACGAACGTCGCGCCCGCGCGCTCGCACCATCCGGCCAGGTCGATCGTCGTCTGCTCGCGGTTGTAGACGCCGCCGAGGTACTCCGGCACCGTGCCCGAGTAGTACAGGCGCGGGCTGTCGTTGAGCAGCGTCACCTCGACGCCGCGCTCGACGAGGCGGGCGGACCGGATGAGGAGCGGCAGGCTCGCGTGCCCTCCGCCGACGAGGAGGAGCCGGGTCAACGGGTGGAAGAGATGGAGCGAGAGGAGGGCAGGCAGACAAGATCGGCCGGCGCGTGTTCCCTCCAGCCCCTCCGCCCCTTTCGCACCCTACGCCCCTTCCATCAGCAGCCGCTCGATCACGTCCACCGCCGTGACCCCCTCCGCCTCGGCGTTGAAATTGGTCACGATGCGGTGGCGGAGGACCGGCACGGCGAGGGCGTCCACGTCGGCCGCCAGCGGGGTCACGCGGCCGTCGAGGAGCGCGCGCGTCTTGGCACCGAGGATGAGGAACTGCGAGGCGCGCGGCCCGGCGCCGTAGGATAGGTACTCCGTCACGAAGCGGGGCGTGCCGTCGCGGCCGGGGCGGGTGCGGGCCACGAGGCGGACGGCGTGCTCGATCACGCTGTCGGCCACGGGCACCTCGCGCACGAGTGCCTGGAAGAGCCGCAGCTCCTCGGCCGTCACCACCGGCTCGAGGCGCACGTTCTGCGGCCCCGTCGTGCTGCGGACGACGGCCACCTCGTCCTCGAAGCCGGGGTAGTCCAGCCAGAGGTTGAGCATG
Source organism: uncultured Rhodothermales bacterium (assembly GCA_964580105.1). Classification (GTDB taxonomy): domain Bacteria; phylum Bacteroidota; class Rhodothermia; order Rhodothermales; family Rubricoccaceae; genus CAZOJJ01. The sequence continues at coordinate 621 of CAZOJJ010000072.1, read as the reverse complement.
AACCGGTCGAGCTGCGCCTCGGGGAGCGGGTAGGTGCCCTCCTGCTCGATGGGGTTCTGCGTGGCGAGGACGAAGAACGGGTCGCCGAGGGCGTACGTCTGGCCTGCGGCCGTGACGCGGTGCTCCTGCATCGCCTCCAGCAGCGCGGCCTGCGTCTTGGGCGGCGTCCGGTTGATCTCGTCGGCGAGGATGACGTTGGCGAAGAGGGGGCCTTTGACGAAGCGGAAGGCGCGGCGGCCCGTCTCGCGGTCCTCCTCGATGATCTCCGTGCCGGTGATGTCGCCCGGCATCAGGTCGGGCGTGAACTGGATGCGGGAGAAGGCGAGGTGGACGGCCTCGGCGAGCGACTTGATCAGCAGCGTTTTTGCCAGGCCCGGCACCCCGACGAGGAGGACGTGCCCGCGGGCGAGCATCGCCACGACGAGCCCTTCGAGGACGGCCTCCTGGCCCACGATCACCTTGCCGACTTCGCGCCGGAGGCGGCCGTAGGCCTCGTGCAACGCATCAACGGCGGCGGGGTCGGTGGGGGCGGGGAGGGTCATGTTCGGGGCGGGAAGAGGAGGGGGCGGGGGCCAGGCGGGCGGGTGAACCGATCGGGTGAACCGATCGGGTGAACCGATC
>CAZOJJ010000071.1:0-13135 GCA_964580105.1 uncultured Rhodothermales bacterium | reverse complement strand
CTTCTGCCTTCTGCCTTCTGCCTTCTGCCTTCTGCCTTGTGAAATGTCCGTCCGCCCCAAGAAACGCCTCGGCCAGCACTTTCTCGCCGATCCCAACGTGATCGGCAAGATCGTGGACGCCGTTGGGGCGCCGGCGGGCGCCCCGGTCGTCGAGATCGGGCCGGGGGCGGGGGCGCTCACGGGGCGGCTCCTCGCGCGGTATCCGGCCCTCACGGCCGTCGAGGTGGACCCGGAGGCCGTCGCCCACCTCCGCGCCGCGCACCCCGGCCTCGACCTCCGCCAGGCCGACGTGCTCGACCTCGACTGGGCCGCGCTGGCCGACGAGAAAGGCGGGCCGCTCTGGGTCGTCGGCAACCTCCCGTACTACATCACCTCACCCATCCTCTTCGCCCTCCTCGGCGCCCGCGCGCACCTCCGCCGCGCCGTCGTGATGATCCAGAAGGAGGTGGCCGAGCGGATCGTGGCCGAGCCCGGGACGAAGGCGTACGGCATCCTCAGCGTCCAGCTCCAGCTCCTCGCGCGGCCGGCGTACCTCTTCTCCGTCTCGCGCCACGTCTTTCGCCCAAAACCCGACGTGGAAAGCGCGGTTCTCGCGCTCGAGTTCGACGCGCCCGAGCCGGAGGGTGTAGATTCCGCCGCGCTCCGGCGCGTGGTGCGGGCGGCCTTCGGGCAGCGGCGGAAGATGCTCCGCAACAGCCTCGGGCCGCTCGCCGACGAGGCCGGGCGTCCCCTCCCCGACGCGTTCGCCGCGCGGCGTCCCGAGGCCCTCACGCCCGCCGAGTTCGTCGCCCTCACGCGGGCGCTCTTCGGCGCCTAGCCCCTCTCCCAGCCCCTCGCCGCCGTGTCCGAGCTGCCCAACTCCAGCCCGCCCCTCGCGCCCGAGCCGGAGCGCCCGGCCCCGCCGGTCGTGGACGAGGAGCTGGTGGACAACATCGAGGCGCTCATCGAGGACGGCCAGGAGGGCATGGTCCTCAACCTCCTCGCCGACCTCCACGCGGCGGACGTGGCCGACCTCCTCAGCCACCTCACCGTCGAGGACGCCCGGCGGCTGCTCCGCTGGCTGCCCGACGAGCTCGCCAGTGCCGTCCTCCCCGAACTGGAGAGCGCCTTCCGCACCGACCTCCTCGAAGACGCCACCACGCACGAGCTCGTCGCCCTCCTCGACGGGCTCGACACCGACGACGCGGCCGACGTGCTCTCGGACGTGGCCGAGGCCGTCGCCGAGGCCGTCCTCCCCCACCTCGAAGACGCCGCCGACGTCGAGGCGTTGATGAGCTACGGCGAGGACACCGCCGGCGGCCTCATGGGCACCGAGTACGTCTCCGTGCGCGACACCGAGACGGTCGGCGAGGCCACCGAGGCGGTGCGGCGCTGCGTCGAGACCGTAGACCCCATCCACGTCGTGTACGTGGTGGACGCGGAGGGCCGGCTGACGGGGGTCGTCCCGCTCAAGCGGCTCATCCTCGCGCCCGCCCGCGCCCCGGTGATGTCCATCGCCGAGACCGAGTTCACGGCGGTCGAGCCCGACCTCGACCAGGAGGAGGTGGCCCGCATCATGGAGCGGTACGACCTCATCGCGCTGCCGGTGGTCTCGGCCGGGGGCCGTCTCCTCGGCCGCATCACCATCGACGACGTGGTGGACGTGATCCGCGAGGAGGCCGAGGAGGACCTCCAGCGCGCCAGCGGCATCACGGGCGAGGAGGAGCTGTCGGATTCGGTCTTCGCCATCAGTCGGGGGCGCATCGTGTGGCTCCTGCTCGGCCTCGCCGGCGCCATGCTCTCGGGCCTCGTGATCCGTCACTTCGAGAGCGCGCTCGAAGCGGCCACCGTGCTCGCCATGTTCATCCCCATCGTGATGGCGATGGCGGGCAACGCGGGCATCCAGTCGTCGGCCATCGCCGTGCAGGGCATCGCCTCGGGCGACCTGTGGCGCTCGGACGTGCTCAGGCGCCTCGGGAAGGAACTGGCCGTGGCGCTGCTCAACGGGACCGTCCTCGCTCTCGCCCTCGGCCTGCTCGTCGTCGTCATGGCGGCGGTGGGGCTGCTGGGCGATCCGGATACGGTGGATCTCGCGTTCACGGCCGGCCTCTCGCTCCTCGTCGTCATCGTCATCGCCACCGTGCTCGGCGCGACGGTCCCGCTGCTGCTCCACCGCGTCGGCGTCGACCCCGCCCTCGCGATGGGTCCGTTCATCACCGTCTCGAACGACATCCTGGGCCTGACGGTGTTCTTTCTGATCGCCTCCTTTCTGTATCTGTGATGGAGTGATTGGGCGATTGGGAGATCGCGTCGCTCAATCACCAATCCCTCCATCGCCCGATCCCTCCCCTCCCCTATGTCCACCCTCACCGTCGCGCGCCGGGACGGGCGCGTCGCCATCGCGGCGGACGCGCTGACGACGTTCGAAGAGACCAAGCTGCCGCCGGGCTACGACGCCCACCCCGAGAAGATCTTCCGGGTCGGCGACGCGTACGTCGGCGTGGTCGGCTACACGGCGCACTACCTCGTCATCCGCAGCGCGCTGGAGGCGATGGACGACGCCGACTTCACGAGCCGGGAGGGGATCTTCGAGACGTTCCGCGCGCTGCACCCGCTCCTCAAGGAGGAGTACTTCCTCAACCCCGAGGCCGAGGAGGGCGACCCGTACGAGTCGAGCCAGATGACGGCGCTCATCGCCAGCCCGCACGGCATCTTCGGGGTGTACGACCTCCGCGAGGTCCACGAGTACCGCCGGTTCTGGGCGATGGGCTCGGGTGCGTTCTACGCGCTCGGGGCGATGTTCGCGGGATGGGAGCGAGGGCTCGCGGCGGGCGACCTCGCCGACCTCGGCGTGCGCGCGGGGGCGGAGTTCGACCGGAACTCGGCGCCCCCGGTGCAGCGCTACGAGGTGGACATGGGGTGAGGGGCTGAAGGAGTGGAGGACAGAAGGAGTGGAGGATGGAAGGAGTGGAGGATGGAAGGAAAGCATACCCTCACCCCTTCAGGCCCTCAATCCATTACGCCCTCGGCCAGGCGCTCGCCGATGGCGTCGAGGAGCGACTCGGCGCGGGCGCGGTTGATGCCGAGATCCCCGTTGCCGACGCGGGCGGCGCTGCGGAGGTGGAGCACGCTGCCGAGGGCGTCGCCGGTGACGACGAGGCTGAGGTCGTCGCGGAAGGGGCCGGTCGAGAACACGGCGTCGAGGCGGAGGCCGTCCTTCTTGACGTGGGCGGCGCGGCCGGTGATGAGGCCGTGGTGGGCCCGGACGGCCTCGGCGGCGGCCTCGTAGACCTCCGCTGCCGGGCGGCCGTACGAGCGGCTGGTGCGGAAGCAGTTGGGTACGTCCGGGCACGGCGGGAGGGGGTTGTCCGGCGCCGCGCCGTTGGGCCGGGACCCCATCGCGCGGCTGGCGACGAAGCCGACGGCGCCGAGGCCGAGGAGGGCCGTGAGGCCGGTGAGCAGCTTTTTCATGGGAGGGGCAAGGCGGGGGAGAGGGGCTCTGCGTTCGCCCGACGGGGCGGATCGGTTCCCGGCCGGCGCGCTTACGGGCGCGTTCGGGCGGCCCGCCGCAGGAGCGCGCCGCCGACGGCCATCGAGAGCGGGTTCGGGGCGAACCGCGTGGCGGTGGTGGTGATCCGGTTGAGCCAGCCGCTCGTCGCCACGCGCCGGCCGCGGGCCAACCCGCGCAGCCCCACGCGGGCGACGGCCTCGGCGCGCTCAGTGAGCCCGCCCGTCACGAACCGGAGGTCGGCCGCCTCGGCGAAGCCGGTCTCCGTCGGTCCGGCGACGAGGACGGTGGCGCGGACGCCCGTCCCGGCCAGCTCGGCGTGGAGCGCTTCGGTGAAGGCGCGGACGTATGCCTTCGTGGCGGCGTAGACGGCGAAGTGGGGGACGGGCTGGTAGGCCGCCGTGCTCGCCACGTTGAGCACGCCGCCGCCCCCTCGCTCGATCATGCCCGGCAGGCACCGCCGCGTGAGCGTGGTCAGCGCCGCCACGTTGAGCATGACCATCGCCTCCCAGACGTCTGCCGGGTAGTCGAGGACGCGCCCGGCCTTGCCGAACCCGGCGTTGTTGATGAGCACATCGACGCGGTGGCCGTCCTGCGCGATGCGGTCGTAGAGCGCGTCCGCCCCGCCCGCCTCGGCGAGGTCATGGGGATAGACGGCGACGGTGCTGCCCGCCGCGCGGCAGTCGGCCGCCACGTCCGCGAGGTCGCCCGCCGTCCGGGCCGTGAGGAGCAGCGTGGCCCCGGCCGGGGCGAGCTGCCGGGCCATCGCCGCGCCGATGCCGCGCGAGGCGCCGGTGACGAGGACGGTGCGGGCGCGGTAGAAGTCGAGGCGCATGCGGGGGGACGTGCAGAAACGGAGCGGGGTGCAGATATTCCCCCTGCGCCGGGGGCGGTTCCGCCCTCGCCCGTTTTCCTCTGTCGCCCCTTCATGACCCGCCGCGCCCTCTTCGACGACACCCTCGCCCGGCTGGCGGCCGGCGGCGTCGAGGACGCCCGCCGCAACGCGGAGTGGCTGCTGGAGGACGTGCTCGGCGTGGACCGGGCCGCGCTCTACGGCCACCCGGACGCCGAGGTCGGCGAGGCCGAGCGGCTCCACCTCGACGCGCTCGTCGGCCGCCGCCTCGCGGGCGAGCCGCTCCAGTACGTGCTCGGCCACGCCGACTTCTTCGGCCTCACGCTCCGCGTCACGCCCGACGTGCTCATCCCGCGCCCCGAGACGGAGGAGGTGGCCGAGGAGGCGCTCCGCCGCATCCACGGCCTCGAAGCGCCGTGGGTGCTCGACGTGGGCACCGGCAGCGGCGCCCTCGCCCTCGCCCTCAAGCACCGCCGCCCCGACGCCGACGTGTTCGCGTGCGACGTGTCCGAGGCCGCCCTCGCCGTGGCGGCCGACAACGCCGACCGCCTCGGCCTCGGCGTGGCGTTCGTCCACGCCGACGTGCTCGACGCGGACTTCGCGCAGGAGGCCCCGCCGTCGTTCCACCTCGTCGTCTCGAATCCGCCCTACGTGCCCGAGACCGAGCGGGCCTTGCTCCAGCCCGAGGTGCGCGACCACGAGCCCGAGGCCGCCCTCTTCGTCCCGGGCGACGACCCGCTCCGCTTTTACCGCCGCCTCGCGGAGCTCGCGCCGCACATGCTCCGTCCCGGCGGCTGGCTCGTCGTCGAGACGCACGCTGACCACGGTGAGGCCGTGCGCGACCTCTTCGCGGCGTCCGGACTGTCGGAGGCGGCGGTGAAGCGCGACCTCGCCGGGCGCTGGCGCATCGCCGCGGCGCGCGTGCCGGAGAACGGGTAGCGCCCTATACTGGGGCCGCACCCTATACTGAGGCCGCCCCCACCCCATCGCCCATGGACTCGCTGCCCGATCGCATCGCCGAGCTGATCCGCCAGGGGCGGAAGCTCGAAGCGATCAGGCTCATCCGCGAGGAGACGGGCGTCGGTCTGGAGGAGGCAAAGGACGCGGTGGAGGCGCTGAGCCGGGGCGAAGACCCGCTGGAGCCGGAGCCGCACGACCCCATCGCCCTTCCCGAAGACGTGCGGGCGCTCGCACGGGCCGGGCGGAAGGTCGAGGCCGTCAAGCTCGTCCGGGAGCGGACGGGGCTGGGCCTGAAGGAGGCGGTTCAGCTCGTCGAGGCCATCCCGGGCGCGCGGACGGCAGCCCGGCGCGGCCTCGTCCTCGCGGCGGTCATTCTGGTAATGCTGATCGGGATGGCCCTCGCCCTCCTCATCGCCGCGGGCTGCGCGCCCGCGCCGGTCGTGGCCGGGCCGGTTCACGCCGGGCCGATGGTGGCTCCGCCGGCGGACGACCTCTCGGGCGGCTACACCCGCACGCACACCGTCCACGTGCTCGACGCCGACGAATGGACGCCGGTCGAGGTGCAGGACACCCTCGCTCTCCGTCAGGACGGAGACCGTCTCGACGTGTCGTTCACGCTCGTGTTCTCGAACGCGCACCTCTGCTCGATGGAGGGCACCGCGCTTCGCGAAGACGGCGCCTACGTTCTCCGGGACACCCTCGACCTCTTCGACGGCCTCCAGGTTTGCGCCCTCCGTGTGGTCGCGTCGGCGGATTCCATCACGCTGCACGACGAGGAAGGCGTGTGCCGCCGGTACTACTGCGGCGCGCGCGGCTACATCGACGGCGCCGCGTTTCCACGTTGACCGGCAACGGATCGGCGAGGTCGCAGCTGACCTGGCTCCGGGAGCCGGAGGGCGGCGAGAGAGCCCGCCTCGGCTGCAACCCCGAGGCGGGCGGGCTCGTCGGTAGCCCCCCTCGTGCTCCTGAACCCGATGAGCCCGCGCCTCACGACCGCCCTCGCCACCGTCACCGCCGTGCTGCTGCTCGGCGCGGGCGCCGCCCTGATCTTTCTGCCCGACGAGATCGCCCCGCTGTTCGGCGCGAGCGCGGCGCTGCCCTTCTCGCTCCTCGGCGCCGCGCTGCTCGGCCTCGGCGAGGTGACGTGGATGACGCGGCGGAACCCGATGGGCGGGGTCTACGGCCGCCCGGTGGTGATGGCGAACCTCGCGCACTTCGTGATCGGCGCGCTGACGCTGGTCAGGCACGGCGGCGAGGGGTGGGGGTTCTGGGCCGTGACGGCCGTGTACCTTCTCGGCGCGGTGCTCTACGGCGCGCTGCTCTTCGTGACGCCGAAGGCAGCCTCGTGAGTTCGTGGGGGCAGCGCTGCGTCTCCGCCGAGGACCGGAAGGCGCCGGACGACCGCCGCAAGAAACGGGTGGCGGGGGGCTGGGCCGGTCGGCATCTTGCCGCAAACAACCCCGCTTTCGCATGGAAACCCTCTCCTCCGACTACACCCGCGTCGCCGCCGCCATCCGCTTCCTCGACGCCCACCGCGCCGCCCAGCCCTCGCTCGCCGACGTGGCCGCGCACGTCGGCCTCAGCGAGTCACACCTCCAGCGGCTGTTCCGGCGCTGGGCGGGCGTGAGTCCCAAGCGGTTCCTCCAGTACCTCACCGCCGAGCACGCCAAGGCCCTCCTCCGTGAAGGCGCCTCCGTCCTCGACGCCACGTACGACGCCGGTCTCTCCGGCCCCGGGCGGCTCCACGACCTCCTCGTCAGTCTGGAGGCGATGACGCCGGGCGAGTACAAGCGCGAGGGCGCAGGGCTCACCGTCCGCTACGGCGTCCACGCCACGCCCTTCGGCGACGCCCTCCTCGGCGAGACCGAGCGCGGGGTCTGCGGCCTCGCCTTCCTCGGCGGCTCCGCCGAGGAAGGCCCCGAGGCGGCGCTGGCCGACCTCCGCGCCCGCTGGTCCCGCTCCCGCTTCGTGGCCGACGAGGCGGGCACCGGGGCGGTCGCCCGGCGCATCTTCGAGCCGGGGTCCGATCCGCTCCCGCTCTGCGTGCAGGGCACCAACTTCCAGGTCCGCGTCTGGGAGGCGCTCCTCCGCATCCCGCCCGGCGCGGCGACGACCTACGGCGCGCTGGCGGACGCCCTCGGCCAGCCGACGGCCTCGCGGGCCGTGGGGAGCGCGGTGGGCGCGAACCCGGTGGGGGTCCTGATTCCGTGCCACCGTGTGCTGCGGCAGACGGGCGCCTTCGGGGCGTACTGCTGGGGCGCGGAGCGGAAGCGGCTCCTCCTCGGCTGGGAGTCGGCGCAGCGGGAGGCCGTGGCGGCGTAGCCTCGCTCAGCGCTCGTTCTGCGGCGCCGGGGTGGGTGTGGCCGTGCCCCGCCGGGCCTCCATCATCTCGGCGTAGTCCGGGAAGCTCATCATGTCGTACGCGCCCTCCTTGATGTACTGGAGGAGGAGGAGGAACTTGTCGGGCGGCCAGTAGCCGGGGGCGCGGTTGATGTAGCGGCCCTCGGCCGTGAAGAAGACGGTGGTGGGCGTGCTGGTGAGGCCGAGCGCGCCGGCCAGCTCGCGCATCGAGGCGGGCCCGCCGAAGAAGTCCACCTCCTCCGGGCTCTCGATGTCGAGGCGGGTGACCTCGTAGTGCTCGTCGAGGTAGGCCTGGACGGCGTCGTCGGTGTAGGTGTCGGCGTCGAGGCGGCGGCACCAGCCGCACCAGACGGCGTAGGCGTGGATGAGGAGGATGTCCCCGTCGGCCTCGGCCTGGGCGACGGCCTCGCCGAAGGGGCGCCAGTCCGGCGCGTCGTCCGGGTATTCGGCGGCGGACTGGGCGCCGGCGCAGGGGGCGAGGGCGAGGGTGAGGGCGGCGAGGGCGGCGAAACGGGTCATGCCGGGAGGAGGTCGAGGATCGTCTGCTGGAACCGCTCGGCGTCGGGCTCCCAGGCGTGGGCGGCGAGGGCGCGCGGCGCGTGGGAGCGCCACCGGGCACGGGCGGGTTCGTCGGTGAGGCCCCGGCGGAGGGCCGCGGTGAGGGCGTGGGGATCGTCGGGGTCGGCGACGAGGCCGACGTCGAAGGTCTCGACGACGCGGCGCATCTCGGGACCGGGGCTGGCGAGCACGGGCACCCCGGCGCTAAGGTACTCAAAGAGCTTGTTGGGGAGCGCCAGCCGGAGGCTCTCCGTACGCGGCTCGATGAGGAGCGCGCCGAGGTCGGCGTCGGCGGTGTAGGCGGGGAGGTCGTCGGGCAGGATGAAACCGAGGAAGCGCACGCGGTCGCCGAGCGGAGCGGCCTGGCGGCGCAGCGCCTCCTCCATCGGCCCTTCGCCGATGACGGCGAGGACGGCCTCCGGGACGGCCTCCATCGCAGCGATCAGTTGTGGGAGTCCGCGTCCTTCGCGAAGCAGCCCCTGGTAGAGCACGATGGGCCGGTCCGGCGCGAGGCCGAGTGCGGCGCGCAGCCGGCCCGAAGCGGGGACGGGCCGCGCCTCGGGGGCGTTGTGGAGGACCGTCGGCGGGGCGATGCCGTACGTCCGCGCGAGTCGCTCGGCGATGCTCCGGTTGACGGTGAACACGACGTCGGCCCGGCGGATGGCCCGCCGCTCCACGGCGCCCCACACGGCGCGCACCCACGGCCGCCCGGCCGAGGAGTCGAGGTGGGCGTAGAGCTCGCGCGAGTCGAAGACGACGCGCCCCCCGTGCTGCTCGGCCGCGTCGGCCAGGCCCGGAAGCGTGTAGAGGTCGCTGGCGAGGTAGACGGCGGCGGGGGTGGCGACGGCGGTGGTGCGGAAGCGGCGGTGGGCGCCCCAGAAGAAGCGTGGCCCGTGGCCGGGCGGGCGGTCCAGGGCGCGCACGCGGAGGCCCGGACCGAGCGGGAGGCCCTCCGCCAGGAAGGGGCCGCGCGGCGGCGGCCCCAGGGTGAGCACCTCGACGGAGGCATCCACCGCGCGGAGGGCGCGGAGCTGCCGGAGCGCCCGCGAGGAGCGCCGCACGTCGCCCACGAGGGCGAAGAGCACGTGCGGCCGTCCGTCCGGCGTCGGCGGGGCCGAGGCGGCGGGTGTGAGGGCGGGGGGGGCGGGCATACGCGGGGCGCGGACGGCCGCAAGATACCGGCGAAAAATGGCGGGGCTGCGCCCGAAACAAACGCCTCTGCCCCCGGGTGCGTATGTTGGCCGCCTTCTCGCCGAGAGAGAAGGGGATGGCGTGTTCGGGGGTAAGCAGCCTGCCCCTCCGGTCCGCGCCTCCCATCCGTTCACCCCGTCCTTCCCCATGAACCCGCGTCTCATCCTGCTGGGGCTCGTCGCCGTCGCCCTCGGGGTCGTCCTGGGCGTGGTGATCAACGAGGTGCGCCACGCGGACGAGCCGCCGGTGGTGTCGGTCCCGGAGGGGGAGGCACCCACGGCCACGCCGGCCACGGCTGAACCGGTGCGCATCGGCGACCCCGACCCGGCCCCGGCCGTCGCCGTGCCGGAGCTGACCTCGCTCAACGCCCTCTTCAAGGGCGTCGCCGCGCGCGTGACGCCGGTGGTCGTTTACATCCGCGTCGAGACCGACGCCGAGGTGCCCGGCATGCCGGACGACGGCTTCCACAACGACCTCGGCCCGCTCCCGCGCCGCCGAACCAGTGCCGGCAGCGGCGTCATTCTCTCGCCCGACGGCTACGTCGTCACCAACGAGCACGTCGTCGCCGGGGCCTCGCGCATCCGCGTCCTCCTCAACGACAAGCGCGAGTACGACGCCGAACTCATCGGCGCCGACCGGACGACCGACCTCGCCGTGATCCGCCTGCTCACCGACGGCGACGAGGCGGAGCCGCTGCCCGTAGCCGCCCTCGGCGACTCCGACGCGCTGGAGGTGGGCGAGTGGGTGCTCGCCGTCGGCAACCCGTTCCGCCTCACCAGCACGGTCACGGCCGGCATCGTCAGCGCCCTCGGCCGCCAGGTGGACATCATCGACGACTCCTTCCGGATCGAGGATTTCATCCAGACCGACGCCGCCATCAACCCGGGCAACTCCGGCGGCGCCCTCGTCAACCTCCGCGGCGAGGTCGTCGGCGTCGCCACGGCCATCGCCACCGAGAGCGGGTCGTACGAGGGGTACGGCTTTGCCGTCCCGATCAACCTCGTCGAGCGCGTGGCGACGGACCTCATCACGCACGGGGCGGTCGAGCGCGGCTACCTCGGCGTCGAGATCCGCCCGGTTACGGCCGCCGACGCCCGCGAGCTCGGCCTCGGCCGCGTCGAGGGTGTCTTCATCGCCAGCGTGGCGCGCGGCAGCGGGGCCGCCCAGGCCGGCCTCCGCGACCGCGACGTGCTCCTGGCCGTGGACGGCGAGCCGGTCAACGCGCCCAACCAGTTCCAGAGCCGCGTGGCCCTCCGCCGCCCCGGCGACGTCGTCGCGCTCACCATCTGGCGCGACGGTGAGCGCCGCGAGGTCGAGGCCCACCTCATCGGCCAGGACGACGCCTCGTTCCAGCGCTGGCTGGCCGCCCTCGGCGAGCGCCGCACGCCCGACACGTTCGAGGAACTCGAGCCGGCCCCGCCCGAGGTGCCGCGCTACGAGGCCGAGGACTGGGGCGTCCGCTTCCGCGACCTCACGGCGCAGGAGCGCCGCGCCTTCGGCGTTTCCGGCGGAGCCTACGTCGAGGCCGTCGAGCCCGGCGGCGCGGCCGAGGTGGACGGCCTCCCCGAAGGCACCGTCGTGACGCGCGTCGAGGGGCAGGCGGTGGGCTCGGCCGCGGAGGCCCGCGCGGCGCTGGCCGACCTCGCCGCCGTCGGCGCGCAGGCCCTCCTCCGCGTCCGCCGCCGCGACGGCGTGACGGCGTTCTACGACCTCGCCTCGCCTTTCGTCGAATGAGGATCGGATGAGCGGGCCATCGGAAGATCGGACGGATGGGTGACGCTGCCCAGACGGAAGCCCTGAAAGCGCGGACGAAGTCGTTTGCGCTTCGTGTCATCCGCCTGTGCCGCACGCTGCCCCGCACGGACGAGGCCGCCGTCATCCGACGCCAGCTCCTCCGTTCTGCCACGTCGGTAGCTGCGAACTACCGCGCTACGGTTCGGGCGCGTTCCAGAAAGGAGTTCGCCGCCAAGATGGGTGTCGTGGTCGAAGAGGCGGACGAGTCGGTGTTCTGGCTCGAACTGCTGACGGATGCAGGGCTGGTGGAAGCCGAGCGCGTTGCGGTACTACGGGACGAAGCCGACCAACTCGTCGCCCTCTTTGCGGCGTCGTACCGCACGGCGAGCCGCCCGCGCCCATCAGATCCCCCGATCACACAATGATCCGATGATCCGATACCTGACCGCCGGCGAGTCCCACGGCGAGGCCCTCGTCGGCATCGTCGAGGGGATGCCGGCCGGCGTGCCGCTCGCGGCGGCCGACCTCGACGCGCACCTCGCGCGGCGCTGGCTCGGCGTCGGGCGCGGCGGGCGCGCCAAGATCGAGTCCGACCGGGTGCGCATCCTCTCCGGCGTGCGGTTCGGCCGCACGATGGGCAGCCCCATCGCGCTGTGGCTGGAGAACGCCTCGCACCACCGGGACCGCGCGGGCTGGCCCGAGACGATGGCCGTCGAGGGCGCGGGCGAGGGCGTCGAGCCGGTCACGCGCCCGAGGCCGGGGCACGCGGACCTCGCGGGCGCGCAGAAGTACGGCTTCGACCGGCCGCCGCGCGGGCCGGACCTCCGCCCCGTCATCGAGCGCGCCTCGGCGCGCGAGACGGCCATGCGGGTCGCGTGCCAGTCGATCGCGCGGGCACTTCTGCGCCGCCTCGGCGTCGAGGTGGGCAGCCACGTCCTCCGCCTCGGCGAGGTCGGCTACCCCGACGGCGCCTGGATCGGCGCGCGCGACCGGCTGCTGGAGGCAGGCGGCGCCCGCGCCCTCTACGAAGCCGCCGACGCGAGCGCCGTGCGGATGCTCGACGCCGGCCTCACGGCCGAGGCCGTCGCACACATCCAGGCCGCCAAGGAGGCGGGCGACACCCTCGGCGGCGTCTACGAGGTCGTGGCGACGGGCGTGCCGCCGGGCCTCGGGTCGTACGTCCACTGGGACCGCCGCCTCGACGGGCGGCTCGGGCAGGCCGTCCTCTCGATCCCCGCCCAGAAGGCCGTCGAGATCGGCGCCGGGTTCGCAGGCGGGCAGCGGCCGGGCTCGCAGGTCCACGACCCCATCGTGCCCACCGAGGCGGGCGGACTCGGGCGGGCGAGCAACCATGCGGGCGGCGTCGAGGGCGGCGTGACGAACGGGATGCCCGTCGTCGTGCGCGGCGTGATGAAGCCGATCCCAACGCTCATCCGGCCTCTCGGCACGGTGGACCTGGCGACGGGCGAGGCCGGGCCGACGCGCTACGAGCGCAGCGACGTGACGAGCGTCCCGGCCGCTTCGACGGTCGCCGAGGCGGCCGTGGCCTGGGTGCTGGCCGAGGCCGTGCTGGAACGCTACGGCGGAGACACGTTCGAGGCGCTGCAGGCTCGGTTCGAGGCGGATCGCGCATAACGTGCGTATAGTTGGACTCCACCTTCCGGCCCGATGATGCGTCCCCTGCTCGCTCTGCTTTCGCTCGGCACCTTTGCTGCCGAGGCCCAGGATGGGCGGAGCACGGCCGTCTCCGCTGAGCTGGGCGGAATGAGCTGGTTGGGCGGCGCGGTCGTCGCGGAGCGGACCGTGGGGGGTCCGTTTCGCGCGCGCGGGATTCGGGTTCGCCGTGGACCTGAGCGGCACCCCGCGGGCGCTCTCCATACCGCTCGGGGTCGTGTACGTCGGTGGCCGGGGCTCGTACCAGCCGGAGGTCGGCGCAGGGCTCGCGATCATTCCGGCCTACTGGGGCGACTACTGGCTCATCCCGTATCCCT
>CAZOJJ010000070.1:0-13234 GCA_964580105.1 uncultured Rhodothermales bacterium | reverse complement strand
AACGGGTTGGGGTACGCCTCACCGAGGCGGTAGACCTCGGGCAGCTCCGTCCCCGCCTGCTCGACGCCGACCGGGATCACATCCGGCGGGAAAGTGAAGTCCTCCATACCGTCGGTTTCATCGAGGGACGAGCCCTGATCGGCATTGAGGCCGAGGCCCCGCAGCGTGAAGGCCGTCCAGATGTGGTGGTAGTACGCACCGTCGTAGAGAAGCTCGTCGGCGGCGAGGATGGCGTCGCGGCCGTCGACGAAGCCGGGGTGACACGGCTGCAGCTTCATCGCCTCGGTGACGAGGTTGAGGGCGATCTGGTTACCGGCGGTCCCCCCCGCGTTGTACACGTCGGGGTCGTATCCGAAGTCGTTGATGAGGTACCACGTCATGTCCCAGAGCATGGTGGCCCAGATGAAACCGATTCCGTGCGGCCGGGACACGTTGGGGAGGTCGCCGTACGTGTAGTCGTTGATGGCCCTGTCCGTCGAGTAGGGGGCCGGGCGGATGCCGAGGCCGTCCACGGGATGGAACTCGAGGTAAGTACCCACGCCGCGGGGCTGGGTGCCGGTGTCGCCGACCTGCTGGGTAAGCATCAGGCCGTAGAAGTCGCTCCAGCCCTCACCCATCTGCTCCCCGGGATTATTCTCATTGCCGTTGCTGAGGCAGCCGGCCTGGGACGGGCCGCCGGTGAGGCGGTTGGAGATGCCGTGGCCGTACTCGTGCACGATGACGCCCGCGTCGAGGTCGGAGTCCCGGAAGAGGATGCCTTCTTCCATGGCCACGGTCACACCGGGGAGGTGGTCCTCCATGGCGAGGCCCACACTCCGAGCCACGAACTGGGCCGGGATGGTGACCAGAACGACGTTCGGGAAGGTGGAGGGGTCCGCGCTCATGTTGAGCACCGTTTCCCCGGGGTTCGTGCTGGCCTCGCAACCGAGCTCGTCGGTGTTGCAGTTGCGGATGATGGCGCCGATGGCCCCCAGCTGCTGCACGTTGTAGACCTTCTCGGCGAAGGGGCACTCACCGCGCCGGATGAGCGCGATCTTGCCGTTGAGCTCGGCGCCGTTGAGGATGACGCCGCACGCGCGATAGTCACCGTCCTTGTCCTGGACGCGCACCAGCTCCTCGCTGATCGAGTAGCCGTCGGTGTCGCCCCAGTCCGGGGTGACGGGTGCCGTGCCGGCCACCTGCGTGCCGGAGTCGTAGAACCCGGCGATGGCGGGCGGCGCGGTGACCTGGAGGGAGTGGCCCGGGCTCCACTCGTACATCTGCATCCGGCCGGGTCCGCCGTCGGGGGGCGTCGAGAAGTTCGCGTTGTCGGTACCGGACCCGTCCTGGGCCTCGGCGCGGACGGCGTCGTTGCCGTTGCCGCCGAGGCCGAAGTTGTTGGTCTGGAAGTTGCCCGACGCCTCGTCGAACCCGTACTGGTAGGCGACGTCGTGGATGATGTTGTTCCAGTAGAACAGGTTCGTGATCGCGAGCTCCTGATACTCGACCGGCTGGAGCTCGGGGTCGAAGGGGAAGTCGAAGACGAGCGAGGCGCCGCCGTCCGGGCTCATACCGGGCACGTTGTTGGCGTCGCGGTCCTCGTAGGCCCACACGTTGTTCCCGCGCGTGATGGTGAAGCTGTTGGATCCGTCGGAGTGCCAGCCCTCGGGCGAGGCCGTAGGGTTGTGCGGTGTGGCGACGACGGTCTGCGGCCCGTGGTTCGGGCTCTCGAAGGGCATCGGGAACACGTTGTAGCTGCCCGACCCCGCGGCCTGGCGGCCCGAGGCGGCCGCGAGCAGCGGCGAGCCGGAGGGGGCCAGCGGCGCCAGCGAGGGGGCGACCGCCGCCGAGGCACCGTGACGGGGAGCGGAATGCCAGGTGTCGCTGGCGGTCCAGTCCTCCATCGCCAGCACGTTACCGCGCTCGGCGTCGACGATCACGCCCCACATGAAGCCGTGCCTCGAGTCGACGGGGACGTGCCAGGCAAGACGGACGGGACCGGACTCGAGCGCGTAGTAGACGAGCCGGGCGCGCTCGGGGGCCGGGGTGAAGTGATCCTCCGGGTAGCGGCGCTCGGAGGCCACGGCCACCTCGTTCGGGGCGTCGGAGAGGGCGAGCCGGCGCTCGGGGCGCTCGGCGGTGCGGCTGAGGTGCCGCACGGCGGCGGCGGCGGCCCCCTCCGCTGACAGCGAGGGCGACTCGGCGTTGACGCGGGCCGCGAGACCCGAGACGAGCCGGGCGCTCGGCGCCACGAGGCGACCGTCGGCCACGGCAGCCTGCGCAGGCGCGTTGATCACCTCGATGCCGTTGTGCGCCTGGCGAAGGTATACGTACGTAGCCCCACTGCGGCGGCTGACGTAGGCGTCGGTAACAACGAACTCGGTGAGGTCGTCGGCCCCGTAACGGGCCTGATGCTGGACGAAGTGGTCCTTGACGGTGGAGATGGCGGCCTCGTGCTGGGCGGAAGCCGGAACGGCTCCCAGCAACAGAGCGAGGACGAGCCACCCGTAGCGATGGGACATGAGGATGAGGGATGGGGGATGGACGAAGCGGGAGCAGCTATCCCGGTAGATCCGTAAAAAAACCCGGAACGGAGAAGAAAGCAAGGAAACACGAGCGGATTCAAAATCAGGCTCCGCCCGACCCCGTCACGCAGAGCGGCCCCGCCCGCAATGCCGGGCGGGGCCGCTCTGGCAGGTTATGCATCGGCCGGCTCAGCCGGCCGGCTGAGCCGACCTGCAGTCAGCGCACAGCGCTCACTTGAGCAGCATGACGCGCTGCGTCTCGGCGAAGGTCTCGCCCACGATGCGTACGAAGTAGGCGCCGCTGGCCAAGCCCGTGCCGTCGACGGTGAAGCGATAGGCCTGCTGGCCTTCGAGCGCCCCCTCGTGCAGCGTGGCCACCCGGCGCCCCATCACGTCGTAGACGCCGATGTCCACGTGCTGCGTCCGCGAGACGGCCAGCGAGAACTGGGCCTGCGGGTTGAACGGGTTGGGGTAGACCGTGCTGAGCGTGTGGGTGCCCACCACGCCCACCGTTACCTCCACCTCGGGGCTGTACTCGAAGGCCCCGTCGAAGTCGACCTGCTTGAGGCGGAAGGTGTAGGTGCCCGCGTCGAGGCCGGTCGCCCGGTAGGCGTAGTCCCGGGCCTCGGTCGTCGTACCGTGGCCGTCTACGAAGGCGAGGGCCTCGAAGGCGCCGTCGCCGGTACGGAGCTGAACCTCGAAGCCGGCGTTGTTGGTTTCGGAGGCGGTGTTCCAGCGGAGCAGCACGTCGGCGCCGTCCTGGAGCGCGGAGAAGCCGACGAGTTCGACGGGCACGTCCGGCGGGATGTCGAACGCCTCGGTGTTGTCCGCGTTGGTGTTGGGCGAGCCCTGGCTGGCGGAGAAGCCGAGGCCGCGGCGGGCGAAGGCGATCCAGAGCACGTTGCGGTGGGCGTCCCCGTAGAGCGCGGCGTCGGCGGCGAGAATGGCGTCACGGCCGTCGACGAAGCCGGGCGAGCACGGCTGAATCTTCAGCGCCTCCGTCACCAGGTTCAGCATGACGATGTTGCCTTCCGTGCCGGTGGGGTCCCAGATGTTGGGGTCGAACCCGTAGGTGTCGATCATGTCCCAGGTGACTTCCCAGAGGATGGTGGCCCACACGAAGCCGACCCCGTGCGGGACGGCCTGCGTCCGCGACCGCTGGTACGTGTAGTTGTTCACCGCGAAGTCGGTCGTGTAGGGAGCGGGGCGGATGCCGTTCCCGTTGGCCGGCTGGCCGAAGAGGTAGTTCCCCACCGGGCGGCGCGTCGTCCGCGTATCCGTCGAGACCATCGTGAGCATCGCGCCGAACCAGTCGCTCCAGCCCTCGCCCATCTGCTCGGCGTTGTTGAGGCACGAGGTGGCCGGGCCGCCGGTGAGGCGCCGGGAGATGCCGTGGCCGTACTCGTGCGTGATGACGAGATTGTCGAAGTCGCCGTCCACGTCCGGGTTCGGGCTCGTCCCGATGTACATCTGCATGCGGGGCACGCTGCCACAGCCGGTCGAGCCGCCCTCGGGGGGCGTGCAGAAGTTGGCGTTGTTGACGCCGGAGCCGTCCTGCGCCTCGGCGCGCACGTAGTCCCCGTCCACGCCGACGCCCCCGTAGTTCGTCTCCTGGAAGTTCCCCGCGACCTCGTCGAACCCGTAGTGGTAGAAGATGTCGTGGATGAGGTTGTTCCAGTAGAACAGGTTCGTCACCGCCGCCGGACGGTAGGCGCTCGGCGGCTGCGTCAGGTCGATCGGGAAGTCGAACACGAGCGCCCCCGTGCCG
This sequence comes from uncultured Rhodothermales bacterium, assembly GCA_964580105.1. Classification (GTDB taxonomy): domain Bacteria; phylum Bacteroidota; class Rhodothermia; order Rhodothermales; family Rubricoccaceae; genus CAZOJJ01. The sequence continues at coordinate 8,962 of CAZOJJ010000070.1, read as the reverse complement.
TCGGGCGAGCTGCCGGGGTCGGGGTTGTTGTTCGCGTCGGTGTCGGTGTAGGCGTGGACGTTGTTCCCCCGCGTGATGGTGAACTCGGCACCGGGCGCGCCGTCGGTGTCGTGCCAGCCGAACGGAGAGGCCGTCGGGTCGTCGGGGTTGGCGACGAGCGTGCGGGCGTCGGCCGGGGGCAGCGGGGCGGTGTAGATCGGGGAGATGACCGGCTGGGCGTAGACGCGGTAGCTCCCGACCAGGCTCGTGCCCGAGGCGGGGGCGGCCATCGCGGCGTAGGGGGCGAGGGCGGGGCCGGCGGGGTCGGCCTGAACGGGTGCGAGGCTCACCTCCGCCTCGGCGCTCGGACCGAACTCGTCGTGATCGACGTAATCGTGCAGGGCGAGCAGGTCGCCGGTGAGGGCGTCGATGTAACCGACCCACGAGTGCCGGCTGTCGAGGGTGTAGATCCCGATCTCCCAGGCGAGCCGGAGCGCCTCCTGCTCAACCGGGTCGTTCCACTGATAAACGAGGCGGGCCGAGACCGGGGCCTGCGAGACCCCGCCCGTGGAGAGCGTGGTCGCCTGGGCCGGGCCGATCTCCTCGGACAGCACGGTGAAGGACTCCGTGGGGGTGAGCCCCACCTCCCGGGCGAGCGCCTCGGCAGCGGCCGGGGCCGTCAGCGCCGGGGCCGTCGCCAGCTCGCGGGACGCGAGATTCGGCACGAAGCTGCCGGCTACGTGGAGCACCGTGCCGTTCGGCCGGAGCGTGACGGCGTAGAGCGCCTCGGCGACGTCGATGCCCTGCCAGCGCTGGCGGAGGTAGACGTGGCCGACGCGGGTGCGCCGCGAGGTGTAGGCGTTCGTGGCCACGACGTCGTTCAGGTCGGCGGACGAGACGCCGTAGACGGCGGCATTCTGCTGGAGGTGCTGGAGGGCCTTGTCTACGAGAGGCTGGCCCAGCGCCGCCTGGCTTACGAGCAGGGCCGCCAGGACGAGAAGGTAGCGTACACGCATGATGGGAGAGAGGTAGGTGAGAGGCGGATAGCATCTCACGATACCGCTCAACCCCTTGCGATACAAGCGCCGCCCCTCCAGCTTCGGACGAACGGCGTTCCGGGCACCGAAGCGCGGCATTTACAACGGACAAACGGCCCCGGCGGTGCGCGCCGCCGGGGCCGTTTGACGAGCGCAAGGCCCGTAGCACGGGTGCGAATGCCTATGCAGGATAGGAACGGAAGTATGCCGGGCGCGGCCCCGCATGGCCGGTCCTTCACGGAAATCTAACGCCCCAAACCACGCCCCACCGGTGGCCTGGGTGCCTCCTTCAGGGGGAGGCTGTAAGGTGCGGGCTTCCCTCTGCGAGCCCGGAGCGGCGCTCCGGGCTCGCAGGGCGGTGCTCCCAGTCCGGTCGGCCCGTCGCCTGCATGACGACGAACGGCGTGGCGATGGAGAGCCCCGTCGCGGCCAGGCCGGTGACGACCTCCAGGAGACACGAGAAGTCGGAGGGAGCCCCCAAAGTCGCTCATCCCGTGGCGGCGTGGGCGAGGCCGCCGAAGCGCCGCTCGCGGCCGTGGAAGGCCTCGGCGGCCTCGGCGAGCGTGGCGCCGGTCACGTCGGGCCAGAGCGTGTCGAGGAAGAGGAGCTCGGCGTAGGCGCACTCCCAGAGCAGGAAGTCGCTCAGTCGCTGCTCGCCGCCGGTGCGGACGAGGAGGTCCACCGGCCCCACCTCGGGGCTATGGAGCGCGGCAGCGAGATGCCGCTCCAGCTCGGCCTGCGACGGCGAGCGGTCGCCGCCCGCCGTCGCCCAGCGGTGGGCGGCGGCGCAGAGCGCCTCGCGCGCGCTGTAGTCGAGCGCGAGGCGGAGGAGGAGGCGCGTGCCGTGGCGGGTCTCCCACTCGGCCCGCACGAGCGCGGCGCGGACGCCCTCCGGCAGCCGGTCCCGCCGCCCGATCCCCACGAGGCGGACGCCCGCGCGCTTGAGCGCCGGCGCCTCGGTGCGGAGGTAGGCGCGGAGCAGTGCCATCAGCGCCGCCACCTCGGCCGAAGGCCGCCGCCAGTTGTCGGCCGAGAAGGCGTAGAGCGTGAGCACGCCCACGCCGAGGGCCGGAGCGGCCTCGACGACGCGGCGCGTGGCCTCGGCGCCCGCCGCGTGCCCTGCCGCGCGCGGCTGCCCACGACGGGCGGCCCAGCGGCCGTTGCCGTCCATGATGCACGCGACGTGCAGGCCGGGGACGATGGTGGCTTCGAAAGAGCTTCGCATCACAACCTTACGGGGTCCATGTTCGGTGGGCGACTTCGCCGGCGCGCGGCGTCAGTCGAACCCGAAGTCGAACCCGAAGACGAGGGGAAAGAGAAATACGACGACGGCGGCCCAGCCGGCGTAGGCCGGCAGCAGCCGGGCCGTCCACCGCTCCAGCGCGGCGTCGGCCGGGCGGCCGGTGCGCCGCCGCGCGGCAACGACGAGAACACCGCCGAGGTGGACGGCGCCGAGCACGTTGGCGGCGAGGAGGGCCGTCCGGTTCGGCGTGAGCCCCTCCGCCAGCCGCCCGGCCAGCGCCACGAGGGCGGCGGCGTCGGCCACGAGGGCGAGGAGGGCGAGCGCGACCACGACGCCGTCGGTCCAGTGCCGCGGCGCGGCGGGACGCTCGGAGGCGAGGAGGACGACGAGCACGAGCACGCCCGCGAGCATCGCGTCGAAGGCCGCCAGCGTCTCGCGGTCGCTCAGCGGGGCGGCGCCCTTCGCGAGCAGCACGGGCAGGTAGACGGCCAGCACGGCCAGCGCGAGCGGCCCGAAGAACCGCGCCAGCACCGGCGCCAGCCGCGCCTCACTCCGGCGGAGGCTCACGACGTAGAGCGCCACGAGCGGCGCGGCGGCCACGCCGTAGGGCCCGGCCCACTCGAACCACGTCTCCGCGAGGTCCACACCGACGGCCGCGAACAGACCGAGGGTGATGGCCGTCAGGGCGCCGCCGCCCAGCAAGATCAACCCCGTCACGGCGCCGACCTCGGCGACGAGCTGGAGGTACGCCGTCCGCCCCTCCACCGAACGCCAGTTCCTGCCGAGCGCCGCCACCCCGGCGACGAGCCCCAGCAGCACGGTCGCATGGAGAAGACCCAGGATCAGCGTGTCCGACTCGGGCGCGCCGGGCCGGAGCACCTGCCACAGCCACACCGCGGCGAACACGCCGGCCACACCGAGGAGCGGGCGCCGCGCCGGCCGATACCGATACGCGAGGAGCGCCGCAAACGCCGGGAGCACCACGAACGGGAGGTGACGCGGGTAGAAGGAGTCCTCGGCGATCCCGAAGAGCGCGGGCAGCTTGGCGTACGTCCCCGCCAGCACCGCCAGCCCGACCGTCACGGCGGCGAAGCGGCCGAGGGTACCGACGAGCGGGAGGGCGAAGGGGCCGGCCTCGGTGACTGCGACGGTGGACTCCGCCTGCGCCGCCGCGCCGTCGGCGGCGAGGCGGGCGGCCCAGGCACGGAGGACGAGGTGATCCGGTCGCTGCGCGAGCGCGCCGGGGAGCGCCGAGGCGAAGGCGCCAGGGGCGGCGCGGAAACGGGCCTCCAGCGCTTCGGGGTCGTCGGCCAGCGCGGCGAGGGCGTCAGGCCGCAGAGGATCTGCTGTGCTTTGCATGGCAAAGTGGAGGGGTGAGGGAACGGAGAATCCGCTGTAAGCGAGGGGGCGCTCAGCCGTCGCCTTTGACCTGGCCGGCGAGCGTCTCCATCTGGTCGAGGTACGTCTCCAGCGCGCGCCGGCCTGCCGCGGTGAGTTCGTACTCCGTGCGCGGCGTTCGGTCCTCGAACGACTTGTGGCAGGCCACGTACCCGGCGTCTTCGAGCTTCCGGGCGTGGACCGACAGGTTGCCGTCGGTGAGGTCGAGGACGGCCTTGAGGTCGTTGTGGCTCATCGCGCCGGCGGCGGCGAGGGCGCTCACGATCCCCAGCCGCACGCGCTGGTGCAGCACGGGGTCGAAGTCCGGGACGACGGGGACGCGGATCGAGGAGGTGGTTCGCGTGTCAGGCATGGTCAGCCTCCGTGGTGCCGGGCGATGTAGAGCCCGAAGCCGAGGTGCAGCCCACCGAAGCCGAGGGCGAGGAAGAGACCTCCCCAGGCGGCCGGGGCCAGGAGTGCGAGCGCGCCGAGGAGGAGGAAGCCGGCGCCCAGCAACGGGATCGCGCGGATCGAGAACATCCCGGCGGCGACGACGCCCGCGCCGTAGAGCATCAACCACAGCCCCGGCAGCAGACGAAGGCCGGCCGTGGCGCCGAGCGGCCGGTGTGCGGCGTAGCCCTCCATCGGCCCTACGTCGTAGCCGTAGACGGCGGCGGTGAGGGCCGCGCCCGCCAGGATCGTCGGGAGCAGGCCGAGGAGGAACTTGCGGCCCTGCCCGCTGAGGAGCGGGACGCCGTGCCGCCGCGCCTTCTGCGCCGTGAAGAACGCCCCGAGCGCGAAGCCGACGAGCGCCTCGGCCGCCCACACGCGCAGCCAGCCCCCGACGGTCTCCTGCTGGGATGCCAGGCCCGCCGCGATCAACGCCGTGACGCCCATAGCGACGCCCCCCCACCCCGGTACGGCGGTGAAGGTGCCCGCGCGCGCCATCGTCTCGCGGATGAAGCGGAGGTGCGCCTGGGCCGCCTGGTCGGGCGGCGTGGCGGGCGCGCGGGTGTGGCGGAGGGCGGGGCGATCTCGCACGGGAAGGCTTGGGTCACGAAGTGCTTTATGATACAAAGCAAGAGCCGGTTCTGCAAGCCCCCGATGCCGAAAGGAGGCGTTGCCTACCGCTACCCTCGCTCAGATGTCGATGCGGAGGCTGAGCGAGATCGGCGACCTCGGGGCCGGGACCGACCGGCCGCCGAGCGTGATCCCGAACGGCGCGTACTCCTGGTTGAGGCCGCCGCGCGCCCCCATCATCAGCGCGAAGTGAACCGGGTCGCCCTCGGGGTCGATGCGGAGGTACGGAGTGAGGCCCACCTGCGCACGCCGCGTGTCGCCCGAGCCGGCCTGCGTGGAGCTCTCCGTGGACGTGAGGTACTGCACGCGCACGCCGAGTTCGACCATCCGGGAGCGCACGGCCGCCCCACCGTGGACGACGTACACGTCGCCGAAGTCGAACTCCGCCGGGCCGGTGGCCGGCGCTCGCGTGACCGGGCGCGTCAGAAACGCATCGCCTCCGGCGAACACGGCGGCCGGGCCGACCTCGTAGCGCCCGCTCAGGCCGAGCCAGACGGCGTCCTGACCGTCGGTGTTGACGTCGTCTGCCTCGGCGTCGTCCTGGTTCGCGCCGATGTCGCGGAGGTAGCCGAGGGTGGCGACGAAGGCATCGCCGGAGAGGTGCGCGTAGGGCCGAACGTTCTGCGGCGCGAAGCCGCTGTCGAAGGGCTCGTCGCCGAGGGCCCGCTTCGCCTGCGCGAAGTCGAACGCAACGCCGAGGGTGCCCGTGAGCCCGGCCACTTTGACGAAGTGGGCCTCGATCCCCAGCGTAGCCGAGAGGACGGAGAAGTTGCCCTCGATGAGCTGGGACTCGCCGTCGGCGGTGAGCTCGTCGTCGGGCGCCATGTAGCCGACCGCCCCGTAGACGGCGCCGATGCCGGCCGGGCGCTGGGCCAGCGCAGCCGAGGCGAGCAGCAGGGGCAACAGAAGGGCGAGTCGAGACAGCATGGGCGTTCGAGATGGAACACGAAGGAAAGGGACGGAGCTCACGCAGCGTGTGGGTTTGAAGGGGCGAGGAACCGACCTCCATCTTACGCACCGCTCGGCCCATCGAGGACATCCTAACTGAGGACATCCTAACTGAGGACATCCTAACTGAGGGCATTCTAACGGAACGCATCGAAAGGAGCCGGCCCCGCTCCGCCGAGGCCCGGGGTTACGGCAGGGGCGGCCTCTCCCGCCGCACGGCCCGGACCGCCAGAAACAGCGGGATCTCCCCGAGGGCGCGCGCCTCGGCCTGCTGCCGGGGCCCCTCGGGCGGCTGCTCGAACGTGGGCAGCTCGTCGAGGCGGTCGATCGCGAAGCCGGCGGCGGCCAGCGCCTCGACGTACGCCGAGAGCGGGCGGTGGTAGCTGCGCGTGTGGCCCCGGCCGTCCCCGTACGCGCGCATCGGGACGACCCGTGGCGAGAGGTAGGCGTCGACGCGGCGGTACCGGAGGCGGCGGCCGGCGTCCCAGCCCCAGTTGCTCTCGCGGGGGACGCGGAAGCAGGGGTGCGTCATGAGCAGGGCGAGCCGCCCGCCGGCGTCGAGCGCCCACGCGGCGGAGGCCAGCGCCTCGCCGAGCGGGTCGATGTCCTGGAGCGAGAGGAGGAAGACGGCGGCGTCGAAGGTGCTCGGCTGGAGCGCCGGCACGTCGGCCAGCCGCGTGACGTCGCCGAGGAGGAAGACGCCGTGGTCGCCGTGGTGCCGGCGGGCGAAGCGGAGGAGGCGCGGGCTGGCGTCGACGCCCGTGTAGAGGGCCCCGGCGCGGGCCACGTGCGGCGCGAGGGCGCCGGGGCCGCAGCCGAGGTCGAGGACGTGCTCGCCGGGCTTCAGGGCGAGCAAGTCCATCACGGTGGGGATCGCCAGGTGGCGGTGGTGCCGGCCGCCGCGCTTGCCGGTCCATCCGATGTACCAGTCGGCGACGGGGTCCCAGCTGCGGCTGCGCCTGGAGGAGCGGGCCATGGTGCGTGTCTCGTATCCATTGCGGTGTCGGGTTGCCACGGGGTGCCGCGGAAGCCGGCGGGCCGCTCGGAAACGAGAAGGCCGTGGTCGCTGCGGGAGCGGCCACGGCCTGACGCGGGGGGTTGGGAGCCTCAGTTACGTCATGCCTCGATCCTGCTCCCGCGGCGGGCTGCCGCGGTCGGCGCGAGTCGGATGCGCGCGAAGAGCAGGTTGATACGCATGGTGCAGAGGGCGAACGTGGCGGCAATATACGCCATCCGTAGGGGCCGGCGAAACCCCGAGCGCGGGCCCGGCGAAACCCCGAGCGCGGGCCCGGCCGTCAGTGCGCCGCCGTCACGCCGTGGCCGAACGCGGGCGGCGGGGTCTCCCCGTCCGCCTCGGGCGGACCGTCGAGCGTGCGGCGGAGCGGGAGTTCCGGCACGAGCAGCGTCACGAGCCACGCCAGCACGGCCAGCCCGAACGCCAGGCGGTAGATCCGCGTGATGGCCGTGGCGAATGCGCCCCGCATCCCGCCGACGACGTGCTGCGCCGTGGCCTCGGCGGCGCGGTCGAAGGCCGCCGGCAGCCGCGTGGCGCGGACGGCCGGAGGGGCGTCCACCAGCGCGTCGAGGCGGGCGCGGGCCGAGTCCGGCAGCGGCAGCTGCGTCAGCGCCGCGTGGGCCGCCGGTACGTCGCCCGCCGCCAGCGCGGCGTCCACGACGGCGTAGCCCTCGGCGAAGGCCGCGTGGAGGGCCGCCTCGACGGCCTCGGGGCCGGCGTCGGACGCTGCGGCGCCCTCGCCGAACGACACCGCGCCCGTCATCCCCGGCGGCATCGAGGCCACGAGCGTCACCGCCAGCACCGTCCCCATCACGGCCGTCCCGACGGCCCCGCCGATCTGGCGGAAGAACTGGCTCGCGCTCGTCGCCTGCCCGATCTGGTGGAGGGCGACGGCGTTCTGGATCGCCAGCGGGAAGAGCGGGAGCGACGGCCCGAGGCCGAGCCCGCACACGACCATGTAGAGCGTGACGGTCTCCGCGCTCGTCTCGGCCGTCATCCGGCTCAGCAGGAAGATGCCGAGGAGCAGGAGCGCGCCGCCGCCGAGCATGAACCCCTTGTAGCGGCCGAAGCGCGAGACGAGCTGGCCCGTCAGCGTCGAGCCCGCCACGACGCCGAGCGAGAGGGGGATCAGGCTCACCCCCGCCCGCGTGGCCGAGACGCCGACGACGTTGACGAGGAACAGCGGGAGGAAGACGACGAGGCCGAGGAAGGCGCCGCCGTAGAGGAACAGCGCCGCGTTGGAGGTCGAGAAGACGCGGTTGCGGAAGAGCCGGAGGTCGAGCACCGGGTTCTGCGCGCGGAGCGAGCGCCAGGCGAACAGGGCCAGCGCCGCGAAGGCGAAGGCGAAGAGGCCGAGCGTCTCCGGTGCGTCCCACGGGTGCGCCTGCCTGTCGAGTTGGAGGCCGAGGACGAGCGGCACCAGCCCGGCCAGCAGCAGCGCGCCGCCGAGCACGTCGAGGCCGCCGCCGCGCACGCGCGGCTCCAGCGGCGGCATCCGCCGGGCGATGAACCAGAGGGCGAGCGCGCCGAACGGGAGGTTTACGTAGAACACCCACCGCCAGCCCTCCACCCCGGGCACGAGCGCACTGCCGTGGTCGGTCAGGAACCCGCCCACCACCGGCCCGAGCACGCTCGCGATCCCGAACGTGGCGCCGACGAAGCCCTGGTACTTCCCGCGCTCACGCGGCGGAAACAGGTCGGCGATCACGATGAAGGCCATCGCGAAGAGGCCGGCCCCGCCGATGCCCTGGAGCGCGCGGAACACGATGAGCTGGTTCATCCCGTCGCCGAGGAGGGGGAGCGTCCCGAACTCGCCGGAGAGCCCGCACAGGACCGACCCGGCCAGGAACAGCCCCACGGCCCACAGCTCGATGCGCTTCTTCGAATGGTTGTCGGCCAGCTTGCCGTAGATCGGCACCATCGCCGTCGAGGCCAGCAGGTAGGCCGTCGCCACCCAGGCGTAGCGCGTGACGCCCTGGAGGTCCCCGACGATCTCCGGCAGCGCCGTGGCGACGATGGTCTGGTCGAGGGCGCCCAGGAAGAGGGCCAGGAGGATGCCGGTCAGGGCGAGGAGGCGGTCGCGGCGGGTGAGTTCCATCGGGCGGGGGACGAACGGAGCCCTAGCACGCCTCGTCTCCCTCGGGGATCGCGCCGCCGCGCGATTCTTCCGCGAAGTCCTTCGATGGGCCGCGCCCCCCGCGGGCGCACGGCCGTGTCCCCTACTCTACGTCCCCTACTCTACGTCCCCTACTCTACGTCCCCTACTCTACGTCCCCTACTCTA
>CAZOJJ010000069.1:6841-13342 GCA_964580105.1 uncultured Rhodothermales bacterium | reverse complement strand
TCGCCCTGCCCGCCTCGGCGCAGGTCGGCTTCGGCGCGTACAACGGCCGCAACCACCCGGAGCTGGACTGGCAGGTGGCCGAGACGGAGCACTTCCAGATCATGTACCCCGCCCGCCTCGCGGGCATCGAGGCCGAGGTGGCCGCCGTCGCCGAGGCGTCCTACCGCGTGCTCTCGGCCAACTTCGGCGGCGTCACGTTCGACCGGCCCATCCGCCTCTACGTCTCCGACGAGGACGAGGTCGCCAACGGCACCGCCTGGCCCGTCGGCCCCTCCGGCTTCACGACGATCTGGGTCCACGTCAACGACTTCGCCGAGACGTGGACGGGCGACGTGAAGTGGCTCCGGAAGGTGGTCGCCCACGAGCTGGCGCACCTGTTCCACTACCGCGCCACGCGCTCCAGCCTCGGCCTCCTCCAGAACCTCCTCGCCGAGCCCCTCCCGCGCGACTGGACCGAGGGCCTCGCGCAGTACCAGACCGAGGCGTGGGACGCCCAGCGCGGCGACCGCTGGCTCCGCACCGCCGTCTTCGAGGACCGCCTCAACCCCGACGACGGCCAGGGCCTCTACAACGGCCGCCTCCTCTACGCCATCGGCAACAGCCAGGCCCGCTACCTCGCCGACCGCGACGGCGACTCCACCCTCGTCCGCATCCTCGAACACCGCAAGCCCGCCCTCCTCGGCCTCGGCCGCGTCCACGACTTCACGAGCGCCTTCGAGGACGTGACGGGGCAGTCGTACGCCGACTTCCGCGACGAGTGGCGCCGCCACGTCAACGTCTACTACAACACGCTCGCCGGGCAGATGGAGCGGCTCGACTCCCTCGGCGCGGACCCGCTCGCGCTCCCGGGGCAGTACGTCTACGACGTCTGTTTCAGCCCGGACACCACGCGCATCGCCGCCGTCGTGCTCTCGTCGCTCGCCCGGCCCGTCCGCCGGCTCTTCGTGATGAACAACACGAGCGCCGACTCGACGCGAGGCCGGAACGTGCGCGTCCTCGCCGAGGGGGCCATCGACGGCTCGATTGCCTGGAGCCCCGGCAGCGACCGCATCGCCTACGCGCGGACCGTCCGGGGCCGCTACGGCTCCCTCGTGAACGACCTCTACGTGGTGGAGGTGGCGAGCGGCCGGAAAGCACGCCTCACGCGCGACCGCCGCGCGTCGTCGCCGTCGTTCGCGCCCGACGGCCGCCGCCTCGCCTTCGTCGGCAGCGAGGGCGGCACGGCCAACGTGTTCGTCCTCGACCTCGACACCGGCGAGGAAACCCCGCTCACCCGCTTCGAGGGCGACGTGCAGATCACGGCAGCTCGCTGGAGCCCGCGCGGCGACCGGATCGCCCTGGCCGTGTTCGACGCCGAGGGAAACCGCCGGCTCGTGACGGCCGACGCCGAGACGGGCGCGCTCCTCCCGCTCCCCGCCGGCCTCGGCCTCCCGCTGGACGTGCGCGACGACCGCCGCCCCGTCTGGCGCCCCGACGGCGAGGCCCTCGCCTACACCTCCCTCCGCGACGACGCGCCCAACGTGTTCGCCCTGGAACTGGTGGAGGGGCCGGTGGCGGAGAGGACGGTGGACGGTGGACAGTGGACGGCGGAAGAGGCCGCCCCGTCCTCCTCCCCTCGGGGAGGTGCCCCCGAAGGGGGTGATGAAGCCGTGCTGCACCCCGACACGCTCACGACCAAGCCGGATGCCGCCGACGGTTTCGTCCCCGACGGTTTCGACCCCGACGGCGCCCGCGCCGACTCGCGCCCCCTCCGTGCCGCATCCGAGGCGGAGGGCCTCGCTGATGAGTCACCCTCTTCCTTCACGCCTTCACTCCTCACGCCCTCACTCCCTGAAGAAGAGCGCGTCACGTTCCTCTTCGACGGCGCCACCGTCCACGACTGGCTCCCGCCGGACGCGGCGCATCCGGAGGGCCGCCTCGTCCTCGTCGCCACCGAGACCAAGCGCCGCGACCGCGTCTTCGTCGTGGACGCCCGGCGGCGCCCGACCGTCCCTGCTTCGGACTCGCTGTTCGTGCCCCCGGCCTACGCCTCCTGGACCACGCACCGCCCGCCCGAGGAGGTGCCGAACCGGATCGAGCCCGACGCCTCGCTCATCCGGGATCGGTACGCCTACAACAGCCTGAAGAACCTCACGCACGCCATCACGCTGCCGCTGCCCTACGCCGACCCCGAGAACGACGACTACGGCGTCTTCGCCAACTCGATCTGGCTGGAGCCGCTGGGCAAGCACCAGCTCTTCGTCCTCGGCGGCGTCTCGTTCACCCGGTTCGTGGACAAGTCCTTCCTCCTCCTCTCCTACACCAACAACACGCTCGCGCCGAGCATCACGCTCGACCTCTACCGCTTTCCGAGCCCGTCGGTCTTCTACGGCGAGCGCCTCCTCGTCGAGAACCTCACCGGCGGCGACGTCTCGGCCACGCTCCCGCTCGATGTCACCGACGCGCCCTACACGTCCGTCCTCGCCGGCGTGCGCCTCCGCTACGCCTACGCCGAGCCCTACCGCGACTTCGACTTCGGCGACCTCGAGGCCTCCGGCGGGCCGCTCCTCGAACCCGAGGACGGGCTCCGCGCCGACGTCCAGCTCGGCTTCGCGTGGAAGCGCCAGCGGCCCTACCGCTACAACGTCCTCAGCCCGCTCGACGGCACCGGCCTCCGCGCCCGCGTCACCCTCGGCGCGCCCGTGCTCGGGTCGGACAACCGGTTCGTCCGCCCGGACCTCGCGGCGTACACGGTCCGGCCGTTCTTCGGCTTCGGCCGGCTCTACCTCTACGGCCGCGCCACGGCCCTCTTCGGCGAGCAACTGGCGCAGGACTACGTCGGCCTCAGCCGCTTCGACGACGTGGACGTGCAGCTGCCCTACCTCGGCGCCGTCACCCTCGACGACGCCGAGCGTGTGCGCGGCTACCGCCGCTACGCCGTCGGCGACCGCGTGCTCTTCGGGACCGTCGAGTACCGGTTCCCGCCCGTGCTCGACCTGAGCACGAACCTGCTCGGCATCGTGGAGCTGGACCGCGTCGCCCTCAGCCTCTTCGCCGACGCGGCCGTCGTGTGGCGCGGCACGAACATCGAGGAGGGCATCCGGCGGACCGGCGTGGGCATCGAGGCGGCCAACCTCGTGCGGATCGGTGGCTTCGGCCTCCGGCACGCGCTCGGCGTTGCCGTGCCGTGGGGGCGGCTGGGCGAGGACCTCGTGTGGGACGACGTGGACCTTTACTACCGCGTCCAGGCCGCCGTCCCGTTCTGAGAGGCTGTTTGGGGAAGAGGCCACCTCCTACCATGATGTCTCCCGGCCCCCGAGCCGGGATCTCCAAAGGCTAGAGGTCGGCTGGCACTGCATTCGGAGATCCCGAACGCGAAGCTTCCCGAAGGAATCAAGTTCGGGATGACACGGGGTGGGAGTTAGGGCCGGCTCCCAGCCGTCGTTCCAGGCTACTTGAGCAGCGTGATCCGCATCGTCCGGACCTGTGCTCCCGCCACGAGCCGCACGAGGTACACCCCGCTCGGCAGCGCCGAGGCGTCGAAGGCCGCCTCTCGGGCTCGCCGTGCCGTGGGGGCCGTCTCGTACGACGGCGAGGGTGAGCCCCGCCGCGTGCTCTGGCTCGAATAGACACGAACGCGCCCCGGTCCGCTGGATCGGGGCGCGCCGTGGTGGAATCGGCCGAGGCGGGGTCAGTCGGTCAGGTCCTTGATCGCCTTGCGGGCGTCGCCGACGGCCTGCTTGACGCGGCCCTTGGCCTCGTCGGCCTGGCCTTCGGCGTGGAGGTCGGCGTCGTCGGTGACGTCGCCCCAGGCCTGCTTGGCCTTGCCTTTGACTTCGTCGAGCTTGCCTTTGGCCTTCTGTTCGTTCGGGCGGTCCATGATGGGGGAGGGGTCGGTGAGTGGAGTCCGTTGGACCGATGCGCGGCGCCGGAAGGTCCGGCTTCGCCCGATCTCAGGCTATCCCTCATACCCCCGGCGGGAGCGGTAGTAGTCGCGGCGGAGGCGGTCGGTGAGGCGTCCGGCGACGTAGTCGGCCAGGCGTTCGAGGCCGGCGGCCATCTCGGCCTCGGAGAGCTGCGAGAGCGCCCGCGCGGTGACGACGTTGCCGGCGGCGGCCGGGAGGCCGAAGAGGGAGCCGTCGAGCACCTCGCGCTCGCGGATGCGCCGCTTCCACAGCTCGCGCCCGCGCGCGGGGTCCACGAGCACGATGTCCCCTTCGAGGGCGAAGAACGTCGTGCCTTCGAAGGAGTCGGCCACGAGGCTGTAGTCGTAGATGCGGAGGTCGAGGAGGTAGTCCGCCTCGGCAGGGCGGTTGACGGGGTAGTAGCCGAGGAAGTCGGCCCCGTCGAGGAGGACGCGGCGGGCGATGCGGTCGGCCACGTCCACCCGGGCGACGACGCTGTCGAGGCGGGCCTGGGCGCGGCGCGCCTCGCGGTACTTGGCGGCGGCCGTGCCCACGCGGATGGCCGAGCCGAGCGGGTCGTAGAGGTCGATGGCGGCCTCACCGGGGTCGCCGGACTGCACGCGCGGGTGCGGCGGGATGGCCGCCACGACGGCGACGTTGGCGCCGCGCAGGTCGATCTCGTCGAGGCGGTTGGTGCCGGCGCACCCGGCGAGCGCCGGGAGGGCGAGGAGCCCGGTCAGGAGCAGCGCGGAGCGGAGGAAGGAGGCGGTCGGCATGGGGGCTCGCAGAGGGACGGTGGCGCAGGAGCGCGGTATATTAGCCGCCGCCGCCCGCGGCGCGGTAACGCCCCTCTTCGCCTCGCTCGACTCCCCATGCCCTACGTCGTCGCCCAGCCCTGCATCAACTGCAAGCACACCGACTGTGTCGAGGTCTGCCCGGTGGACTGCTTCTACGAGGGGCCCAACTTCCTCGCCATCCATCCGGACGAGTGCATCGACTGCAACGCGTGCGTGCCGACGTGCCCCGTCGAGGCCATCTACGCCGACGACGAGCTGCCGCAGGAGTGGGCCCACTACACCGAGTGGAACGCCTACCTCGCCAACCAGTGGCAGGCGCTCGGCTACAACATCACCGAGAAGAAGGACCCGCTCCCGACGGCCGACGAGTGGGGCGCCGAGCCCCGGCTCAGCCAGAAGAGCGAGGAGGACATCCTGACGTGGGAAGGCGCGGAGTAGCCGCCCTCTTCCATGCGCCGGATCAGGTCCATGCGCCGGATCAGGCGGGCTGGCCGAGCAGCGCGTCCACCTCGGCGAGGTCGTCGGCCGTGAGTGCCCACCCGGCGGCGGCGGCGTTGGCCCGGACCTGCGCCGGCTTCGTCGCGCCGGCGATGACGGAGGCGACGGGCTCGTGCGCCAGCAGCCACGAGAAGGCGAGGTCGAGGATCGTGCGCCCGCGCGACTCGGCGAAGCCGATCAGGCGCTCGACCGCGTCGAGGTTCTCGTCGGTGAGGTACCGCTCGCGGTACGGCTCGAAGTAGCTGTCCTCCCGCCCGGCGAGGCGGGCGTCCTCGGGCACGGCGTCCCCCTTGCGGTACTTCCCGGTGAGCAGCCCGCTCTTGAGCGGGAAGTAGGGCACGAACGCGAGGCCGAGCGCGCGGCAGGCCTCCAGCGTGCCCGCCTCGGGCGCGCGGTGGAGCAGGCTGTACTCGTTCTGAAGGGCGGCGAACCGGGCCCCCTTCGCGGCGGCCTCGGCCTCGCGGAGCTGGTCGGGCGAGAGGTTGGAGCCGGCGATCTCGCGCACCTTGCCCTCGCGGACGAGCGCGTCCAGGGCGCCGAGCGTCTCGGCGATGGGCGTGGTCGGGTCGGGCTTGTGGAGGTAGTAGAGGTCCACGTAGTCGGTGCCGAGGCGGCGGAGGCTGGCCTCGATGGAGCGGCGCACGTTCGCGGGCGAGCCGCCCGTCCGGCTCCCGAACTTGGTGGCAATCACGACGCGCTGGCGCTCGCGGCCGAGGGCGCGGCCGAGCATCTCTTCGCTCCGGCCGCCGCCGTAGGAGTCGGCCGTGTCGAAGTGGGTGATGCCGGCGTCGAGGGCGGCGTGGACGACGGCCGTCGCCGCGGCCTCGTCGATGTGCCAGCCGAAGTTGTTGCAGCCGAGGCCGACGGTGGAGACGTCGAGCGTGCCGATTTTCCGCGTGTCCATGACGAGAGCCACCGAGGATGGGGGGCGCCTTCTCACCGCCGCCCGGTCGCCCCCGTTCCGCCCCGGACGATTTAGACCGCTTCCAATGTCGGCGACGTCGGGAGCCCATCGGTCGTCCGTCCGTTCCTTGCACGACGCCTCACCAGCCCCCGACGCCATGATCGCCGCACAATCCCAGTGCACCGCCTGCACCCACCTCGACCGGCAGGCCGAGCAGAACCCCCACTGCGACGCGTTCCCGTCCGGCATTCCCGAGGAGATCTGGACCAACGAGGTGGCCCACACCACGAGCTACCCCGGCGACCACGGCATCCACCTCGAGCTCATCCCGCTCGAGGTGTACGGCCAGACGCCGGGCCAGGCCTGAGCCCCGCTTCCCTCCAGCAGAGTTCCTCCAGCAGAGTTCCTCCAGCAGAGT
>CAZOJJ010000069.1:0-6741 GCA_964580105.1 uncultured Rhodothermales bacterium | reverse complement strand
CTGAGCCCCGCTTCCCTCCAGCAGAGTTCCTCCAGCAGAGTTCCTCCAGCAGAGTCCCTCCAGCAGAGAGGGCCGCCTCGCATCCGCGAGACGGCCCTCGTCGTCGGCCTCGGTCCCGAGGCGGGCGGAGTCGGTCAGGAGCCCGCGGCGAGGCCGCGCACCGCCTCGGCGAGCGTCCGCACCTTGGCGGCGTCGGCGGCGGAGCCGGCCTGGTCGTCCAGTTCGGCGGCGAGCGCCGTGAGGGCGGCGTGGCGGGCCGTACTCGACATCCCCTCGGCGGCCGAGAGCACCTCCCGGGCCGCCTCGATCCCGTCGGCGGCGAGGCCGTCGTTCCGCTCCAGCTGGTCGAGGTAGGCGCGGGCGAGGGCGAAGCTGGGCGGCCACTCGTACCGGGGCTGGCCCTGCGCGTTGAGGTACCCGAGGCGGACCGAGTTCGCCGCCTCGATCTCGTTCGCGGAGAGGTACTCGCTCGGCGTCAGCGCGAACACGTCGAGCCCGCGGGCGATCTCCGAGCTCACGATGAGGCCGTTGTACCAGTAGACGGACCAGCTCCCGCCCATCTGCACGTGCTCGGGATGGACCGGCCCCCGGTCGTGGAAGGCGATCTCGACGGGGTTCTGCGGGTCGGTGAAGTCGAACACGGAGATGCCGCCCTGGTACCACGCCTGCACCATCACGTCGCGGCCGGGGATGGGGATGAGCGAGCCGTTGTGGGCGACGCAGTTTTCGGACGTGGACTGCGGCGCGGGCAGCTTGTAGTAACTCTCGAAGTCGAGCGCCCCGTCAGTGACGGTGAAGATGGCGTTCGCGCCCCACTCGGGCGGGTCGGACTCGCGGCACTTCGGCTGGCCGCCGCCGCCCCACTCGTCGGTGAAGAGGACCTTCGTGCCGTCGTTGTTGAACGTGGCCGAGTGCCAGTAGGAGAAGTTGGAGTCGGCAACGGCCGCGAGGCGGACCGGGTTGACGGGGTCGGTGATGTCGAGGAGGAGGCCGTAGCCTTCGCACGCGCCGCCGGCCAGCCCGATCTCGGGGTAGAGCGTGATGTCGTGGCACTGCGTGGGGCCGGGGCGCGGACCGTCGTCCTCGTCGCCGCCGAACCACTGGGCGGCCATCGCCGGGAGCCGCTCGCGGAGCGCGGTGCTGTCGGCGGCGGTCGGGTCGCCCTCGCCGCCACGCTCCGCCACGATGCCCGCGAGGAGCTGGGCGACGAACTGGTCCGGCAGGACGAACGCCTGGTCGGGGCCGTCCACCACGAAGCCGCCGCGGGCGCGGGCCTCCTCGACGGCGGCGAGGTCGGCCGGGGCCATGCCGTGGCGCGGCGGGGCGACGAGGTCCTGGAAGATGCGCGGCGAGCTGACGATGGCGGCCTGCTCGGGATGCGCCAGCGGCACCTTTATCACCTCGATGCGGAACAGCGCCGAGTTGGGGTCCTCGTCGGGCATCGCCGAGGAGCAGCCGGGCAGCTCCTCCTCGGGGCGGACGGGGGCCGAGCCGGAGACGTAGATGTACACGTTCTCGTCGTCGTTCGGGTCTTTGAGGACGGAGTGGGTGTGCGAGCCGCGGCAGGTCTGCACGTTGCCCACGTACTCGGGGTGGCGGATGTCCGAGATGTCGAAGATGCGGATGCCGCGGAGGCGGTCCGGGCTGACCTGCGCCTGGACGCCCTGCGTGCCGCAGTCGAGCCGGCCGCCGAGGCCCTCGCCGGAGACGAAGAGGAGGTGCTCGTAGACCGAGACGTCGCTCTGCGAGGCGGGGCAGAGGTACTCCGTCACCAGCTCGGGCGCGCGCGGGTTCGACACGTCCCAGACCATGATCCCGTTGTAGTTGCCCTGGATCACGTAGTCGCCGAGGAAGGCGAGGTCGGAGTTGGTGACGCCGACGAAGGCCTCGGCCGGGGGCGTCGAGGAGAGCTTGGTGAGGTTCCAGATCGCCTCGCCCGCGTCGAACAGGCCGGGTGCGAGGCCGACGCGCGGGTCGGAGGCGGTGCCCTGGGCGCTGGCCGCGGCGCCGAGGCCGATCGCCAGGAGGAAGGCCGCGGCGCGGCGCAGGAGTCGGTTCATCGGGGAGGGGGTTAGGATGGAAGGGGAAGGAGAACGGGGATCAGTCGCCGGAAAGGGCGCGGAGCATGCGTTCCATGCGTGCGATCTCGGTGAGCTGGTCGACGTGGATGTCCGAGGCGAGCTTGAAGGCCGCCTCGTCCTGGGCCGCGCCGTCCGTCGCGAACAGCTCGTCCACCATCGCGACCGCGCCGGCATGGTGCTGGATCATGAAGGTGAGGAAGAGCCGGTCGAAATCGGGGCCGTGCGCCTCGGCGAGCTCGCGGAGCTGGGCGTCGGTGAGCATGCCCGGCATCGTCGCGTGTTCGTGGGCGCCGTGCCCTCCATGGTGGGTCTGCCCGCCGTGGATCATCAGCGTCAGCCCGTCGATGTGGGCCTCGGGGACGGGCTGGCCACGGTCGCGGAGCCACTGCTGCATCGTCGCGATCTCGTCGCGCTGCGCGTTGGTGATGCGGGCGGCGAGGGTCTGGACGGCCGGGCTCGCGCCGTTGGTGGGTGCGAGGGCGGACATGATGAGGGCCTGGGCATGGTGGCCGATCATGCCGTCCATGAAGCGCACGTCGGCCTCGGTGAAGGCCATCCGCGCGCTGTCCTGCCGGGCCCAGTAGAGCGCCTCCAGATCGGAGCGGTCCTGGCAGGTTCCGTCCCGGCTGCCGAAGGCGGCGAGGGGGAGGAGGGCGGCGAGGAGGATCCAGCGGGAGGCGGGGAGCCGCATGGCGGGGCGGGGGGAGCGGGAGATCATGGCGGTGCTAAAATAGCAACATCCGTTCGGATGGGAGGGGCAAAGAAAGGCCATCCCGATCCGGGGTAGCAACCCCCGGGCCTCCCGGCCTCGGTCCCGAGGCGGGCGGGGGCACGGCCGGCGGAGAGGGCATGAATCGCCCTGCCGTGCGCCTGCGGGGCCGCCCGCGTGGCTGCCGGCCGTGGCGGGGCCGTGGCGGGGGCCGTTCCGTTCTGGTGTGTTCCCCCTAGCACCCCCGTGCTCTCCACCAATCCGTGATCCCATGCCTGCCTATCTGTCCTTCCGCTTGCGCGCCGCACTGGCGGCGCTTTTCGCGGTCTTCGCCGCGTCTGCCGTACAAGCCCAGACTCCCGACGCCGCCCTTGAAGTCGAGGGCCCGGTCCCGGCGGCGTACCCGTGGCTCTTCCGCGTGAACGTCGACGGCGGCGTCGCCGCGCTCGGCGCCTACGACGGTGGGAGCCACTCCGGCGGCATCCCCATCGAGGGCGAGGGGACGAGGCTGATGTGGTACCCGAACAAAGCCGCCTTCCGTGCCGGTGAGGTGCGGAGCGGGGTCCTCAAAGCGGATGATTATCCCTTCCCGCAGTATACGACCGGCACCGAGTGGGACGACGCCAACGTCGGGTACCACTCCGTGGCGCTGGGGCTCGCGTCCCAGGCGAGCGGCGACAACGCCTTCGCCGCCGGGAAGGCGGCCTATGCCACCGGCGAGAGCACCGTGGCGATGGGGGACGGTAGCCACGCCACCGGAGTCGCCTCCGTCGCTCTCGGCTCGCATGCCCACACCAATGCCCGGCCGGGGACCTTCGTCTTCGGCGACCGCTCGTCAGAAAACTTCATCCGGGCCAGCGTGAATAATTCGGCCACCTGGCGGGTCGCAGGCGGTTTCCGCATCTTCACGGCGGGCAACCTCTCGACCGGCGTCACGATCCAGTCCGGCACCTCCGTGAGCAACTGGGGCCAGAGCAGCGCCGTGATCTCGACGAGCACCGGGGCGCTGCTCACCGTCGGCGGCGTGTGGCAGAACGCGTCCGACTCCACGCGCAAGCACCTCTTCGAGGAAGTCTCGGGCGAGGACGTGCTGGCGCGCCTGCGCACGCTCCCCATCCGGCGCTGGAGCTACCGCGCAGAATCGGCGAGCGTTCGCCACATGGGGCCGACGTCGCAGGACTTCCGGGCCGCCTTCGGGCTGGGCGGCGACGAGCGATCCATCGGCACGGTGGACGCCGATGGTGTGGCGCTGGCAGCGGCGCAGGCGCTGGAGGCGCGCACCCGGACCCAGGCCGAGGACATTGCCGCGCTCCGCGCCGAGAACGAGGCGCTCCGTGCCCGGCTCGATGCGCTGGAGGCCGAGCGGCGGGGGCCCCCCACGGCCTTCCTCGGCGTCGCCGGCCTCCTCGGCCTGGGCCTCGCCGGGCTCGTGTTCCGGCGCCGGAGCCCCTCGGCCGCTGCCAGATCGTAGCTCTTCGTCCTGAGTGCGTGCCACCACGAGGCTGCCCCTCTCCCTCCTGGCCGTGCTCGAAGTCGGCGCCACCACGCTCGTCGAAAACGGCGGTAGGATGTCGCGAGCCATGCTTTATACTTGACATGCCTCTCTCCACCAGCCTGCCTGAACGATGCGTCTCCTCTGCGCCCTTCTCCTCCTCGCCACCGCCCTTTGGCTGGTAGCGCCGGCCACCGCCCAGAACGAGATCGTGCTGGATGTCGAAGCCGATCCGCAGGACCCGCGCCCTCTCACCTCCGTACTCCAACTCGACGCCAACGGTGGATTCGTCATCCACGGCTTCGCCCGCGACGTGGGCAACACGACGGGCTGCGCGCCCTTCATCCCGGCCACCGGTGAAGGCACGCGCTTCATGTGGCATCCCTGCCGCGGGTCGCTCCGCTTCGGCCGCGTGCCGGTAGGGCAGGCGAATTGGGACGACGCGAACATGGACGACTTCACGTTCGCCGGCGGCAACCAGGTCGTCGCCTCTGACTACGGCGCCTTCGCCTACGGCGACCAGGTGACGGTCTCCAGCACCGTCGGCGTCGGCTTCGGCAGCGGCATCACGGTGAGCGGGACAGCGGGCTTCAGCGCGGGCGCGAGCAACATCTGCTCGGGCTTCGCCTGCACCGCCATCGGCTACACCGTCGCGGCCACCGGCCAGGGCTCGACGGCCCTCGGCTACCGGACCCGCGCCCTGGGCGACTACACGACCGCCCTGGGCCACAGCGCACAGACGTGCGACGCGAACGTGGTCACCTCCTCGTGCAGCGGCACGACGTACACCGGCGCCTTCGTCTTCGGCGACGGATCGAGCAATAACTTCGTCCACCCGACCGCCAACAACCAGTTCGTCGCCCGCGCCCGGGGCGGCGTGCGGTTCTACACGGCCGGCGCCAACGACAGTAACCCCAGCGCCAACAACGATTCCACCCTCCCCTACGTCCCCACCGCCGGCGTCACGCTCAGCGCGGGCGGCTCGTCGTGGAACGCCGTCTCGGACCGCAACCGGAAGGAGCACTTCGAAGCCTTCGACGCCGAGGCCCTGCTCGTGCGCCTCTCCGAGCTGCCGCTGACGACGTGGCGCTACAAGGCCGAGGCCGACCCGACGGTGCGCCACGTCGGCCCGATGGCACAGGACTGGCAGCGCCTCGTCGCCGGCCCGCTCGGCCTCAACGCCGACACGCTCCTGATCAACCAGGGCGACTTCGACGGCGTCAATCTGGCGGCCGTGCAGGCGCTGGAGGCGCGCACCCGGGAGCAGGCCTCGGAGATCGCCGCGCTCCGCACCCGGCTCGACGCGCTGGAGGCCGAGCGGCGGGGGCTTCCCACGGCCTTCCTCGGCGTCGCCGGCCTCCTCGGCCTGGGCCTCGCCGGGCTCGTGTTCCGGCGCCGGAGCGCCCCACCGACTGCCTGACCCTCTTCCTCCTCCCCTGAGTCCTCGCTGCCATGAGGCTGTTCTTCCTCTTTTTCGCCCTCCTGGCCGTGCCCGCCACGGCCCAGACGCTCACCGTTACGAACGGGGCCACCCTCCGCCTGGAGAACGGCGCCGTGCTCGACCTCGGTGACGCCACCACCCTCGTCGAGACCGACGGTGGGCGCGTGACCGGCGGCACCGGCGTCGTCCGCGCCACGCGTACGCTGAACGCCCCTTCGGGTGAGAACGTCGCCGGCCTCGGCGGCGTCCTCACGAGCGCCCAGAACCTCGGCGTCACCACCGTCACGCGCGGGCACGACGCCCCCGCCGTCGGCGTGACGGCCATCGGCCGCTACTACGACATCGAGCCAGCCACCAACTCCGGCCTCGACGCCACGCTCGCCTTCTCCTACCACGAGGCCGAGCTGAACGGGCTCGCCGAGGCCGACCTCCGCCTTTATCGCTCCGACGACGACGGCGCCTCGTGGATCCACGTGGGCGGGATCGTGACCGAGGCCGCCAACACCGTCACGGCCAGTGGGATCGACGGCTTCTCCCGCTGGACCCTCGCCGCCAGCCTCGCCGCGGTGTTCCCGCTCGACGGCCCCGGCGGCACGCCCGCCTCCGAGCCCGTGGCCGTTCCCGCCGAGGGGCAGACCGAGGTGTTCTACGCCGGCTCGTTCGTGAACACCACGGCGGGCCCGCTCACGATCGACGGGTGGCCGGTGATCACGATGCCGGACCTCTCGCAGATCGTCCGCCGCCGCCCGACGGTCTACACGATCCCGGCCGGGTCGAGCGTGGACTACTCGGGCGCGTTCAACATGCTCGACACGTTCGAGCCGGGCACGTACCTCTTCGCCTACCACTTCGGCGACCACCCCCTGGGCATCGAACACACCGATTCGTTCGAACTCATCAAGGATGTTGCCCCGCTCGGTAAGGACGGCGCTCCGCCCGTTGCCGCCGCGCGCGTCACGACGCCGCGCGTTGCAGCGTCGCGCGTTGCAGCGTCGCGCGGGCCGTCGGCGGGCGCGTC
>CAZOJJ010000068.1:0-13839 GCA_964580105.1 uncultured Rhodothermales bacterium | reverse complement strand
TCGTCCGGTAGGGCGTGAAGTCCACGTCGCCGGTGAAGGCGCCGGCCGGCGGCCCGAAAGGATGGTCTCGTGCTCCGTCCAGTCCCGCTCGTCCCGGCTCTTCTCTGTCCCGTCGAAGCCGCCGTAGAGGGCCACGCCGGATGTGAGTACGAAGCTTACTGTGCGATCGCCCCCGTCGGTCGGCGTATACGTTCCCTCAGCCACCCACACCTCGTCGCCCGCCTCGGCGACGGCGAGGGCGTCTTGGAGGTCGGTGAAAGCGTCGTTCCATGACTGACCCGTATTCGCTCCCGTAGCGTCGGCATCCGCGTACCACACCGTCTGCGCCGAGGCGGGCGCGGCCAGCGCGGCGACGAGCAGGAGGAAGGCGAGGCGCACGGGAAGCCGGGAAGCAGACCGAGGCGAAGGTACACGGCGGCTCCGATCCCGCCGGGGCAAAACCGGCTCCCTCCGTTCGGGCCGTCGCGGACCCGGCAGGGGAGGCCGCACCGTTAACTTGACCGCTCCCCCTCGCCGTTCCGCCCGCGCGTACCGTGCCACCCCGCAAGCACCTCCTCCTCATCCTCGACGGCTACGGCATCGCCGAGGACCCGTCCGTCTCCGCCATCGACGCGGCCCGGAAGCCGTTCCTCGACCGCCTCTTCGCGACGTACCCCCACTCGACGCTCGAAGCCTCCGGCCGGGCCGTCGGCCTGCCGGCCGGGCTCATGGGCAACTCCGAGGTCGGCCACATGAACCTCGGCGCCGGGCGCGTGGTCTACCAGGAGATCACGCGGATCGACAAGGCCATCGAGGACGGCGCCTTCTTCGAGAACGACGTGCTCCGCGCCGCCGCCCGGCACGCGAAGGCGAACGACACGCGCCTCCACCTCCTCGGCCTCCTCTCCGACGGCGGCGTCCACGCCCACCTCGACCACCTCGTCGCCCTGCTCGACCTGGCCAAGCGCGAGGGGCTCGGCGCCGAGCAGGTCGTCGTCCACGCCTTCACCGACGGGCGCGACACCGACCCCCACGGCGGCGTCGGGTACGTGCGGGCGCTCCAGGCGGCGATGGCGCGGTTCCGGATGGGCCGCGTCGGCTCCGTCGTGGGGCGCTACTGGGCGATGGACCGGGACCACCGCTGGGAGCGCACGAAGAAGGCCTACGACCTCCTCACGCGGGGCGAGGGCGCGCGCGTCGCCGACCCCGTCGCCGCGCTGGAGGCGAGCTACGCGGCGGGGGTGACCGACGAGTTCGTCGAGCCCGTCGTGATCGACGCCGTGCCGCGCGTGCAATCGGGCGACGCCGTCGTCTTCTTCAACTTCCGCGCCGACCGCGCCCGCCAGCTCACCCGCGCCTTCACCGAGGCGGGCTTCGAGGAGTTCGACCGGGGCGCGCCGCCCTCGGACCTCTTCTACGCCACGTTCGCGCCCTACCACAAGGACTTCGCCCTGCCCGTCGCCTTCCCGAAGGTGGATCTGACGGACACCCTCGGCGAGGTCGTCAGCCGCGCCGGTCTCACGCAGCTCCGCGCGGCTGAGACGGAGAAGTACCCGCACGTGACGTTCTTCTTCAACGGGGGGCGCGAGGTGCAGTTCGAGGGCGAGCACCGCATCCTCGTCCCCTCGCCCAAGGTGGCGACGTACGACCTCCAGCCCGAGATGAGCGCGCCCGAGCTGGCGCAGCAGGTGGCCGCCTTCCTCCGCGCCGAGACGCCCGACCTCGTCGTGCTCAACTTCGCCAACCCGGACATGGTGGGCCACACCGGCGTCTTCGAGGCGGCCGTCCGCGCCGTCGAGGCCGTGGATGCGGCGGCGGAGGGGGTGGTGGAGACGGCCGTCGGCCTCGGCTACACCGTCGAGGTCATCGCCGACCACGGCAACGCCGATACGATGAGGAACCCGGACGGCTCGCCCAACACCGCGCACACGACGGCGCTCGTCCCGCACCTGCTCATCCGAGAGGGCTTCACCGGCCCCATCCGCCCCGGAAAGCTCGGCGACATCGCCCCGACGATCCTGACGCTGATGGGCCTCCCCATCCCCGCCGCCATGACGGGCGAGGTGCTGGTGGAGGTGAGAAGTCAGAAATGAGAAGTCAGAAGTCAGAAATGAGAAGTTGGAAAGGCACGTACCGCTGACCCTGTAGATCCACTGCCGTCTTTTCATTCTTCCAGCTTTCGCTTTCTCCGCTCCCCGATGGACATCGAAACCGTCCTCGAATACACCATCCCGTACCAGCACGCGCTGGCGGTGCACTTCCCGCTCGTGCTGCTGCTGCTGGCGGCCGGCGCGGCGGCGGGCTACGCCGTGCGCGGGTCCGCCGCGTGGCGGCACGCCGTGCTGTGGCTGCTCGGCCTCGGCGCCGCCTCGGCCTACTGGGCGCGAGCGACCGGCCCTGCCCTCCTCGGCGACATGGAGGGCACGCCCATCGTGGACCGGCTCATCGAAACCCACGCCACGGCCGCGAACTGGACCGTCGGGCTGAGCGCGCTCGCCCTGCTGGCGGCGCTGGGCGGGACGCTCTGGTGGCGGCGTCGGCAGGCCCGCTACGTCCTCGGCGCGCCCGGCGGCGCGCTTCCGCCCGAGCCGCTCGCCCTCCGCGTCGGGCTCCTCGTGCCCACCCTCCTCGCCGCGCTGGCCGTCGCGTGGACGGGCCACGTCGGGGCCGTGATGGTGTGGGGCGTGGCGGGGTGACGGCGCAGGGAGCCTTCCTGAACGCTGCGCCCAGAACCCGGCCTCCCCTGAACCCCCCGAACGCTGCACCGAGAGCTCCGCACTACATTGCGCCGTTCTGCCCTTCCCGTCATGCCGCTCCAGGACGACCGCTCCGCCGCCGCGCCCGACACGCTGCCGGAGGCCGTGGCCGACACGGCCCGTGCCGTCGCCGAGTCGGTCCTGAACGCGCCGCGCGCCGACTCGCTCTCCCCGTCCGTGGACGACACGACGAGTGCGTGGCTGGAGGCGCTGGCCGAGGCGAAGAAGTCGGCCCCGGTGGAGGCCGTCTCGGGCGTGACGGGGCAGTTCGTCGAGGCGCTGCACCAGGCGACCGGCCTCAGCCGCGTCGTCGTGAGCGACCTGCTCTGGACGGCGGCCCTGCTCGTCGCGCTGTGGGCGCTGCGGTGGGGCGTCCTCGCGCTGGTCTACCGGCGCACGAAGGACGTCCGCGTGCGGTACCAGTGGCGGAAGTCGTCGTCGTACGCCGCCGCCGTCGTCGGGGCGTTCGTGCTGCTGCGGATCTGGGTGGGCGCGCTCGGCTCGCTGGCCACCTTCCTCGGCCTCCTCACCGCCGGCGTCGCCATCGCCCTGAAAGACCCGCTGGCGAACCTCGCCGGCTGGCTTTACCTCATCTGGTGGCGGCCCTTCGCGCCCGGCGACCGCATCACCATCCGCACCCACACCGGCGACGTGATCGACCAGCGCGTGTTCATGTTCACGCTGCTGGAGGTGGGCACCAAGACCGGCGCCGAGCAGTCCACCGGCCGCCTCATCCACGTCCCCAACGGGTGGGTCTTCACCGACTCCGTCGTCAACTTCACGCGCGGGTTCCAGTACGTCTGGAACGAGGTCTCCGTCGTGGTTTCCTTCGAGAGCGACTGGCGCGCCGCCAAGCGAATCCTCCTCGACATCGCCGAGGCGCACACCGACGCCCTCTCGGAGGACGCCGAGCGGAAGCTCCGCCGCGCCGCGCAGGAGTACATGATCTTCTACTCCAAGCTGACGCCGACGGTTTACACGAGCGCGAGGGAGTACGGCGTCGAGCTCACGCTGCGCTACCTCGCCGAGCCCCGCCGCCAGCGCGGCAGCGAGCAGCAGATCTGGGAGGCCATCCTCGACGCCTTCGCCGCCCGCGACGACGTCAACTTCGCCTACCCCACGCAGCGCTTCTACTACCACGCCGCCGAGGGGAAGCCGCCGATGCGGCCGCCGCCCGGTCCGGCTCCGCCGCTCCCCGACAAACCCGCACGCCCGTGATGCGCCCCCTCGCCCTCCTCCTCGTGCTCGCCGCGCCCGTCGTCCACGCCCAGGCGGACGCCGAGGCCGTCCTCGCCGCGCTCGCCGCCCGCCGGCCCGACGTCTCGCTCGTCGCCTACCCCGTCGGCGCTCCCGAGGCGGGCGTGTTCGTGAACGCCGACCGGCCGCGCCCGCTCGCCTCGACGGTCAAGCTGCTCGTGCTGGCCGAGTACGCCCGACAGGTCGAGGAGGGCCGCCTCGACCCTGCCGAGCGCGTGCCGCGCGCCGCGCTCGACGCGTTCTACCTGCCCGGCTCCGACGGCGGCGCGCACGAGGGCGCGATGGCCGCGCTGGGTGTCGCGCCCGCCGACACGCTCGCGCTCGACGAGGTGGCCTGGGCCATGATCCGCCACTCCGACAACGCCGCGACGGACTACCTCCTCCTCCGCTTCGGCCGTGAGGCCGCCGACGCCATTCCCGAGCACCTCGGCCTCCGGCACGCCGACCCGCCCGTGCCCATCGGCGGGCTCTTTCTGGCCTGGGCGCTCCCTCACGAGGTGGGCGACGAGACGGCCATCGGCGCGGACGCCACCACCGCCCGCGCCTGGGCGCTCGCCGCCCGCCTCCGCGACGATGCCGGCTTCCGGGCGACGGCGCCGCAGCGCCTGATGGCGGAGCTGGCGGACCTCGGCTACGACGGCCAGGCCGCCGCCGCGTTCTCGTCCCCATCCGGCACCGCCCGGGAGTACGCCGGCCTCATGGCACGCCTCCACGAAGGCACCCTCCTGTCCGAGGCCGCCTCCGCCCGCATGCTTGCCCTCCTCGACTGGCCGATGGACTTCCCCGGCAACCAGGCCCGCTTCGACCAACTCGCCACGAAGGGCGGCACGCTCCCCGGCATCCTCACCTCCGCCTACCTCGGCGACGCCAGGGGCGTGGCCGGGGCCGACCCGCCGCCGACCGTCCTGGCGCTGTTCATGGAAGGGTTGCCGGCGGCCGTGTGGGGCGAATGGATCCAGTCATACGCACACCAGGCCTTCGAGGCGCGGCTGCTGGAGGACCCGGCCTTCCTGGAAGCCGTCCGCGAACGGCTGGGCGAGTAGCGGAACGATGCGGCCGGGGCGCGTACCACCCCTGCCCCTCGTCGCGCCGCCCGCCATGCCCAACCGCCTCGCCGCCTCCAACAGCCCGTACCTCCTCCAACACGCCGACAATCCGGTGGACTGGTACCCCTGGGGCGAGGAGGTCTTCCGGCGAGCCCGCGACGAGGACAAGCCCCTCTTCGTCTCCATCGGCTACGCGACGTGCCACTGGTGCCACGTCATGGCCCACGAGTCCTTTGAAGACGCCGAGGTGGCCCGCCTCCTGAACGAGGCGTTCGTCAACGTCAAGGTGGACCGGGAGGAGCGGCCCGACGTGGACGGCGTCTACATGGCCGCCGCGCAGGCCCTCACCGGCCACGGCGGCTGGCCCCTCACCGTCGTCCTCACGCCCGACGGCCGGCCCTTCTTCGCCGGGACGTATTTCCCGCGCGAGAGCCGCGCCGGGCGCATCGGCATGCTCGACCTCGTGCCGCGCCTCGCCGCGGTCTGGCGCGAGGACCGCGCCCGCGTAGACCGGTCGGCCGCGCTCATCACCGACGCGCTCCGCGCCGATCTCGCAGAAACCACGCCGGGCGCCGCACTCGGCGCCGACGTACTGGAGCGCGGCTTCGTGCAGCTCCGCGCCCGCTACGACGCCGAGCACGGCGGTTTCGGCGCGGCGCCCAAGTTTCCTACGCCGCACCACCTCCTCTTTCTCCTCCGCTACGCCCGCCGCACCGGCGAGGCGGAGGCGTTGCTGATGGCGACGCGCACCCTCCGCGCGATGCGGCGCGGCGGCGTCTGGGACCACGTCGGCTTCGGCTTTCACCGCTACTCGACGGACCGCCGCTGGCTCCTCCCGCACTTCGAGAAGATGCTCTACGACCAGGCCCTCCTGGCGATGGCCTACGCCGAGGCCTTCCAGGCGACGGGCGAGGCCGAATTTCGCCGGACGGCCGAGCAGGTCCTCGACTACGTCGCCCGCGACCTCACGAGCCCGGCCGGCGCCTTCTTCAGCGCCGAGGACGCCGACTCCCTCAACGCCGAGGGCCGCATGGAGGAGGGCGCGTTCTACGTCTGGACCGAGACCGAACTGGACGACGTGCTGGGCGCGGACGCCGCCCTCGCCCGCGTCGCCTTCGGCACCGAGCCCGAGGGCAACGTCCTCGACGAAGCCACGCGCCGGAGGACGGGCGCGAACGTGCTCCACCTCCCCGTCGCTCCGGAGGCGCTGGCGGAGCGGTTCGGCCTCACGCCCGAGGCGCTGGGGGCTCGCCTCGGCGCCATCCGCGGGCGGCTGTTCGAGGCCCGCCGGAATCGCCCGCGCCCGCTTCTCGACGACAAGGTGCTGACGGACTGGAACGGGCTCATGATCGCCGCCCTCGCGAAAGCCGCCCGCGCCTTTTCGGAGCCCGCGTACGCCGAGCGCGCCGCCCGCGCCGCCGACTTCTTCCTGGAGCGGATGCGCACGCCCGACGGCCGCCTCCTCCACCGCTACCGCAACGGCGACGCCGGCCTCCCCGCCCACCTCGACGACTACGCCTTCTTCGCCTGGGGCCTCTTCGAGCTCTACGAGGCGACCTTCGAGGAGCGGTTCCTCCGCGAGGCCCTCGCCCTCCACCGGGCCATGCTCGACCGCTTCGGCGACCCCGAGCACGGCGGCCTCTTCTTCACCGACGCCGAGGGTGAGGGGCTCGTGGTCCGGCAGAAGGCGTACTACGACGGCGCCCTCCCGTCGGGCAACGCCGTCGCCATGCTCAACGGGCTCCGCCTCGGGCGGCTCACGGGGGATGCCGCGCTCGAACGTGAGGCCGAGCGGATCGGCGCCTCCTCGGCCGAGATTGCCGCGCAGCCGGCGGCGCACACCTTCTTCCTCGCCGCCGCCGACTTCGCGGCGGGGCCCGTGCGCGAGGTCGTGATCGCGGGCGAGCGCGAAGCGGAGGACACGCGCGCCATGCGGGACGCGGTGGGCCGGGCCTTCGCACCGCGCGCCGTCGTGGCGCTCCGCGCGCCGGGGACGGGTCCGGCGCCCATCGCCGACCTCGTGCCGTTCGCCGAGGCGCAGACGGCCGTGGACGGCCGGGCGACCGCCTACGTCTGCGAGGACTACGCCTGCCGGGCGCCGACGACCGACCTCGGCACGCTCATCGAAGCGCTCGAAGCCGCGTAAGGCCGCACGGCCGAAGGCCCCGCCTGCCGGAGAAATCCGGGCTACCGCGCGTGGATCGAGACCGAGCCGCTGCCGGTGTCCACGCGGAGATCGGGGCCGCCGCCGCCGAGCCGGCCGTGCTTCGACCGGCGCTGCGCCGAGCCCTGGAAGCCGAGCGCGTCGGCGATGTCGATGTCGCCGCTGTTGATCGCCACCTCGGCGCCGGTGCCGCGCGGAAGCGTGACCTCTACGTCACCGCTGCCGGTGGTGGCGCGGAGCCCCCGGAAGTCGTTGAAGCCGATGACCACGTCGCCCGAGCCGGTCTGGGCGGACACCGCGGCCTCGACGCGGCGGGCCTCGACGTCGCCCGAGGACGTAGCGACGGCCAGCTCGTCGGCCCGGACGGCGCGCAGCTCAACGTCGCCCGAGGCCGTGTGGACGCGCACGGGGCCGCCCACCAGATCGCCCGCCTGGACGTCGCCCGAGGAGGCGTTCACCGTGACCTCGCCTTCGAGGTCGCCGAGGCGGACGTCGCCGGAGGCCACGTTGACGGCGGCGCTCACCGACGCCGGCACGCGGACGGTGACGGTGAAACCTGCCCGGACGTTGCCGAAGCCGCGCCGGCGCTCCGGGTTGGTGCGGACGTGCAGCCGGCCGCCGCCGTACTCGGCCGAGAACCGGCGGCGCTCGAACTCCGCCTCGGCGTCGCGCCCGCGCCCCTCGACCGTCACCGACGCCGGCCCGCCCTGGAGGGGCTCGACGATCACGTCCTCGGACGACAGGTTGATCGCCAGCCGGTCGCCGGGCTGAACGGGGAACGAGCGCTCGTAGAGCACGTCGGCGCGCGCCGAGGCGAGGGCGGACCGCCCTTCCTCGTCTGCTTCCACCTCGACGTGCATGTCGTCGTCGGAGCGGTCCGCCTGGACGAGCCGGAGGCCGACGAACGCGGCCAGGCAGACGACGAGGGTGACGAGGGCGAGGCGCTGGGACGGAGTCAGGGAGCGCATGGCAGCGGCGGTTGCGTGAGCGGCGGCGCAGGTCGCATACCGGACGATCCACGCGCCGGTAAGGTTACGGACGCGCTCAGCAATCCGCTAGTTCACCACGACGCGGACCTCGCGCGCGAACTCGTGCTGGAGGGCGCGCGCCATCCGCCGGGCCTCCTCGGCGTGCAGCCGCTGCTCCCGGGCGAGCTCGCGCTGGACGCGGGCCATCGCGCGCTGGGCCTCGGCCATCGCGCGGGCGGCCTCGGCCTCGGGGCGCGCCTCCGCCCCGAGGCGGCAGAACGCGCGGGCTTCGTGGGTGTGGACCGTGACGACGCGGTGCATCGGCGCCAGGGCAGCGGCGTGGTGCCCGAAGGCCGCGTAGGCGCTCAACCGGTTCGTGGCGACGGTCGCAAGGAGGACGACGAGGGTGACGAGGGCGAGGCGCTGGAACGAAGAGCGAGACATGGCAAAACGCGAGAAGGGATACGAGGGCGGGGGCCCGGCGTAGGAGGCGTGCCCGGGCCGTACGGGCCACAACGGCACCGGGTTACTGTTTCGTTCGCGGCTGCTGCTTTTTTAACATGACCCCGCTCGGCGCCGCCTTCTTCGACCGCCCGACGTTGCACGTCGCCCGCGAGCTGATCGGTGCGCTCCTGGTGCACGAGGACGCCGAGGCCGGGCGACTCGTGGGCCGCATCGTTGAGACGGAGGCGTACACGGCCGACGACCCGGCCATGCACGGGTGGAAGGCGCTCTTCGGGACGGACGGCCTCGTCGTCCCCGAAGGCCGTGCCGCCGACCTCTTCGCCGCACCGGGGACGGCCTACCTCTACCGGGTCTACGTCGTCCACTGGCTGCTCAACGTGGTGACCGAGCCGGAGGGTACGGCCGGGGCCGTGCTCATCCGCGCCGTCGAGCCGCTCGAAGGGGAGGGCGCGATGGCGGCGCGCCGGCCGCCCACGCTCCGCCGCCGCGTGGACCTCACGAACGGGCCGGGCAAGCTCACCCAGGCCTTCGCCTTCGACGGCCGCCTGCACGGGGCCGACCTCACGCGCCCACCCGTCTACTTCGCCCGCGACGCCGCGAGCGAGGGGCCGTGGCCCGTCGTCACGTCGAGCCGGATCGGCATCGCGCGCGGGGTCGAACGCCCGCACCGGTTCTACGTGGCCGGCCACCCGTTCGTCTCGCCCGGCGAGCCGAGCGACCGACGGGTGGCGCGGAAGACGCACCGCCGGGGGCGCGACGGCGATCTGGGGCCGTAGATTAGGACCGCACCCCCGATTCGGGTTTCACCCACCCCGTCGCCCATGCCCATCCTGGAAGGGAGCCTCGTCGCGCCGGAGGGCGCGCGCTTCGCCGTCGTCTGCGGCCGGTTCAACGACCTCATCACGCGCCGCCTCCTCGACGGCGCGCTCGACGCCCTCGCCCGCCACGGCGCCGACGCCGACGCGGTGGACGTGGCCTGGTGCCCGGGCGCCTTCGAGATCCCGCTCGTGGCCAAGACGATGGCGGCGTCCGGCCGCTACGACGCCGTGCTCTGCCTCGGCGCCGTCATCCGGGGGGCCACTTCGCACTACGACTACGTGGCCGGCGGCGTCGCATCCGGCATCCAGCAGGCGGCGATGGAGACGGGCGTGCCGGTCCTCTTCGGCGTGCTCACGGTGGACACCATCGAGCAGGCCATCGAGCGGGCCGGGACGAAGGCCGGCAACAAGGGCGCCGAGGCCGCGGTGGGGGCCGTGGAAATGGTCAATCTGCTGCGCCGACTTCGCGTAGATTAAGCCGCCGCTCGCATCCTCTCCTCCAGCCGAACGCGCCTCGGACGATTTCGCTACGCCGTTTTCCTGAAGCCGCCGGGTGCGCCCGGCTCATTCGCGTCGTCATGCGGAAGTCGCCGTTCGTTCGGTTCGTCGTGCTCGTGCTGCTCCTCGCCGGAGGGGCGCCGTCGTTCGCCCAGCCCGGCACGTGGCGGGCCTACCCCTCGCACCGGGAGATTCGCGCCGTGGCGGCCGACGCCGAGGGGCTGTGGGTGGCCACCAACGGCGGCCTCTTCCGCTACCGCACCGGGACGGGCGAGGTCACGCGCTACACGACCGTCGAAGGGCTCTACAGCGTGGATGCCGGGGCGCTGGCCGTGGACACCGTGCGGGGGCTCGTCTGGGTCGGCTACGGCGAGGGCGTCCTCGACCGCATCGAGGTGGAGAGCGGCGCGGTCACGTCGTACTTCGACGTGGCTCGGGCGACGCAGTACACCGACCGCCGCATCAACCGCGTGCGCGTGGCCGGGGACAGCCTCCTCCTTGCCACCCAGTTCGGCGTCGTCGTCTTCGACCCCGAGGCCGGCGAGGTGCGCGACACCTACGCCCGCCTCGGGCCCCTCGACCCCGCCACGCCCGTGACCGACGCCGTCGTGGCGCCGCTCTCGGACGGGCGCCCGGGGCTCTGGCTTGGCACCGAGGAGGGCGTGGTCTACGCGCCCCGCGACAGCCCCAACCTCCAGCAACCCTCCGCGTGGTCGCTCGACCCCGAGTCGCCCGAGCACGTCAACGTGCTCCTCCGCGACGGCGACGCCGTCGTGGCCGGCGCCGTCGATGCCTGGCGGCGCAACGCGGACGGAAGCTGGAGCCCGCGCTTCTTCACGGGGCTGGAGGTGCGGGATCTCGCGCTGGACGGGAACCGGTTCCTCGGCATCACCTCGTTCCGGGTCCACGTGCTGGAGGCGGGCGTCGGGGGCTCGGCGTACGTGATGCCGGGCCTCAACGACTTCACCGGGCTCGCCGTCGGCCCGGACGGCCGGTACTGGGTGGGTGATGCGAAAGCCGGGTTGCAGCTGCTGCCCGAGTTGCCGTCGCAGAACGGCCTGCACGAGATCGCGCCGGAGCGGGCGGTGCTGCCGGAAGGACCGCTCGTCAACGCCATCGCCGACCTGGCCGTCGGCCCGGACGGGGCGCTCTGGGCGGCGCACGAGAGCCTCCTCGGTTTCACCGGCGCGAGCCGCCTCGACGCCGACGGCTGGGCCACGTTCTCCAGCCGCGACGACGGCACGGACATGCCGATCCGCACGCTCAACAGCGCGGCCGTCGGCCCGGACGGCACGTTCTACGCCGGCTCGCTGGGCGACGGCCTCCTCGCGATCCGTCCGGACGGCGCCGTGACGACCTACCGTCCGGACAACTCGACGCTGCAGCCGGTGACGGGAAGCGGCGATTTCGTCGTCGTCCCCGACGCCGTGCCGGATGCCGACGGCAACGTGTGGGTGACCAACCGAGGCGCCGCCAGCCCGCTCCACGTGCTCGGCCCCGACGGCACCTGGACGGCGCTCTCGTACCCCGCCGGCGTGCCCACCTCGGTGTTGTTCGACCGGCTCGTAATCGACCCCTTCGGGCAGAAGTGGACGGCCGGGCGGTCGTCCACCAGCACGGGCGGGCGCGGCCTCGTCGCCATCTCGACGGGGAGCACCCCGCTCGACGACGGCGACGACCAGGGCCTCGTGCTGAGCGGGAGCCCCTCGCCCGGCCTCGGCCTGCCCGACGACTTCGTGACGGCGCTGGCGTTCGACCAGGACGACCGGCTCTGGATCGGCACCGAGCGCGGCCTGGCGATCGTCTTTTCTCCGGGCTCGGCGTTCGGCGGGGACCCCTCGCTCGTGCTGCCCCAGTGGGCGCGTACGGCCGACGGAACCTCCTTTCTGCTCCGCGACCTCGCCATCGAGGACATCGCCATCGATCCGGCCGGGCAGATCTGGCTGGCCTCCGGGGCGGGCGCCTGGTTGCTCAACGCGGCGGGCGACACCGTGCTGGAGCACTTCACCCCGGAGAACTCCCCGCTGTTCTCGAACAGCGTGGTGGCGGTCGAGGTGGACCCCGCCTCCGGGCGCGTCTACTTCGCCACGGACCGTGGCCTCCTCAGCTACGACAGCGAGGCCACCGCGCCGGTGGCCGAGGCCGGGGACCTGGAGATTGCGCCGAATCCGTTCCGCCCGGCCCTGCACGGGCGCGGCGTGCTCATCGGCGGCCTCGTGGCGAGGACGACCGTCCGCGTGCTCACGCTCGACGGGCAGGTCGTCGCCACACTGGAGGGGCGCGGCGGCACCGTCCGCTGGGACGGGGTGGACGCGCGGACGGGGGCGCCGGTCCGGTCGGGCGTCTACCTCGTGGCCGCCGTGGCCGAGGGGGGCGGGGGCGCGGCCTACGGCAAGATCGCGGTGATCCGGTGAGGGCGGCGGGGCGGGGAGCCCCCCCAATTCTTCATCGGCGCGGAGGGCCGGGCTTCGTAGTTTTTCCGACCTGCCTACGGAGACTGTAGCTCAGGTGGTTAGAGCGCCAGGTTGTGGCCCTGGAGGTCGTGGGTTCAAGTCCCATCAGTCTCCCCGCTTCCCGCGCGAAGCGTTTTGCGCGAAGCGTTGTGCGCGAAGCACGCCTGCCGCGTTCGTCTAGGGGTCTAGGACGCCGCCCTTTCACGGCGGTAACACGGGTTCGAATCCCGTACGCGGTACCTAACGGGACCGGACGCCGACAGGGCGCGCCGGTCCCTTCCGTTTTCGGCCATTTTGCCCGCGAGAAGGCCGATCAACGGGTGCACGGTTCATCCCCGCTCGTGCGGGGAGAGGGCCACCGTCGAAGGCGCCGACGACGCGGGCGGACTTCGAGCGCAATTTCGCGCTGTGGCAGACGCGGCTGGAGCGGGACGGGCCGGAGGCGTACGGGCTCCCGGCGGGGTTCCGGCTGCGGCGGCGGGGTCAGTCCCCGGCCGTGGGCGAGGCGTGAGGCTCAGGGGCTTCTCAGTTACCCGGCGTCGTGCGGAGCAAGATGTAGCCTGTAGCGACCGCGCCCGCTGCTACTACGAGGAGCGCGAGGGTGCCGACCCCTCTGGCTTGGCGGATGGACCGGTCGGTATCATCCCGAGTGCGGCGCTGCTCGTAGAGACGGAGCCACTCCCATTCCGCCGCGCTCAGGGAGTCGGGCGGGAGCGCGAGGAGGCTGTCGGCGTGGGCATGGTCATGAGCCGTGGGCGCGTCCTGTTGGGGCGCCGTACTGGCGCATCCGGCGACCGCCGAGGCGACCGCCGAGGCGAGGGCGAGCGTGAGGGCGAGGGCCTTCATGGGCGAGTCTCCGTGAGCGAGGGGGGTGTGTGATGGCTGACGCTACGCAAGAGCTCCTGCTTCGGATTCGCGCCGACACGGCCGACGCCCTCGCGGGCATGAACAAGGTGTCGGCCGGGTTGCAGGCGGCCGTCGCGCAAGCTACGAAGGCGGGCGCTTCGTTCAACGACCTCACGACGGCGCAGCGGGCCGTCAGCGCGGCGTTCGGGCAGGCGCGGACGGACGAGGCGCGGGCGCAGTTCGCCCGGCTCGCCGCCGAGGTGGCCGAGACGCCGTGAGCCGGATCGCGGCCCGGTTCGACGAGGTGTTCTCGGAGTGGCGCGCCCGCCAGCTCGACAAGGCCCGGAGCTACCCGTACCTCTCGACGCCACCTACGGGCGAACGCGTTCGCCCCTCAAGGCGCGGTGGGCGGGCGCCGTCCGCGACGTGGCCTTGCTGGTCGCCGTGGGCGTCTCCGACGAGGGGTACCGGGAGGTGCTCGCCGTCGAGGCCGCTACGGGGGAGCGATCAGAGACG
This sequence comes from uncultured Rhodothermales bacterium, assembly GCA_964580105.1. Taxonomy (GTDB): domain Bacteria; phylum Bacteroidota; class Rhodothermia; order Rhodothermales; family Rubricoccaceae; genus CAZOJJ01. The sequence continues at coordinate 73 of CAZOJJ010000068.1, read as the reverse complement.
TGGCGGGGCCTGCTCCAGGGGCTCGCCGAGAGGGGGCTCCGGGGCGTGCGCCTCGTGGTCTCCGACGACCACG
>CAZOJJ010000067.1:10095-14017 GCA_964580105.1 uncultured Rhodothermales bacterium | reverse complement strand
CGATCCTTCGATCCTTCGATCCTTCGATCCTTCGATCATCAACCCCCCGATCTCATGGCGTTGTTCGGTTTCGGCCGCAAGGAGCAGGAGCAGCAGCGGCTCGAAGAGGGCCTCGAAAAGACCAAGACCTCGTTCTTCGGCAAGCTCAGCCGCGCCGTCGCCGGGAAGGACACCGTGGACGACGAGGTCCTCGACGACCTCGAAGAGGTGCTCGTCACCTCCGACGTGGGCGTCAGGACGACCGTCGAGATCATCCGCCGCATCGAGGCGCGCGTGGCGCGCGACAAGTACGTCTCGACGAAGGAACTCAACGGGCTCATCCGCGCCGAGATCGCCGACCTCCTCCTCGGCACCGAGGCGGACCGCCCCGCCGACTTCGCCGCGCCGCTCCCGAACAAGCCGCACGTGATCATGGTCGTCGGCGTCAACGGCGTCGGCAAGACGACCTCCATCGGGAAGATCGCCCACCGCTACCGGGAGGCGGGCAAGAAGGTGCTCCTCGGCGCGGGCGACACGTTCCGCGCGGCGGCCACCGAGCAGCTCGACATCTGGGCGCAGCGGGCCGGCGTCGAGATCATCAAGCAGTACCAGGGCGCCGATCCCGCCGCCGTCGCCTTCGACACGCTCGCCGCCGCGAAGGCGCGCGGGGCCGACGTGGTGCTCATCGACACGGCCGGGCGGCTCCACAACCAGGTCGGCCTGATGGAGGAGCTGGCGAAGGTGAAGCGCGTGATGGACCGGCAGGTGCCCGGCGCGCCTCACGAGGTGCTCCTCGTGCTCGACGCCTCGACGGGGCAGAACGCCATCCGCCAGGCCGAGGCCTTCACGCAGAGCGTGGACGTGACCGGCCTCGTGCTCACCAAGCTCGACGGTACCGCCAAGGGGGGTATCGTGATTGGCATTTCCAACGAGTTCCGGATTCCCGTAAAGTACATCGGCGTCGGCGAGGGGATCGACGACCTCCAGGTCTTCGACCGCGCCGCCTTCGTCCACGCCCTCTTCGACTGAGCACCCGGGCAGCCCGGACGCAGCCCGACGGTTCGCCCCCCCGCGGGCACGGTTCGCCCCGGTGCGGCGGCGGCTCAGGCGGAAGGGGCTGGCGAGAACGCCCCCGCTCTCCCATATTTACGGTGAGCGGCTGTGCCGGCGGCCCGGCCCGATTCGGAACCCGCCGGCGTCTCCCTGCTGTTCTACTCCACCTCTCGATGCCGGCCCGGAGCCTATGCGTGTCCGCTACTCCCCGTCTCCCGATTCGCCCGCCCCTCCCCGGCGACTTCCCGTGGTGACCCGCCTCCTCGCCCTCCTCCTCCTCGCCGGTCTCGCCGCCGCGCCGCGGGCGCAGGTGGCCTACCAGCCCGAGTTCGACCTCGACGTGGTCAGCGCCCGTGCCGACGACGGGAGCGCCCGGCTGGACATCTACACGGCCATCCCGTACGTCAACCTCCGGTTCCTCTCCCGCACGGGCGGATTCGAGGCCACCTACACCGTGAGTGTGCAGGTCCACCGTCTCGACGGCCAGGGCCGCCGCCAGGGCCTGCTCCGCAACCAGACGTGGGAGCGCGAGGTGCAGGTACCGACCTACGCCGCCACGCAGTCCGGCGAGACGCTCGACCGCGCCACGCAGTCGCTGGCCGTCGACCCCGGCCGCTACGCCGTCGAGGTGCAGCTGGAGGACGCTGCCAGCCGCCGCTCGTTCGTGCGGGAGGCGGTGGTGGAGGTGGCCGGCTACACGCGCGGCATCGCCATGAGCGACCCGCTCCTGCTCGACCGCTACGACTCCAGCCGCCGCCAGCTCTTTCCCAACGTGGGCGGCGCCATCCGGACGGACCAGGAGAGCTTCACGCTCTACTACGAGATCTACGCCCAGCGCCCGGCGGACCTCCGCGTGACCTATGTGGCGACGGAGGAAAACCGCGTCCGCGAGCGGCCGAGCTTCCGCGCCCTCCTCGGCCTCGGCGCCCGCGAGCAGGAAGAGCTCGGGACGCCCCTCGCCTTCTCCGAGGACCTCCGCGTCCGGGCCGGGACGAACCCCGCCACGCTTCGTCTCGACACCGACCGCTTCCGCGTTGGGGACTACCTCCTCACGATCCGGTTGGAGACGCCGGACGGCCAGCTCGTCGCCGAGACGGCTGAGCGGTTCCAGGTCCGCTGGATGGGACTCGAAGGCCAGATCCGCGACATCGACCAGGCCATCGCTCAGCTCCGCTACATCGCCCGCGACCGCGACATCCGCGCCATCCGCAACGCGCCCACCGACGAGGAGAAGGCCCGCCTCTTCCGCGAGTTCTGGGAGCGCCGCGATCCCACGCCGGGCACGCGCCGCAACGAGCGCATGGAGGAGTACTACTACCGCGTGGCCTACGCCAACGAGCAGTACGGCCGCTTCGGAGACTCCGGCTGGAACACGGACCGCGGCGAGGTCTTCATCCGCTTCGGCCAGCCGGACATGGTCGAGCGCCACCCCTTCAACTACGGCACGAAGCCCTACGAGATCTGGTTCTACAACCGCCACGGCCGCCGCTTCATCTTCGTGGACGACAACGGCCTGGGCGACTACCGCCTGCTCATCCCGATCTGGGACGAGCGGACGCGGATGTGACGAACCTGGAGATAGCACCGGCCAGGCCGAGTGCCGTCGGCGCCCCGCGCAAACCACCGGCGCGGGGCGTTTCCATGGGCGGGGGCGTGGCTCGGGACGGAAGAAGGGGGTAGGTTCCGACGCCCCGCCTCAGTGGGCGGTTTGTCTCCGGCTCCCGACCTCATGTCTCCCTCATGCGCCCCCTGCTTTTCCTTCTGGTGCTCACCCTCCTGAGCCCGATCCAGACCTTCGCCCAGCCTGCTTCGGTCCTGGATGAACCCTTCAGCGCCGCCAGCGTGGACGCCCTCGCGCCGCCGTGGCAGTCCGCTCACCTGGGAGCCACGGCGCCGGTCGCGTTTGCGGTCGAGGGCGGCGCGCTCGTCCTCGAAGCCGCGCCCGGGAGCCCGGCCCTCGCGTACACCACCGAGGTGCTTCCCACGGAGCAGGCGGCCGACGGCGACCAGGTCTACCGGTGGGCCGCCTCGTTCGAGGCCGACCTGACGCTGTCCGGCTGGTCCGGTGCGGAGCCGATGTTCGGGTTCATGCTCGGCGCTCCGCTGATGCTCATGGTGAACCCCGCGGGGGAATTCGCCCTCTCCGGCTGCGACGCGCAGGGCTGTTGGGATGCCGCCTACGCCGACGGCCTCTTCGCGCCGAAGACGGCGGGCGCACCCCTTCGGCTGACGCTCCGTTACCTCCCCCTGCCCGGTGACAGGACCGCCCACCTCGCCCTCCTCGTGGACGGCCAGCTCGTGCTGGAAACCTGGGCGCCGGTGCTCACCGAGGACGTGGTCGGCGTCTTTGCCGGCGCCGGGACGCGCGTCGAGGCGGACCGGCTCACGGTGCGGCCGCTCGAAGTCCGGCATGGCGACCTGCCCGCCGTGCTCGTCTCGCACTGGGTGCGCCCCGACGACACGGGGCTCCTCCGCCTCGCGCTCGGGCCGACTTCGGCCTCACAGGAACGCATGGGTCAAGACGGAGACGGGTTCTGGGTGATGACCGAGGCTACTCGGCTCACGGCGAGGTTTCTCCGGCGGCCGGACGGCCGGCTCGGCGTATGCCTGCTGGACCCGGCCGACGAGGGGACCGTGCGCTGCCTCGAGTACGTGGCGAGCGAGCCCGTCGGCCCCCCCGACGTGGAGGTGTGCGAAGACCTGTATTTCGACTACGACTGCTTCGGCTACCGCACCAACGGCACCGGCGGCACCCTGCGGGGGGAGGGCGAGGTCTGGATGCGTGCCGAGCTCTTCTGATCCCTCTCCGGCGGATCTGCAAAGCACGGCGCGTCAACCGAGGCGGTTCGTGAAGCGAGGCGGTTCGTGAAGCGAGGCGGTTCGTGAAGCG
>CAZOJJ010000067.1:0-9995 GCA_964580105.1 uncultured Rhodothermales bacterium | reverse complement strand
CGAGGCGGTTCGTGAAGCGAGGCGGTTCGTGAAGCGAGGCGGTTCGTGAAGCGCGGTGGCCGACGGTAGCTTGCGGTCCTCGCCGCCGTATGTGCTCGCCGCCTCGCCATGACCGACTCACCCCTGCGGATCGTCTTCATGGGCACGCCGGACTTCGCCGTGCCCTCCCTCCGTGCCCTCCTCGACGGCGGCTACCGGCCCGTCGCCGTCGTGACGGTGCCGGACCGGCCGGCGGGGCGCGGCCAGCGGATGCAGCCCTCGGCCGTCAAGGAAGCCGCCGAAGCGGCCGGGCTCCCCGTCCTCCAGCCCGAGTCGCTGAGGGACGACGCCTTCCAGGCCGAACTGGCGGCGCTGGCCCCCGACGTGATCGTCGTCGTCGCCTTCCGCATCCTGCCGCCGGAGGTGTACGGCCTGGCGAAGCAAGGGGCGTTCAACCTCCACGCCTCGCTGCTGCCGGCGTTCCGAGGGGCGGCGCCCATCCACCGCGCGCTCATGGCCGGCGTCGAGGAAACCGGCGTGACGACGTTCTTCCTCAAGCCGCAGGTGGATACCGGCGAGATCATCCTCCAGCGGCGCGTGGCCGTCGGCCCGGACGAGACGGCGGGCGAGCTTCACGACCGGCTGGCCGCCCTCGGCGCCGAGGCCGTCGTCGAGACCGTCCGCCGCATCGAGCGCGGCGAGGCCGGCTCGACGCCGCAGGACGACGCGCGGGCCAGCCTCGCGCCCAAGCTCTTCCGTGAGGACGCCCGGATCGACTGGGCGCAGCCCGCGCGGCGCGTCCACGACCGCGTGCGTGGCCTCTCGCCCCACCCGGCGGCGTGGACGACGCTGGACGGCGAGACGCTCAAGCTCTACCGGACGGCCGTCGAGGCCGAGGCGGGCCGCCTCGGGGCGCCCGGCGAGGTCGTCGAGGCCGAAGGGCGCCTCCTCGTCGCCTGCGGCGAAGGGGCCGTCGAGGTGCTGGAGCTCCAGCGCCCGGGCAAGCGGCGGATGGACGTGCAGGCCTTCCTGAACGGGACGACGCTGGAGCCGGGGACGCGTCTGGGCGCGTGAGCGCGCGACTATTCCTCGAACACGTACGCCAGCAGCTCGTCGGCCGTGTTGAACGGCTGGCCGTTCGGGACGACCAGCGCGTTGACGGCCGCCAGCGCCGCGTCGGCCCGGTTGGGCGCGACGGCGCGGAGGTACGACTGGATCGCCTCGAAGAGCAGCGAGGCCGCTTCGCCGCCCACGCCGGGCAGGAAGGCCACCGTCCGGGGCACGGCGATGTCCGCTTCCAGCACGCCGCGTTCGCCGAGCGCCGCCCGCAGCGCCTCGCCGATGGCGGGCATGAGATCGGCGAAGGGGCTGGCTGCGTCGAGGCGGAGGGCGAGGACGAGGAAGGGGCGCGTGTTCCGCGTGCCGAACGCCTCGCGGAGCGCACGGCGGAGCGCGGCGTGCGGGCCGGAGTCGGCGGGCGGCGGGGGAATCAGCGGTGCGACCGGGGCAGCCGGGGCGGCCTGCGGCGGCGCGAAGACCTCCGGGTAGGCCGCCGCATGGACCGTCGCCGCGGCGCCGTCAAGGTCGGCGGGTGCCTCGTCGTACGTGGGCTCCGTGGCGCCGTGGACCTCGGAGTCCACGAAGTGGCCGAGGGAGAGGAGGTCGGGGCCGAGGTACTGACCGAAGGCGTCCTCCGTCGGTGCGAACGGGCCGGCGTCGGGGTCGATGGGCCGGATGACGGAGGCCTCCACGTCGGTCGGCGGCGCGGGCGGCGCGGTCTCGACGATGGGGTCGTGGTCGAACGAGTCGGGGCCGAACGGCGCCGTTGCGACCGCCTCCGTTTCGGTGGGCCGCGCGGCCGTCTCGGCTCCGGCCGCCGGGGCTGCCGGAGCCGGGGCTGCCGGAGCCGGAGGCGACGCCGGAGGCGGCGTTTGAGGAGGCGGGGCGACGACGAGGTCCGGGAGCGCGTCCGGGACGGCCCCGTAGCCGTCCGACGACGGCATCGCGAATGCGGCGTCCGGCTCCTCCTGCACGGGTGCGGGGTCGGCCGCCAGCGGCGTCTCCACGAACGAGAAGACGCGCCGTTTGGGGGCGGGGGCCGGGACGAGCGTCAGCGCCGGTTCCTCCCCGGGGCCCGCCGTGACGTGGATCGCCCCGGTGACCATCTTCTCGACGGTAGCGAGCAGGCGGCGCGAGCCGTCGTTGGCCGGCTCGCCGAAGCCGAGGATCAGGGTCGTCCCGGCCTCGTCGGCGGCGCCGACCAGCTCACGCAGGGCCGTCTCGAAGGCGGCAAAGGTTCGAAACTGCACGAAGGCAGTAAAATCGTCGACCACCACGCGGGCGGGTCGTTGCGCGCGCGCGAGGTCGCCGAGGTCGGCGAGCGCCTGCGCGAGGCCGTCGTCCCCGAGGGGGACGAGGTCGGCCGCGGGCGGGACGCGGAGGAGGCGGACGTGGCCGCTGCGGTATGCCGCCGCCAGGTCGAAGTCCTGGGCGGCGGCCTGCTGGACGAGCGCCTCGGGCGCCCGTGCCGAGACGAGGAGGCACGATTCGCCGGCCTCGGCGCCGGCCTGGAGGGCCTGGAGGGCGAGGCGGAGCCGCCCGTTTCGGGCGTGCCCGACGAGGAGGTAGGTGCCGCCGGACGCGAGGCCGCCCCAGCCTGCATCGACGGGAGGGAGGCCGGAAGGTCGGGTGGAGAGGGTGCGGGCGGGGGGCATGGAGGGGGGCCGGAAGGGACGTTGGCGGGGTCTGCGTGGGGGCGTCTCGACAAACGACGTGCCACCGGCTGATCGCCTCCGTTCACCCGGCGCTTCCCGCTCACGAATACACCCGGAACGTGCCGCGGGGCGGACGGAATCGCCGGCTAATCGGCGCGCCGTCCCGGGATGATACCGGCCCGGTTTGCCCCCGCCGCCGCCGAACGCTAGACTAGCGGGCCGCTCTCTCCGTGCCCATGGACGCCGACCTCCTCTCCATCCAGCAGGCGCGCGACCTCGTCCGCGCCGCCGCCGCCGCGCAGCACCGCTACAAGACGTACGAGCAGGACGCCGTGGACCGCGTCGTCGCGGCGATGGTGGAGGCGGGCGCCTCGGCCGCCGAGCGGCTGGGGCGGCTGGCCCACGAGGAGACCGGCTTCGGCCGGCCCGAGAGCAAGGCGCAGAAGAACCTCTTTGCCACGCGCACGCTGGCGGAGCGGATGGCCGGGATGAAGACCGCCGGCATCGTCCGCAAGAGCGCCGACGGCGCCGTCTGGGAGGTCGCCACGCCGATGGGCGTCGTGGCCGCGCTCGTCCCCAGCACCAACCCGACCTCGACGGCGATGTACAAGGCGATCATCGCGGCGAAGGCGCGGTGCGGCCTCGTCATGAGCCCGCACCCGCGGGCGAAGGGGTGCACGGCCGAGGCCCTCCGCATCGTCGCCGAGGCGGCCTATGCGGCGGGCGCGCCCGAGGGCCTCTTCGGCTGTCTCACGGAGGTCACCCTCGAAGGCACCAACGCGTTGCTCGAAGACCCCGGCACCGACGTGATCCTGGCCACCGGCGGCGGCCCGATGGTCCGCGCGGCGTACTCCAAGGGCAAGCCGGCCTACGGCGTCGGCTCGGGCAACGTGCCCGTCTGGGTGGACCGCTCGGCCGACCTCGACAAGGCCGCCGCCGACATCCTCGCCGGCACGTCGTTCGACTGGGGCACGCTCTGCTCCACCGAGCGCTCCGTCGTCGCCGACGCGCCGATCCGGGCGAAGCTGCTCGACGCGCTGCGACGCCACGGCGGCCACGTCTGCTCGGCCGAGGAGGCGGCCACGCTCCGCGCCGTCGTGAAGAAAGGGGGGGGGCTGAACGTGGACATCGTCGGCCAGAGCCCGCACAAGATCGCGGCGATGGCAGGCTTCTCGGTGCCCGAGACGGCGAAGGCGCTCGTCGCCGAGGTCGCCGAGGTGGGCAAGGCCGAGCCGCTCTCGATGGAGACGCTCTCGCCCCTCCTCTCCTTCTACACGGCCGATGGCTGGGAGGCCGGCTGTGCGCGCTGCATCGAGATCCTGGAGTTCGGCGGCATCGGGCACACGCTGGCGCTGCACGCGCGCAACGACCGCGTCATCGAGCAGTTCGCGCTCAAGAAGCCGTCCATGCGGATCGTCGTCAACACGGTGGCGGCGCTGGGCTCGGTGGGGATGACGACGGCGCTCTTCCCGGCGATGACGCTCGGGCCGGGCACCCTCGGCGGCTCCATCACGGGCGACAACATTTCGCCGCTGCACCTGCTCAACGTCAAGCGCGTGGCCTTCGAGACGGCGCCGATTTCAGAAGGCGGCGGACCGAAGACGGTGGACGGTGGACGTAGGGCTGGACGCTCGCAGCCCGCAGCCCGCAGCCCGCAGCCCGGCGGCGACGGAAGCTGGATGGACGCCATCGAGGCGCGACTGCGTGAGCGGGCCGGGAATCCGTCCGTTTCGGCTCCGTCCGTGCCTGCTGCGGTAGCGAAGCCTGAGACGGAGAAGCCTGTTGCACCCGAGCCCGCGACGACCCCGCTGGCGCTGCCCGAGGCAGAGATCGACGCGCTCATCCGCCGGTTCAAGAAATAGCGCGCCGGGCGCGCCCGGCGAACCCGGTCCGAAGCCGGCTCGTACACGCGCCGCCCATGCGCCGCCCTCACCCTCGCTTGCTTCGGATGGCTGCCGCCCCGGCCGCGCCCCCGGCCGACCCCTCGCTCGACGACCTCGAGGCCCGCCTCGCCGCCCTGGCCGGCGACGCCACCGAGGCGCACGTGGACGCCCTCCTCGACCTCGGTTTCGCCCTGCCCATCGCCGAGATCCCGCGCCGCCTCGTGCTGGCCGAGGACGCCTACCTCCTGGCCGACACGCTCGGCTACACGCTCGGGAAGGCGCGCGCCGCCGGCCTCGAAGGCGAGTCGCTCTACCTGCGATCGGACCACGAGCCGGCGCTCATGCGGCTGACGGAGGCGCAGTCGCTCTATGAGGGGCTCGGCGTGGGGGCCGAGCAGTTCCCCTTCCGGAGCGCGCTGGCCGGCGTCCACGTCAGCCTCGGCAACTACGAAGAGGCCCTCACGATGGCACTGGCGAACCTCCAGGCCCTCCGCGCGCAGGGCGACGAGGTGGGGGAGGGGTGGGTGCTCCACGGTCTCAGCAGCGCCTATATGGAAATGGGCGACGCCGAGCGTGCGCTCGACTACGGGATGCAGGCACTCGACCTCTTCACGCGGGTCGGGCTGCCCCAGGGGCAGGGCCGCGCCCACAGCAGCGTCGGCACCGCCCTGCGCGCGCTCGGCCGGTTCGACGAGGCGAGGGCGCACCACGAAGTCAGCCTCCGGCTCTTCCGCGAGGCCGAGGAGCCCGTCGGCGAGGCGCGGGCGCTGCACGACCTCGGGGCGCTCTCCCAGGCGCGCGGCGGCTACGAGCAGGCGCTCGACTTTCACCGCCAGGCGCTGGCCCTCCGCCGCGCCCTCGGCAACCGGCAGGCGCAGAGCACGTGCCTGATCCACATCGGCCAGACGCTCGTCGCGATGGGGCGGACCGCCGAGGCGCTGGAGGCGCTGCACGAGGCGCTCGCCATCGCCGAGGCGCTCAAGGCCCGGCCGCGCGTCTTCCAGGCGCACGAGGCGCTCGCCGAGGCCTACGAGGCGGCGGGCGACGCCGAACGGGCGCTCCGCCACACCCGGCTCTTCCACATCGTCCGCGAGGAGGTGCTGAGCGCACAGACGCGCGCGCGGATCCAGACGATGCAGGTGCGGATGGAGGCGGAGCGGGCCGTCCGCGAAGCCGAGATCGAGCGGCTCCGCAACACCGAGCTGAAGGAGAAGAACGACGAGCTGGAGCGGCTCCTCGACGAGCTGAAGGCGACGCAGGCGCGGCTGGTCCAGTCCGAGAAGCTCGCCAGCCTCGGGCGCATCACGGCCGGCATCGCGCACGAGATCAAGAACCCGCTCAACTTCATCACCAACTTCGCCCAGCTCAGCGACGAGCTGGCGCGCGACCTCCACGCCACCCTCGCGCGGAGGCCCGACCTGCCCGCCGACCTGGCCGAGGAGCTCGACGACGGCCTCGGGCTCCTCGCGGACAACGCCGGGCGGGTGCTCGCGCACGCCCGCCGGGCCGACGGCATCGTGCGGAGCATGCTCGGGCACGTCCGCTCCACCGGCGGCGAGCGCCGCGCGGTCGAGCTCCACGCCGTCCTCGACGGGGCCGTGGAGCACGCCTTCGGCCGCCGCGACGGCGACGGAATCGTGGCGGTCGAGCGCCTCTACGACGCGGAGGTGGGGGCGGTCGAGGCCGTGCCGCAGTCGCTCCAGCGCGTGTTCGTCAACCTGTTCGAGAACGCGCGCCACGCCGTCGGCCAGGGCACGTGCGACGGCGCGCCGCCGCGCGTCGTGGTGAAGACGCGCGCGCTGCCGGGGCTGGTGCAGGTGCGCGTCGAGGACAACGGCCCCGGCATCCCGGCCGAGCACTGCACGCGGCTGTTCGAGCCGTTCTTCACCACGAAGGCGCCCGGCGAGGGCACCGGCCTCGGCCTCTCGCTCGCCTACGACATCGTGACGCAGGGACACGGCGGCTCGATGGCCGTCCTCAGCCGCGAGGGCCAGGGCGCCACGTTCGTCGTGACGCTGCCGGCCGGGGCGTAGCGCCTACTGCTCGAGGGACCGCGCCTCGAAGGCGACCACCTCGCCGTCCTCGACGGCGTAGCGGACCTCGATGGGGTGGCAGCACACCTCGCAGTCCTCGACGTACGTCTGCGAAGGGACGGAGGGGTCGAGGAGCATCGAGATCGGGGCGCCGCAGTAGGGGCAGGCGAAGGCGTGCTCGATCGGGTCCATCGAAGGGCCGAGGCGGGCGGTGTGGAACGAAAGGGGCCGTTCCCCTATCATACGGAGGCCGCTCCTTTGAAATCGGACGAACCCCGGAGGTTGCCATGCACACGCCCGTCTCCGCCCTCCTCAAGCAGAAAGGCGACTGGGTCATCACCATCCCGCCGGACGCCACCGTGTTCGAGACCATCGGCCGGATGGTCGAGCAGAACGTCGGGGCCATCCTCGTCACCGAGCGCGGGGCCGTCCGGGGCATCTTCACCGAGCGCGACTACCTCCGCCGGATCGCCCTCCAGGGGCGCACCTCGCGCGAAACCCGCGTCGAGGAGGTCATGACGACGGACCTCGTCACGGTCACGCCGGAGACCGACCTCGGCACGTGCATGGCGCTCATGACCGAGCGGAAGATCCGCCACCTCCCCGTCCTCCGCGACGGCCACCTCGCCGGCCTCATCTCCATCGGCGACTGCGTGCGGGCGCTCTCGAACCACGCGCAGGAGCGCGTCCGCGACCTCGAACAGTTCGTCGCCGGCGGCTATCCCAACTGAACCCGTCTCCTGATTTTTGCAGGGGCGCCTCGGCGCGGAAACCGCCTGAAATCGCCGCGGTTGACGCGCCATTCCTCCGGCCTCGTGCCGGGCTCTTTCCTTCAGGTCCGGTGCCTCGGCGCCGGTTCGCATGGCTACCGCCCTGCGTGCTTCGCGCACGCCCCTCCGCGCTCCGGCGCCCGCTCGTCACCGCTCCGCTCTCCCTCCACCGAAGAAAGACAGTCCCGGGCCCGTCACCGTCATGACGGTCATCGTGATGACGGTCACCGTGATGAGGGGCATCCTGGTGCTCGGCCTGGCCGCGACCGGCCTCTCGGTGTACGTGCTCTTCAGCCTCGGTACGGGAGGATGACGACGCCCCGTTTCGACGTCGAGGTCCGCGAGAGTCCGAGCCACGGCTTCGGGCTCTTCGCCGCCTCCTTCATTCCGAAGGATGCCGTCTGGTGGCGGGGTACGCCGGAGAACACGCTGCGGATCAGCCGGGCGCAGTACGAGACGCTCCGCGCCTCGCACTACCGCGAAGGCGGGGGCGGCCTGATCGACACGCTGCACACGTACAGCTACTACGAGCGCGCCCTCGACGCCCTCATCCTGATCCTGGACGACACCCGCTACATCAACCACCACGACGACCCGAACGCGGGCGGGGGGATGATGCTGCAGTCGCAGGCCCTCCGCGACATCCACCCGGGCGAGGAGATCGTCGAGGACTACCGGCAGTTCGACCCGTGCCCCTGGGCCTCGCTCTACGGCGAGTTCGGCGCGTGGCTCTACGGCGAGCAGGCGGCGGCGTCAGGGAGGTAGGCGGGGGGCGGCGCCTCACCGGAACAGCGCCGTGACGGCCTCGACGACCCGCTGGTGGACCTGCGGGTGGAACGGGCTCGGCACGAGCTCGCCCTCGTCGGCCAGGGCGGAGATGGCCTCGGCGGCGGCGATCTTCATCGGACTCGTGATGGCCTCGGCCTGCACGGCGAGCGCGGCCTTGAACAGCCCCGGGAAGGCGAGCGCGTTGTTGACGCTCTTGCCGTCGGCTGCGAAGGCGGCGCCGGCCGCGAGGGCCTCTTCGGGGAAGATCTCCGGGACGGGGTTGGAGAGGGCCAGGACGATCTGCCCCGGCTGGATCATCGCGGGGCGGATCAGGCCCACCACGCCGGTCGTGGCGATCACGATGTCGGCCCGGCGTACGGCGTCGTCCAACTCGGCCGTCGCGCCGCCGTGGCGTGCGAGTCGCGCGCGGGACTCCGCGCCGGGGTCCACCCCGACGACCTCGAAGCCGTAGTCCATCAGCAGCCGGGCGATGGCGAGGCCGGCGGCGCCGAGGCCGACCTGCGCGCAGACGAGGTCCTTGCGGCCGAGCCGGCCGGTGTGCCGGAGGGCCGAGAGGACGGCGGCGAGGAGCACGGTGGCCGTGCCGTGCTGGTCGTCGTGCATGACCGGCTTGCGGAGCCGGCGGATGAGCTCTTCCTCGATGTAGAAGCAGTCCGGCGTGCGGATGTCTTCGAGGTGGATGCCTCCGAACGTGGGCGCCACGCGTACCACCGTTTCGACGAATTCGTCCGGGTCCTCGGTGTCGACGAGGACGGGGTGGGCCGAGAGGCCGGCGAACTGGTCGTAGAGGACGGCCTTGCCCTCCATCACCGGGAGGCTCGCCAGCGGGCCGATGTTGCCGAGCCCGAGCACCCGCGTCCCGTTCGTGAAGATGCCGACGGAGTGGCCGGCCGTGGTGTAATGGCGGGCGAGGCCGGGGTCCTTCAGGATCGCCCTGCACACGCGCGCCACACCCGGCGTGTAGATGTAGCGGAGGTCTTCAAGGCGTTCGAGGTTGCGGGTGCGGCCGGTGTGGAGCTTGCCGCCCTCGTGGCGCTCGAAGACGAGGTCCTTCACCTCCAGCACCTCCGTCTCCGTCTCCGTCTCGATGGCCGCGAGGATCTGCCCGAGGTGGTCCTCGTCGTAGACGGAGAGCGTGACCTCGCGGAAGAAGTGGGCCTTCCCGATGAACTGCGTCTCGATGTCGCCGACGAGCGCGCCCTCCCGGCCCACGACGGAGAGCATCTTCCCGAAGATGCCCGGCCGGTGGGGGTTCTTGATGACCAGGACGACGTCATGGTCGGGGAGGGGCGGGCGCGGGGTGTCCATGCGGGGCGGGGCGAGTCGCTGCAACCTACCGCGCAGGGCCGACGGGGTTCAAGCGCTGCCCCGAGGCTTTGCCGAAGCCGTCGGACAAACGAAAGCGGCCGGTGCTCGCGGAGGAGCATCGGCCGCTGGGGAGGTGGAGATGCCGGGAGTCAGGGTAGCCCCCTGTTTGCTCCCGGTTTCCTTGGAAAAACGTCCTAAATGGCCTAAATTCGCGGGTCGGATACCTGTTGCCCCAGGTAAACCGGCAGTGTCCGGAGCAAAAACCGGCAGTGCTTCCGGCAGTGTCTGACGGGCACTGCCGGCTTGCCTCCACCCCCCGCCTGTGGCCTCCGTCAAGATCACCCTCCGTGCCTCCGAACGTCGCACCGACGGCACGGCTCCCCTCTACCTCACCTGCCGCCACGGCGACGCCCGCGCCGTCCTCTCCCTCGGCCTCACCCTCAAGCCGAAGGACTGGAACGACCGCTCCGCCTCCGTCCGCAAGGGCCACCCCGAGGCCGACCGCCTCAACGAGCACCT
>CAZOJJ010000066.1:9932-13960 GCA_964580105.1 uncultured Rhodothermales bacterium | reverse complement strand
CACCTCCGCCCACGGCACCTCCGCCCACGGCACCTCCGCCCACGGCACCTCCGCCCACGGCACCTCCGCCTCGACATTCACGGGGAAGCCGCCCCCGTCGGTGTAGCTCGCCACGAAGAGGTCCGACCAGACCAACGGATTCGAGCCGGCCGCTTCGAGCAGGTGCTCCCCTGGACCGGGATCGAAGTCCACCGCACCGTAGAGCTCGCCGCTCATACCCCATCGGCTACCCGGCAGTGAAGCCAGCGCCCTCGGCTCGGCGTATCCGTCGGGGCTGCCGAGCACGAGCGCCCAGCGGTATGTGCCGTCCCCCGCATAGCTCGCCAAGAAGGCATCACTAGTCCCGGAGAAGACGGCCTCCCCGGGGCCGGGGTCGAAGTCGGCCGTGCCCCGGAAGGAGCCCGCCACGAGGGCCTCGTCCTGCGGGGTGACGGCCACCCCGTTTGCCATGTGATGCCGGGGACGAAGTCGTCCTTGACGCAGCCGCCGAGGGGGAAGGCCCAGCGGAGGTCTGCGCCGCCGGGGGCGCCGTTGTCGGCGTAGCGGGCCAGGAAGGCGGAGCCTTCGTTGCAGGCCGTGGCGAGCAGCACCTCCTCGTCGGGGTCGGGGTCGAAGTCCGTTGTCAGACTGAATTGCCCCGCGACCACGAGGTCGCTGGGCGGAGCGTGGGCGATATCGAGGCCGGATGAGCCCTCCCCTTCCCGGGGGAGTTGGAAGGCCCAGCGGTATGCACCCCCGGCGTCGTAGCTGGCGACGAAGGCGTCGCCGAAGGTGTCGGTCGAGAGGTCCGAGGCGCACGTGCAAGCGGGTTCCTATGCGCCTACCTTCGTACGCTCCTACGCGCTCACATCCCTACGCCGTGCTCACGCCTCTACGCGCGTCCCTCCTCGCGCTGCTCCTTGCCCCGGTGGCCGCCGCCCAGCCTACCTTCGTCCTCCACAACGCCCGCCTCTACACCGTAGACGACGCGCAGCCGACGGCCGAGGCGATGGCCGTCGAGGACGGCCGCATCGTCGCCGTGGGGGCCGAGGCGGACCTGCTGGCCCGCTACGCCGACTGGCCCCGCCTCGACGCCGACGGCCACACGGTCGTCCCCGGCCTCATCGACGCGCACGCCCACCTGATGGGCCTCGGCCTCTCGCTCCTCCGCGCCGACCTCGTCGGGACCCGCTCGAAGGAAGAGGTCGTCGAGCGGCTCGTCGCCTTCGAGGCGTCGCTGCCGGAGGGCTCCTGGCTGCTCGGGCGCGGGTGGGACCAGAACGACTGGCCCGCCGCCGAAGACGGCTCCCACCCCTTCCCGACGCGCCACGACCTCGACGCCGCGTTCCCGGATCGCCCCGTCTGGCTCCAGCGCATTGACGGGCACGCGGGCTGGGCCAACACCGCCGCCCTCCGCGCCGCCGGCCTCGACCCCGACGCGCCTGCTCCCTCGGATCCGGAAGGGGGCGCCGTCCTCCGCGACGCCGAAGGGCGGCCCACCGGGATCTTCGTAGACAACGCCGAGGCGCTCGTCGAGCGCGTCGTGCCGGAGCCGGGTGAGGCCGAGCTGGCGGAGGCGCTGGAGCGGGCGCTCGAAACGACCGCGCGCCACGGCCTCACCGGCGTCCACGACGCGGGCGTCGCGCTGGACACGCTGGCCGTCTACCGGCGCTTCATCGACGAAGGGCGCTTCCCGCTCCGCGTCTACGCCATGATCGGCGGCGAGGGGCCGACGCTCGACCGCTTCTGCGAGGACGGCCCCCTCCTCGGCTACGGCGACGACCGCCTCACCGTCCGCTCCCTCAAGCTCTACATCGACGGCGCGCTCGGCAGCCGGGGTGCCGCCCTCCTCGACGACTACGCCGACGACCCCGGCAACGTGGGGCTGCTCTTCCTGTCCGAGTCCCAGCTCGAAGCCGTCGTCGCCCGCGCGATGGGATGCGGCCTCCAGGTCAGCACCCACGCCATCGGCGACCGGGGCAACCGCACCGTCCTCGACGCTTACGAGGCGGCCCTCGCTGCGACGGGCGGCGGTCCGGGGCGGCACCGCGTCGAGCACGCCCAGATCGTCGCGCTGGAGGACGTTCCGCGTTTCGCCGAGCTGGGCGTCATCGCCTCCATGCAGCCCACCCACGCCACGAGCGACATGCCCTGGGCCGAGGACCGCGTCGGTGCGGAGCGCATCCGCGGCGCCTATGCCTGGCAGCGGTTCCGCGAGGCCGGCGTCCGCCTCGCCCTCGGCTCGGACTTCCCCGTCGAGCAGGTCAACCCGCTCCTCGGCTTCTACGCCGCCGTCACGCGGCAGGACGCCGAGGGCGAGCCGCCGGACGGCTGGATGCCCGACCAGCGGCTCACCCGCGAGCAAGCCTTACGGGGCTTCACGCTCGACGCGGCCTACGCCGGGTTCATGGAGGACGCGGTCGGCTCCCTCACGCCCGGCAAGTGGGCCGACTTCGTGATCCTCTCGCAGGACCTCATGACCGTCCCGGGCGACGCGATCCTCGACACCCGCGTGCTGGCGACCTACCTCGGCGGGGAGGCCGTCTACACCGCCGAGTCGGACTGAGGCGAGGGGGCTGAAAAACGAGGAGAGCCCCCGCGCCTGAGGGGCCGGGCGCGCGGGGGCTCTCGATGAGGCCGGCCCGGGCGGGACGGTGGGCGGGCCTCATGTTGTGGTGGATGGGGGCGTACTACGGGTCTTCGCGTACTACTGGTCTTCGTCGGGGGCGGGCACTCGCTCGGTGGCGGCGCCCATGGCCTCGCCGACGGCCGGCGGCATCAACACGGCGTCGATGGCGTGGATGACGCCGTTGCTCGCTTCCAGGTCGGCGCGGACGACGGCGGCATTACCGACCCGGAGGGTGCCGGCCTCGGCCCGGAGGGCGAGGGGGTGCCCCGAGGCCGTCGTGGCCTCCGGAAGCGCTGCGGCCTGCTCGACCCGGAGGGTGCCTGCGACGAGGTGGTGCCGCAGTACGTCGGCGAGCTGCTCGTCTGTGAGCCCGTCCAGCGTGCCCTCCGGGAGCGCCGCGAAGGCGGCGTCGGTGGGGGCGAAGAGCGTATACGGGCCGCCGGCAGCGAGCGCCTCGGCCAGGCCGGTCTGCGAGAGGGCTTGCACGAGGATCGTGAACGAGCCGTCGGCTTCGAGCGTGGCGAAGAGGTCCTCGCCGGTGGTGGAATCCATCGTCTCCTGGGCCTGAAGAGTCGGCGCGAGAAGGATGGCGGCGAGGATGAAGACGAAGAGTCGCATGAGAAAGAACGGAGTGGTGGAGGGGTTGAGAGGCTGGCGGCCGTCTACACGAGCGGACGCCAGCGGCGGGGTGCGCCGCCCGAGGCGGGGCTTCCGGAGGCCGCGCGGGCCGGCTTCTGGACCCGGCCCGCGCGGCCGTTCCCCGGAGGCGGAGAGTCGCGCGGCGACGACGAGTGGTGCGAAGACCCGTCGGGCGCATTCGCTGCGGCGACAGGGGTAGACTAGACCGAAAACGGCCCTGTGAGGATGGGGAGGGGATTCGGAGCACGTGAGGTTTTTCTGAGGGCCCCGGGAAAAACCTCACGCCCCCTTCACAGAGGCTTTGCCCCGGCCGCGTTCAAACGCTATCCTGAACGCGGCGGCGGAACACCGCTTGCATCGTGAGGGCGAAACGGGGCCGAGTGGTCCCGCATCCATACCCCGAGGACGGAGAATGAATCGAGAGGCCGGCTCCCTCATGCCAACGATGCCCTTTCGGGTCGGTGACTGGCTCGCCGAGCCGATGGCCAACCAGCTTTCGCGCGACGGCGAAGTGTGCCGTGTAGAGCCGAAGGTGATGGAAGTGCTCGTCTGCATGGCCCGCCGTCCCGGCCGGACGGTCACCAAGGAGCAGTTCATGGACGAGGTCTGGACCGGCACCGTCGTGACGGACGACGTGCTGGCGCGCTGCATCTCCGAACTCCGCAAAGCGCTCGGCGACCAGGCCCGCGACCCGGACTACATCCAGACGATCCGCAAGCGCGGCTACCGCCTCATCGCGCCCGTCCAGCCCGTCGATCGAGCGCCGGTGGAGGCCTTCACG
>CAZOJJ010000066.1:162-9832 GCA_964580105.1 uncultured Rhodothermales bacterium | reverse complement strand
TCGCCCGAGGTCGCGTCGCCCGAGGTCGCGTCGCCCGAGGTCGCGTCGCCCGAGGTCGCGTCGCCCGAGGCGGGCGCGGCCGCTGAGCCGGAACGGGAGTCCGCGCCCTCGGTGGCCCCGCCCGCCTCGGCGCTGCCGAGGGAACCCGTGCGCCTCCCCAGCCCTACGCGCATAAGCCCTACGCGCATAGCGCGCCGGCGGCGGCGGGCGCGGATCCGCTTCTTCCTCGCCCTCGTGGCGCTCAGCGTGGCCGTCGTCGCCGTGCAGCAGTACATCGCCGCCCGGACACGCCCGCTGGCGACCACCCCCGTGACCAGCTTCCCGGGCGAGGAGATAGACCCGGCCCTCTCGCCCGACGGCCGCTCCATCGCCTTCACGTGGGACAACGGCCGTGGCTACAACTTCGACCTCTACGTCCAGTCTGCCGTGGGCGAGGAGCCGCGCCAGCTCACCGACGACGAGGCGGACGAGTACAGCCCGGCCTGGAGCCCGGACGGCCAGCGCATCGCCTTCGCCCGCTGCGCCGAGGCGGGCTGCGCCGTCCTCGTGGTGGACGCCGACGGCGGGCGCGAGCGCGAAGTGGCCGACCTCACCGGCTTCTACGTCCGCGACCTCGTCTGGAGCCCGGACGGCCGCACCCTCGCCCTCTCGGCCCGCAAGGGCACCAACGGCTCGCACGGCCTCCTCCTGCTCCCGCTCGACACCCGCGAGCTCCTCCGCCTGACGCAGTCGCCGGCCTCGCCGCCGGGCGACCTCGACCCGGCCTGGAGCCCGGACGGCCGCCGCCTCGCCTTCGTCCGCACCACCGTGGACGGTCGGCAGGACGTGTGCGTGGTGCCGGTCGGGGGCGGCGCCGTCGTCTGGCTCGCCCGCGAGCAGCAGGGGATCACCGGCCTCGACTGGGTGGCCGACGGCCGGGCCGTCGTCTACGCCGCCAACCGCGACGGCGCCTCGGGTCTCTGGCGCGTCGGCCTCGGCGGCGGTGAGCCCACGTGGGTCGCCGTCGGGGACGGGGGCGAGGTCTACCAGCCGTCCACCGCCCGGCAGGGCCGCGGCATCACGTTCGCCCAGCGGCGCTACGAGACGAACATCGCCGAGATCGTCCGCGAAAACGGCCGCGTCCGCCCGCCCGTGCCGCTCATCGCCTCGACGCGCTGGGACTCCCAGCCCGAAGTCTCGCCCGACGGCGAGCGCATCGCCTTCGTGTCCAACCGCTCCGGCCAGCTCGAGATCTGGGCCGCCGACGCCGACGGCGAGAACCTCCGCCGCCTGACCAGCTTCGGCGGCCCGCGTGTGAGCACGCCGCGCTGGAGCCCGGACGGCACGCGGCTCCTCTTCTCCGCCCGCGTCAACGGCCACGCCGACCTCTACGTCGTCGAGCCCGGCAGCCCGCCCCGCCGCGTCACCGACCACCCGGGCGACGAGGTCGCCCCGTCGTGGAGCCGCGACGGCCGCGCCGTCTACTTCGCCTCCCGCCGCAACGGCGACTGGCAGATCTGGACGCAGCCCCTCGAGGGTGGCAATGCCCGGCCCGTCACGCGCCACGGCGGCATCGCGGCCGAGGAAGCGCCGGACGGCCGCTCCCTCCTCGTCGTCCGCCCCGACCGGCGCGGCCTCTGGCGCATCGCGCTCGACCGCGACCCCTACTACGCCGAGGGCCTCGTCCGCCTCAACCCGGCCGACTGGGCCAACTGGGTCGTCCGCGACGAGGGCGTCTACGTCGTGCAGCGCCACGAGGAGGGCGAGGGCGTGGACATCGTGCTGGTGGATCTCGCCACGAAGCAGCGCCGCTGGATGGCGACGGTGGAGTCCATGCCGGACCATCCCAGCCTCGCCGTCTTCCCCGGCGGGAAGCGCTTCCTCGTCACCCAGGAGCGGCGGAGCGACAGCGACATCGTGCTCGTCCGCGACTTCCACTGACGGCATCGCCCGCCGGGATCGCCGGGGCCGCTCCGCCGTACGCAGCCTTCTCCTACGAAGCACGCCATGTTCGACCCCGACGTCGGTTCCCCGGCCTGGTACCTGCTCATGCTCTTCGCCGGGATCGCGCTCGGGATGGGCATCGCCGCGTTCAACCGGTGGCGACGGCGCCGATGAGCGGGGGCCTGACCGACCGGTTCGGGCGGCGGCACACGTACCTGCGGATCGGGCTGACCGAGCGGTGCAACCTCCGTTGCGTCTACTGCATGCCCGCCGAGGGCGTCCCCGTCCAGCCCAACGCCGCCTACCTCACGGCCGACGAGATCGAGCGTCTCGCGCGGCTGTTCGCGGCCGAGGGCGTGACGAAGGTGCGGCTGACCGGCGGCGAGCCGCTCGTCCGCAAGGACGCCGTCGCCATCGCGGCGCGGCTCGGGCGGATCGAGGGCGTCGAGGCGCTCTCGCTGACGACGAACGCGCTGCTCCTCGAAGCCCGCCTCGGCGCGCTCGCGGAGGCGGGCGTCACGCACCTCAACGTCTCGCTCGACACGCTCCGGCCGGACCGCTTCGAGGCCATGACGCGCCGTCCCGGCCTCGGCCGGGTCCTCGCCGCCGTCGAGGCGGCCCTGGCGATGGGCTACGGCACGCCGGCGCGCCCGCTCAAGGTCAACGCCGTCGTCCTCCGCGGCGTCAACGACGACGAGCCGGCCGACTTCGCCGCGTGGACGCGCGAGGTCCCGCTGGACGTCCGCTTCATCGAGTACATGCCGTTCGACGGCAACGGCTGGAACGCGGATGCCCTCGTGCCGATGGCCGAGGTGCGAGCGCGGATCGAGGACGTGCACGGGCCGCTGGCGCCGCTGCCGGGCGAGCCGGCGGACACAGCGCAGACGTTCCGCCTGCCGGACGCCCGCGGCACCGTCGGTTTTATCGCCAGCATGACGGCGCCGTTCTGTGCGGGCTGCAACCGTCTCCGCCTCACGGCCGACGGCCACCTCAAGGTGTGCCTCTTCGGTCCGAAGGAGGTCAGCCTCCGCGATCGGATGCGCGCCGGGGCGAGCGACGACGACCTCCGCGCGCTCGTCGCGGCGGCCGTGGCCGGGAAGCACGCCGCTCACGCCGGGATGGACGTGCTCGCCGCCACGCGCAACCGCCCGATGATCACGATAGGCGGATAGGGCTGCCGGCTTCGGACGGCCGGCTTCGGACGGCCGGCTTCGGACGGCCGGCTTCGGGCGGGCGATGCGCCGGGTACGAGGGGCTGTGGTGGGGGTGCAGCGCGCTATGCCCCCGCGGACACCGGGGAGCTCTCTTGCCGTCCCTGGGTGGCTCCCCCGCCCGCTACGTGGGCACCGCCCCGGGGGAGGAGTGCAGCTTCTAGGGGAGGAGGGCGGGGAAATCGCTACTCCACGGCCCGCAGCCCGTGGCTCGCAGCCCGTGGCTCGCCGCCGTGCACTATCTTCGCAGCGTCGTTCCCCCTCCCTCCCCGCTATGACCGACCTCGATACGCCCACTCTCAGCCACATCGACGAGCGCGGACGCGCCCGGATGGTGGACATCAGCCCCAAGATGGCCACCGCGCGCACGGCCGTCGCCGCCGGCCGCGTCCTCCTCGGCGCCGAGGCCTTCCGCCTCGTCCGCGACA
Organism: uncultured Rhodothermales bacterium; assembly: GCA_964580105.1. GTDB lineage: Bacteria > Bacteroidota > Rhodothermia > Rhodothermales > Rubricoccaceae > CAZOJJ01. The sequence goes on along the minus strand of CAZOJJ010000066.1, from coordinate 6,270 downwards.
ACCAGATCGCCAAGGGCGACGTGCTGACCGTGGCGCAGGTGGCCGGCGTGCTGGGCGCGAAGCAGACGAGCCGCCTGATCCCGCTCTGCCACGACGTGCTCCTCCAGAACGTGGACCTCTCCTTCGAGCTCGACGAGGCGGCCGCCGCCGTCGAAGTCCGCGCCATCGCCAAGACCGAGGGGCCGACGGGCGTCGAGATGGAGGCGCTCACGGCCGTCTCGGTGGCGGCCCTCACCATCTACGACATGTGCAAGTCGGTCTCGAAGGAGATCGCCGTGACGGACGTGCGGCTGCTCGCCAAGTCCGGCGGCCAGAGCGGCGACTACCGGCGGCCGGAGTAAGCGCCCCGATGGCCGCGGGCTGGCGGGGCCTACCGTCCTCAGCCATCACCCATCAACCCTCACCCCTCTCATGGACGCTCTCCTCGGCGGGTTCAGCGTGGTGCTCGTCATCGCGGGCCTCTTCGCACTCATCCTGTTCTTCTACTTCATCCCGGTCGGGCTCTGGATCACGGCGTACTTCTCGGGTGTGAGGCTCAAGCTGTTCCGCGACCTCGTCGGGATGCGGCTGCGGAAGGTGCCGCCCGCCACCATCGTGCGGCCGCTCATCACCGCGCACAAGGCGGGCATCCCCGTCGAGCCGCCGCAACTGGAGGCGCACTACCTCGCCGGCGGGCACGTCCAGCAGGTCGTCAACGCGCTGATCTCGGCGGACAAGGCGAACATCGACCTCCCCTTCGAGCGGGCGACCGCCATCGACCTCGCCGGGCGCGACGTGTTCGAGGCCGTGCAGGTCTCGGTCAACCCGAAGGTCATCGAGACGCCGTCCATCTCGGCCGTGGCCAAGGACGGCATCCAGGTCCGTGCCATCGCGCGGGTGACCGTCCGCGCCAACATCGAGCGCCTCGTCGGCGGCGCGGGCGAGGAGACCATCATCGCCCGCGTGGGCGAGGGCATCGTCTCCACCGTCGGCTCCTCGCCCACCCACGCGGCCGTGCTGGAGAACCCCGACGCCATCTCGAAGACGGTGCTCGCGAAGGGGCTCGACAGCGGGACCGCCTTCGAGATCCTCTCCATTGACATCGCGGACGTGGACGTGGGCGAGAACATCGGGGCGAAGCTGCAGACGGACCAGGCCGAGGCCGACCTCCGCGTGGCCCGCGCCCGGGCGGAGGAGCGCCGCGCGGCGGCCGTCGCGGCCGAGCAGGAGCAGCGCGCCAACCTCATCGCGGCCGAGGCCGAGGTGCCCAAGGCCATCGCCGAGGCGTTCCGCCGGGGCAACCTCGGCGTGATGGACTACTACAACCTCCGCAACATCGAGGCCGACACGCGCATGCGCGGCGCCATCGGCGGCGACGAGCCGTCCACGGACCCGCAGCTCTAGCGCTGACGCCGCTCCTCGGAGACGGTCGGCAGGGGCGTGCCCCTGCGCCGTGCCCCCACTCATGCCGACCTCGCCCGCCGATCTCGCTGCCCGCGTGGCGACGTTCGCTGCCGCCGCCGCCCTGAGCGCGACGCAGGACGTCGTCCGCACCGTCCTCCCCGCGCTGACGGACGCCGCCGACGCCGAACTCGTAGCCGAGGAGACGCTCGTCCTCATCGCGACGGTCACGACGCGCGCCGCCGAGGTCGGGCTGCGCGCGGCGCCCGCCGTGCGGGAGGCCGTCGGCGCGGCGCTGGCGGAGCTGCCGTTCCTCTACCACGACTACCTCCTCGGCGCGCAGCTCGTCGCCGAGGGGGCCGAGGGCGACGTCGAGGCGGAGCCGGCCGTCTACGCGCGGCTGGCGCGGAAGGCCGAGTTCTACGCCGTCCACCTTCCGCCCGGCCGGTTCCCGGGGCCGCGGGCACTCCAGGACAAGCTGCCGCTGTGGATGGGCCGCGTCTCGCCGCCCAAGCTGCCCACCTCGCCCGACGCCCGCCTGGCCGACCGCGGGCTCGTCGAGCTGGTGGCCGCGCACGCCCGGCTGGTGCTGGCGTTCGCCCAGCGGGTAGCGGCGGACGGGTGAGGGATCAGCCCGCGCGGAGCTCCTCGCTCACGTCCGTCTCCGTCAGGTCGCGCGTGGCCTGGCCGTAGCGGAAGCGGCGGATCGGGTGCGGCCCGAGGCGCTCCATCCGGTCGCCCTCCACGCGCAGCGCCGTGCCCTCCGGGAGGCCGAGCACCGTCACGTCCTGGTTGAGTTCGGCGAACTCGGCGATGCGGTCGGCCCGCGTCTCGCCCCGGTGGCCGGGCGGGTGCGCGTCGGTGTAGTGCGGGTTGATCTGGAACGGCACGAACCCGAACGCCTCGAACGACGGCGGCTCGATGATGGGCATGTCGTTCGTCGTGCGGATCGTGGGGCAGGCGAGGTTGGCGCCCGCGCTCCAGCCGACGTACGGCGTGCCGCCGCGGACGGCCCGGCGGATGGGCTCCATCAGGCCGAGGCGGTAGAGCCGGGTCAGCAGCCGGAACGTGTTGCCGCCGCCCACCACGATGGCCTCGGCCTCCTTCACCGCCTTCGCCTCGTCCGCCACCTCGTGGACCGACTCGACGCCGATGCCGAGAGGGGCGAAGGCCTCGCGCACCTTCGCCGTGTAGGCGTCAAAGGAGAACGTGACGCCGGCGTAGGGCACGAACAGCACCCGCCCGACGCCGGCGCCGAGGAAGGCGCGGAGCCATCCGGCGGCGTGAACCAGGTAGCCGTCGTCGGAGGTGGAGTTGCTGAGGAGGAGGAGGCGCATGGGGACGGGGGCAGGGCGGCGGGCCGGAGTGCAGGGCGAGCAACCTACGGACGGCGTTGCGGAAAACCGAGAGGAACGGCTGGCACCCGCATCGGGGCGAACGAGGGAGCAGCGCCCGGCGCCTACACCTGGCTGATCCGCACCGCCTCGATTCGGTTGGCCGTGGCGCGGAGGATCGTGAACCGGTACCCCTCCAACTCCACGCTCTCGCGCTCGGCCGGCACGTTGCCCAGCCGGTCGAGCAGGAAGCCGGCCACCGTCTCGTAGTCGCCCTCCGGGAGGGTGATGCCCATCTCCTCTTCCAGCGTCTCCAGGTCCACGCGGCCCGAGGCCAGCACGGTGTGCTCGTCGAGGCGGCGGAGCGCGGCCTCGGCCGGGTCGTGCTCGTCGCGGATGTCGCCGAAGAGCTCTTCGAGGAGGTCCTCGACCGTCACGATCCCCGCCGTGCCGCCGTACTCGTCGATGGCGACGGCGAGCGTGACGCCGCTCTGGAGGAACGAGAAGAGCAGGTCCTTGGCCGGCTTCGACTCGGGGACGACCTGGACCGGGCGGACGATGGCGGCCAGCGAGTCCGGCGCGTGAAAGAGGTCGTGCGCCAGCACCACGCCCACGATCTGGTCAATGTGCTCGCGGTAGACGGGCAGCCGCGAGAACCCCGACTCGATGAACCGGGCGCGGACGGCGTCGAGGTCGGCGCCCTCCTCGACGGCCTGGATCTCGGTGCGCGGAATCATCGAGTCCTTCACGCGGAGCGTGCGCAGCTCGAAGACGTTCGTGAGGATCTCGGTCTCCTCCTCGTCGAGGTCGAGGCCGCCGGTCTCGCGGCTCTCGCGGATGACGATCTCGAAGTCGCGCCGGAGGAACTGCTGGACGCTCTGCTGCGGCGCGCCGAAGAGGCGGACGAGCGCGTTGGAGGTCCAGCCGGCCAGCTTGATGAGGGGGAGGAAGAGCCAGTAGGTCAGCTTGAGCGGCCCCGCCAGGGCGAACACGGCCCGCTCGGGCGGCTCGCGGAGCAGCGACTTCGGCAGGATCTCCCCGATGAGCAGCACGACGACGGCGGCGACGAGCGTCTGCGAGACGAGCACGAGGCCGGCGACGGTGTCGGCGCCCGTGAGATGCATCCACATCCGCGTCAGCGGCCCGTCGAGGTAGAGGCTCATCAGCGTCGAGTAGACGACGAGGGCGACGTTGTTGCCGACGAGCGTGGTCGTCAGGAACGTGGCCGGGTCGCGCAGGAACTCGCGGACGATGGTGCCGAGGACGCCCGCGCGCTGGGCGCGCACCTCCGCCTTGAGCCGGTTGACGGTCACGAACGCGATCTCCGAGCCGGAGAAGAACGCGCTCAGGCCGAGCATCAGCACGATCAGGGCGAAAGCCATTGGGTGAGTGGGCGATTCAGGGAGGGGAGGCGGACCGGGTACGCTCCATCAGTCCGTCACCCCATCGGCCCAGGGCCGCGTCAGCGGCCCGCGAACTCGGGCGTGCGGCGGTTGAGGAAGGCGCCGACGCCCTCGACGAAGTCCTCGGTGGCGCAGCACTGTCCGAAGAGAGCGGCTTCCTGCTGGAGGCCCTGCGGGAGCGGGAGGTCGGCGGCGCGGAGGGCCTGGAGGGCCATCGCCACGGCCACGGGCGCCTTGGCCGCGATGGTCGTCACGCGCTCCTTCGCCACGGCCAGGAGCGCCTCGGGGGTGGCGACGCGGTTGACGAGGCCGATCTCGTAAGCGCGCTGGGCCGAGATGCGGTCGCCCGTGAGCAGCAGCTCGGCGGCGACGCCGCGGCCGACGAGCCGGGGCAGCCGCTGCGTTCCGCCGTAGCCGGGGATGAGCCCGAGGTTGACCTCGGGCTGGCCGAACTGGGCCTTTTCGCTCGCCACGCGGAGGTGGCACGCCATCGCCAGCTCGCAGCCGCCGCCGAGGGCGAAGCCGTTGACGGCGGCCACGACGGGCTTGGGCATCGCCTCGATCTGGCTCATGACGGCTTGGCCGCGGAGCGCGAAGCGGTGGCCGTCGAGCGCTTCCATCCCGGCGAACTCGGCGATGTCGGCGCCGGCGGCGAAGGCCTTCTCGCCGGCGCCGGTGAGGACCACGCCGCGCACGGCGTCGTCGCGGTGGGCCTGGCGGAAGGCCGCGCCCAGCTCGGCGACCATCCGCTGGTTGAGCGCGTTGAGCGCGTCCGGCCGGTTGAGCGTGATCGTGGCGACGCCGTCGGCGTCGAGGTCGTAGAGGAGGGTTTCGAAGGAGGCTTCCATGCGTGGGTGAAAGGCGTGATCCGTAGTGCGGACTTCGTAGTGCGTGATGGGATCGATCCGGGCGCCTTTACGCGATGCGCACTGGGAAGTAAGCGATACCTAGCTCCGTTCTCGGTCGCGCGGGCGGGCGGCGCCGTCGCCCTCGGGGGCATCCGGGCCGAGGAGGCCCTCCTCGATGCGGCGCTCGACGGAGGAGTCGAGGTCGGAGAGGGCGGCGTCGAACTCGTCAATGTCGAGGTCGGAGAGGTAGGCCGTCGGGTCGCTGAAGACCTCTTCGAGCGCCTCGACGGAGGCCTGCGTCTCCTCGACCTCCGAGACGAGCGTGTCGAGCTGGAAGGAGACCTCCTCCGGGTTCTGCATCGTGAGCGACTGCTCGTAGACGTACCGCGTCACGTCCTCGATGGTGGCGAGCTGGGCCTCGATGATGTCGAGGTTCTCGTTGGCCTTCTTGAACTTGACCAGCCGCTTGTCGAGAATCTGGAGGCGGCGCTCCTTGATGCGGCGCACGCGCGGGGGGTCCTGCTGCATCTCGCTGCGGAGCTGGGCGATGGCGCGGACGATCTCCTCCTCGGCCGTCCGCGCGGTGAACTTGCGGTACTTGTCCTTGAGCTGGAGGAGGTTGAGGTACGAGTCGAGCAGGCCGTCGATCTTGTTGAGGTGGGCGTCGAGCATGCCCTGGCTCGCGTAGGAGAGCTTCGAGAAGTTGTCGCGGATGGCCTTCTCGAGGTTGCGGTAGCGGACGTACCGCTTCTGGTCTTCCTTGGCGAGGGTGCGGAAGACCTCGCGGTCGCTCGGCGGCTTGTTGCGCTCGGCGGCGCGGCGGCTGCGGACGAGCCGCTTGTAGCGGTCCGAGCGGGGGACGATGCCGAGGTACATCAGCTCGGCTGCGGCCGTGAAGAGCAGGATCAGCTCCGGGACGCCCACCCAGGCGTTGGTGAGCAGGGCCGCCACGAGCGCCGAGATCAGGAACACGAGGTTCACCGGGCTCATGAAGGCTTCCTTGTAGAAGTTGATCGGCTCGTCGGGCATCGCAGTCCGCCGGTGGGCGGGAGGGGGAAGGGGAGATGGCCAGGTAGGCGCTCGCCCTATCCGGCCACCTGGCCCCTATCCATCTGGTTATATCTGGCTATCTGTTCGGTTCGG
>CAZOJJ010000065.1:0-15025 GCA_964580105.1 uncultured Rhodothermales bacterium | reverse complement strand
CGGAGGCTTCCGCCTCGGAGGCTTCCGCCTCGGAGGCTTCCGCCGACGAGGCCTCGTCGGCGGCCGTGGGCGGCGTCCAGAAGTCGTCCTTGCTGACGCGCTCGAAGAGGTCGGAGACGGTCTTGCCGGCCTCACGGACGACCTCGCCGAGGGTGTCGAACGTCGCTTCGAGGACGAACGCGGTCTTATCTTGGATGCCGAGGTGGGCGAACTCGTCGCGCACCTTCTCGTACTGCGCGCGCGTCCGGGGGTCGGTTTCCTTCATGATCGTCCGGGGTTGGTTCGGGACGGCCGGGACCGGCCGCGCGTGGCTTAGACGGACCCTCGTGGAGCGAGTTTCACCCGCATGACCCCATCCCCGACCGAGGACGCGCCCCCGGCCGAAGGCACCGTCATGCGGTCCACCGGCAGCTGGTACACCGTCCGGCTCGACGGCGAGGCCGAGCCCCTCCCGGCCCGCGTGCGCGGCAAGTTCCGCCTCCAGCACGAGGAGATCGACGAGACGAACCCCATCGCCGTCGGCGACCGGGTGCGGGTGCGCCGGGAGGACGACGGCACCGGCCTCATCACCGAGATCCTCCCGCGCCGCAACCAGCTCAGCCGCCGGGCGGCCGGGCGGCGCGTCGGGCGCGAGCACGTCATCGCGGCCAACGTGGACGCCGCGTGGTGCGTCCAGGCGACGTTCCAGCCCAAGCTCAACCCGGGCTTCGTGGACCGCTTCCTCGTGATGGCCGAGGCCTACCACCTCGACGCCGGCCTCGTCATCAACAAGGCCGATTTGCTCGAAGGAAAGGCGCGGGCGCAGGAGGCCATCGGCTTCTGGCGGGGCCTCTACGAAGGCCTCGGCTACCCCGTCCTCCTGACGAGCGCCGAGACGGGCGAGGGCGTCGAGGCGTTTCGCGAGGCGCTCCGGGGCAAAACGAGCGTCGTGGCCGGGCCGTCGGGCGTCGGCAAGTCGTCGCTCCTGAACGCGGTGGCCCCCGACCTCGACCTTCGCACGGGCGCCATCAGCGCGAAGACGCAGAAGGGCCGCCACACGACCACCTTCGCCACGCTCTACCCGCTGGGCGACGGGTTCGTCGTGGACACGCCGGGCATCCGTGAGTACGGCATCTGGGACATGGAGCCGCCGGAACTGGGGGGATACTTCGTCGAGATGCGGCCCTACATCGGCCACTGCCGCTTCCCGGATTGCACGCACGACCACGAGCCCGGCTGCGCCGTCACGGCGGCCGTGGACGAAGGGGCCATCTCGCTGGAGCGCTACGGAAGCTACCTCAACATCCTGGCGTCGCTCCGCGAGGAGGACACCGGCCGATGACCCCCGCCTCGCTCGATACCGCCTCGCTCGATACCGCCTCGCTCGATACCCCCTGGCGGCGGCTTGCTGCGCTGTTCTTCGGCCCGCCGCGCGATCCCGTCATCACGACGACCTGTGAGATCGACGCGGAGGCCATGACGGCGTATTGCGAGGAGGCCCGCCGGCCGGGGGTGGTGCTGCGGCCGCTCCACTTCGTCGCCGTCGCGGCGGTGCGGACGCTGAAGGAGGACGTGCCGGAGTTGAACGGGTACGTCCGGCACGGGCGCGTCGTCCCCAAGCGCGAGGTTGCCCTCGTCGTCACGGCGATGCTGCCCGGTGCGGACGACCTCATCCAGCTCCGCCTCACCGAGGCCGACCTGGCCGACGCGGCGACGGCCGCCGAGCGGATGCGGCAGGCCGTGCACCTGCACCGCGCGCGTGCGCAGCGCGGCGAGGCCCCCCCGGAGTACCTGCTCGCCCGAATGCCGTGGCTCGTCCGCGGCGGCGTCTACCGCGGCCTCCACGCCCTCACCCACCGCCTCGGGCTCCCGCTGCGCCGCCTCGACCTCGCCCCCGAGAGCCTCGGCTCCCTCATCCTCTCCGACCTCACGCGGTTCAGCGAGCGCCTCCCTACGGCGCACGCGCTCGTGCGCGACCACCACGGCGCGCTCATGCCTGCCGGCCATGCCGCCGGCTTCCTCGCCATGAGCGCCCCTCGACCGGTGCCGACCGTTGTGGGTGACGCCGTCGTGCCACGCCTCCGCTTCCCGCTCTGCGGCACGTTCGACCACCGCGTCGTGGACGCCTCGCACGTCGGCCGTTTTTTCGCCGGCATCGTGCGCCGCCTCCAGGACCCCGCCTCGCTCGACCGCCCCCTCACCTCGTGAGCGCTCCGCCGAAGGACATCCGTCGCCGGTACCCGCCGGGGCCGCAGGGCGTGGGCTTCCTGCGCCACGTCCCCGGGCTCGTCGCCGATCCGCTCAAGGCGTTCACGGCCATCTCGCAGCGCTACGGCGACCTCGTCTACCTCCAGTTCGGCGACGCCGAGACGTTCCTGCTGAACCACCCCGACCTGATCCGCGAGGTGTTCGTCACGAAGACCGAGCGGTTCGGCCGGACGCGGCTCGTCGAGGACCTGCTGCCGCTCATCGGGAACGGGCTGCTGTCGAGCGACGAAACGTACTGGGTGGAGCAGCGGCGGCGGCTGAACCCGGCCTTCGGCCGCGCGCACGACCGGCTCCTCCTCGACGCCCAGGCCTCCGCCGTCGCCGACGTCACGCGCGACTGGCGCGCGGCGGGCACGGTGGACGTGCAGGCCGCGCTCAAGGAGCTCCAGCTCCACGTCCTCATCCGCAGCCTGTTCAGCCCGGACGCGGCCTACGACGCGCCCGCGATCATCCACGCGCTCGACACGATCCTCCAGTTCGCCAGCATCAAGGGCAACTTCGTCCGCCGCCTCTGGCGCGACGTGGCCGAGCCCGTCGGCCTGCCGCCGCTGCGGGGCCAGCGCATCGCCGGCGCGCTGGCCGAGATCGACGCGTTCCTCTACGGCGTGATCCGCCGGTGCCGAACCGGCGAGCGCGAGCCGGGCCTGGTGATGGCCCTCCTCCTCGCCGCGATGGACGACGGCGCCATCGACGAGAAGCAGGCGCGCGACGAGCTGGCGACGCTCCTCTTCGCCGGGTTCGACACGACGGCGTGCCTGCTCACCTTCGCCCTCGGCGCCCTGGCCCGGCATCCCGGCATCCAGGACGCCGTCCGCGCCGAGGCGCAGGCGCTCCCGGCGGCGCCCACGTACGCCGACCTCGGGCAGCAGCCGCTCACCCGGCAGGTGTTGCTGGAGACGCTCCGCCTCTACCCGCCCGCCTGGTCGTACCATCGGAGCGCGCTGGAAGCGACCGAGGTCGGGGCGCACGAGATCCCGATCCGGGGCCACGTGATGGTGTGCGCCTGGGCACTCCACCGCCACCCGGCGTGGTGGGACGCGCCGGAGGCGTTCCGCCCCGAACGGTTCGTCGGCGACCGGGTCTCCGAGGCGCTCGTCGGCTTCCACTACGGACCGTTCGGACAGGGGCGGCACACGTGCATCGGCAAGCGGATGGCGCTGATGCAGGCGCACGCCACGCTGGCCTGGCTCACGCGCGCCTTCCGGTTCTGGCCCGCGACGGCCCGGTCGCCGAAGGTCGTCCCCGGCATCATCCTGAAGGCGAAGGGCGGAATGCCGCTGCGCGTCGAGCCGGTCTGACGCCGCTCCCCCGCCTCGGGGCGCCGAGGCGGAGGCAGCCGGCCTCACGCCTTCGCCTTCGAGCGGCGGCCCTTCCCCTTCCTGGCGGCCTTCTCGTTGACCAGCTGCACGGCCGCGTCGAGCGAGATCGTCTCGGGGTCGGCGCCCTTGGGGATCGTGGCGTTCGTCTTCTGGTGCTTGACGTACGGCCCGTAGCGCCCCTCGTAGACCTCGACGGGCTGGCCCGTCTCGGGGTGCGCCCCGAGCACGCGCAGCGGTGCGTTCTTCTGCGTCTTGGCCGCGAGCAGCTCCAGCGCCCGGTCCAGGCCAATCGTCAGCACGTCGTCGCCGGCCTTGAGCGAGGCGAAGGTGGAGCCGTGCTGGACGTACGGCCCGTAGCGCCCGATGTTGGCCTTGATGGGAGCGCCGCTCTCCGGGTGCTCGCCCAGCGTGCGCGGCAGCGTGAGCAGGCGCACGGCCACGCCGAGGTCGACGTCCTCGGGCCGGACGCCCTTGGGCAGCGAGGTCCGCTTCGGCTTCGCCTCCTCGTCGTCGCCGAGTTGGACGTACGGCCCGTACGGGCCCTGCTTGAGGAGCACGGGCAGCTCCGCCTCGGGGTGGATGCCGAGCACGCGCTCGTCGGAGCCGGCGGTGAGGAGGTCGCGGAGGTAGCCCGCGTCGACGTCGGCCGGGGCGAGGTCGGCGGGGAGCGAGGCGGTGCGCGTCTCGCCGTCAATCTCGCCCTCGGCGTACGGGCCGTACTTGCCTACGCGGATGACGTACGGCTCCCACTTCGGATGGCGGAGCGTGGACACCGCCCGGGCGTCGATCCGGTCCAGGCTCTGCTCGACGCGCCGCTCCAGGCCCGCGTCGCCGAGAAAGAAGTCCTGGAGGTAGGGCCGCGCCTGCGTCTCCCCCTCGGCGATGTCGTCGAGCACCTCCTCCATGCGCGCGGTGAAGCGGGTGTCCACGAGGCGCTCGAAGTTCTGCTCCAGCAGCGTGTTCGTGGCGAAGGCCGTGAACGTCGGGACGAGCTGGTTCTTCTCGCGGCGGACGTACCCCCGGTCCACGATGGTGTCAATGATGGAGGCGTAGGTGCTCGGGCGACCGATGCCGTCCTTTTCGAGCCGCTGGACGAGCGTGGCGTCGGTGTAGCGCGCGGGCGGCTTGGTCTCGTGACCGGCGGCTTCGACCTTCCGGCACGCGGGCGCGTCGCCCTCGGCGAGGTCGGGCAGCGGCTGGTCGCGGTCGTCGAGGGCGGCCTCGGGGTCGTCCGTGCCCTCGACGTAGGCGCGGAAGAAGCCGGGGAACTCGACGACCTGGCCGCTGGCGCGGAAGGTGGATTCGTCGTCGGTGCCTTCGGCGGCGAGGATCGTCGCGCGCGTCTGGCGGAGCCGGGCCTCGGCCATCTGGCTGGCGACGGTGCGCTTCCAGATCAGGTCGTAGAGGGCGCCCTCGACGCCGTCGAGGCGGAGTTCGTCCTTCGTCTTCATCTCCGTCCCGGCCGGGCGGATGGCCTCGTGCGCCTCCTGCGCGTTGCGCACCTTGCCGGCGTACTGCCGGGGCGCGGGCGAGAGGTAGTCCGCCCCGTAGCGTTCGCGGACGGCGCGGCGGCCGGCCTCCAGCGCCTCGTTCGAGAGCGCCGTCGAGTCGGTCCGCATGTAGGTGATGAGGCCCTGCTCGTAGAGCTTCTGGGCCACCTGCATCGTGCGGCGGGCGGGCAGGCCGAGCTTGCGGTTGGCCTCCTGCTGGAGCGTGGACGTGATGAAGGGCGCGGCCGGGCTGCGGCGGACGGCCTTGCTCTCGACGGCCGTGACGCGCCAGGGGGCGTCCTTGAGCCGCGCGGCCAGTCCCTCGGCCTCGGCCTGGCGAAGGACGAGCGCGTCCGAGCCCTCCTTGAGCCGGCCCGTCGTCTCGTCGAAGTCGCGGCCGGTAGCGAGGCGCCGCTCGCCGAGGTGGGTCATCTGGGCGTCGAAGGGCCGGTTGCCCTTGGCCAGCCGCGCCGTGAGATCCCAGTACGAGGCCGCGACGAAGTGGAGCCGCTCGATCTCGCGCTGGACGAGCAGGCTCACGGCCACGCTCTGCACGCGCCCGGCCGAGAGGCGCGGGGCGATCTTCTTCCAGAGCAGCGGCGAGATGGTGTAGCCGACGAGCCGGTCGAGGATGCGGCGCGTCTCCTGGGCGTCCACCAGCCGGTCGTCGAGGTCGCGCGTCTGGCTGAGCGCGTTCCGGATGGCCTCGCGGGTGATCTCGTGGAAGACCATCCGGCGAACGGGCACCTTCGGCTTGAGCACTTCCAGCAGGTGCCAGCCGATGGACTCCCCCTCGCGGTCCTCGTCCGTCGCGATGTAGAGTTCGTCGGCCTCCTTGAGCGCGTCCTTCAGCTCCTTGACGACCTTCCGCTTGTCGGCGGGGACGACGTAGAGCGGCGCGAAGCCCTCCTCCACGTTGACGCCGAGGCGGGCCCACTTCTCCTTCTTCAGCGCCGCCGGGATCTCCGAGGCCGACGACGGCAGGTCGCGCACGTGCCCCATGCACGCCTCGACCCGGTACTCGGCCGGCAGGAACCGGCGGATGGTGCGGGCTTTCGTGGGGGACTCGACGACGACGAGGCGCTTCATCAGGGAGCAGTAGCGACAGGATCAGAGGGCGATCAGATGGCGCGCGCCGCGCGGGAAGACCGCACGGCGCGATGCGGAAGCTACTACCGAGCGGTGAGGGCCGCCGTTCCCGCCCTCAGCGCGTCCGCGTCCGCCGCCACCCGCTACCCTCCCAGGCCTCGTCGCTGATCGTGTCGCCGTCGGGGCCGAGGAGGTCCGCCTCGGGCGACGCGAAGACGGCGTCGGTGGTTCGCCAGGCGTCGAAGGCGCGGCGGACTTCCCTGGCCAGCCGCCCGCTCACAGTGACGCCGCCGCCGCCGTCGAGATCCAGCCTGAGGCCACCGAGCCAGCCCGTCTTCGTCGCCTCCACGGCCTCCCACGGGATGAAAATAGGCGGGTGGTTGTACTTGAAGAGGGCGACGGGCCGGAGGTAGAGCCCCTCGCCGGTGACGACGGCGTTGAGCGCGCCGTTGTAGTTCGCCATGCCCACGCGGCCGCTCTGCCAGCCGACGTGCGTGCCCTCGCCCTCGGGCCAGCGGCGCGCCGGGTAGCGTGCGGCGAGCGGCCTCCAGCCCCCGAAGCCGACCAGGCTGACCACCCCCGCCCAGAAGGCGAGGAAGCCGGCGAGGCCGGCGAGAATGATCGAGACGACGGTCATGCCGGTTGCAGCGCCTTCAGCTCGTCTATGACGGCCTTGACGGAGTCCTTCGCGTCGCCGAAGAGCATCTGCGTCTTGGCGTTGTAGAACAGTTCGTTCTCGACGCCCGCGTAGCCGGGCCGCATCGAGCGCTTGAGCACGATGACGTTGCCGGCCTCGTCCACGTTGAGGATCGGCATGCCGTAGATCGGGCTGCTCGCGTCCGTCCGCGCCGCCGGGTTGACGACGTCGTTGGCGCCGACGACGAGGACCACATCGGTCGAGGCGAAGTCGGCGTTGATCTCGTCCATCTCGACGAGTTGGTCGTAGGGCACGTTGGCCTCGGCGAGGAGCACGTTCATGTGGCCCGGCATCCGGCCCGCGACGGGGTGGATCGCGTAGCGCACCCGGATGCCCTGGCTCTGGAGGATCTCGGCCATCTCGCGCACCTCGTGCTGGGCCTGCGCGACGGCGAGGCCGTAGCCCGGCACGACGATCACGCTGCTCGCATAGCTGAGGAGGACGGCCGCGTCGTCCGGCGTCGTGGAGCGGATCGGGCGCTCGTCCACCGGCCCGGCCGGGCCGCCCTTCTGCGCCTCGGCCCCGAAGCCGCCGAGGAGCACGTTCGTGAGCGAGCGATTCATCGCGTCGCACATGATCGTGGTCAGGATCAGGCCCGAGGCGCCGACGAGCGCGCCGCTCACGATGAGGGCGTAGTTCTGGAGCACGAAGCCGGTCGCCGCCGCGGCGAGGCCGGAGTACGAGTTGAGCAGCGCCACGACCACCGGCATGTCGGCCCCGCCGATGGGGAGCACGAGGAACACGCCGAGGACGAGCGCCAGCACGGCCAGCGCGCCGAGCGCGAGTGGCACCGTCTCGCCGTCGAGGCCGGGGAAGTCGGGCGAGGCGGCGAGCATCCACGCCCCGGCCAGCAGCACGCCGAGACCGACGAGGATGGAGACGACGCGGAGGCCGGGGAAGCCCATGCTCTTGACCGAGCCGTTGAGCTTGCCGTAGGCCACGAAGGAGCCCGAGAACGTCACCGCGCCGATGAGCACGGAGAGCGCGATGGTCAGGCCGAGCAGCCAGGTGTACGGCTCCAGCGTGTCGCTCCCTCCGGCGTACTTCATCACCTCCGCGCCCGCCACCAGCGCCGAGGCCGCGCCGCCGAACCCGTTGAACGCCGCCACCAGCTCCGGCATCGCCGTCATGGCGACGCGCCGGGCCAGCAGCACGCCGATGACGCCGCCGAGGGCGAGCCCGCCGATCAGCTCGGGGACGTTCAGAATCCGCTCCTCGAACAGCGCGGCGACCACCGCCACGAGCATGCCGAGCGCGGCCATCCGGTTGCCGCCCCGCGCCGTGACGGGTGACGACAGCCGCTTGAGGCCAACGATGAACAGCGTCGCAGCGACGAGGTAGGCGAGGGTGACGATCGTTTCCATACGAGGGGGCGCATTTCGTATTCCGCAAGGACCGCCTCACGCAATACGCGGTACGAAGGGGACGCCCTTAGGCGGGCTTGCCGTTGGCGCGGGCTGATGCCGTCGGCGTCGGTCGCTCCGGCCGCTTGAACATCTCCAGCATCCGGTCCGTGACGAGGAAGCCGCCGACCACGTTGACCGTGGCGAGGACGAGCGCGGCGAACCCGAGCCACTTCGCCCACGGCGCCTCGATGGCGCCGGCCACGACCAGCGCGCCGACGATGGTGATGCCGCTGATGGCGTTCGAGCCCGACATGAGCGGCGTGTGCAGGGTGGCCGGGACCTTGGAGATGATCTCGAACCCCACGAACGAGGCGAGCACGAACACGACGATCAAAGAGATGTCCATGGTGGAATCAGGATCTGGCGGGGCTGAGCATGGAGCGGACGCGCTCGTTGACGACGGCGCCGCCGTGCGTGACGACGGCGCTCTGGAGGATTTCCTCCTCCAGATCGAGGTTGAACGCGCCCGCCTCGGTGAGGTAGTCGAGGAGGAGCGCCTGCACGGTGCGGGCGTACATCTGGCTGGCGTGAAGGGGCATCGCGGCCGGAAGGTTCGTCGGGCCGAGGAGGGTCACGTCCCCGTGCCGAACGCGCTCGTCGGCACGCGTGAGGGCGCAGTTGCCGCCGTTTGCCGCCGCGAGGTCCACGATGACCGAGCCCGGTTTCATGCCTTCGACGCCCTCCTGCGTGATGAGCAGCGGCGCGGGCCGGCCGGGGATGAGCGCCGTCGTGATCACCACGTCGTGCGCGGCGACGTGCGCGGCCAGCAATTCGACCTGCCGCGCCTGCTGGTCCTCGGTGAGCGCCTTTGCGTAGCCGCGCTGGTCCTCGCTGTCGGCCGTGTCGAGGTCCAGCTCGACGAAGCTGGCGCCGACGCTCTCGACCTGCTCGCGGGCGGCCGGGCGCACGTCGTACGCAGCCGTCACGGCGCCGAGGCGGCGGGCCGTGGCGAGGGCCTGGAGCCCAGCCACGCCCGCACCGATGACCAGCACGCGCGCGGGGCGAACCGTCCCGGCGGCCGTCGTCAGGAGCGGGAAGAACTTGGGCAACTCGTCGGCGGCCAGGAGGGCGGCCTTGTAGCCGGCGACGGTGCTCATCGCCGAGAGGGCGTCCATCTTCTGGGCGCGCGTGATGCGGGGGACGAGTTCCATCGCGAGGGCGGTGACACCGGCCTCCGCAAGGCGCTCCATCCCGGCCGGGTCGTCGAGCGGGCGGAGCAGGCCGATGACGATGCGGCCGGGCGCGAGGCCGGGCAGGTCGGCCTCGCCGAGCCCCTGCACGGTGGCGACGACGTCGGCGGCGAGGGCGTCGGCGCGGTCACCGAGGCGGCAGCCGGCGGCCGCAAACTCGGGGTCGGGGTAGCAGGCGTCCGCCCCCGCGCCGCGCTCGACGACGACCTCCGTGCCCTTCTTGGTGAGGCGCTGCGCAACGTCGGGCGTGAGGGCGACGCGGGTCTCGCCGGGGGTGGCTTCACGGGGGACTCCGAGGGTGAGCGGCATGGGCGAAACGAGGTGAAGCAAAGGCGGTCTCCGGCCTCACGGTACGGCGTACGGGCCAGACACGCAACGGGCGGGACGGTAGCCGCTCGCTCGTCAAGCGCCGTGCCAGGCGCACGCGGCGCCTCCTTCCCCGGCCCTCGCCAGGAAAACCGCGGGCACGGCGTGCCCGCGGCGCACACGCTGCACAGCCGCCCCCGCCCCTGCGCAGCCCGCGCTCAGCCCGCACGACGCATCCAGCCGGTCAGGCTGTACCGCTCCCGCGTGGCCGGCAGCACCTCGTGCGGGACCGTGTCGCTGCGGAAGCAGACGAAGCGCCCGGGCTCGGGAAGCACGTCGTGGCTCCGCTCGCCGCCCGCGCCGTCGGGCTCGTAAATCCGGAGCTGGCCGCCGTCGCCCTCCGCCCAGTCGGGGTTGAGGTAAAGGATGCAGGAGACGAGACGGCGCTGGACGAACTTGAACTGGTCGAGGTGGCGCCTGTAGAACGCGCCGGGCGGGTAGACGGCCAGGTGCGCCTCGAAGTCCACGAGCGGAAGGAACAGCTCGCGGCGGATTCGCTCGCGCAGGGCGTCGACCCACACCCAGTACTCGGCCTGGAGCGGGGTCAGCGCCTCCGGGTCGAGCCACAGCACGTGGTCGGTGCGGACCTCCGGCATGAGGTGGCGATCCCCGGCCGGGCCGACGCGGGCGTGGCGGAAGGCCGCATCGGCCCAGGCCGCCCTGGCCTCCTCGCGGAGCCCGTCCACCAGCGCGCGGGGAAAGAGGCCGTCGGCGACGACCCACTCGCGCTTGGCGAGGGCATCGATCAGCGCGCCGAGGCGCGCGGAGTCGGGCGTCACCGGCGTCAGCCGTTGGCCTGCTCGAACCGCCGCATGAAGTCCACGAGCGCCTGGACGGACTCCAGCGAGACGGCGTTGTAGATGGAGGCCCGGATGCCGCCGACGGTCCGGTAGCCCTTGAGCGCGAGGAGCCCTTCGCCCTTCGCCTCCTGCACGAACTTCGCTTCCAGGGCCTCGCTCGGGAGCCGGAACGTCACGTTCATCCTGGAGCGGGAGTCCTTGCGGGCGGTGCCCCGGTAGAAGTCCGTCGCGTCGATGGCGCCGTAGAGGAGGCGGGCCTTCTCGTCGTTGCGCGCGGCCATCGCCTCCAGGCCGCCGTTGCGCTCGATCCAGCGGAGCACCTTCTCGATGATGTAGACGGCGAAGACGGGCGGCGTGTTGAACAGCTTGGCCGTGTGCGTGCCGTAGTCGAGCATCGTCGGGAGGCCGCCGTGGCGCCGCTGGAAGAAGTCGTCGCGGAGGAGGACGGCGGCGGCGCCGGCCGGGCCGATGTTCTTCTGGGCGCCGGCGTAGATGAGGCCGTACCGCTCGGTGCGGATGGGCCGGCTCAGGAAGTCGGACGACGCGTCGCAGACGAGGGGCACGTCCACCTCGGGGTCCGCGTCGAACTCGGTACCATAGATGGTGTTGTTGCTCGTGAAGTGGAGGTAGGCCGCGTCGGGCGAGAGCCGCCACGCCGCCCGCTCGGGGATGTAGGCGAACTGCGCGTCCTCGCTGCTGGCGGCGACGTTGATCGTCGCGCCGCGCGTCCGGGCGACGATCTGCGCCTCCTTGATCGCTTTCTTGCTCCACTCCCCTGTGTTGAGGTAGTCGGCCGTACCGCCCTCGGGGAGGAAGTTGAGGGGGACCTGGTGGAACTGCAGCGAGGCGCCGCCCTGGAGGAAGAGCACGTGCCAGTCGTCGCCGAGGCCGAGCAGCCGCTTCATTGCGGCGACGGCGTTCTCGTGGATCTCGGTGTAGGCGGCCGAGCGGTGGCTGACCTCCACGATGGAGGCGCCGAGGCCGGGGTAGGCGGGCAGTTCGTCGCGGACCTCCTCCATGACCTCGGTGGGGAGCGCGCCGGGGCCGGCGGAGAAGTTGTGGAGGCGGGGTTCGACGGCGGTGGCGGTAGGCATGGCGACGTGCAGAAAAAGGCGGGAGGAGGCCGGAAATATACCGATGCCTCCTCCCGTCAAGCGGTTCCGCCACGCGGATTCTCGCCCGGCTACTCGCAGGCGCGGCGCGTGTCGGTGAGCACGAAGAGCTGCCAGCCTGACTCCGTCTTCATCAGTTGGAAGGCGTCCACGCCGCAGTGGCTCCGCTCGTCGCCGAGCCAGAACTCGTAGTCGGCGTAGTAGGTGGCCAGCGGCCCGTCGAGGCGGACCTCCTCGTTGGTCACGCGCTCGTCCCACACCTCGTCGTGCGGCGTGCCGATGGCGGTGATGAAATCCTCGGGCGCGCCCTGCATCAGGGCGGCCTGCCCGCCGCGCATCCCGACGGTGTAGCCGCGCGCTTCGGGGTGGATGACGGCGCGGGCGCGCGTGGAGTCGCCCGTGCGCATGGCCTCCCACAGCTCGTTGACGGCGGCGAGGACGGCGGCCTCGTCGTCTTGGGCGGCCTCGTCGTCTTGGGCGGCGTCCGCCTGAGCGACGGCGGCGGGGGCGAGGAGCAGGAGGGCGACGAGCGGAAACAGGCGGGGCATGGGGGGCGAGGTTGAGTGGGTGCTAAGAAGGTAGCACCGTACGTGGTGTTCACCCCTTCGTTACAGCTCGATCACCGTCGCGTTGAGAACGTGCTCCTGGTTCCGGATGCGGTCGAGCGTGCGGGCGTCCGGCCGGCCGTCGAAGCGGATGCGGGCGCAGGCGGCCTCGGCCCCGGCGAAGATCAGGTTCTCCATCTCCTGCACGTTCCAGCCCGCCTCGCGGACGGCGTCGAGCACGCCGGCCAGCACGCCGACCTGGTCGAGGTGGCGGACCGTGAGCAGGTGCGTCGCGGGCGAGTGCTCGGCGAGGTTGACGCAGTTGGGCACGCGGCCGGTCTCGGCGTAGGTGAGCGCGATGCGCACGGCCTCGTCGCCGATGGCCTCGGTGGCCTGCTCGGTCGAGGCGCCGATGTGGTGCGTGATGTAGAAGCCCTCGCGGTCGGCCAGCGGGTGCCGCCACTCGCCGGCCTTGTCGGCGGGCTCGCCGGCCGGCACGTCGGTGGCCACGCGGAGGCCCTTCTCCTCGATGGCGCGGGCGACGGCCTCCTCGTCCATCACCGAGGCGCGCGCGGTGTTGACGAGGAAGGCGCCCGGCCTCATCGCCGCCACGAACTCGGCGTTCACGAGGTGCTTCGTCTCGGGCGCGCCGGCCACGTGGACGCTCACCACGTCGGCCTCGCGGGCCACGTCGAGCGGGGTCGCGGCGCGGCGGACGCCGAGCGCGGCGGCCTCGCCGTCGGTCAGCGACCGGCTCCACGCCACGACGGGCATCCCGAAGGCCTTCGCCCGCGCGACCATCTCGCGGCCGATGTTGCCCATGCCCAGCAGGCCGAGCGTGCGCCCCCGGATGCCCCGCGCCTCGGAGTACCCCTTCTTGTTCCACCGTCCCCGGCGGGCGTCGGCCACGTTCTCGGGGATGCGGCGGTCGAGCGCGAGGATGAGCCCGAAGGCGAGTTCGGCCACGGCCGCGGCGTTCTTGCCGGGGCAGTTGGCCACGAAGATGCCCCGCCGCGACGCGCCGTCCACGTCGATGGTGTCGTAGCCGGCGCCGGCGCGGACGATCAGCTCCAGGTTGTCCGACGCGTCGAGGTCGGCGGCCGTGACCTGCGTCGAGCGGACGATGAGGGTCTGCGGGTTGTGCTGCGCGAGGGCCTCGGTGAGCGCGTGGCCCTTGAGCGAGGGGTCGTAGACGACGACGTGGCCGGCGGCGCGGAGGGCGTCCTGCCCGGCCTCGGAGAAGGCGTCGGCGATGAGAACGGTCATGGGAATGGACGAGGGATGAGTGCCGATGGATGACGGGTCGCTGTCAATCAGCCATCTGCCCTCATCCACCTGCCAGGCTAGAAGCGGTGTACCAGCAGGCCGCTGCGGAGCTTGGGCTCGAACCACGTCGACTTCGGCGGCATCAGCTCGCCGGCGTCGGAGACGTCGAGCAGCTCCTCGGGGCTGGTGGGATACATCGAAATGGCGAGAGCCGCCTCGCCCGTGTTGACGAGGCGCTCCAGCTCGCCCGTCCCCCGGATGCCGCCGACGAACGCGATGTTGGTGTCCGTTCGGGGATCGGTGATGCCGAGCATGGGCTCTAGGACGAACTCGTTCAGGCGGGCCACGTCGAGCGTGTCGGCCACGCCGTCGCGCTCGGTTTCGGGGAGGCGGAGGCGGTACCAGCCGTCGCCGAGGTAGAGGCCGACGGTGCCCGGCTCCTCGGGCTCGGCAAAGTACGTCTCCTCCACGTCGAAGCGGTGGCGGAGCTGCTCCAGGAACCGCTGCTTCCCGACGGGCAGCCGTCGGATGACCCGGTTGTACGGCATGATCTCCATCTCCTCCATCGGGAAGAGGACGGCCATGAAGTACTGGGCGCCCTCCACGTCCGGCAGCTCCTTCGCCACGCGGCTGGCGGCGGCCGAGCGGTGGTGCCCGTCGGCCACGTAGAGCACGTCCACCTCGCCGAAGGCGTGTTCGACGGCGCGCGGGTCGGGCATGCGCCAGATGGTGTGGCGGACGTAGTCCTTGGCCTGGAAGTCGTAGAGCGGCTCGGCCTCCATGGCCGCCTCGACCGCCTCGTCGATGGCGTCGGTGCCGCGGTAGGTGAGCATGACCGGCTCGGCGTGGGCGCGCTGCGTGAGGATGTGCCGCGTGCGGTCGTCCTCCTTGTCCGGCCGGGTCTTCTCGTGCTTGAGGATGACGTCGTCGTCGTACTCCTCGACGGAGACGAGGCCGAAGATGCCGGTCTGCGCGCGCCCGTTCATGACGAGGCGGTAGACGTAGAGTGCCGGCTCGGCCTCCTCGACGAACGACTCGCCCTCGGCGAGCCGGCGGAGGTTCTCGGCGCCCTGCTCATAGACGGCGGCGTCGTGTTCGTCGGTGCCCTCGGGCAGGTCGATTTCCGGGCGGATGACGTGGAGGAACGAGTGGGGGTTGCCGCGGGCGAGCTCGCGCGCCTCGGCGCTGTCGATGACGTCGTAGGGGACGGAGGCGACCTGCTCGGCGAAGTCGGGGTGGGGGCGGAGGGCGCGGAAGGCGCGAACCGTGGCCATCGAGGTGGGTGACGATGAAAGCGGGAAGGGCGGGCAAAATAGCGCGGCGGCGCCATGCGGCGCCTCCCCCTCTTCGCCGGGCTCTCGACGGATCTTCACACGCTCGGCCGGACGCCTCTGTGCCGACGCCGTATATTGGGTGTCCCCACTGCGGGGTGGAGAAGTGGTATCTCGTCGGGCTCATAACCCGAAGATCGCGGGTTCGAATCCCGCCCCCGCTACCA
>CAZOJJ010000064.1:0-16008 GCA_964580105.1 uncultured Rhodothermales bacterium | reverse complement strand
CGTTCGGTAGGAACCGTTCGGTAGGAACCGTTCGGTAGGAACCGTTCGGTAGGAAAGGGGGCGACGGGGCGGATAAAGAAAGGGGGCGGGCGCTGTCACCCCCCGTTCACCCACGCTCCCGATGCCCACGCGCCCCCCCGCTTCCGCCCTCCTCCAACCTCACACCGCCAGCACCGCCACCTCGGGGTGCACGCGGTCCTTGGGGATGAGCGCGGGCCAGTAGGCGATGACCTCGCTCGGCTTCGGGCGCCCGCCGGCGAAGCCCGTCACGGCGCTCGGCCCCGTCAGGATCAGCGGCGCGATCTCGCGGCCGAACTGCTCGACGGCCGCCCTGTCCCGGCCGCGCACGGAGACGCGGAGCATGACCTCGTCGAGGTCCGCCTCCCGCGCGAGGTCGTCGGACTCCGAGAGGGCGTTGAGGCCGATGAGCTCGGCGCGGTACTCGTCGAACTGGAGGCCGAGGTTGTCGAGGCGCTTCTTCAGGATCGCGGCGGCGGCGCGGGCCTTCTTCGCCGCATCCGGCCAGGCGTAGACGAGCGTCGAGGTGGCCTTCCAGCCGTCGGCGTAGGCGGCAGAGACCTTGTAGAACTCGGTCTTCGGCTCGCCCTGGATGCCGTGGACGCGCACGCGGTTCTCGCCCTCGTCCTCCAGCAGGATCGTCGTGAAGTCGGCCACGCAGTCGGGCGTGATGTAGTCGGTCGGGTCGCCGATCTCGTAGAGGAGCTGCTCGGCGACGGTCTGGCGGGAGACGAGGCCGCCGGTGCCCTCGTGCTTGGTGACGGTGAAGGTGCCGTCCGGCCGGGCCTCGACGATGGGGAAGCCGACCTCGGCGAGGTCGGGGACGGTGTCCCAGTCGGTGAAGTTGCCGCCGGAGGACTGCGCGCCGCACTCGAGGATGTGCCCGGCCACGGTGCCGGCGGCCATCTTATCCCAGTCGTCCTCGGCCCAGCCGAACTCGTGGATCATCGGTGCGAGGGTGAGGCCGGTGTCGGTCGTCCGGCCGGTGACGACCACGTCCGCGCCCTGCTGGAGCGCTTCCACGATGGGCCCGGCGCCGAGGTAGGCGTTGGCGCTCACGATGCGGTCGCGGACGGCGGCCATCGGCTCGCCCGTCTCCATGTGCCGCAGCTCGACGCCGTCGGCGAGGAGGTCGTCGAGCTGGCCGAGGAGGTCGTCCCCGGTGACGACGGCGACCTTGAGGCCCGTCACGCCGCGCCCGCGCATCCCCTCGACGATGGCCTCGGCGCAGGCCACCGGGTTCACGCCGCCCGCGTTGGAGATGATCGTGAAGCCCTTCGCGGCGATGTCCGGCGCCAGCTCGGTGACGACCTCGACGAAGTCGCGGGCGTAGCCGGCGCTCGGGTCGCGGAGCTTCTGCTTCTGGAGGATGGACATGGTGACCTCGGCGAGGTAGTCCATCACGAGGTAGTCGATGGGCCCCTTGCGGGCCTGGTCGAGGGGGGCGCGCTGGAGGTCGCCCCAGAAGCCCTGGCCGGAGGCGATGCGGATGGTGTCTTTCACGGGAGGCGGCAGCCGATAGCGAAGGAGCGGAAGATACCCTCTACACCCACGGCGTCTGCCGGGCCGTCTCGGCGAGGCGCCGCGTGTCCAGCGCGATGACGAGCTCCTCGTTGGTCGGGATGACCCAGGCCTGGATGGGGCTGTCGTCGGTGGAGATCTTCGCCTCGGCGCCGCTGGCGGCCTCGTTGCGCGCCGGGTCCAGCACGAGGCCGAGGCCCTCCAGCCCGGCGCAGACCTGCGCGCGGATCGGCGCGGCGTAGGTCCCGATCCCCGCCGTGAACACGACGGCGTCGCACCCGCCGAGGACGGCGAGGTAGCGGCCGAGGTACCCCTTGATGCGGTAGCAGAACACGTCGATGGCCTGCCGGCAGCGGACGTCGCCGTCGGCGGCCTGCGCGAGGAGGTCGCGCATGTCGGCCGCGTAGCCGGAGAGGCCGAGGAGGCCGGAGTAGCGGTTGAGGAGGGCGTGGACCTCGGCCAGCGTCATCTCCTCCTTCTCGACGATCTCGAAGACGATGCCGGGGTCGAGGTCGCCCGAGCGCGTGCCCATCACGAGCCCTTCGAGCGGCGTCATCCCCATCGAGGTGTCCACGCTGCGGCCGTCGCGGATGGCGGCGAGCGAGCAGCCGTTGCCGAGGTGGCACGTGATGACGCGGCTGCTGCCGATGGCCAGGCCGGCGAGGTCGTAGAGGCGGCGGCTGACGTAGTAGTGGCTCGTGCCGTGAAAGCCGTAGCGCCGCATCTTGTGGCGGCGGTAGAGCCGGTTGGGCAGCGCGTAGAGGTAGGCCTCGGGCGGGAGCGTCTGGTGGAACGCCGTGTCGAAGACGGCCACGTGCGGGACGTTCGGGAACGCCCTGCGGGCCGCCTCGATGCCCCGGAGGTTGGCCGGGTTGTGGAGCGGCGCGAGGTCGAACGCGTCGCGGATGGCGTCCAGCACCTCCTCGTCGATGAGGGCCGCGTCGGCGAAGCGCTCGCCGCCGTGGACGACGCGGTGCCCGACGGCCGCCACGGCGCCGTCGCCCTCGATGGCGGGGTGGTCGCGGAGCTGCTGGAGGAGAAAGTCGAGCGCCGCCCCGTGGTCGGCGGCGTCGAGGCTGAAGCGCCTGGGCTTCTCGTCGCCCACGCCGAAGGAGGCCAGCGCCGAGACCGCGCCGATGCGCTCGACGAGCCCCTTCGCCCGCGTTGCGCGCGCCTCGGCGTCGATGAGGTCCATCTTGAGCGAGGACGAACCGGCGTTGATGACGAGAACGTTCACGGGGATCGGGGAATCTGGGGATCGGGGAATCCGGGAACCGGAATCGCCAGTTCGGGGGCGATGCGGCCGGTGCGGAGAAGCGCGGTGGCGAGGCGGACGAGGCGCTGCTGCTCCGGCCAGTGGAGCCGCCGGGCCGCCTCCTCGGCGGGCAGCCACGCGAAGGCGTCGTGCTCGTCGCACAGCACCGGGTCGCCCGTGACCTCCGCCGCGAAGGCGGGGATGAGGGCGACGGTGTCGCGCTGCCACTCGTAGAAGTGGTTGACCGAGGGGAGCGCCCAGAAGCGGACGGGTACGAGGCCCGTCTCCTCCTCCAGCTCACGCAGCGCCGCCTGCCACGCCGTCTCCCCTGCGTCGATCTTGCCGCCGATCATCCGCCACTGCGCTTCGTAGACCAGCCCGGCCGCGCGGCGGACGAGGCAGAACTCGACCTGCCCCGCCTCGGGCCGTCGGTATGGGTACACGTCCACGACGCGGACGGTGGCGGTCGGCAGGAACGGCGAGGCGGGCATCGGTGAGGAACAGGGCAGGGCGGGCAGAGAACGGAAGCGGGCGCGCCGGGTTCTACCCCGGTACCCACCCGCCCGGCATGGAAGGCCCCGCCATCTACTGGATCATCGCCGCGACGTTCTTCGGCTTCGCGACGCTCGCGTTCATCCTGCTCTTCCCGATCTACCGCTTCCTCAAGCGCGAGGAGGAGCAGAGCGAGGCGTGGACGCAGTCCGCCCTGGCCGAGCGCCGCCGCCGCGCCCTGGAGCGCGCCGAGCACGCCGCCGGCGACGGCGCGGAGTCCGAGCCGCCGCCCGGCCCCGGCGCCCCCGGCGAGCCGCCCGAGTTGACATAGGGACCGGGGTCCGGATGCCGGGTACACCGCCGCCCTGCACCTATTCCTCCACGTAACCTATTCCTCCACGTAGAGGTACGGCCGGAGCTTCTCCAGCGTCTTCTCCCCGATCCCCCGCACCCGCGTGACGTCCTCGACGCGCCGGAACGGCCCGTTCGCCTCGCGGTAGGCGATGATCCTCCCGGCGAGGGCGGGCCCGATCCGGGGTAGCCGTTGCAGCAGGGCCGCGTCGGCCGTGTTGAGGTTCATCCGCACCGGCGCGGCGGCCGACGCCCGGCGGCGCGGCGTGTCGGCAAAACCGGACGTGGGGATCGGGACGACTTCGACCGAGTCGGCGGGCACCGGCGCCTCGGCGGTGCCGAGAGGCGCGAGTGCGGCGGTGTCCGCCCGGGCGTCGAGCGCAGCCCACCGGGCGTCCGCCTCGGCGAAGAGGGTTGCAGCGGCAGGGGCGTCGTTCGCCTGGAACTGGCGAACCACGAGGCCGGCGGTGAGGCCGGCGCCGAGCAGCAGCAGCGCCGCCGCCTCGGCGCCCGTCAGCGCGAGCCGCTGCTGGAGTCGGTAGAGCCAGGACATAGGGGAAACGCAGGAGAAGGGGAGGTGCTCGTCTAGGAGGTGCTCGTCTAGGAGCGTGTTATGGACCTGATGTCGCGGCGAGGGCCAGAGCAGGCTCAGAACGGCCGATCTCGACCGAGCAGGCTCCCTGAGTGAGGCTCGGGTACGAGAGGCCGGCACCGGAATTGGCTCGCACAGCCCAGTATCGCAGATCCAAGTTCATAACACCCTCTAGACACGGAAGCCCGCACGTTTCTAACCCTGCCCCTGGGATTTTGGCGAAGGAGGCGGGAGCCGCGTGCAGGCCGGCACTCCGCCGCACGTGCGGCGTTCACGCGGACGCCCCCGCCCTGCCGGTCATGGGATGAGGGAGTGATGGACCGAAGGAGTGAGGGAAAGACGACTCCTCCGCTCATACCGTCCCCCGCTCCCACAGCCCTCCGCTCCCCCGCCATGATCGTCCGTACCGACGCCGTCGTCCTCCGCGCCTTCGACTACGGCGAGACGAGCCGGATCGTCACGCTGTTCACGCGCCAGCACGGTGTCCTCGGCACGCTGGCCAAGGGCTCGCGGCGCCCCACCAGCCGCTTCGGCGCCACGCTCCAGCCGACGGCCTACGTCCAGGTCGTCTATTACTACAAGGCCGAGCGCGGGCTGCAGACGCTCAGGGAGGCCACGCACCTGCAGCGCTTCCCGCGCCTGGCCACGCCGGACGCCGACCCCGAGGCGCTCCCGCGCATCACGGCGGGCCTGCGGATCGTCGAGCTCGTGCGCGCCCTCCTCGAAGAGCGCGACGCCAACCCTCCGCTCTTCGGCCTCCTCGTGCAGACGCTGGCCTGGCTCGACGCCGCCCCGGCCCACGCCGCCAACGCGCTGCCCTGGTTCCAGCTCCGCCTCGCCGCCCACCTCGGCTTCACGCCGGACGTCCAGCGCGAGGACGTCGAGGCCGTCGGCGAGGACGGAGGCACGCTCCTCCTCGACACCGGCACCATTGCCCCGGCCGGGTTCGTCGGCCGCGCCAGCGTGCGGGCCTCGCGCCCCGCCCTCCGCGCCTTCGCCGTCTTCGCGCGGACGGACCTGGCGACGGCCGGGCGCCTCCGCCTCGACGCCGACCAGCGCACCGAGATCGAGGCCCTCGTCGACGCCTACCTCCGGTACCACACCGAGGACGTGTACCCCGACCGCGTCCGCCGCGTGGCCGGGCAGATGGCGGAGGGGCTGAACCCCCGCCGCTGACCTTTCGCCGCCCCACCGCGAACCTCACGCCGTCGTCCGCGTTCGGGCGACTCCGTCCCCCCGTCCCCCACCCGCATGCTCCGCCTCTCCCTCCTCCTCGTGCCGGCGTTCGTGCTCGCCGCCTGCGCCGACGTCGGCGACGCCCCCGTCGCCGAGACCACGACGCTGACCGACACCGCGGCCACTGCCGCCGCTCCGTCGTTCACCGGCACCGCCCTCCCGCTCGACACCACGGCCAGTTCCATCGGCTGGCACGCCGCCAAGGTCACGCGCACCCATGACGGCGGCTTCCAGCGCTTCGACGGCGCCCTCTACGTGGACGGCGAGACGGTCACCGGCGTCGACGTCACCATCGACGCCGCGTCCATCTACAGCGACTCCGAGCGTCTCACGGGTCACCTCAAGAGCGAGGACTTCTTCGACGTGGCGCTCTACCCCACCGCCCGCTTCACGGCCACGACGTTCGAGCCCATTCCCGAGGCCGACTCCGCCGAGTGGGCCGACGCCACCCACCAAGTCACAGGCACGCTCACGATGCGCGGCCAGACGCGGCAGCTCACCTTCCCCGCCCGCATCACCGTCGGCGCCGGTTCGATTACGGCCGATGCCGACTTCATCATCAACCGGCAGGAGTGGGGGCTCAGCTACCCCGGCGCCCCGGACGACCTGATCCGCGACAAGGTGCAGATCCTCCTCCACGCCGTCGCCCCGCGCGCCGCCGCAACCGAGCCGGATGTGACCGAACGGAACGAGGCACAACCCTGACCCCATACCAGGGCGCCCCCTCTTATAAATACGGTGCTCCTAAATACGGTGCTCCCTGCGCCTTTTTGACCTTTCTGCCGCACGCCGTCACCGGCACGGAGCGTTTGACTCCGCAGGGTCTCCACTCTATCTTCGACCGATGCCCGTCACCCCATTTTTCCAGCATTTAGGGGCCGTTCCATGAGCCGGCGGCAGCTCACCAGCAAGCAGCACTCCTTCCTCGAGTTCCTCAAGAACCACGTCGCTGAGCACAAGGTGTGGCCGACGTATCGCGAGATCGTCGACCACTTCGACTACCGCTCCCCGAACTCGGTCACCCAGAACCTCCAGGCGCTGACGAAGAAGGGCTTCCTGCGCCGCGACCACAACGGCTACCACCTCGTGGACCGCCAGAGCGACGACGGCTCCATCGCCGTGCGCGGCACCCTCCGCGGCGACCAGCTCGACGTCTCTTCGACGGACCGCCTCTCGCTCTCGACGTTCTTCCCGGGGATGCGCGGGCTCCACGCCCTCCGCCTCGACGAGCCGGTGGCCCGCACGCGCGAACTCGGGCAGGCGCAGTACGTCCTCCTCGCCGACGAGGAGGTCGAGGCGGGCTCGACGGCGGTCGTGCTCTACGAGGGCCGCCTCTCGCTGCGCCGACTTACGGCCGACGGCCGCCTCGAAGACCCCGAGGGCGAGGCGCCGCCGCTGCCGCTCTGCGACGCGCGCGTGCTCGGCCGCTACGCCGGCCACGCCGGGCCGTACGGCATCGTGCGGCACGGGGCGACGCAGACGGCCCCGCTTGCGGCGGTCTCCTTCGCCTGAGGCGCGTCGCGATACGCCGCCAGGGTTAAGTCGGCCCCACCGGGGGGCGATACCGGGAGCGACGTTCCCCCCCGCATCCGACGCGCCCTTTCGCGTGCTCCCCATGTTCGCTCGTCGCCTGCTGACCGCTGCCGGAACCGGCGCGCTCGCGGTCCTCCTCCTCGCCCTCGCCGCCTGTGACTTCGCCGGCGAGGACGGCCTCTCCGGCCGCTGGAGCGGCACGGCCGTCTTCCAGGTGGATACCATCCTCGCCGACCAGAACGTCCGCTTCACGGCGGACTACGAGACGGTCTTCACGTTCAACCTCACCGACGACGAGGGCCTCATCACGGGCACCGTCGAGGCCAAGACGACCGGCCGGCGGATCGTCCGTGAGGCCGGCTTCCCGCCGGACACCGTCTTCTACGCCTCCACGACGCCCCTCTTCCACGAGATCTACGGCACGTACCTCGATCCCGTCCTGGAGGTCGATGTCCCCGACGGGCCCTACGAGGAGAACCTGTGGACGTTCGAGGTCTCCGGCCGGCGGGCCAAGCTGGGCCGCCACATCATCCACAACCACGAGGTGCTCTACCACGCGCAGGAAGGCTCGTTCAGCTTCGCGATCGAGTCGGACGAGCCGTTCGAGATGCGCCGCGTGGCATCGGCGTCGGACGAGGAGAGGGAGGAATAGACGCCGGGCGCAAACCCCGCGGGCGGGGACGGGTTGAAGCGGCCCGATCCCCCTGCCCCGATGCCTGAGCGAGCCCTCCCCCCGCCCCCCCACGCCGACGAGGACGATGGCTGAAGGGCGAGGCCGGATTCACGCCTCGCCGCCGAGAGGCCGTTTCGCCCCCAGCCCGACGGGCGGCCTGCACCTCGGCAGCGCCCTCGTGGCCCTCGCGGCGTGGCTGTCGGTGCGGAGCCGGGGGGGCGTGCTCGTGTGGCGCGTCGAAGACCTCGACGGCCCGCGCGCCGTGCCGGGCGCCGCCGAGCAGCAGAGAGCGGAGGCCCGCTGGCTCGGCCTCGACTGGGACGAGGGGCCGGAGGTCGGCGGCCCACACGCGCCGTACGCACAGTCCGAGCGCTCGGCGCGCTACGACGACGCCCTCGCCCGGCTCGCCGAGGCGGGCCGCCTCTTCCCCTGCCGCCGCTCACGCCGGGACCTCCTCGCCCTGGCGACGGCCCCGCACGGGCGCGAAGGGCTCCCGCCCTACCCCGCCTCCTTCCGCCCGAAGCACCTCGCACCCGACTGGTTCCGGGCCTACCGCGCGAACGCGCCGGACGCCGCGCTCCGCTTCCGCGTGGCCGACGGCCTCGTGGCGTTCGAGGACGGCGTCCAGGGCTCGATCTCGGAGGACGTCGCCGCCGAGGTGGGCGACTTCGTGCTCAAGCGGCGCGACGGCGTCTACGCCTACCAGCTCGCCGTCGTCGTGGACGACCTCGCGATGGGGGTCACCGAGGTCGTACGCGGAGCGGACCTGCTCGCCTCGACGGCCCGGCAGATCCAGCTCATCGAAGCGCTCGGCGGGACGCCGCCCGCGTACTACCACCTCCCGCTCGTCGTCAACGAGGCGGGCGAGAAGCTCTCCAAGCGCGACGGCGCCGGCACGCTGGCCGCACTCCGCGAGGCGGGCGTGGCGCCCGACGCACTCGCCGGCTGGCTGGCCCACGCACTCGGCCAGCTCGACGCGCCCCGACGGCTCGCACCGACGGATCTCGTCGCCAGGTTCGACTGGAAGCGGGTGCCGTCGGCGCCCATCGTCGCCCCGGATGCGCTGCCCGACCGGCTCCGCGCTCTTCCGGCGTAACTTCCCGGCCCGACTCGACCGCCGCTGCCATGTCTCGCCTGCTCGTTTTCCTCGCGTTCGTCTTCGGCCCCGCCGCCCTCGCCCAGCCCGCCCTCCCGACCGGCGCGTGGACGGGCACGCTCCAGTGGCGCGACGCCGAGCCCGTTGCCCTCGACGGCACGCTGGAGGAGTGCGCCGAGGGCCTCAAGCTCGCCCTCGCCTCCGGCGGCGGCGCCTACCAAGCCGACGAGGTGCTCCGCCTCGACGCCGAGGCGGAGGCGCCCGCGCTCCGCTTCCGCCTGGCGAACACGCAACGACGCTACGACCTCGCCTGCGCCGCCGAGCGCCAGGCCGACGGCACCTTCGCCGGACGGTGCCAGACCGATGAGGGCGTGTGGGCGCGGCTGGAGCTCCAGCCGCCCGCGCAGAGCCTCATCGGCTGCTCGGAGTGACGGGCAGCGGCGGAACCCCCTTCCGGCGGCCCCCGTATTTCGGGTCGGACTGCGCCGCTGGAGACGGAGAGCATGCGTGAAGGCGATCGCGGGCGCAGGTCCCTGCCCCTCTCCCTTCTGCCCTTCTCCGCCGTGACCGCCCCTCTCCGCTTCCTGTCCTTCGCCCTCGTGCTCGCCGGGCTGGGTGGCTGTGCGTCCTCGCAGCCGCCCGAAGCCACCGTCAGCGCCGACCTCGCCACCGCCCAGACCGCCCTCGGCCAGGCGGAACAGGCCGAGGCCGCCACCTACGCAGCCCTCGACGCCCGCAACGCGCGCCAGAAGCTGGAGCAGGCCCAGCAGGCGATGGAGCGCGGCGACCGCACGCTCGCCCGGCGCCTCGCCCAGCAGGCCGCCGTGGACGCCGAACTGGCCCAGGTCAAGTCGCGCTCGGCGAAGGCCCGGCAGGCCGTGACCGAGCTGCAGGAGAGCATCCGCGTGCTGCGTGAGGAGATCGAGCGCAACCGCCGGGGCGCAGGGCAGTAGCGCCCTCGCCGCCCCGTTTCCCTTCTCGTCCGCCCTTCTCTCTACTCATGGTCCGCTTCCCGCTCCTCCTGCTCGTCGCCCTCCTTGCCGTCGGCTGCGGCGGTCCCCCGAGGGACAACCCGATGCTCAACGACGTCCGCACCCTCTACCTCGACGCCGAGGCCGACTCCCTCGTGGCGCAGCACGCGCCCGTCGCCCTCGCGGAGGCGCGCGAAGCGCTCGACCGGGCCGAGGCCGTCTGGCGGGAAAAGGAAGACGCCGAGGTGGTGGACCACCACGCGTACCTCGCCCAGCAGCGCGTCCACATCGCCCGGGAGACGGCCCGGCTCAACGCGGCCGAGCGGGCCGTCGAGGCGGCCAGCGCCGAGCGCCAGCAGGTGCTCATCGAGGCGCGGGCGGCCGAGGCCCGCGCCGCCGAGGCCGCCGCGCAGGAGGCCCAGCGCCGCGCCGAGGCGGAGCGGCAGGCCGCCGAGGCGGCGCTCGCACAGGCCCGCGCGCTCTCCGAGCGCGTCAGCGAGCTCGAGGCCGAGCTCACCAGCCGCGGCCTCGTCCTCACCCTCGGCGACGTCCTCTTCGACACCGGGCAGGCCACGCTGCTGCCCGGCGCGCAGCGCGCCATCGCCGGCCTCGTCGGGTTCCTCAACGACTACCCCGAGCGCAACGTGCTCATCGAAGGCCACACCGACAACGTCGGCTCCGACGCCACCAACCAGGTGCTCTCGGAGCGCCGCGCCAACGCCGTTCGCGACGCCCTCGTGGCGTCGGGCATCGCGCCGACGCGGATCCGCACCGTCGGTCTCGGCGAGCGCTACCCGGTGTCGGGGAACGACACGCCGGCCGGGCGGCAGCAAAACCGCCGCGTCGAGATCATCATCTCGGACCCGGAGGGCGTCATCCCCGAGCGCGCGCCGGGCAACTGATTTCCTTTGTGATTTCCTTTCGGGCTGCCGGGCCGGAAAAAGGCGAGCGCCGCCTCGCTGTGAGAGCAGCGGGCGGCGCTCTGGCTGAGGCCCCGTCGGCGAGAACGGATGCGGCCCCAGTGTTTTCGAGGCCGGCGAGGGCTTACGCCTCGGCCAGTGCGGTGTTCAGGAAGTCGCGGAGGACGTAGTGGAGGATGCCGCCGTGGCGGTAGTACGCCACCTCGATGGGCGTGTTGAGCGCCGCCACCACGGGGAACTCGACCACCGAGCCGTCCGCCTTCGTCGCCGTGACGGTCAGTTCCTGGAGGGGCTTCACGTCGTCCGTCACCGGGATGGCGTAGTGCTCGGAGCCGTCGAGGCCGTAGGTGTCGGGGCTCTCGCCCGCCTTGAACAGCAGCGGCAGCACGCCCATGCCGACGAGGTTGCTCCGGTGGATGCGCTCGAACGACTGCGCGATGACCGCCTTCACGCCGAGGAGGATCGTCCCCTTCGCGGCCCAGTCGCGCGAGGAGCCCATGCCGTAGTCGTGTCCGGCGAGGACGACGAGCGGCGTGCCGTCCTCCTGGTACTTCATCGCGGCGTCGTAGATGTACGTCTGCTCGCCGGTGGGGAGGTAGGTCGTCCAGCCGCCCTCGGTGCCGGGGGCCATCTGGTTGCGGAGGCGGATGTTGCCGAACGTCCCGCGCGTCATCACGCGGTCGTTGCCGCGGCGGGAGCCGAACGAGTTGAAGTCCCTCGGCTCGACACCGCGCTCCTGGAGGTACCGCCCGGCCGGGTCGTCCTTGGGAATGGCCCCGGCGGGCGAGATGTGGTCGGTGGTGACGGAGTCGCCCACCTTGACGAGCACGCGGGCGCCCTCGATGGGCGCGATGGTGGGCACCTCGGGCGTCACGTCGAGGAAGAAGGGCGGCTCCTGGATGTAGGTGCTCTCCTCGCTCCAGGCGAACAGCTCGCCGCCCTTGACCGGCATCGCGTTCCAGCGCGGGTTGGAGTCCTCGATCCCCTCGTACATCGCGGCGAACTGGCTCGGCTTGACCGAGGCGTTGATGGCGTCGAGGATCTCCTGCTGGCTCGGCCAGACGTCCCGGAGGAAGACGGCGCGGCCCTGCGCGTCGGTGCCGAGCGGGTCGGTGTGCAGGTTGATGTCCACCGTCCCGGCCAGCGCGTAGGCCACGACGAGGGGCGGACTGGCGAGATAGTTGGCCTTGACGAGCGGGTGGATGCGGCCTTCGAAGTTGCGGTTGCCCGAGAGCACGCCGGCCACGACGAGGTCGCCCTCGGCGATGGCCTTCGCCACCGGCTCGGGCAGCGGGCCCGAGTTGCCGATGCACGTCGTGCAGCCGTAGCCGACGAGCCCGAAGCCGAGCTGGTCGAGGTACGGCTGGAGGCCCGCTTCTCTCAGGTACTCCGTCACGACGCGGGAGCCGGGCGCGAGGCTGGTCTTGACGTACGGCCGGACGCGGAGGCCGCGCTCGACGGCCTTCTTCGCCAGCAGCCCGGCCGCCAGCATCACGCTCGGGTTGGAGGTGTTCGTGCACGACGTGATGGCCGCGATGACCACGTCGCCGTGGGTCATCTCGAACGCGCTCCCCTCGTCGTCCACGTAGCGGCCCGTCGCGTCGAGCTGGTCGTCGGTGAGGCCGAAGCCCTGCGGCGAGGCCGGGCGCGTGAGGGCCTCCTTGAACTCCCGCTGCACGTCGCCGAGGACGATCCGGTCCTGCGGCCGCTTCGGCCCGGCCATCGACGGCTCGACGTCGCCGAGGTCGAGCTCCAGGACGGAGGCGAACGCGGGGTCGGGCGTGTCGTCCGTGCGGAAGAGGCCCTGGAGCTGGGTGTAGCGGCGGACCGTCTCGACCAGCTCGGCCGGGCGGTTCGTGCGCGTCAGGTAGTCGAGGGTCTCCTGGTCGATGGGGAAGAAGCCCATCGTGGCGCCGTACTCGGGCGCCATGTTGGCGATGGTGGCGCGGTCCGGCAGGCTCATCGAGGAGAGCCCGGTGCCGAAGAACTCGACGAACTTGCCGACGACGCCGTGCCGGCGGAGCATCTGCGTGACCGTCAGCGTGAGGTCGGTCGCCGTAACGCCCTCCTTGAGCTTGCCCTTGAGGCGGAAGCCGACCACCTCCGGCATGAGCATGTAGATCGGCTGGCCGAGCATGGCCGCCTCGGCCTCGATGCCGCCGACGCCCCAGCCGAGGACGCCGAGGCCGTTGATCATCGTCGTGTGGCTGTCGGTCCCGACGAGCGTGTCGGGGTAGATCACGGGCAGGCCCTCGTCGCTCGGCGACTGGAGCACGCCCGTGGCGAGGTACTCCAGGTTGACCTGGTGGCAGATGCCGCGCTCGGGCGGGACGACGGAGAAGTTCTCGAACGCCTCGGAGCCCCAGCGGAGGAACTCGTACCGCTCCCGGTTGCGCTCGTACTCCCGCTCGGCGTTGATCTGGAAGGCCTGCGGCAGCGCGAAGGCGTCCACCTGCACCGAGTGGTCGATGACGAGGTCGACCGGGACGCGCGGGTTGATCTCGGCGGCGTCGGCGCCGTTGCGGGCCATCGCGCTGCGGAGCGCGGCGAGGTCGACGACGGCGGGCACGCCGGTGAAGTCCTGGAGCAGCACGCGGCCGGGCGTGAAGGGCACCTCGGTCTGCGCCGGGCTGGCCGGGTCGTAGGTCGCAAGCGCGCGGACGTCTTCTTCGCGGACGCTCACGCCGTCGAGCGTGCGGAGAGCACCTTCGAGGAGGATCTTGATCGAGAACGGGAGGCGGCGAAGGTCGGGAACGACGCCGTCGGCCTCGAGCTTGCGGAGGCTGTAGTAGTAGGCGTTGCCGGAGCCGGTATCGAAGGTGTCGCGCGCGGCGAAGGGGTCCTGGGCCATGATCGAGAAGAGGCGCGTGGAGAGCGACGAGGAGCGGAGTATACGCGGCAGGCCGGCATCGGAGCCGCACCCGCCGGGGCGTCGAGGAAGCTTCACAGTCGCTGCACGCGCGGGGTTCCGGGCCCGCCGCCTCCGGGCCCGCCGCCGCCGAGGGCTTCCGGGACCAACCCGGCCTGCGCATCCAGCTCTGCTGCCCGCCCAACCCGGACCGCACGCGCGTCGGCACCGTCTGGGGCGCCGAGGTCTACACGGACGACTCGGCCGTCTGCCCGGCCGCCGTCCACGCCGGGAAGCTGCCGTTCGGCCGGGGCGGCTCCGTCACCATCGAGATCCGGCCCGGCCAGGCGAGCTACCGGGGCACCGACTGGAACGGCGTCGTGAGCCAGCCCTACGGCGAGTGGGGCGGCAGCTTCGTCGTCCTCTGACCGGCGAGTGCCCGCTTCGGCTTGTTTTGTGAGGCGATCCGCGTAGTTTCAACGGCGGTGTGCAGCCTTCCGCGCTCCACCTACGGTTTCCTTCGCCTACCCTCGCCGATCCCATGCCCCGTTTCGTGCTACTGCTCACCGGGCTTCTACTGCTCACCGGGCTTCTGATGGCGGGCACCGCCCACGCCCAGCCCGCCCTCTTCCCGGACGCGCCGGTCTCGGCCGCCGACCTCAACCCCACGCAGGCCGCGTACCTCGCCCACCTCGAAGCGCTCCCCGCCTTCGACGGCGCCCTTCTCGTCGCGCCCGACCTCGGGGCGCTCACGGCCGACGCCGTCTCCATCGCGCTTCCCGGCGGCGCCGTCGCACTCGCCACCGAGCGCCGCGCGGCCCGATCCGCCGGCGACTTCACGTGGTACGGCACGGGCGACTCGTTCCTGAACCACGCCGTCCTCGTCGTTCGCGAGGGACAGATCACCGGCACCGTCCGCACCGGCGGCCGGCTCTACGCCGTGCGCCCGCTCACGGGCGGCGTCCACGCCGTCGTCCGCCTCGACGAGTCCCGCTTCGTCGACCACGACCCCGGCTTCGCCGAGGTGGAGCGGGAGACGGCCGCGCACTTCGAGCGCTACCCCGTCTCCCTGCCCGTCGGGCCGAGCCCGCTGGGCGGCACGCCGCTCATCCACGTCCTCGTCGCCTACACGCCCCAGGCCGCGGCCCAGGTCGGCGACATCGACGCGCTCGTTCAGCTCGCCATCGACGAGACGAACCTCCAGTACGCCAACAGCGACATCACGGCGAACGTGGCGCTGGCGCACGCCTATCAGACCGGCCAGAACGGCTCCGGCTCGTTCGGCACCGACCTCAACCGGCTCCAGAACCCGTCGGACGGTTTTTTCGACGAGGTCCACGGCCTCCGCGACACGTACGGCGGTGACGTCGTCGTCCTGATCACGCGGAGCTACGGCGGCTCGTGCGGCCAGGCGCGGACGATCCTCGCCACCGACGCGTCCGAGGCGTTCGCCGCAGCCTCGCAGTCCTGCGCGACGGGCTACTATACGTTCGGCCACGAGATCGGCCACCTCCAGGGCGCCCGCCACAACCCCGAGATGGACCCGAACACGTCGCCCTTCGCCTACGGCCACGGCAAGTACTGGCAGGCCGGCAGCTGGCGCACGGTGATGTCGTACGACTGCCCCGGCGGCTGCACCCGCGTGCCCCACTGGTCCAACCCGGACATTCTCTACAACGGGACCCCCAGCGGCGACGCCACCCAGCGCGACAACGCCCGCGTGCTCGACGAGACGGCCCAGATGATCGCCGACTTTCGGCCCGACCCGGTGCCCGTCGAACTCGTCGCCTTTCAGGGGGTCCTTGACGGAAACGCGGTGCGCCTCACGTGGCGGACCGCCGCGGAGACGAACAACGCCGGCTTCGAGGTGCAGCGCCTCGGCAACGACGGCTGGACCGCGCTCGGCTTCGTGGACGGCCACGGCACGACCACCGAGGCGCGCGCCTACGCGTTCACCGACGACGCCCCGTTCGGCACCGAGGGCACGGCCCGCTACCGCCTCAAGCAGACCGACTTCGACGGCGCCTTCGCCTACTCGCCGGAGGTCGAGGTCACGCTCGGGCTGCCGGACGCCTTCGCCCTCGCACCGGCGTACCCCAACCCGTTCAACCCCACCACCACCGTCCGCTTCGACGCGCCCACCCCGGCCGACGTGACGGTCGAGGTGCTCGACCTCCTCGGCCGCCAGGTGGCCGTGCTCGCACGCGGCCCGGTCGAAGCCGGGCACCACGCGGTGACGTGGGATGCGGCGGGCGTGCCGAGTGGCGTCTACGTCGTCCGCCTCACGGCCGGCGCTACCGTGGCAACGCAGCGGGTGACGCTCCTCAAGTAGGACACCGCCGCCCCGGCGACTTCACCAACTCCTCCCTGATCCGAGCCGGCGCCGCGTTGAACCAGGCGGTGCCGGCTCGGTATATTGGGCCTGATCGGGGCTATAGCTCAGTTGGTAGAGCGCTGCAATCGCACTGCAGAGGTCAGCGGTTCGAATCCGCTTAGCTCCAC
>CAZOJJ010000063.1:0-16085 GCA_964580105.1 uncultured Rhodothermales bacterium | reverse complement strand
GCGTAGACATACGCCGAAGCTACCCTGAGCCTCAGAGATCCATAACACGCTCTAGACCGGCTCCCCGAAGCGGGCTGACCGGCGGGCCGCGCTCGCCCCGGCAACTCCGCCGCCTTCGCGCGTTGAAGGGCCGCCCTCTCTCCCGATCTGCCCGAGCCCTGCCATGCGCGCCGACTGGATCGACACCCACCGCCCGGTCTCCTTCGACCCCGATCCCAACGCCGGGTGCACCCACCTCGACCGCGTCCGCGAGGTCGTCCCCAGCGCCCAGGGCTGCGAGGAGTGCCTCGCGGCGGGGATGCGCTGGGTCCACCTCCGCCTCTGCCTGGAGTGCGGCCACGTCGGCTGCTGCGACTCCTCGCCGGGCCAGCACGCCACCGCCCACTTTCACGCCACCGGCCACCCCGTCATGCGCTCCATCGAGCGGAGCGAGCGCTGGGGCTGGTGCTACGTGGACGAGGTGATGCTGTAGGTCGGCCTTAGGCACCTGGCCCTCGTGCCCCACCCGTGCCCAGCCCCAACCGCCATGCGCGCCGCCGCCAACTTCCGCGCCGCCGACGTCTTCGCCGACCAGGCCGAGGACGGGCACCTCGCCACGACCGGCGCGCCGGCCCGCGATATGATCGTGCTGCTGGAGGGGGTAGAAGCCGAAGGAGTGCGGGAATCACGGGCTCCCGTGAACGCCTTCCCTCCTCTGACGCAGCGGGGGGCGGGGACCGCGATTCGAATCGCAGGGCGGCGTATCCGCGCCGGCCGTCTCACCGCGCAGCCCGGTTCGTGATGGGCGGCGTCCTCGGCTGGATCCTCGGCGTCGGCATCCCGGCGCTGCACGTGCTCGGCGCGATCAGTGCACTCGACGCCATCATGAAGGCGCGCACGGCGCAGGGAGCGACGGCCTGGGCCGTCTCGCTCGTCACCTTCCCCTACCTCGCCCTCGTCGCCTACTGGGTCTTCGGCCGCGTCAAGTTCGACGCCTACGACCAGGCGATGCGCGACTTCGAGGACGTGCTGCCGGTAGACCTCAGTCACGGGCAGACCGGCATCCTGGCCGACTACCTCGTCGCGCCCGAGCAGGAGGAGGACCCCCGCGAGCGCAGCGAACTCGTCGGCTTCCGCAACCTCGCCACGCTCCCGTTCACGCACAGCAACGGCGCCCGGTTGCTCGTGGACGGCGACGCCACCTTCGAGGCCCTCTTCGCCGGCCTCGACGCCGCCGAGGACTACGTCCTCGCCCAGTTCTACATCATCCGCGACGACGACATCGGCCGTCGGTTCAAGCAGAAGCTGCTCGACGCGGCCGGGCGGGGCGTCCGCGTCTACCTCCTCTACGACGAGGTCGGCTGCCTCCACCTGCCGCCGGCCTACCGGCGCGAGCTGGAGGCGGCCGGCGTCCAGGTCTCCGAGTTCAGCGGCGGGCGGAGCTGGCTCAAGCGCTTCCGCCTCAACTTCCGCAACCACCGCAAGCTCGTCGTGGTGGACGGCGTGCGGGCCTACCTGGGCGGCCTCAACGTCGGCGACGAGTACCTGGGGCGAGACCCGGCGATCAGCCCGTGGCGGGACACCCACCTCGCCGTCGAGGGGCCGACGGTGCAGGGCATCCAGCTGGCGTTTCTGAAGGACTGGTTCTACGGCACGCGAGCCCTCCCCGCCGTGCGGTGGCAGCCGGAGCCCTCCCCGCAGAACCGCTGCGCCCTCATCCTCGCCTCCGGCCCGGCGGACGACCTCGAAACGTGCGGGCTGCTCTACACGCACGCCATCGAAAGCGCCGAGCAGCGCGTGTGGCTCGCCACGCCGTACTTCGTCCCGGACGGCCGCGTCCTCGGCGCGCTCCAGCTGGCCGCCCTCCGCGGCGTGGACGTGCGCGTCCTCGTGCCCCGCCGGAGCGACAGCATCTTCTTCAAGTACGTCCCCTTCGCCTACCTCCCCGAGGTGGAGCGGGCCGGCGCCGAGGTGTGGCTCTACGAGGACGGCTTCATGCACCAGAAGGTGCTCCTCATCGACGACGACTACGCCGCCGTCAGCACGGCCAACTTCGACAACCGCTCCTTCCGGCTCAACTTCGAGCTGACCGCGCTCGTCAACGACGCGGGCTTCTGCCGAGAGACCGAGGCCATGCTGGAGCGGGACTTTGCGCGGGCCACGCGGCTGATGCAGGGGGAGCTCAACGACCGTTCGTTCTGGTTCCGCCTGGCCGTCCACGGCACGCGGCTCTTCGCGCCCGTGCTGTAGGATGGAGGTTCAAGGAAAGACACCTCGGCCCGTACCGAGACGAGCGGCATCGGGGTACTTTCGCGCACTCGGTTATGAGCTACACAGCTCGGATCAACGACCGTACCGAGGCCTGGCCACACGCTCCGTTCGGCTGCGCCCCGACGCCTCCCGATGCTCCGCCCCCTTCTCTTCGGCATGCTGGTGTCCCTCCTGAGCCCGTCGCTCGCGCCGGCGCTCGCGCAGGAGCCGCCGGTCGTCCCTCAGACCGTTCCCGCCGTCGAAACGCCCATGACGTACGGCGACCTCCTCCGCACCTACCGGCGGCTCCAGCCGCGAGTGGACTCACTCAATCCGGGACTCATCGGGGCGTTCCAGACCGGCCTCGTCGTGGACGAGACGCTGACCCGGTTCGGCCGTGAGGTCTACGACCAGTTTTATCAGCGCTGGACGGCGCCCGAAGGGGCAGTGGCCTATACCCTGCTCGTTCAGGAGCAGCCTCTGCCCGGACTCAGCACTCTGCTTACCCTCCGCCTCGACGGCGAAATCATCTACCAGACGCGGCTCCAACCGGGCGAAGAGTTCCTCGAAAACGTCGTCCAAGAGGCTCTGCACATCACAGCCCGGCGGCTAAGCCCTACGGAGTAGGTACGTACTGACCCTCGAATTCGGCCCGTTCAGGCCTACCTTCCTATTGACTCACCGTCGGTAACACCGTATCGTCCCCTGGCCCATACTAAATGGCTCTCCCTTCCATGCGCGTCCTCCTCCTCCTGCTCGCCCTCATCGCCCTCGGCCTGGTGCCGGCGAGGGCCTCGGCTCAGCAGTTGGTATACCGGCCGATCAACCCGGCCTTCGGAGGCAACCCGCTCAACTACTCGTGGCTGCTCAGCAGCGCCACGGTCCAGAACGAGTTCGAGGACGACGCGCTGCGCGGTCTCAGCCGGGATCCGTTCGAGGACTTTCGAACCAGCCTCCAGCGCCAGATCCTGAGCCAACTCTCGCGGGAGATCATCCTGGACCGCTTCGGCGACCTCGACCTCTCCCAGCCCGGGACGTTCAACTTCGGCGACTTCAGCATCGAGGTAGTCCCCGGCCTCGGCGACGTCTCCATCCGAATCTTCAATCTTCTGACCGGTGAGGAGTCCGTCGTCACCATCCCCAACGTCCCCTAACGCCCGCTACCTCTCCGGTACCTCCACCACCCGGCGATTCCCCAGCACACGCTCGAAGCGTGCCTCCTAGACACCCTTCCCCCGTGTTTCGTACTTGGATTCGTCGCGGTCGGCCGGCCGGCCCATGCCTGTGGGTGATGGGGCTGAGCCTCGCCCTTGGCCTGAGCGGGTGCGCATCGTACCTGGCGCCGTTCGAGACGAGCCGCGCGTACCCCGGCGTGCCGACGCCGGCGACGGACGCCCTGCGCGCGCTTCCGACGCCGGCCGAGCCGGTGGTCGTGGCCGTGTACCGCTTCCGTGACCAGACCGGTCAGTACAAAGCCCTCGAGAACGTCTCTACGTTCTCGACCCAGGTCACCCAGGGCGCCACCTCCATTCTCGTCCGGGCTCTCGAGGCATCGGGCTGGTTCGTGCCTATCGAGCGGGAGGGGCTCTCGAACCTGCTCAACGAGCGGCAGATCATCTCGGCCGTACGCGCGCAGTACGCCGGCCCGGATGGGGATGAGCTGCCGCCGCTGCCGCCGTTGCTCTACGCGGGCGTCCTCCTCGAAGGCGGCATCATCGGGTACGACACCAACGTGATCACGGCGGGGGCGGGTGCTCGCTACTTCGCGACGGGCGGCTCGGCACAGATCCGCCAGGACCAGGTGACGATCTACCTCCGCGCCGTCTCGACACAGACCGGCCGCGTGCTCAAAACGGTCCACGTGACGAAGACGTTGCTCTCGCAGCAGATGGAGGGCGGCCTCTTCCGCTTCGTCGACCAGCAGCGACTGCTGGAGGCCGAAGCCGGGTACAGCTTCAACGAGCCGCCCGTCCAGGCCGTCACCGAGGCCATCGAGGACGCCGTCCGCGCGCTCGTCATCGAGGGTGTGCGCGAGAACCTCTGGGCGCTCCAGAACCCCGGCGACCTCACGCAGCACCCCGCCTTCGCCGCCTACGACGCCGAGCGCGCGGCGGCCGAGCAGGTGGACGTCTTCGGCCGGCGCCGGAAGACCCAGCGCCGGGGCGTCGGCCTCGGGCTGGCCCTCGCCGGGACGAAGTACGAGGGCGACTTCGCCGACCCGCTCCTGCGCCCTCAGGGCGAGGGCTTCCTCCGATACACCCTCACCCCGCACTTCGCCCTCGGCTCCCTGGCGGGCTACGGCGAGATCGGCGCGCGCGACGCCTTCACCACCGCCCAGGTGGACCTCGGCCTCCACGGCCTCTACTACGCCATCCCGGACGGTCCCGTCACGCCGTTCCTGCTGGCGGGCGCAGGCGTGCTCATTCAGCCCGAGCCGGTGGGCGCCGTCGAGGGGCCCTTCCCCTACCTCACCGCCGGCGTCGGCCTGGAGTGGATGGCCACCCCCCGCCTCGCCTTCGACCTCTTCCTCACCAACGAGTATCCCCTCGTCGAAGGCATCGACGGGGTGGAGACCGGCCCCGTCAACGACAACGTCTGGCTGTTCAAGGTCGGCGTGGTCCGGTACCTCCGTCCCTGACGCATCGAATCCACCCGTACGGGTGCGGACTCCTCCGCCACACGCGCTCGTTCTCCCGCAGCCTTCTGGCTCGCTCTTCCCTTAACCCATCCCCCGGAGAAACATCATGCGATATCTCATAACCCTCGTGGTCGTGGGGTTCTTGAGCGTGGGCACCGTCCATGCACAGAACTCGGCCTCGCAAACACAGACAGGATCGGACCACGTCAGTACGATCACGCAGGGCGGCACGAACAACGTCGCGGACCAGACCCAGGCTGGCGACGGTCACTCGGCTTCCATCCTCCAGATCGCCAAGCGGAACCAGGCGACCCAGGACCAGGCCGGCAACGGCAACGGGAACCACACGGCCACCATCGACCAGTCGAACAACGACAACATCGCCCGTCAGATCCAGACGGGCAATGACGCGGCCGGGATTGCCGGCCACACGGCCGACATCGACCAGGACGGCAAACGGAACCGGGCCGACCAGATCCAGGACGGCAGCGCCGGCATCGGCGCGTCGCTCCACGGGGCTGCGATCTTCCAGGAAGGGAACGACAACCGCGCCACGCAGGACCAGAGCGGCAGTGCCGGGGCCGGAGCCGTCGGCCACATGGCGGACGTGAGCCAGACCGGTAACGCCAACCGCGCTACGCAGACCCAGAGCGGTGGCGTCGCCGGCGGCCTCGTCGGCCACACCGCCGAGGTCGACCAGTCGGGCAACCGGAACGCGGCCACCCAGACCCAGAGCGGCGGGGCCGCCCTCGGCGGCAGCTTCAACGTCGCGACCATCGACCAGAGCGGGAACGACAACACCGCGATCCAGACCCAGGACGGGTCCGGACTCCTCTCGGTGAGCAACCTGATCGCTGAGATCGACCAGACCGGCAACCGCAACCGCGCCGAGCAGACGCAGGCGGACAATGCCAACAACAGCGAGGCCTACATTGACCAGTCCGGCAACGACAACCGGGCGACGCAGTCCCAGGAGGACGAGAGCCAGGAGGCCTACATCGACCAGTCCGGCCATCGCAACCGAGCGACGCAGACCCAAGCCGACAACAACGACAACGCCTACGCAGAGATCGACCAGTCCGGCAACGACAACCGCGCCACCCAGACGATGAGCGGCGGCTCCGGCAGCGGCTCGGACGACAACGCGTCGTACATCGATCAGACCGGCAACGACAACCGCGCCTCCCAGACGATGGTCGCCGACGACGATAACCTGCAGGCGATCCTTCAGGCTGGCCGTCGCAACCGGGCCGACCAGGCCCTCGACGCCGGCGACGACAACGTGCAGGCCATCGGCCAGGGCGGCAACGACAACCGCGCCTCCCAGACGATGACCGCCGGCGACGACAACGTGCAGGCCATTGACCAGGGCGTCGGGGCCGTCGAGAACCGCGCCTCCCAGACGATGGCCGGCGGCGACGACAACGTGCAGGCCATTGACCAGGGCGGCGACGACAACCGCGCCTCCCAGACGATGAGCGGTGACGACGACAACGTGCAGGTCATTGACCAGGGCGGCGACGACAACCGCGCCTCCCAGACGATGAGCGGCGGCGGCGACGACAACATGCAGGTCATTGACCAGGATGGCAGCGGCAACACCGCCACCCAGACGATCGCTAGCGACAACATCACCCAGACCATTGACCAGTCCGGCGACGGCAACGAGGCTTCTCAGACGGCGACGGGTGCCGATCACACGGCCGCGATCATTCAGTCCGGCGACGGCAACGAGGCCTCGCAGGACCAGGCCAACACGGCCGGCATGACGGCAACGATCGTCCAGTCTGGCGACGCCAACGTGGCCATCCAGACGCAGGCTTCGACAGGCGCCGTCAGCATCGCGCTGATCACTCAGTCCGGCAGCGGCAACGAAGCCACGCAGGTACAGGGCGGGACGGGCGGCCACGAGGCCACCATCACGCAGACCGGCGCCGGTAACTCGGGCACGCAGACGATGACGGGCGACGACGACATCGCCACGATCAT
This sequence comes from uncultured Rhodothermales bacterium, assembly GCA_964580105.1. GTDB lineage: Bacteria > Bacteroidota > Rhodothermia > Rhodothermales > Rubricoccaceae > CAZOJJ01. The sequence goes on along the minus strand of CAZOJJ010000063.1, from coordinate 9,229 downwards.
GCAGACCGGCGACGGCAACAGCACCGAGCAGACCATCACGGCGGCGTCGGACATCGTGACCGCGACCCAGACCGGCAACGGCAACTCGGCGACGCAGTCGGTCACGGGGCCGGGGACGCACGACAACGTCATCACGGTGGATCAGTCCGGCGACGACAACCAGGCGATGCAGGAGGTCCACGGCCAGATCGTCTTCACCGAGGCGACGATCAACCAATCGGGCGACCGCAACCGCGCCACGCAGATCCTCTACACGGTCCCGAACCGCGATGTCGTCGAGGCCTTCCAGTCCGGCGACGACAACCGGTCGGACCAGGTGCTAAACGGGGCGGACGGCGCCACGCTGCGGGTTACCCAGGGCGGCGACCGCAACCGCGCCGACCAGTCCGTCTGGAACGACGCCGACCAATCGCTCGTCACGATCAACCAGTCCGGCCATGACAACCGGGCGCGCCAGGACGTTCGCGGCGATGCCGACGTCAACCTGATCGACATTGATCAGTCCGGCGACAACAACCGCGCCACGCAGACGACGATGACGACGGACCAAGCGTTCGCCGCGCACGACGCGTCGATCATCCAGTCCGGCCATGGCAACCGGGCGGAGCAGAGCCTCACGGGCAACGCCGGCCTGGCGACGATCACGCAGGCCGGCAACGACGGCGTGGCCAAACAGACCCAGACCGGGTTCTCCAGCGATGCGACGATCACGCAGGTGATGGGCGGCGATGAGAACCGCGCCTTCCAGACGCAGACGGGCGACGACCTGCTCGCCACGATCACGCAGGGGATGGGCGACCGCAACCGGGCCGAGCAGACCCAGTTCGGGACGGCCAACATCGCCCTCGCTATCCAGTCGGGCAGCGACAACCGCACGTTCCAGACCCAGCTCAGCGGACTGTTCAATACGGCAACCGTCGAGCAGTCCGGCAACGGCAACCTCGCGCGCCAGATGCAGGACGGCTCGTTCAACACGGCCACGATCACGCAGTCCGGCAACGGCAACACGGCCGTTCAGAGCCAGGTGGGCTCGGGCCTGACCGCGACGATCATCCAGTGATCGGCTGAACCCGAATCCGTAGCACGTACGCTGCCCGCGCGGTGGCCGCCGGCGAGCCGGCGGCCACCGCGCAACCGCGCCATGCGCCTCTCCCTGCTCCTACTCGCCTTCGTCCTGCCTGTCGCCGCCGGTGCACAGGCCCCGCACGCCGCCCCCTCGGAGGCGTTCGTGGAGCAGGCTGCGCCGGGCCCGACCGAGGCCGGGGGAGTCGAACGGATCTACACGCAACTGTGGACGGAGGAGCGGGCGCTGCTGGAGCAGTTCCTCGCCGACTCTGACGGCCAGCCCGGCAGCTTCGCCCTGATTCGCCAGGAAGGGACCGATCACACCGCGCTCATCGAGCAGCGGGGTACCCGCAATGCGGCCGTCCTGCTCCAGGACGGCGTCGCTCTCGCTACGGAGGTGCAACAGACCGGAATCGGGCACCTTTACGGCGGTCGTCTGACGGGAGCGGACGCCACGGTACGCGTGATCCAGGTCGGCGCCCGGAACGCGTACCTGATGGACCTGGACCTCACCCCCCGGCCGGGCGCCCAGCCCGACCATACGATCGTCCAGGAGGGCGTGGGGCTCCGCGTCGTCCAGACCGGCACCACGAGCACTCCGTTCACGGTCGAGCAGCACGGCCTCGGCCAGACGATCCTCATCGAACACAACGGCGGGCGGTAGGTGCTCTATCTTCGGCCGCGTTCGTCCCCCAGCTTCGTCACCATGCCTCCTTTTCGCCGTGTAGCTCCGGCACTCTTGCTCGTCGCAGCCCTCCTGTTTGGCTGCAAGGAATCCACCCTCCTCCCCGAGCGCTACGGTGCCATTGACGGGCAGGTGGTGGACTTCTCGACCGGGGCGCCGCTCGCCAACGCTGCCGTCACCACGAGCCCCCCCTCGTCCGCACTCGTGACGGATGGGAATGGGCGCTTCCGCATCGACCCTCTCCTCGTCGGCAACTACACCATCACCGTAGCGCGGGACGGCTACCAGACAAACACCGCCACCGTCGCCGTCCAGGACGGACAGGATACACAGGCCACGATCCTACTCCGCGCCGAGCCCGAGGACGACGACACGACCTCGGCCGCGATGGACGTGAGCGTGCTCAACTTCGTCAACGACGTGCAGGGCGACAGCACCGTCGTGCGCGTCCAGTACCGGGTAGCCAACACCGGCTCTGAAGCCATCCCCGCCTACGAGGTGTACTTCCGGATCGTAACCGACGGCCCGGTGCCGTTCTTTCAGGAGCAGAGCGGGGCCAACCTCGGCGTCGGGCAGGTGGACATCGCCGAATTCTCGCGGTACATCTTCTCCGAGACGGCCTCAGACGTTGTCATCGACGACATCTGGTTCGAAGGGCAGCCGGCCGCGGCCGATGCATCCCCTGCACTCCGCTACCCCAGCCACCCGGCAAGCCACGCCAGCAGCGGGATCGCGAAGAGCACCATCAGCGCGATCATGACCCACGTGACGGGCCGGAGGCCCGGACGCGGCACCGGAAACTCGTAGCCGCAATAGGGGCAGGCCTCGGCGTCGGCGGGGCCTTCGAGGGCGCAGGCGGGGCACTCGCGGAAGGCGGCCATCAGAGCGTCGGCAGGGCGATGAACTCCGCAGCGGGCACCGCCGGCACGTAGCCGCCGGCCGACGCGATCCAGCCGCCCGCGAGCACGTCGTCCCCGTCGTAGAGCACGAGCGACTGGCCCGGCGTGATGGCCGCGCGGGGCGCCTCGAAGACGACCTCGACCTCGTCCGCCTCGGTCTGCCGCACGAGGCAGTCCGCCCCGGCATCCTTGTAGCGGATCTGCCCGAGTGCGGGCCGCTCGTCCCACAGATCGGCCGCCTTGCCGAAGACGAGCTGCCGCGCCGTGAGCGCCCGCCCGTCGAGCGCCTCGCGGGGCCCGACGTAGACCGTGTTGGTGGCGGGGTCGAGGCGCGTGACGTAGACGGGCTCGCCGAGAGCGAGGTCGAGGCCGCGCCGCTGGCCGACGGTGTAGAACGGGAAGCCCGCGTGGCGGCCTACGACCTCGCCCGTGGCTTCGAGCACGAACGGCCCGCCTTCGACGCGCTCGGCGAGGCCGTCCACGCGGCGCTTGAGAAAGCCCCGGTAGTCGTTGTCCGGGATGAAGCAGATCTCGTAGGAATCCGGCTTGGCGGCGACGTGGTCGAGGCCGAGGTCGGATGCCATCCGGCGGATCTCGGGCTTGGCGTAGCAGCCGAGCGGGAAGAGGGACCGGGCCAGGTGCTCCTGCGCAACGCCCCAGAGGGCGTAGCTCTGGTCCTTGTTCCGGTCGAGCCCCCGGCTGACGACGTGCCGGCCCGTCGCCTCGTCGAGGCGGACGCGGGCGTAGTGGCCCGTCGCGATGAAGTCGCAGCCGAGGGCGTCGGCGCGCTGGAGGAGCGCGGCCCACTTGATGTGGGTGTTGCAGAGGACGCACGGGTTGGGCGTGCGACCGGCGAGGTAGTCGGTCGTGAACCGCTCGACGACCCAGTCGCCGAACTCCCGGCGGATGTCCACGACGAAGTGGGGGAAGCCCAGGCGGACGGCCACCGCGCGGGCGTCGTTCATGGACTCCAGCGAGCAGCAGCCGACCTCCTTCGTGCGGGCCTTCGCCTCGGCCGCGCCGCCGGTGGTGGCGTAGTCCCACGTCTTCATCGTGATGCCGACGACGTCGTACCCCTCCTCCCGCAGCAGCGCCGCGGTGACGGAGGAATCGACGCCGCCGCTCATCGCGACGAGCACGCGTCCGTGTCGGCTCATAGGGGGCCCGAGGTCGGTCTAGGCACAAGGTACAGCCGGTCCCCTACCGCCTCCGCAGCGGCCCGTTCCAGCTTCACCCCGTCTTCGGTCCGGCGGGAAGCGTGCCCGGGCCCGGGCCGGGTTCATACTCAATCTTCGCTTGGCGAACCCCGGGGGCCTGCGCAACTTCGCCGCATCCTTTGGTACGATCCTTCCCCCGATGACCGCCCGCACCCCCTCCCGCCGCGAGTCCATCAAGAGCCCGAAGGCGCCCGCCGCCATCGGCCCCTACAGCCAGGGCGTCCTGGTGGGGAACATCCTCTACTGCTCCGGCCAGATCGCCCTCGACCCCGAGTCCGGCCGGCTGATCGAGGGGGACATCGAGGACGAGGCGACGCGGGTGCTCGACAACCTCGGCGCGGTGCTCCAGGCGGCGGGGATGGACTACCAGCACGTCGTCCGCTGCACGGTCTACCTCACCAGCCTCGACGACTACGCGCCGGTCAACGAGGTCTACGCGCGGTACTTCAGCGAGGCGCCGCCGGCGCGCGAGGCCATCCAGGTGGCGGCGCTCCCGCGCGGCGCCCGCGTCGAGATCTCCTGCGTGGCCGTCCGCTGAGCCTGCCTCGGGGCCGAGGTGGGCCGACTCGGGCCCCATCTAGGGCGACTCCACCTCGACGGTGACGTCGAACCGGGTCTCCAGGCGGTACGTCACGCCGGCCTCGGCGGCGCTGGCGGCCACGTCGAGCTCGGCGCCGAAGTCCCCGGCCGCGACGATGGGGGCGATGTCCGCGCCCGTCACGTCGAGTTCGGCCTCGCCGGACATCGTGCCCGTCATCGAGCCGAAGTCGTCCTGGCTCGCCACCTCGACCGCGCTGCCGCCCGCCGTCAGCCGCAGCGAGACCGCGTCGAGGAAGTCGATGTCCGTACCCGGCGGCGCGTTCAGGATGCGGATCTGGCCGGACCCGTCCCGGAGCCGGATGGACACCACGTCCGCCGTCGAGAACTCGCGATCCTGGATCTCGCCGAGGAGGTTCTTCATCTCCGCGGCCGTGATCGGGGCGCCGCCGCCGTTGACCTCGTCGCCGTCGAACTGGAACGTGAAGCGGATGCCCGTGACGCCGAAGGTGAAGGTGTCGGGCGAGGCCGGGTCGCACCCCGAGAGCGCGAGGAGGCCGGCGAGGAGCGGCGCAAGGAGGCGGGGAGAACGCATCGGTGTGGGAGTTGGAGGGGAACGAAAGCTACGGCGAGACCGGCGCGCTCGGCGTCACTCGATGCGGAGGACGGAGCGGACCGGGACGCCCGCAGGCAGTTTCGCCACGCCGCCCAGGAAGCCCAGTTCCACGAAGAACGAGAAGCCGATGACGAGGGCGCCGGCCCGCTCGGCCAGCCGCGCCGCCGCCGCCGCCGTCCCGCCCGTCGCGATCACGTCGTCGTGAACGAGGACGTGGGCGTTCTCGGGGAGGGCGTCGGCGTGGATTTCGAGGGCGTCGGTGCCGTATTCGAGGTCGTACGTCTCACGGAGGGTCGCGGCGGGGAGCTTGCCCGGCTTGCGGGCCGGGACGAATCCCGCGTGCAGCCGCTCGGCCAGCGCCGCCCCGAACCAGAACCCGCGCGACTCAATGCCGATCACGTGGGTGATGGCCGCACCGGAGAACGGCGCCTTCAGCCGATCCACGGCCTCCGAGAACAACCGCGGATCGGCAAGGACCGGCGTGATGTCTTTGAACTGGATGCCCGGCTCGGGGAAGTCGGGCACGGTGCGGATGGCGTCGAGGAGCGGGTCGGTCATGGCTACGCCCGGCGTGCAAACGGAAGCGGCGCGCCCAAGCTACGGGCGCGCCGCGATGCCGCGCGTTGAAATCGGGCGGCGTCAGTTCACGGACGCGAGGCGGATGCCCCGCTCGTACTGCTCCTTGTAGGTGCGCACCGCCCGGAAGATGGCGCTCGCGATGAGGTCCTGGCCGTCGGCACTGGAGAGGAAACGGGCCTCGTCCGGGTTCGTGATGAAGCCGGTCTCGACGAGCACGGCCGGCATCGAGGCGCGCCAGAGGACGAGGAAGCCGGCCTGCTTGACCCCCCGGCTGTGGCGGCGCGCGCGCGCGCCCAGCTCCGCCTCGATGAGCGTGGCGAGGTCCTGGCTCTCCTGCTGGTAGGCGCTGAAGGCGAGCGTCCGCATGATCCCGCCCTCGGCGTCGAAGTCGGCGTAGAGGTGCGGGTCGCTCTCAAGGCGGACGACGCTGTTCTCGCGCTCCATCACGCTCCGCGCGCTCTCGGTCCGGTGCGGCGCCAGGAAGTAGGTCTCCGTCCCCATCGCGCGGGACGAGCCGGCGGCGTTGGCGTGGATCGAGATGAACAGCTTGCCGCAGGACGTGTTGGCCACGCGCCCGCGCTCGTGGAGTTCGATGAAACGGTCGTCGCTGCGCGTGTAGACGACGCGGACGCCGAGGTTCTCTTCGAGGTAGCGCCCGAGGCGGCGCGCGATGCCGAGCGTGACGTCCTTCTCGCGGACGCCGAAGTACGTCGCCCCGCCGTCGTGGCCGCCGTGGCCCGCGTCAACGACGACGCAGTCGAGCTGCCAGTGCTCGCGGCTGGCCGCGTCGGGCTGGCCGCCCCCGTCGGCTGCGACGCCGCCCGGAGCCGCCGAGGACGACACGGCCGCCACCGGCGCCGAAGGCGCCGTCGTCAGCGCGAGGAGGAGGTCGTCCGAGTCGCGGTCCGGGTAGGCCTGGGCCTCGACGGACGCACCGGCGACGAGGGTGAAGGTGAACGTGAGGCGGTCGTCGGCAGGATCCACGCGGTAGTCGCGAACGGGGCCGCGCGCCTCGTCCCGGCGGAGGCCCGGCGCGAGGCGCGCGCGGTAGACGACGAGCTGGATGGCCCCGGCCGTCGGCCGCTCGACGCTGTAGGCCCCGATCCGCCCCTCGGCGTGGAAGCGGACGACGTAGCCCCGGCCGTCGGCGCGCGGCGTGAACGAGACGCGCTCGATGGCCGCCTCGGCGTGGGCAGCGACGGCGGCGAGCAGCAGTGCGACGAGGGCGAGGGGTCGTGCGAAGAAGGTCGAGTACCGAACGGAACGCATGGCGGGGGGACACAGGAGGAACAGGGGTCCGACGGCCGGCCTCGCCGGTCGGCACCGCATCCTCTCGAAAACACCGTGCCGGAGCATCCCTATCGTCTCGCCGACCGCTTTCCCTCCCGCATCGAGTTCAGGCACCGCTTATGGAATGCCTCGTTTACGCCGATATCATCCGTCCGCCGCGCCCGCGCCCCTCGCGCGGCCGGCTGCCGTCACGCGCTCGGACGATTCGGATTCGTAACGCAGCACTACGAATCGCCCCGAACGACCGCGCCCCGGACGGTGGGTGTCCGGGGCGCGCGGGCGTGGGCCGAGGCGGGCAGGGCTACCAGTCGCTTCCGCGCTCGCCGGTCAGCTCGCGTTTGCGCTCATCGATGAGCGCGCGGCGGCGCTGGTTGCGGTCGCGGAGCGCCTCGCGGAGCTCGTCGGCGCGCTCGCGGAGGCGCTCGGCCTGCTCGTCGAGGTGGTCGGCAGCCTCGGCGCGGGCCTGGCCGCGCAGTTCGAAGAGGCGGCCCAGCGCCTCGTCCAACTCGCGCTCGGCTTCGGCGCGCTCGGCTCCTGCGGCGCGGCGGTAGCGGGCGGCGAGCTCGCGCGTGCGGCGCTCCAGCTGGCGCATCTCGCGGCGCGTCTCCTCGGAGATCCCGGGGAAGGCGCCCAAGCGCTCCGCCAGACCGGCCACGCCGTCGGTCCACAGGCCGCCGAGGGGCGTGCCCTCGCGGAAGCGGAAGCGACGCGGGCCGTCGAAGTCCTCCATGTCACGCCGGAAGCGCTCCATGCCGTGGTGGAAGCGCTCCAGGTCGGCCTCGAAGTCTTCGTGGTCGAACTCGAAGTGCTCCAGGTCGGGCACGCGGAAGTCGAGCGTCCGCTCGTCGCCGTCAGGCATGCGGAAGCGGATGATGCGGCGGCCGTCAACGGTGGTGTCCGAGAGGACCGGGTGGGCGCCGTCGAACTCGAAGTGGCGGACGGTGCCGTCTTCGTCGCGGATGACGATGCGGCCGTCGCGGTGGATGACGATTGCTTCGTCGTCGTCGTCGTCGTCGCGGTCGTTCTGGGCCCACGGGGCCGGGGCGAGCACGGCGACCGCGAGGAGGACGGTCAGGACACGTAGGAAGGGAGGCATACGGAACAGGAGATAGGGGAACGGAAGGCCCGGCTGGTGGTCCGGGCCGCGCGGGCTATCGCCAAGAGGGAGTTCGTCAGTGACCGCCGAGGAGTTCGCGGACGCGGCGCTCGATGATCTGGGGCTTGCGGGCGGCGCGTTCGTCGAGCAGGCGGCGCAGCTCGCCGATCTGGGCCTCGGCCTGCTCGATCTCGTCGGCGCGGATGCGCTGCTTGAGCTCGAACGACTCGTCGAGCTTGGCGCGGAGGCGCGCTTCGAGGCGCGCACGCTCGACGGCGTCGGCGGTCCGGCGGATCTGGCCGGCGAGGCGGAGCGTCTCGCGTTCGAGGGCCTGCTCGGCGCGGATCTGCTCGTAGAGCGTACGGTCGCGCGAGGAGAGCTGCTGGAGGTAAGCGGCCTCGCTCATCCGGGCCATCTGCGGCTCCGACATCGGGGCTGGTGCAGCGGCCGCCTCCGCGCCCGGCTCTCCGAGGAAGTAGACCGGCGAGTCGGCGATGTCGGTCTCGGCGAGGACGCGAAGGCGCTCGTCCTGGAGCACGTACACGACGCCGTCGATCTCCAGGACGGGCTTCAGCGGCCAGGTGAAGCTGTAGGAGTAGGGCGGAATGCCGTTGAGGTCGAGGCCGTCGGGGAGGTTCTCGGGCGGGAGCGGGCGGCCGTCGAGGTAGAGGCGACCGTCGAGGATGGCGAGTTCGTGCGTGGCGGTGTCCTCCTCCACCGCTGCGCCGGCCTCGGCGGCAGGCTGCACCTGGGCGAACCCCGTCGGCACGGCCAGGGTGACAAAGAAGAGGAGGGCGAAGAGGCGGCGTGGCATGGTCCCTACGGCTGCTGTCCGGAGGAACGAACGGGCGCGCCCGTTCGCATGCGCGCCTCGACGCGAGCCGGTTTGGCTCCGTCACGGACGGATCGAAGGGCGGGGTCCGCAGCCGAATCGGTCTCCAGCGTACCGAGCGGAACGACGGGCTCGTCCCAGGACAGCCCGGCGTTGGACTCGGCGAGCTGCTGCAGGCGGAGCGAGAGCAGGCGCACGTCCTCGCCCGCTTCCCAGGACGAAACCGGGAGCGCATCGCTGGCCTCCGCCGCCGATGCGACCCCTTCGTCGGTGGCGGGCGGTGGGGTTGCCTGCCGTCCGGCCGAGGCGGGGGGAGCCGCCGGAGGCGGTGCTACCGCTTCGTTCCGCGCAGGCGCGCGCGTGGGCGGCGCCAGCGTGGGCGGCGCCAGCGTGGGCGGCGCCAGCGTGGGCGG
>CAZOJJ010000062.1:0-16092 GCA_964580105.1 uncultured Rhodothermales bacterium | reverse complement strand
CGATCCCGACGGCCCTTCCGACGGCCCTTCCGACGGCCCTTCCGACGGCCCTTCCATCGCGGGGGGCTGGGAGCTCGTGTACGAGTCCGGCGTGACGTACCGCTTCGAACTCGACGCCGCCGCCGGGGTCTTGAGCGGGGCCGCCTGCTTCATCTTTCGGGACGGCCTGCCCGGCGAAGGGGCGCCGGTGACCGGCACCCGCGAGGGCCGTGAGGTCGCGTTCTCCTTCGTGCACTGGGACCACCCCCTCACGCTCCGCTACGTCCTCACCCTCGACGCCTCGGGCGACCGGATGACGGGGCGCGGCGCGCACGACACGGGGCCGGAGGAGAACGTCGTCCTGACGCGGGCGGGCGCCTGAGTCCGCCGCGTTTGGTGAGCGGTACGGTGGGGATTCGCGCCGGGGTGGGTTAGCTTCTCGCCGTCCCTCCACCCGCCGCGATGCCTCCCGTGCCCACGTTCCATCTCCGCCGCCTGCTCGTTGTACCTCTTCTGATCCTGGCCGCCGGGGTCGCTGCCCCGGCGGTCGCCCAGGCCTGGCTCACGTCGGACGCGGCCCTGCCTGAGCCTGCGGCCCCGTTCGCCCCTCCGAACGGCGGCGTCGAATACCGCTACGACGACGGCGCCGGCAACGTCAACATCGGCCCGCCTTCGTCGTTCGACCCGGACATGCTCTGGGGCAACTACTTCGAGACGGACCCCGACGGGGCGGTCATCACCGAGATCGCCGTCGCCTTCGGCCCCACGTTTCCGTCGGTCGACGTCGTCACGTTCTGGCTCCTCGACGACCCCGATGCCGACGGCGACCCGCGCACGGGCGCGACGGCCGTGGCGAGCGCGCAGGCCACGCCGGACGTGTTCGGCAACACGTTCGTTCACGTTCCCATCCCGCCGACCCAGGTGAGCGGGGCCTTCTTCGTCGGCGCGAGTGCGCTCCTGCAGGGCGGGGAGGATCGCCCGGCCCGCGTGGACTCGGACGGTCGCGCCGACCGCTCCTGGTTCTTCTACGCCCCCCGCATCGCCGACGTCATCGACGACCTCGCCTCGGCCCCGTTCGGGACGCGCATGGACGACCCGGTCAACGTGCCGTTCCCCGGTGCGTTCATGGTCCGCGCGATGGGCGTCCCGGTCGCGACGAGCGCCGAAGCGGCCCCGGCGGCGGCCGGCTTTTCCCTCACCGTGGCCCCGAATCCCGCGCCCGCCCACGGCACGATTCGCCTCGCCCTCGACCGGCCCGAGGTCGTCACGGTGGCGGCGTACGACGCGCTCGGGCGGAGGGTGGCCGTGCTCCACGACGGCGTGCTCGCGGCGGGGAGCCACACGTTCCGCTTCGAGGCCGAGGACCTGCCGAGCGGCGTCTACGCCGTGCGCGCCTCGGGCGTGTCGGGGGCGGTGTCGCGGCGGGTCACGCTCGTGCGCTGACACGGCGTCGTCAGCCGCCGGGCGTTCCTTGCTCGGGCTTCACCTCGCGGGCTGCCCCCGGACGGAACGGGGCGGCCCGCGTCCGGTTGGAGGCTGGATAGCTTCTCGGCCCACTCCCCCCGGTCCTCGATGGACGAGCAGATCACGATTCGCGGCGCGCGCGAGCACAACCTCAAGGACGTCGATGTCGACATCCCCCGCAACCGGCTCGTCGTCGTGACGGGGCTCTCCGGAAGCGGGAAGTCCTCCCTCGCCTTCGACACGATCTACGCCGAGGGGCAGCGCCGCTACATGGAGAGCCTCTCCGCCTACGCGCGCCAGTTCCTCGGCGTGATGGAGCGGCCGGACGTGGACTTCATCGACGGCCTCTCGCCCGTCATCGCCATCGAGCAGAAGACCGTCAGCCGCAACCCGCGCTCGACCGTCGGCACGGTGACGGAGATCTACGACTTCCTCCGCCTCCTCTTCGCCCGCGCGGCCGACGCCTACTCGTACGTCTCCGGCCGGCCGATGCGCCGCCAGTCCGACGACGAGATCATCGACACGGTCGCCGGCTTCCCCGAGGGGACCCGGGTCGCCCTGCTGGCGCCCGTCGTGCGCGGGCGGAAGGGCCACTACCGCGACCTCTTCGAGCAGACGGCCAAGCAGGGCTTCGAGCGCGTCCGCGTGGACGGCGAGTTCCGCGAGATCGAGAAGGGCATGCAGCTCGACCGGTACAAGGTCCACGACATCGAGGTGGTCGTGGATCGGCTCGTCATCAAGGAGGGCGTCCGGCCGCGCGTGGCGCAGTCCGTCGAACTCGCGCTGGGGATGGGCGGCGGCACGCTCATCGCCCACGTGCTCTCGGCGCCCGAGGCCGGGGCAGCGGGCGGAGGGCCCCGGCGTGCCGGGGTCTTACAGGCCGGGGATCACGTCCTCAGCCGCCACCTCACCAGCCCCGAGGACGGGCTCTCCTACGAGGACCCGAGCCCGAACACCTTCTCGTTCAACTCGCCCTACGGCGCGTGCCCGGCGTGCAACGGGCTCGGCGTCCGCCGCGAGATCGATCCCGACCTCGTCGTGCCCAACCCGAGGAAGACGATCAACGAGGGCGGCCTGGCGCCGCTTGGGAAGCCGCGCGACGTGTGGGTGTTCTCCCAGCTTCGCGCCGTCGCCGACGCGTACGACTTCGACTTCGACACGCCCTGGAAGGACCTCACCGAGAAGCAGCGTGCGGTCATCCTCGAAGGCGCGGGCGACGAGCAGTTCGCCATCGTGTACCGCTACAAGGGCCGCGAGGTGACGTACCAGCACCGCTTCGGCGGCGTCTACGGCCACATCGAGCACACCCACGACACGACCTCCAGCAGCACGCAACGCCGCTGGGCCGAGGCGTTCATGCGCGTGCGCCCGTGCCGGACGTGCGGCGGCGGCCGGCTCAAGCCCGAGGCGCTCGCCTACCGCGTCGGCAACACGAAGACCTACGAGGGTGACTGCTCCATCGCCGACCTCGTGCAGATGGACCTGCGCACGCTCCGCGCGTGGTTCGCCGACCTGCGGCTCGAAGGTCGCCAGGCCGTCATCGGCGCGCCCATCGTCAAGGAGATCGCCGAGCGGTTGGACTTCCTGCTCAACGTCGGCCTCGACTACCTCACGCTCGACCGCTCGGCGCGGACCCTCTCCGGCGGCGAGAGCCAGCGCATCCGCCTCGCCACGCAGATCGGCACCCAGCTCACCGGCGTCCTCTACGTCCTCGACGAGCCGAGCATCGGGCTGCACCCGCGCGACAACACCAAGCTCATCGGTTCGCTCGAAGCCCTCCGTGACCTCGGCAACTCCGTCCTCGTCGTCGAGCACGACCGCGAGATGATCGAGGCGGCCGACTTCGTGGTGGACCTCGGGCCCGGCGCGGGCGAGTACGGCGGGCGGCTGCTGGCGGCGGGGCCGCCCGAGGCCATCGCCCATCCCGGCGGCGACGGCCTCTCGGAGAGCCTCACGACGGCCTACCTCACCGGGCGGCGGCGCATCCCCGTGCCGCAGGAGCGGCGGCCGGGCAACGGCAAGCGGCTCGTCCTGAAAGGCGCCCGCGGCCACAACCTGCGGAACGTGGACTTCGAGCTGCCCCTGGGCACCTTCACCGTCGTGACGGGCGTCTCGGGGAGCGGCAAGTCGAGCCTCATCAACCAGACGCTCTACCGCATCCTCGCCCAGCGGTACCACAAGGCCACGGCCGTCCCGCTCCCATACGACGACATCGAGGGGCTGGAGCACGTCGACAAGGTCATCGACATCGACCAGTCGCCCATCGGGCGGACGCCGCGCTCGAACCCGGCCACCTACACCGGCCTCTTCGGCCTCATCCGCGACCTCTTCGCGCGGCTGCCCGAGGCGCAGATCCGCGGCTACAAGCCGGGCCGGTTCTCGTTCAACGTCAAGGGTGGGCGCTGCGAGCACTGCAAGGGCGCGGGCATCGTCAAGCTGGAGATGAACTTCCTGCCGGACGTCTACGTGGAGTGCGAGGTCTGCAAGGGCCGGCGCTACAACCCCGAGACGCTGGAGGTGAAGTACAAGGGGAAGAGCATCGCCGAGGTGCTGGCGATGCCGGTGGCCGAAGCCCTGGCGTTCTTCGAGGCCGTCCCGCGCATCGCGCGGAAGCTCCGCACGCTCGACGCCGTCGGCCTCGGCTACATCCGCCTCGGGCAGCAGGCGACGACCCTCTCCGGCGGCGAGGCCCAGCGCGTCAAGCTCGCCCGGGAGCTCTCGCGGCCCGGCACCGGGAGCACGCTCTACATCCTCGACGAGCCGACCACCGGCCTCCACTTCGAGGACATCCGCCACCTGCTGAACGTGCTCCAGGCACTCGTGAACAAGGGCAACACGGTCCTCGTCATCGAGCACAACATGGACGTGGCCAAGCAGGCCGACTGGATCGTGGACCTCGGGCCGGACGGCGGCGCGGGCGGCGGCCACGTCGTCTTCGCCGGGACGCCCGAGGCGCTCGCCGGGGCCGAGACGCCCACGGCGCGCTTCCTCCGCGAGGAGCTCGAACGCCACACGGACGAGGAGGAGGTGGGCAGCCAGACGCGCGAGATCGACCTCGACGACCTCGCCGGCGACGACGACGAGGCGGACGAGGCGGACGAGGTCGAGGAGGCAGCGGAAGCAGAGGAGGCGTAGCGACGCCCTGCGCCCGCCCTCCGGCCAAAATACCGGCACGGCGTCCACGGCCGGATCAACGGCCCAGTACTCGGCCACGCCCGCGCGCTCGTAGAGCTTCCGCTTGCGGAGGAGGTCCGTCCGCCGCTACTCTCCGATAGCACCTCCGCCACGAGGTCCGGCACCGATCTCGTGGCGGCGCCCATCGTCGGGGATGGGCGCGTAGTCCTCGTAGGTGAGCCGGATCGTCTCGGTGCGCATAGCGGTCTCGACCGACGACGTCTCCAAGGTACGTCCGTGCGGCCGCGCTCACCGGCGAGGCGCTCACCGGCGAGGCGCTCACGACGCCGCTGCTGCGGCTGCGCCAGCTCTTCTCCCTCCGCCTAGGCGACCTGTTCGGATGAGTCGGCGCGGAGGCGTGGAGGGCTCGAAGAGAGGGCCGCGTCTACGATGCTGGACGTTTCCGGCGAGAGGAACGAGGGCTGCGCGGCCTGAGACCGACTGGAATGGGGCTTGATACTTCGAGCCGGGGCGGGGCGGCTTAGCTCCCGTGGAGGCTCCGGGCCGGGCCTCCCGCCCTCCACCACCGTTCCCCACCAGCCCGCCTGACCCATGCAACCCCGACGCTGGACCTCCTTCGCGCTCCTCGGCCTGCTCGGACTGAGCCTCAGCGCCTGCACGACCGCCGGCGTGCTCGGCGGCCCCTACCCCGGCCAGAGCCGCGCGCCCCGTACGCCCCGCCCCGTCTACGATCGGCCGGGACCGGACCGCTCCCCCAACGACGTCCGCCGCACGGCCGAGTACCGCCGCATCCGGCAGGACGCCGCCCGCTACGCCAACCTCCTCAAGCGCGAGCTCCGGCTCAACAACCGGCAGGAGAGCGCCATCCAGCGCCTGCTGATCGACCGGACGGAGCACCTCCTGCAACGGACGCGCCCGCGGGACCACCGCAACGTCTACCCGTTCCCGCGCAACCAGCGCCTCCCACGCGCGGCGCGGAGCTGGTGGAACACCACCGACCGCCAGATCGAGCGCTCCCTGACCGAGCGCCAGCGCCGCGAGTACCGCACCATCGCACGCGACCTCGACCGCGATGGGCGCTACGACCGCCGCCGCTACGAGCGCCGCGACCGTGACGGCGACCGCCACGACAACGGGCGGGGGCGCGGCCACGAAGGCCGGGGCCGAGGGCGCGGCCACAACCACTGACCCGAGCTGCGGGAAGAACGAGGGCCGGGGGCCGAGCGGAAGGCTCGCCTCCGGCCCTCCCGTTTTACCGCGGAGGGGCGGGCGCCGGGACGGCCGGTTCGCCCGAAAGCCGTTCGCCCGCCGTGATGGCGAGGTCGAGGCGGTTCTCGGCGGGCGGGATGGGGCAGCTGTACATCGGGTTGTAGACGCAGTAGGGGTGGTAGGCCTGGTTGAAGTCGAGGACGTAGCGGCCGTCCGGTGACTCCGGGAGGTCGAGGTAGCGCCCGCCGCCGTAGGTGCTCCGGCCCGAGGTGCCGTCCTGGAAGGGCAGGAACAGCCGGCCGTCCGAGCCTTCTCCGACCGACTGGAACACGACGAGCGTTCGCGCCTGCCCGCCCGCCTCGAGGCGGAAGAGGCCGTAGCGGATGAACGGCCGCACCTCGCCGGTGGAGGTGACCATGCCGAAGGTGTCGCGCGCCAGCTCGGGGCGGACCTGGGCGCGGTAGACGAACGCCGTGTCGTAGGGGAAGTAGGCCAGCCCGTCGAAGGCGTCGCGGTCGGTCGGGAGGAGGGGGGAGGCCGGGGACCGGAAGAAGCTGTCGCGCGCGGCGACGAGGCCGCGCCAGTCGGCCTCGAGGCGGGCGTAGTCGGGCGGCGGCTCCGGCTCCGGCTCCGCCAGGCATCCGGCGGCGCCCAGGGACAGCACGGCGAGCAGGGAGCGGAGGAGCCGCGAGACGGATCGGCCGAAGAGGGCGTGCGAAGGCATCGGGCAGGGGAGCGACAGAGGAGGGAGCAAGCTAGCCACACCGGGAAAGCCCCGAAGGGAAGGGCCTATATTCCCGATGCCCGATGCGTGTTCATGAAAGACAGTCGGCCGATTCGGCCGGTGTACGTACGATCCCGACAGGCCTCGCTCCCATGGTCCACCTCCGCTACGCCCTCCTCCTCGTCCTTGCTGGGGCCGCCGTTGGCGTGAGCGCCCAGCCGGCGGCCCTGGAGTACGAACGGGCGTTCCCGGCCTTGCCCGCGCTCGAAGCCCCCCTCGGCCTCGTCTTTGCGAACGACGGGAGCGACCGAGTCTACAGCGTCGAACTCGCCGGGCGCGTCCGCGTGTTCGAGAACCGCCCGGACGTCGACACGGCCTACGTCTTCCTCGACCTCCGGGACAAGGTCGGGACCGGCCAGATGTACAGCGTCGCCTTTCACCCGGACTACGCCGCCAACGGGTACCTCTACGTCTACTACGTCGCCCCGGACCCGGACCGCAGCGTCCTCGCGCGGTACACCCGGTCCGAGGACGACCCGCTCTCGGCCGACCCCGCCTCCGAGGTCGTCCTCCTGGAGGTCGAGCAGCCCTCGCTCCTCGACCACAACGGCGGCGTGCTCGCCTTCGGCCCCGAGGGCTACCTCTACCTCTCGTTCGGTGACGGAGGCGTCCACCTCGACGCCCCCGGGAACGCCCAGAACCGGGCCAACCTGCTGGGCTCCGTGATCCGGATCGACGTGGACCACACGCAGGACGGCCGCTCCTACGCCATCCCCCTCGACAACCCGTACGTGGGGAACGACCAGGGCTGGCGCGAGGAGATCTGGGCGCACGGCTTCCGCAACCCGTGGCGGGGCTCGTTCGACCGCGTCACGGGCGATCTCTGGATCGGCGACGTAGGGGAACTGACCTGGGAGGAGATTGACCGCGTCGAGGCCGGGCTCAACTACGGATGGAACGTCATGGAAGGGCCGGAATGCCTGGGTGGCGGGCCGTGCAACACCGAAGGCCTGACGCTGCCTCTGTACGCCTACGGCCGGGACGTGGGGGGCTCCATCACCGGGGGGTACGTCTACCGAGGCCGCGCCATCCCGTCCCTCTACGGATGGTTCGTCTTCGGCGACTTCAACGCGGCCCGGGTGTGGGCCTACGACCCCGAGACCGGCGCGGTCGCCGACCTGTTCGACGCCTTCCCCGTGTCCTCCTTCGGCGAGGACCGCGAGGGCGAGCTCTACCTCGTGAACCTGTTCCACGGGCAGTTTTTCCGGATCAAGGCGGTCGAGGAGCCGACGCCCACCGTGCCCGGCCTCGAGGACGAGGCCGTGGGCCTCGCTGTCGTCCCCAACCCGTTCCGCGAGCGAGCGACCGTCAACGTCATCTCGCGCGACGGTGGCCCGGTGCAGGTGACCCTCTACGACCTCTTGGGCCGTGAGGTGCGGCGGGTCTTCGACGGGGAACTGCCGCCGAACCAACTCCGCCGCTTCAGCTTCGGGAGCGAGGGCTTACCGGCCGGGGTCTACCTGGTTCGGGTGCAGGGGGCATTCGGGACGCACACCCAGCGCGTCACGCTCCTCCAGTAGTGCGCCGTCGTACTTTGTACGCCCCCACGCATTCGCCCCGATCTGCCATGACCCTCGTTCGCTACGGTATCGGCTTGCTCGTCGCCCTGGCGGTGCTCGCGGTCCCGCTCCTCGCCCTCTCGTATTCCTCCGGTGCGCCCGCTGCGTTCTCCGGCCCTGAGCAGTACTGCAACGCCTGTCACGGCGGCCCGGATTCGAACCCCGTCAACTCGGGCACCGGCTCCGTCACCATCACCGCGCCTGCGTTCTTCGCTCCCGGCGCGGAGGTGCCGATCACCGTCACCCTCGACAACACCTCCGTGCCCAGCCCGGAGCGGAAGCAGGGTTTCCAGATTTCGGCGCGCCTCCCGGACTCGGGCTCGCCCCTGGCGCACGTCGGCTCCTTCGACCTCGGCGGCTCCATGCTCGTCCAGATCGTGGAAGACTTCGAGGGGAACCAGTACGTCACCCACACGATCGAGGGTAACCAGGAGACGTCGTGGACCTTCTCGTGGATCGCCCCGGACGATGCGCCCGAGCAGGTCGTCTTCTACGTGGCCGGCAACGCCGCCAACGGGAACGGCTTCCCCGACGACGGCGACAAGATCTACGCGGCCACCCACACGATCACGCGCGCCGGGGTGGCCGTGGAGCCCGAGGCCATACCCGCGGCGGTGACGCTGGCCGCGCCTTACCCGAACCCCGTCCGCGACCGTGCCACGGCCACCTACACGCTCGCCCGGCCGGGCGAGGTGACCGCCGTCCTCCGCGACGGGCGCGGGCGGGCCGTCCGGGTGCTGGAGGCCGGGCCGCGTGCGGCCGGCAGCCACACGCTCCGCCTCGCCGTCGCCGGCCTCGCAGCCGGGACGTACTTCCTCTCGGTGACGACCGAGGCGGGGACGCAGACGCAGGCCCTCAGCGTGATCCGCTGACGCCGGCCGGACGGGAGCGAACACGGGGCGCGTTCACGAGGGCGCGCCCCTTTTGTGTTTCCATTCCAAGGGCTAAAGACCCGGGCCCCGGGCGCCGATACCGCGGCCATGCCGGGCCCGCCGCGCTGGCGGTCCGACAGGCTTCCGAGGCCTCATGGGAAGCACCGTTCCTCCACCTTCACCCCTGCCGGTCATTGACCCGATGCCGGCCGTGGCGGCCGACCCCGCGGCCGTCGCCCTGCGGCGGATCGCCCGGCTGGCGGCGGCCGTCTTCGGCGTGCCCTACGCCCAGGTCCTCCGCTTCGACGGCGGCGGCGACGGCGTGGCCGCCGCGCCCGTCGCCCACGGCCACCTCGGCGGGGCGACGCCGGACCTCCGCCTCGCCTGCGCCTCCATCCCGACGGACGCCGCCCTCGTCGTCGTCGAGGACGCCACGCGCGACGCCCGCCTCGTCATCCCGGCCGACGCCAGCTTCTTCGCCTTCGCCCGCGCCGAGACGGCCGCCGGCCAGACGATGGGCGCCCTGTGCCTGCTCGACGCCATGCCCCACGTGTTCACGGGCGTGGAGACGGAGTACCTCACCGACCTCGCCGCGCTCGTGGCCGAGGCGCTCGCGCCCCGCCCCAGCCCGGCCCTCGCCGACGCCGAGGCCCGCTTCCAGGCCCTCAGCGAGGTCGTCTTCGACGCCCTGCTCATCACCGAGGCCGGCCTCATCCTGGACGTCAACGACCGGGCCGCCGCCCTCCTCGGCGTCGGCGACCCGGAGCGGCTCATCGGCCGGCCCGTGACCGACCTGGTGCCCGAGCGGCTGGCCGAGGAGGTCCGGGCGCGCATGAACGAGGGCGGGCGCTACGACGCCGTCGTCGTCCGTGAGGACGGCGCCGAGGTGCCCGTCGAGGTGCAGGCGCGGACGTTCCCGCACGACGGCCGCCTCCTCCGCGTGGCCGCCTTCCGCGCGGTCGGTCCGGGGAGCCCGGCCCCGTGAAGGGGCGGCGGAGGCCCGGCCCCGCCCGCCTCGCTATGTTCGGGGACGCCCACGCAGACGCTTCCTATGTTCGTCCCCGAGTACAACAAGCCCGACGCGCCCGGCGTCCACATGGGCTTCGACAACACCGTCGCGCTCTACCACGTCGTCGAGCCGGAGGACACGTTCGAGGACGCCGCCGGGGCCGTGTTCGGCCTCCTCCGCGAGGCGCAGGCCGGCTTCCCCGACTGGCCCCGCGTGTTCTACCTCGACGTCAACGGCCACCGCGGCGACGCCGCCGGCTTCGACGCCGACTTCTACGAGTTCCAGCAGGAGTTCCTCTTTTCCGTCGTCGCCCCCTTCGTCACCGCCCTGGTGACGCCGCTCACCGGCGGCCTCGTCAACCCCGAGCCGCAGCGGAACGACGTCCCGGACCGCCTCCGCATCGGCGGCGACGTGCGGCCCCACGCCGGCCGCGTCATCCCGGACGCGCCGGGGGATTGAGGGATTGAAGGGAACGGGGGCATCGGAAAGGCCCCGCCGCCTACCGTTCGCGGCCCGCCGGTAACTTGGGGCCGGTTCCCAGTCGCCCGGCTCCGATGACCCGTCGCCTTCTCCTCGTCCTCGCGCTGCTCCCGGCGCTCCCGGCGCTCGCCCAGGAGCGCCCGCCCCTCACCGTGGACCTCATCACGCAGGATCCCGAGACGTGGATCGGGGCCTGGCCCACCGACGTGTTCTGGACCGACCGGGGCGAGTGGGTCTACTTCCGGTGGAACCCGCAGGGCCGGTTCGAGGCGGACTCGCTCTTCAAGGCGCGGCCGGACGGTGGTGAGCCCGTCCTGCTTACGCCCGAGGAACGGCGGAGCCTGCCCCCGCGCTTCGAAGGTTGGTGGACCGACCGCCTCGCCTACGACGCCGGCTTCGGTCGCCGCGTCGTCGCTCGCGACGGCGACCTCTTCCTCTACGACCTCGAGGCCGACCGCCTCGCGCGCCTCACGCGCACGACGGCCCGTGAGGCCGATCCCCGCTTCAGCGCGGACGGCGCGCGGATCGTCTACCGCCAGGGTGACAACCTCTTCACCCTCGACCTCGGCACCGGCGCAACGGTGCAGCTCACCGACCTCCGCAGCGGCGCCGCGCCCAGCGACGCCGCGCCCAGCGACGCCGCGCCTTCGGACCAGGACGCCTACCTCCGCGCCCAGCAGACGCGCCTCTTCGACGTCCTCCGCGAGCGCGCCCGTCGCGATTCCCTCCGCGAAGCCACCCAGGAGCGGGAGGAGGCCGCACGGGATCTCCCGCCCACGTTCTACACCGGGGACCGGTCCGTGAACCGGCTCGCGCTCGACCCCGCCGGCCGCTTCGTCACCTTCGTCCTCAGCGCCGACGACGACGCCACGCAGACGCGGCTGGTGTCCTACGTCACCGAGTCCGGCTACGCCGAGGAGCTCATGGCCCGCCCGAAGGTGGGCAGCCCCTTCGCCGCCGAGACGTTCTACGTGCAGGACCTCGACCGGGACACCACCTACGCCGTGGACCTGACGACGCTGCCCGGCGCTTTCGACGCGGCCGACTTCCAGCGCGAGCGCGGCCAGACGGCCGACTCCACGCGGCAGCTCTACGCCTTCGGCCCCTACTGGAGCCCCGACGGCCGCCATGCCGTCCTGGACGTGCGGACGTATGACAACAAGGACCGCTGGATCGCCCGCCTCGACGCCGAGGCCGGCACCGTCGCCGCCCTCGACCACCAGCGCGACGAAGCCTGGATCGCCGGGCCGGGCATCGCGTGGTGGGGCGGCGAGTCGAGCGTCGGCTGGATGGCCGATGGCCGCTTCTGGTTCCACAGCGAGCGGACGGGCTACAGCCACCTCTACGCCGTGGACCCCGCCTCGGGCGCGGTCACGGCGCTGACCGACGGCGACTTCGAGGTCGAGTCCGCCCTGCTGGCGAAGGACGGGCGGACGTGGTACCTGCTCACCTCCGAGGGCTCGCCCTTCGAGCGCCACGTCTACCGGATGGGCGAGGACGGCATCCGCACGCGGCTGACGCGCCTCCCCGGCCGCAACGACGTCGCCCTCTCGCCCGACGAGCGGTGGCTCGCGCTCCTCCATTCGACGGGCAACCGTCCGCCCGAGGTCGTCGTCGAGCCCGCCGAGCCGATGGCGCAGGAGGGCCGGCAGCGGCCCGTCCGCTACGTCACAAGCTCCCCGACGGACGCCTGGCTGGCCTACCCGTGGCAGGACCCGGAGATCGTCACGATCCCCGCCAGCGACGGCGCCGAGGTGCCCGCGCGCATCTACCGGCCGGAGGCGTTCGGCGCCGAGCCGAACGGCGCGGCCGTGCTGTTCGTCCACGGCGCGGGCTACCTCCAGAACGTGCACCGCTGGTGGAGCAGCTACTTCCGCGAGTACATGTTTCACCACCTCCTCGCCGAGCGCGGCTACCTCGTCCTCGACCTCGACTACCGCGCCTCCTCCGGCTACGGGCGCGACTGGCGCACGGCCATCTACCGCCACATGGGCGGGCGCGACCTCCAGGACTACGTGGACGCCTCGCGCTGGGTGGGCGCCGAGTTCGGCATCGACCCCGAGCGCGTGGCCATCTACGGCGGCTCCTACGGCGGCTTCCTCACCCTCATGGCGCTCTTCACCGAGCCCGAGCACTTCGGCGGCGGCGCGGCCATGCGCTCCGTGACCGACTGGGCGCACTACAACCACACCTACACCGCCAACATCCTCAACACCCCCGCCGAGGACGCCCTCGCCTACGCCCGCTCCTCGCCCATCGAGTTCGCCGCCGGCCTGGAGGACCCGCTCCTCATGACGCACGGCCTCGTGGACGACAACGTCCACCCGCAGGACATCTTCCGCCTCACGCAGCGCCTCATCGAACTCGGCAAGCGGGACTGGGAGCTCGCCATCGCCCCGGTTGAGCCGCACGGCTACGTCGAGCCGACGTCGTGGGCGGATCTCCTCCACCGCATCCTCGACCTCCTCGAGCACAGCGTCGGCCCCCTCCGGGCGGCCGAGACGGAGGGGTGAGGGCGGCTGCGCTCCCTCTGCCCGCCTCGGCACCGAGGTGGACGGAGCCGGCTCCGACGGAATCCCACGAAAAGGCCCGGCCCCCATGGCAGGGGGCCGGGCTTCGTCGTTACGCGGAGCGGCGGGGCGGGCTCAGAAGGTCAGCCGGGCGCCCACGTTGAACCGGCGGGGGAGGCCCAGGAAGACCTCGGCATCGTCTGCGTCGTGGTCCTGGTCCCAGGAGCTGAACGAGGAGTTGTCCGTCGCGTCCAGGATGTACGTCTCGTCGAGCAGATTGAACACGTTCGCGGTCAGCTCGAGGCCGACGGGCAGGCCCGTCAGCGGGACGACGTAGTTGGCGTTGAAGTCGAAGACGGTGTAGCCCGGGGCCATCCAGCTCTGGGCGCGGTCCGGCTCGCCGTCGGGGGTGCCGTCGCCGTCCTCGTCGAAGAGGGAGCGGCTGAGCGGGTCGAACGCGGCGTAGTGCCGGGCGTAGGTGCGCCCGAGGAGCTGGAGGTTGAGGTCGGCGATGGGGCGGACCGTGACGGCGTAGGCGAGCTGGGTCTGCGGCTGGTCGCCCACCTTGAGCCCGTCGATGGGGACGAGGACGGGTATGCTGGCCGAGCGGTCGGCGAGCTGGAAGTCGCCCGTGACGTCGCTCGTGTAGCCCCAGTCGCCCACGCTGAGGCCGGCGTCGAAGCGGAGCTGGCGGAAGGGCTGGTAGGCCCCTTCGAGTTCGACGCCCATGTGGAGCTGCTCGACGCCCCGCAGGAAGACGAGGGCGTCCTCGCCCGTGACGGGGTTGTCCACGCTCCGGTTGATCGTCCGGTTGGCCCAGGACGTCCGGTAGGCGGCGAGCTTGAGGGCGAGTTGCTCCGTGCGGAAGTTCACGCCGCCCTCGATCGAGACGATGTCCTCGTTCTTCGGGTCGGGGTTGAGCGTGCCCGTCACGTCGTTGATGACGCCGTCGAAGATGGGCGTCTTCGAGATGTAGCCGAGGTTGGCGTAGACCCCGAGCGCCGGGCTGACGTTGTAGAGCGCGCCGCCCTTGACCTGGTAGCCGACGAGGTTGTCGCTCTCCAGGCGGAGCGTCCGCGAGGGGTCGTCTGGGTCGGGGTTGAAGAAGTCCTCGAAGTCGTACGACGTGGAGGTCACGCCGCCCATGCCGAAAGCGGTGAACGGGCCGCGGACGACCTCGGCCTGGGCGTAGCCGCCAAGCCAGTTCACGTTGTTCTCGTTGTAGTACTCCACCTTGTCGCCGAGGCCGACCTCGCGCTCGCCCGCGAAGAAGTCGGCATTGTCGACGAAGAAGTCAGCGCCGAGGAGATCGCGGACCTCGCGGTAGTGCGCGATGGTGGCCGTGCGGGCGTCCACGCCCACCTCGGCGGTGATCCCGTTGCCGACCGTCATGGTCAACTTGGAGATGGCCCCCCAGGCGGTCTGGTCGTTGCGGCTGTTGCGGAGGATGGTGCGCGCGGCGTAGCGGCCGTCGCCGTCGGGGTCCTGGTCCTCGGAGCGGTTCCGCGCGATGGTGGCGTCCCAGTCCCACGTCCAGGGGAGGCTGTCGAACGGGCTGCCGTCGCCGCCGTCGAAGGGGACGCGGACGGGGCTCGAGCCGAGGGTGCCGGTGCCGCCGCCGGAGCCGCCGCCGTAGTAGGCGACGGTGGAGAGGAGGAGGCGGTCGGTCAGCTGGGCGTACCAGTTGAGGTTGACCTGGGGCCGGTGGAAGAAGTTCTCTCGCTCGTTGAGGAAGCCGGCGTCGTAGCGCTCGAACGTGTCGTTGCCGGCGGCCTGGAGGCCGGTGTAGCTCGGTGAGACCGGTGCCCAGTTCTGGTTGAACTCGCGGCCGGCCTCGTTGTAGAGGCCGCCCTCGCTGTTGCCCTGGAGGGCGGCCGGGTCGTAGCCGTCGAGCGAGAGGGCGAACTCCTCGTCGTAGACGGCGATGTTCTGGCGGAAGAGGTTCTGGCCGTGACGCTGCGGCGCGCCGACGGCGTAGAGCGAGACGGTGTGGCGGGGGTTGATGCGGTAGGAGCCGGCGAAGTAGTACGCCCAGGCGTCGGTCCACGTCCCGTCCACGATGCCGTCGCCCATCTTGCGGACGCCGAGGGCGGTGAAGGCGAGGCCGTTGTCCATGAGCCCCGTCGAGGCGCGCGCGGTCGTCTTGAAGAAGCTGCCGGAGCCGACCTCCTGTTGCACGAGCACGCCCGCGGCGTTGCTGGCCGGGTCGGTGAGGATGTTGAGCGTGCCGCCGACGGAGGGCACGGCGAGGTTGACGGCGGCCAGCCCGCGCTGAAGCTGGATGGAGGTCGTCACGTCACCGACGCCGTCCCAGTTCGACCAGTAGACCCAGCCGTTCTCCATGTCGTTGATGGGGACGCCGTTGATCATCACGGCCGTGTTGCGCTGGTCGAACCCACGTACGTTGATGCGGGCGTCGCCGGCGCCGCCGCCGCTCTCGGTGGCATAGACGCTCGGCGCCACGTTGAGCACGAGCGGAATGTCCCGGGAGCCGAGCTGCTGCTGGATCTGCGCCTTCGGGATGTCGGTGAAGGCCACCGGCGTGCGGCGGTCAATGGCGCGCGAGGCAAAGACGGAGGCGGCCTCGAGCTCCTGGTTGACCTCGGCGAGGACGAAATTGACCACGGTGGTCTCGCCGGTGCGCACCGTGATCGGCTCCTCGGCGGAGGCATAGCCGACGTAGGAGGCGGCGAGGATGTAGTCACCGACGGGGACACCGGAGAGGGTGAACTGGCCCTGGGCGTCGGTGGCGGCGCCGTAGGGGGTGTTGCGGAGGACGACGGTGGCGCCGGGCAGCGGCGTGCCGGCGGCGTCGGTGACGGTGCCGTTCACGGTGCCCTGAGCGGAGGCCGCCAAGGGCGCGAGCGCCGCCACAAGGACGAGCAGCTTCTTCAGCATGGTCGGTAGGGAGGAGGGTGAGAGGGTAGCCGGAAAGTAGGGGAGGGAAAACACTGAATGCGTGAAGGGCTTACGGAGTCACGCTCCCTTAACGAGCAGGGGGAAGCCGGCCGCGCTCAGCGGCGGACCGAGCCGCCGCTAGGGCGCCAGTGCAGTCGCCGCCGGGGGGCGGAGCCCGCCCGAGGCGGCCCCG
>CAZOJJ010000061.1:10549-16142 GCA_964580105.1 uncultured Rhodothermales bacterium | reverse complement strand
GCCCAGTCGACCGGCCGCATGACGAAGCCGAGGGCCTGGGCGAGGAAGTTGTCGGTGCCGCCGCGTTCCCAGCGACCGATCTCGCGCTGGACCTGGCGTTCGTACTCGGAGAGGCGCATGGGGAAGTCAGAGGCTGTTTGGGGACGTGCTCTCCCCTCGGTGGTGTGTCATCCCGGCCTCCGGGCCTCCGAGCCGGGATGACACGCGGGAAGGGTGAAGGCGAATCCCATGGATTCCCCCAACGGTTTCTCAGAGGTCTGAAGGCGGAAGCCGCGAGTGCGGGGCTTCCCTTCGGGCCACAGACTACGGACAAACGCGTCGTCCGGGTTTCGGTGCTCTCCGATCCGTCGGAAAATGCCTGCTATGCGTCCGGGGATGCGTCGAGGCGGGCGCTCCGTGGGCACCGGCACAAATGGAGGGGAAATGGAGGGGCGCACGGCCGTGCGCCCCTCCTCAGCCCGTCCGACGCGGAGTCAGTCGGTGCTCAGGTCGTACTTCTTGAGCAGGCGGTACATCGTGGCCCGGCCGATGCCGAGCTCGACGGCGGCGCGGTCCACGTTCCCCTCGCAGATGCGGTAGGCCCGCTCGACGGCCTGCCGCTTGAGGTCTTCGAGCGGCACGATCTCGTCGTCCTCGCTCGGCGCCGGCTCCCTCGCGTCGGTCCCCGAGGCGGCCCCGGAGGCGGCGGCCTCCGCCGCCTCGGGCACGGCGAGGACGGGCGGCGCAGCGGGCCGGCCCATGCCGTCGCCGGAGGCGGCAGGCCGGGCCGGGGCGGCGGGGCGCATCCGCTCGGCCCAGGGGGCCACGGCACTCGGCCCGCCGAGGAGCAGGTCGTCCGCCTCGATCACCTCGCCGTCCGAGATCAGCACGGCGCGCTCGACGGCGTTCTTGAGCTCGCGGACGTTGCCCGGCCAGGGGTTGGCCAGGATGGCACGCGTGGCCTCGGCCGAGAACCGCTTGTGCTTGAACTCCGGGTGCTCGGCGACGTAGCGGCGGAGGAAGTCGTGCGCGAGCACGAGCACGTCCTGGCCGCGTTCGCGGAGCGGCGGGAGCGGGAGGGGGAACTGGAAGAGGCGGTAGTAGAGGTCCTCGCGGAAGGTGCCGTCGGCCACCATCTGGATGATGTCGCGGTTGGTGGCCGAGATGACGCGGCAGTCGAACCGGATGGTCTCGCTGCCGCCGACGCGCGTGATCTCGCGGTTCTGGAGGGCGCGCAGCAGCTTGGCCTGGAGGCCGAGGTCGAGCTCGCCGATCTCGTCGAGGAAGATGGTCCCGCCGTCGGCCTGCTCGAACTTGCCGATGTGGCGGCTGTGCGCACCGGTGAACGAGCCCTTCTCGTGGCCGAAGAACTCGCTCTCCATGAGCTCCTTCGGGATGGCCGCGCAGTTGACGACGACGAACGGGCCGGGCCCGCTCGCGCCCGGCCGCGGCTTCGAGTTGAAGTGGATGGCGCGGGCGACGAGCTCCTTGCCCGTCCCGCTCTCGCCCTGGATGGCGACCGTGAGGTTGCCGCGCAGGGTCTTCTGGATGAGGCGGTAGACCTCCTCCATCGCCGGGCTGTCGCCGACGATTTCGTCGAGGCCGTACTTCTCGGCCACCTCGCCGCGCAGGCTCTCCACCTCGCGCGCCAGCTTGACCCGCTCCTTGAGCCGCTTGACGACGTGGTCGAGCTTGACGAGGTCGTCCTGCCCCTTCGTGATGTAGTCGTCGGCCCCGCCCTTCATGCACTCGACGGCCACGTCGATGGTGCCCTGGGCGGAGATCATGACGACGGGGAGGTCGGGCTTGAGCAGCTTCAGCCGGCGGAGCGTCTCCATCCCGCCGATGCCCGGCATCATGATGTCGAGGAGGACGAGGTCGGGATCGCCGTCGTCGAGGGCGTCGAGGGCCTCCTCGCCCGAGTAGAACACGCGCGTCTCGTGCTCCTTGTCCTTCTCGATGCGGTACGAGAGGAGGCGGGCATAGTGGCGGTCGTCGTCGACGACGAAGAAGCGGTAGGTCATGGGGCAGGACGGGGAAACGGATGGGAATGAAGTATCGGCGCGCCCGGGCGCGAGTAAAGGGTTGCCGGATGGCTCGCCCCGCCCGGAGCACATCGCGCGCCCACGGTGCACCCCACCGGTTTCATCGCAGGACTCTGCCACCCGAGCCCGACGCCCGGCCCGGCTTAATTCCCACGTTGAGACGACGGGCCGCGCGCCCTGCCCACGGCGTCGTCTCGCTATGACCTCGCTCCGGGTAGAGACGCCCGGCGAGGCCGCCGGGCGTCCGCCTCGGGGCAATGGTGGAGGCAGCGGGAAGCGAAACCATGCGCGCAGCGCCCTGCCGCCCTGTGGCTGTCCAACGGGCCCGAGGGGGGACGGCTCCGCGTTTGGTGGTGGGAGAAAGCGCGTGCCGATGCTACCTTCGAGGGGCGCGGGCGTCGTGTCCACGACGTGCGGAGGGGCGGTCGAGGCCCGTCGAGCCGGACGGGTGCGGTGTTCGTTCCCCTTCCGGATGGGCCCGCGCGTTCCGACACGTTGGAATGGATGGGGGGGCATCCCGAATCGAGTTCGGGATCGCCGGCCCCGCCGTAACACGCGTGTTCCCGAAGGAAGCGAGTCCAGGACGACAACGAGAGGGATCGGGGGTGCAACCCGTCATCATGAGCTTGCCGGAACACGTAGGCGGCGACGCGCCGGTACGCGACGCGGAGTAGGTGTACCCCTCATGCCCGTGTTTCCGCTCCGACGTGCTGCGCTCCGCCCCTACCTCTGGGGACCGACGACGCTGGTGGCGGCAGGCGTGCTCGTCCCGCTCGCCTATCTCCTCGTCCGCGCCTTCGAGGCGGAGCCGGCCCAGCTCGTCGCCCTCGTCGTCCGGGAGCGGAACCTTCGCCTGCTGGGGCACACCGTCGGTCTGGCGGCGGGCGTCCTCGCCCTCGCCACCGTGCTGGCCGCCCCGCTGGCGTGGCTCGTCGCGCGGACGGACCTGCCGGGGCGGCGCCTGCTGACGCTGCTCGGTGCGCTGCCGCTGGCGGTGCCGGGCTACGTGATGGCCTACGCGCTCCTCGGGCTGACCGGCTACAACGGGCTCCTGGCGGCGTGGCCGGGGTGGACGTTGCCCCGGCTGAGCGGCTACGCGGGTGCGCTCCTCGCCCTCACCCTCTACACGTTCCCGTACCTCTTCCTGAACCTCCGTGCCGCCCTCCTCGGCCTGGACCCGGCGCTGGAGGACGCCGCACGGTCGCTCGGCGCCTCGCCGCGGGAGGTGGCGTGGCGCGTGGTGGTGCCGCAGCTGCGGCCGGCATACCTCGCGGGCGCCCTGCTCGTCGCCCTCCACGTTCTCGGCGACTTCGGCGTCGTCTCGCTGATGCGGTTCGAGACGTTCAGCTACGCCATCTACCTCCAGTACGCGGCGGCGTTCGACCGGGTCTACGCCGCGTGGCTGGCGCTGATGCTGCTCGGCCTGACGGGGACGCTCCTCGCGCTGGAAGCGCGCCTGCTGCGGGGCCGCCGCTTCGCGCGGACGGGCGCCGGCTCGGCGCGGCAGGCGGAGCCCGTCCGGCTCGGGCGGTGGGCGATTCCTGCGTACGGGTTCGCCGGCCTCGTGGCGGGGGTGAGCGTGGCGCTGCCCGTGGCGACGGTGGTGTTCTGGCTCGGCCGGGGCACGCAGCGGGCGCCGTGGCGCGAGGTGGCGAATGCGCTGTGGGACTCCGCGAGCGCGTCGCTCCCGGCGGCGTTTCTGGCGGCGGCGCTGGCCGTGCCCATCGCCTACCTCGGCGTGCGGCGGCCCGGCGGGGCCAGCCGGGTGGCCGAGCGAATCGCCTACCTCGGCTACGCCACGCCGCCGCTGGCCTTCGCCCTGGCGTGGATCGTGTTCTCGCTCGCGGCGGTGCCGTCCCTCTACCAGACGCTCGGGCTGCTCGTCGGCGTCTACGCCCTCCACTTCCTTGCCGAGGCGCTCGGGCCGGTGCGCAGCGCGCTCTACCAGGCGCCGCCCGCCGTGCAGGAGGCGGCGCGTAGCCTCGGCCGCTCGCCCCTCCGTGCCTTCTTCGCCGCCACGTTCCCGCTGCTCCGGCGCGGCCTCGGCGTGAGCGCGGCCTTCGTCTTCCTCTCGGCGCTGAAAGAGCTTCCCCTGACGTTCCTGCTCTCTCCGCTCGGCTTCCGCTCGCTCGCGATGCGCGTCTGGAGCGCGGCCGACGAGGCGGTGTTCGAGGTGGCCGCGCCGTTCGCCCTCGTGCTGATCGGGGCCTCGGCGCTTCTCGTCGGCCTGCTGCTGCGTGACGACGTGCGGCCGGACGCGCGCTGACGGGAACCCTTTCGCCCCGGGACGTTGGTGGGAGCGGCCCGTCCGCACTCCTCGGCGCATAGGGGCGCCCGGCCGTGCCCGGCCGCATGCCGAGGCGGGCGGCGGCGGCTAACTTTGAGCCTACCTGCTCCTCACGACCGATCCCCACGATCATCGCCCCCCTCCTCACCGTTCACTGCCTCTCGAAGACGTTCCGCGACGGCGCGATGCCGGTCGTGAACGGGCTCTCGTTCGAGGTCGCCGAGGGCGAGCTGTTCGCGCTGCTGGGGCCGAGCGGCTGCGGCAAGACGACCGCGCTCCGCCTCATCGCCGGGTTCATGGAGCCCGACCGCGGGGCGATCTTCCTCGACGGGCGGCGGCTGGCGGACGAAGGCGTCTTCGTTCCTCCCGAGAAGCGCGGCATCGGGTTCGTCTTCCAGGACTACGCGCTGTTCCCGCACCTGACGGTGGCGCAGAACGTGGCCTTCGGCCTGCACGGCTGGAAGCGTGCCGAGCGCGAGGCACGCGTCGGCGAGGTGCTGAAGCTGGTCGGCCTGGAAGGGCTCGAGGCGCGGTTGCCACACGCCCTCTCCGGCGGCCAGCAGCAGCGCGTGGCCCTCGCCCGCGCCCTCGCCCCGCGCCCGCGCCTCCTTCTCCTCGACGAGCCGTTCTCCAACCTCGACGCCCTCTTCCGGGGCGAGATGCGCGAGCGCGTCCGCGCCCTCCTCAAGGCCGAGGGCATCACCGCCGTCCTCGTCACGCACGACCAGGAGGAGGCGCTGCTGTTCGCCGACCGCCTGGCGGTGATGCAGAGCGGGCGGCTCGACCAGATCGGCACGCCCGAGGCCCTCTACTTCACGCCGCGCACGCTCTTCGTGGCGCAGTTCCTCGGGCAGACCAACCTCGTGCTCACCGAAGCCCACGGGCGCACGGCCGACTCCGTCCTCGGCCGCCTCGACCTCCACCGCGAGGCGGAGGGGCCCGTGCTCGTGGCCGTCCGCCCCGAGCACTTCGCCGTGACCGCCGCGCCGGACCACCCCGACTGCCGCGAGGCCGTCGTCCTCAGCCGCGCCTTCAAGGGGCACGACGTCACGTACCGGGTGCAGGTGGGGCCGGTGGACTGCCTCGTGCACACGCACAACCGCGAGCCCTTCGCGCCGGGGGACACCGTCTACGTCCGCGCCGTCGAGCCGGCCGTGGTGCTGGACAAGGCGGGGGCGTGAGGCGCGCGGGTCAGGGGGAAGCGCACCCGAGGCGCACGGCCTCGACCGTCGAACGGGCCTCGTCGAACGGGCCTCGTCGAACGGGCCTCGTCGAACGGGCC
>CAZOJJ010000061.1:0-10449 GCA_964580105.1 uncultured Rhodothermales bacterium | reverse complement strand
CGTCGAACGGGCCTCGTCGAACGGGCCTCGTCGAACGGGCCTCGTCGAACGGGCCGAGCGCGAGGCCGACCTTCGCCGGGTCACACGCGCAGTCGGTTCCGATGACCGTCACGGGTCAGTCCGCCTCGGGCAGCCGGAGGTCGTGCGCGGCGATGCGGTGCTCCCAGAGGAGCGTGCCGTCGGTGGCGTAGGTGCGGAGCGTCATCACCCGGTCGGTGCGCGGGCCCTCGACGGTCATCGTCCCGAAGTTGCGCCGGCCCTGGACGAACGTGCCCTCGACGGTGAAGGCGTTGGGCTGCGCGTAGCGCTCCGGGGCCGGCCCCGCCGTCAGCGGCGAGGACGTGAACTCGTAGAGCGGGTACGCCCCCTCGCGCTCCATCCGCATGAGCTGCGTGTGGTGGACGTCGCCGGAGAGGAGAACGACGCCCTCGATGCCGCGCTCGGCGATCCCGTCGAGCAGCCGCTGGCGCTCCTCG
Source organism: uncultured Rhodothermales bacterium (assembly GCA_964580105.1). Classification (GTDB taxonomy): domain Bacteria; phylum Bacteroidota; class Rhodothermia; order Rhodothermales; family Rubricoccaceae; genus CAZOJJ01. The sequence continues at coordinate 9,973 of CAZOJJ010000061.1, read as the reverse complement.
GGGGCGATGGTGAGGTAGGTTTCCGAGCCCGGCCGGGGCTCCGGCGTGAGGATCTGCCCGCCCATGGCAACGACCTTGAACGGCGCCCGGCTGGCCGTGAGCGCGTCGAGTACCCAGGCGAGCTGCTCCCCGCCCAGAATCACCTTGGAGCCGTCGTTGGGCGCGCGGTTGGGGGAGCGATGGTAGCGGTCGTCGAGGAGGAAGAACTCGACGTCGGCCCAGCGGAAGTGGGTGAACACGCCCGGCACGCCGGGGAGGCCGCGGTGGAAGCTCGGCCAGTAGCGGTAGAAGGTGGCGAGCGCGGCATCTTTGAGGACGTACGAGCGGTCCGAGTCGTTGGGGCCGTAGTCGTGGTCGTCCCAGGTGGCGTAGTGGGCGGCCGTGGCCAGGAGCGGCTGGAGCTCGGGGAGGGCGCGGGTGTGGGCGTAGCGGTAGGCGAGGCCGGGCGGGCTCTCCCAGTCCACCTCGCGGAGGTAGGTGTTGTCCCCGAGCCAGAGCATCAGGTCCGGTTCCAGGGCGGCGATGGACTCGAAGATCTCGTAGCCGCCGCCGTAGGGATCGCCGGGCCGATCGTAGGGCGGGTCGTTGACGTAGGCGCACGAGCCGAGGGCGGCCGTGAAGGCGGGCGGGTCGGTGCGCCACTGCCAGAGCGGCTGCGTCGTGAAGCGGAGGGAGCGGGGAAGGGCGACCTCCTCGCCGTCCACGAGCACCTGGTAGCCGTAGGTCCATCCCGGCTCCAGCCCCGTGAGCGGGAAGAGGGCGACGTGGTCGGTCTGCGGTCCGGCGAGGACGGGCGGCGTCATGAGCGGCCGGGCGCGCGGCGTGATGCCCTCGGCCGTCCGCTCGACGTAGTAGCGGAGCTGGACCTCGGCCGGGCGGCTCGTCTGCACCCAGACGAGCGCCTCGCGGTGGGTGACGGGGCCGAGCATGGGCCCGGCGTGGATCGGGTCGTCCTGCGCCGCCGCCGAGGCAGCCAGGGCGAGCAGGAAGAGGGATAGGGCGCGGAGGCGCATGGGGAGAAGGGATGGAGTGCGCAGTACGGAAGTGCAGGTTAAACGAGACGGCCGGTGCTATGCACCCGGGGCGCGCCTCCTCGAACCAAAGAAAACGCCGCACCCGGGGTGTCCGGGGCGGCGTGGGTACGGTGGTGGTACGCAGCAGGGCTCACTCTTCGTCCTCGTCTTCGTAGACGGGCACGGGGCGGACGTCCCAGGCCAGCATCTGCTCGATGTCGGCGTAGTCCTCGTCGTCCTCGCCGTCGAGGACGAAGGCGTAGTCGCCCAGCTTGGTGCGCTGGTGCTCCGGCACGCGGGTCCAGCGCGTGCCGTCGGCGTCGTAGAACTCGTCCGGGAACGGGCTCTCGACGCGGTAGCTGGGGTGGTAGTTGCGGTACGTCTTCGCCGCCTCGTAGAGGGCGGCACGGCGGGCGCCGGCGCGCGTGACGCTGCGGCCGCTGACGCGGAACGGGGCGATGTTGATGACGGCCACGACCTCGTCCCCCTCCTCCTCGGGGTCGAGGTACTCGGGACGCATCACCTTGAACTCGTCCGGGTGGGGGTACGCGCTGCGGTCGGTGTCGAACATGGAAATCCGAAAGCGGATCGGGGAGAGTCAGACTCGAAAGCTACGGGCGGGCCCCGTCGGAAGCGCCGCCCGCCCGCGCCAGCGGCCGGCTTTCCCGGTAAATTCGCTCCCCTCGCGCGGGTCGAAAAACGGCCCCGGCCCTTGCATCGCAGCCCCCGATGCCCCTTTCTTCCCCCGTTCGCGCCGCGCTCGCTGGGCGCGCGTAGATTTCAACCCGTTCCCCCTCCACCGGAGCCACTCTCTCCTCCAGCGCCCCACGCTTATGGACGCCGCCCTCATCACCGACCCCATCCTCGCCGGCTCGGACGACTTCGACGACGACGACTTCGACAACTTCGACGACGACTTCGACGACCTCGGTGAGGAGGACCTCGACGAGGATCTCGACGAGGATCTCGACGAGGATCTCGACGAGGATCTCGACGAGGATCTCGACGAGGACGACTTCGACGAGCTGGACGACGATTTCGGCGGCGACGGCCTCGACGACGACTTCGACGACGACTTCTAGGCCTGTGCCCTAGGCCTGCGCCCGGTCCGACGTTCGAGGGGCGGCAGCCCGAGTCCGGCTGCCGCCCCTCTTCGTTGGGTAGCCCCTTCGTGTGCAGCGTGCGCGTCCTCGGAGGCCCGGTACGCCGACGCGATCTGCATAACGGCTTTTTGAGTCCGATAGCCGTTATGCCGCCCTTGCTCCACTAGCCCGCTTTTGCAGCCCGCTGCGCCTCTGTGCATATCGTTGTGATTTGTGGATGGGGCCAGGATAACGGTTTTCAAAAACGCCCCTGCTGAACCCCTGGGGCCGATTTGGAGAGGGTGGCCACGGGAATCCCTGGGATCTCTCGCGTGTAGGCACCGTGGATAACCCGTGGACAAGAGCCCCTTGCCTGGGTTCGTGTTAAAGGATTACTTAAGCCTTGGTTTCTCTGCGCTTCACGCTGCCGGGCCCGTTGAGGCTCGTCCCATACCGTGAGGACGCGGGCGTCTCGCCCCCCCGGACGCCCCTCGTATTCACCCTGTAAACCGCCTGTGTTATGGCTAAGAAGAAAGCGACGACGCTCTTCGCCGGAGACGAATCCGGCACCCCCGACGACCTCGCGAACGGGCTCACCATCGAGCGCGTCTTCTCGACCGACGGCGCGCACCCCTTTGACTCGGTCGAGTGGGAGCGGCGCGACGCGGCCATCAAGAACCACAAGGGCGAGGCGATCTTCGAGCAGAAGGACGTCGAGTTCCCCGCGTCCTGGAGCCCGCTGGCGGTCAACGTCGTCGCGAGCAAGTACTTCTACGGCGACCTCGCCAAGGGCAACGGCAACCCGGCCGACGGGAAGCGCGAGTACAGCCTGAAGCAGCTCGTCCACCGCGTCACCCGCACCATCGCGGACTGGGGCCGCGACCAGCACTACTTCGCCACCGAGGCGGACGCGGAGCGGTTCTACGACGAACTCACCTGGCTCTGCGTCAACCAGTACGGCGCCTTCAACAGCCCCGTCTGGTTCAACGTCGGCCTCCACCACCAGTACGGTATCACCGACACGGGCGGCAAGACGATCTCCGGCTGGGACGCGGAGACGGGCACGGTCATCGACGTCGACCCGTACGTCCGCCCCCAGGCCAGCGCCTGCTTCATCATCTCGGTGGACGACTCCATCGACGACATCTGGCAGCTGATGGGCGAGAGCGCGCGGCTGTTCAAGTTCGGCTCCGGCGTCGGCGCCGACTGGTCGAAGCTCCGCTCCAGCCGCGAGAAGCTCTCGGGCGGCGGCACGCCGTCCGGCCCCGTCTCCTTCATGAAGGTGCAGGACGCCACCGGCGGCACGATCAAGAGCGGCGGCAAGACGCGCCGCGCTGCGATCATGCAGACGCTCAAGAGCTGGCACCCGGACATCCTCGAGTTCGTCCGCGCCAAGCAGGAGGAGGAGCGCAAGGCGTGGGCGCTCATCGAGGAGGGCTACGACGGCTCCTTCAACGGACCGGCCTACGGGAGCGTCGCGTTCCAGAACGTCAACCAGTCCGTCCGCCTCGACGACGCGTTCATGGAGGCGGCCGAGCGCGGCACGCCCTACGGCCTCAAGGCGGTGACCACGGGCGAGGTCGTGGAGGAGATCGACGCGCACGACCTGCTGATGCAGGTGGCCGAGGGCACGCACGTCTGCGGCGACCCCGGCGCGCAGTACGAGGACACCATCCAGCGCTGGCACACCTGCAAGACCACCGGGCCGATCAACTCCAGCAACCCGTGCTCGGAGTACATGTTCTTGGACGACTCGGCCTGCAACCTCGCCAGCCTCAACCTCCGCAGGTTCCAGCGCGAGGACGGCTCGTTCGACGTCGCGCGCTACCGGGCCGCCGCGCGCCTCTTCATCACGGCGCAGGAGATCCTCGTCGACAACGCGGGCTACCCGAGCCACGCCATCGCCCGGAACAGCCACGCCTTCCGCCCGCTCGGCCTCGGCTTCGCCAACCTCGGCGCGCTCCTGATGTCGATGGGCCTGCCCTACGACTCCGACGAGGGCCGCGCCGTGGCCGCCGCGCTGATGGCCACCCTCCACTGCGAGGCGTACGCCCGGAGCGCCGAGATCGCCGCGAACGCGCAGATCGGCCCGTTCCCCGGCTTCGCCGAGAACCGCGAGCCGATGCTCGAGGTGATGCGGATGCACCGCGACGCCGTCAAGGCCATCCACGCCTCCTGCCCGGCGGCGCTCCGCGAGGCGGCCGAGGAATCGGCCGAGCGGATGGTCCGCCTCGGTGAGCAGTTCGGCTACCGCAACGCCCAGGCGACGGTCCTCGCGCCGACGGGCACCATCGGCTTCATGATGGACTGCGACACGACGGGCGTCGAGCCGGACATCGCGCTCGTCAAGTACAAGCTGCTCGCGGGCAAGGGCGACGGGCTCATGAAGATCGTCAACGGGACGGTCGAGGCCGCGCTCACCAAGCTCGGTTACACCGAGGCGGAGCGGGCCGCCATCCTCGCCTACATCGACGAGCGCGACACCATCGAGGGCGCGCCGCACCTGAAGGAGGAGCACCTGCCCGTCTTCGACTGCGCCTTCAAGCCGTTCAACGGCGAGCGGTCCATCCACCACATGGGCCACATCCGCATGATGGCCGCCGTGCAGCCGTTCATCTCGGGCGCCATCTCCAAGACCGTCAACCTCCCCGAGCACGCCACCGTCGAGGACATCTACGACGCCTACGTGCAGTCGTGGAAGCTCGGCCTCAAGGCCGTCGCCATCTACCGCGAGAACTCCAAGCGGAGCCAGCCGCTCTCGACGAAGAAGGACGGCAACACCAAGGGCAAGACCGTGGCCGAGGCCGCCTCGGGCGACGGCGCGTACGTGCCCGAGCCGGAGATCATCGAGAAGGTCGTCGAGAAGGTCGTCGAGAAGGTCGTCTACAAGCCGGTGCGGAAGCGGCTGCCCGACGAGCGCCCCTCGGTCACGCACAAGTTCTCCGTGGCCGGCCACGAGGGCTACCTCCACGTCGGCTGCTACCCGGACACGGGGCTGCCCGGCGAGATCTTCATCACGATGGCCAAGCAGGGCTCGACCATCGCCGGGCTGATGGACTCCTTCGCCACGGCCGTCTCGCTCGCGCTCCAGTACGGCGTGCCGCTGGAGGACCTCGTGCAGAAGTTCGGCCACGTCCGCTTCGAGCCGGCCGGCTTCACCAACAACCCGAAGATCCCCATCGCCAAGTCCATCACGGACTACATCTTCCGCTACATGGCGATCAAGTTCCTCGGCGCCGGCCAGGAGACGCCCGACCCCTACGCGGAGCCGGAGGAAACGGCAAACCCTAAGGCGGCCGTGGCGGACGAGGCCAGCCGCCACGGCACCGCCTCCGACGAGGAGCAGGCCGACCTCTTCGCCACGGCCGCCGCGCCGGAGCCGCTGGTGGGGCACACCGTCGAGGCGTTCATGGCCGAGGGCGGGTCTGCCAGCGCTCCGGGTGCGTTCCAGAACCAGGAGGACGCGCCGGCCTGCCCCAACTGCGGGGCGATCACGGTGCGCGCCGGATCGTGTTACTCGTGCCCCAACTGCGGGTCCACGAGCGGCTGCGGGTGAGCCGTTCTCGCTGTTGCTCAACGTGCGCCCCCGGATGGTTCCGTCCGTCCGGGGGCGCGTGCTTTTTGCCTGCCGCCCTGGCGTCCTGAACGAAGGCCCGTAGAAAGAGCGCCGCGCCCCGCCGGTACCCTGCCGGGGACGCCGTCTCTGCACCGCATTACGCGCGTTGCCGGGACGGCGTGTGGGTGGACCCTGCCCGCCTCGGGCGATGCACCGAGGCGGGCGGGCTACTCCGCCGCGCCCTCGCTCCGCGCGATGGCCGTCCCCTCGATGCCCACCGACCCGCTCGCCCGCGTGACGACGCCCTCGAACCGCACCCGGTCGTTGGGGCGGAAGGCGTAGAGCGTGTCCTCGTAGGCGTGCGGGAACGTGAGCAGCGCCGAGGTCAGCCCGTAGCCCTCGTGCGGCGAGACGGAGACGTAGAACGAGCGCGACTGTTTGCTCACGTTGCGGAGCACCCCCTCCCATACCACGCGCTTCCCGACGACCTCCGCGACGAGCCGGTCGCGTGCGCGGAAGCTGTCGCGGACGGCCTCGTAGCGCTCGGCGTAGGCCTGGAAGGAGAGGTCGAGCAGCGCGGGCGGATGGGCGGGATGCCCGCCGGCGCCGGCGCCTCCGCGGCCGGTGCGTCGTCGGCTGCGGAGGCGGTGAGGAGCGGGCCGAGGCGGTCGACCGCCAGTACGGCGGTGACGACCAACAGGGCGAGGCCGAAGAGGGTGTTGCGGCGGGTCCGGCGCGGGTTGGCAGCCATCGGCGGAACGGTGAGCGACGGCGCCGAAGCAAAGGCCCGCACGGCCGCGGTGCAAGCCGGTGGCCTACCGTTCGGCCGTGAGCGGGAGGCTGACGAGGTTGGCGAAGAGCCGCCACGCACCGGGGTTGAGTGCCTCCAGCTGGCGGTACCACCCGAGCGAGGAGTAGAGGTAGGTTCCCTCGCCGACGTCGGCCAGGAGGAGGCTGCCCGTCAGCGGCGCCTCGCCCGGATCGTGCATCGAGAGCAGCTCGGTGTAGCGGGCGTCGTAGGTCGCCGGGAAGTAGAGGCCCCGCTCCTGGACCCAGCCGTCCCAGTCCGCCTCGGTGATGGCGTGGGGCGCCCGGAAGAGGACGTGTTCGGGGGCCAGGACGGTCACGGGGGCGTCTTCGTACGTGACGCGCTCGCGGCCGAGGAGGAGGGGGTAGGGCGCCCAGCCCGCCTCGGGCACCTCGACGACCTCGTCGAAGAAGCCGCCGGCGGTCTGGCCCGGGTTCCACTCGAACGTCTTGTGGTAGCCGACGACGAGGTGGCCGCCGTGCCGGACCCAGTCGAGAAGCCGGTCGTTGTGGGCGCGGAGGTCGGGGCGGACGAGGTAGGCGCGGATGTCGAGGACGATGGTGTCAAAGGCGTCGAGGTCGCCGCTGGCGAGGTCGGCAGCGTCGAGCACGGTCACGTCGGCGCCCATGGCGCGGAGGGCGTCCTCGGTCACGCGGTCGTAGGAGCGGACGAAGCCGACGCGGAGGCCCTCCGCCACGGACACGTCCGGCAGCACCGCCGCCGGGCGCGTCTCGACGTACGGCTCGGCCGGCGCGCTCGTAGGCGCGGCCGCGGCCGTGACGCGGACCTCGTAGGCGCCGGGGGGCGCGGCGTCGTGGAGGGACAGCTGGAGGACGGCCACGGTGTCCTCCGGGGTGAGGGTCACGTGGTCGGAGGCGACGGAGCCCGCCCGCTCGCCCGCCTGCGCCAGGGTGAGGGCGAGGTGGACGCGCTCGGCGGCCGGGTCGTACGTCCGCACCCGAACGCGCACCTCGTTTTCGCCCGGCACGAGGCGGATCGGCGAGGGGTCGAGGTCCACGACGACGGGCGGCGCGATCTCCAGGTCGAGGTAGCCCAGCGGCCCCTCGGCGTTCTCGACGCGGTAGGGCGGGTGGTTGACGAAGCGGTCGTACTGGCGGCGGTGGAGAGGCCGCGTCGGCCGGGCCGCCGGGGCGACGGTGAGGGCGCCCGTCGGCGCCGACACGTCGAGGCGGGCGGTGTCGGCCTGGCCGACGAGAAACCAGAGCCGGTCGGCGCCTTCCGCCTCGCGCGGCGGGCGCGCAGGCCGGGGCCAGGTCAGTGCCACGGCCTGCCCCGGTACGGCGACCTCGGCCGCGGCGTCGAGGAGGAGACGGGTCGAGAGCCGGCGGCTGTCGAGGACGTACGCGGCCGGGGCCTCGGCCGCGTACGGGTTGGGCGGCAGACCGGCCGCGAGGTCGTTCGCCCCCTCGGGCAGCGGCGGCGCACCGGGCGCCGCGCGGAGCAGCACGAAGTACGTCGTGTCCCGCCGGAAGCGCGGCGCAAACTTGTCGAATCCCTGGGAGGCGTGCTGCGCGGCGGCCCGCACGGCCATGTCCGTGCACGCTTCGTGCGCCTGGAGCGGTCGGCCCGTCGGGCACGGGTCGCTGACGGGCACGGCCACGTCGTGCGTGCCGCCGCGGGTGCGGACGAAGAGGCGCTGCGGCTGCCAGAGGTCCACGCCCTCTTCCCGAAGCTGCTCGGGGTGGTACGCCGGGTCGGCCGCCTTCTCGAAGGCCTCCCACGCGCTGATGCCGACGGCCTGGTGCTGCCCGTGCTGCGCGTTCGGCCACGCCGTCGTCGTGTCGTGGTTGGTGAAGAGGACGTCCGGCTTGAGGCGGCGGATGAGGTGGACGAGGCGGGCCGTCACGCTGTCCCGGCCCGCCTCGGCGCTCACGACGGGGTGGTCGGTGTCCCAGAAGCCGCGTCGCGGGCGGCTCCACTCGGCGAACGCCTCGTGCGCGTGCTTCGAGAAGCCGAAGTCGTAGAAGTTGAGGAAGTAGACCTGCGTGCCGAGGATGCGCGCGGCGGCCTCGGTCTCCTGCGTGCGGATGGCGCCGAGGCGCTCGTAGAGCTCCGGCCCGGCCTCGTTCTGCCCGCCCTCGCCCCGCGTGTAGATGACCGAGTAGGCGACGGCGTTCTTCGCCCAGCGGTAGTAGGCGAGCGTGGAGCCGTCCTCGTCGTCCGGGTGGGCGGCGAGGTTCATCACGACGAGCGGCGCGGGTTCGTCCACCCCGGACCCGGTCCGGGGCAGGCTCTGCGCCGAGGCGGGCGCGGCCGCCAGCAGGAGGGCGAAGAACGGAACGAGGCGGATCGGGTGGGGCATCGGCGGGTAGCTTGTGGGCGAACGGCCGAACCTACGCCGCACCGCGCACAACGCTCCCACGCTCTCGAATCCTTTACCGATGCTCACCGACGACACCCGCGCCTTCCTCTTCACGCTGCTCCAGACGCCCTCGCCGACCGGCTTCGAAGCGCCCGGTCAGCGCGTCTGGGCACGGTACCTCCAGCCCCTCGCCGACCGCGTCGAGGCCGACGCCTACGGCAACGCCTGGGCCACGCTCGGCGGCGCCGACGGCGCTCCGTCGGTCATGCTCGAAGCCCACGCCGACGAGATCGGCTTCATGGTGAAGTACGTCACCGACGACGGCTTCCTCCACGTGGACCGCATCGGCGGGAGCGACCACGCCATCGCACGCGGGCGGCGGCTGGTGATCCTCGGCAGCGAGGGGCCCGTCCTCGGCGTCGTCGGCAACACGGCCATCCACCTCCGCGACCGCAGCGGCGAGGAGAAGGCGCCCCGGCTCGAAGAGCTGTTCGTGGACGTCGGCGCGGCCAGCCGCGAGGAGGTCACGGCGCGCGGCATCCGCGTCGGCCACCCGGCCGTCTACGCCGACGCCGTCGAGGCGCTGACCGAGCGGCGGCTGATCGGGCGGGCGCTCGACAACCGGCTCGGCGGGTTCGTCCTCGCCCAGGTGATGAAGAACCTGGCGGCCGAGGAGCGCCCGGCGGCGACGGTCCACGCCGTCAACGCCGTCCAGGAGGAGATCGGCGGCAACGGCGCGCGGATGGTGGCCTACCGCCTCCACCCGGACGTCGCCCTCGTCCTTGACGTGACGCACGCGACGGACTCGCCCGGCATCGAGAAGGCCAAGCACGGCGACGTCCGGCTCGGCGGCGGGCCGTCGGTCACGCACGGGACGGTGAACCACCCGAAGGTGGTCGAGCGGCTGATCGAGGTGGCCGAGGCCGAGGGCATCCCGCTCCAGCACGAGGCCAGCAGCCGGTTCTCCGGGACCGACACCGACGTCATCTTTACGACGAAGGCGGGCATCCCCAGCGCGCTCGTCTCCATCCCCATGCGCTACATGCACTCGACCGTCGAGACGGTCGACCTCGGGGACGTCGAGCACGCCGTCGCGCTCATGACGGCGTTCGTCCGCTCCATCCGTGCCGACGACTCGTTCCGGGCGGAGGTGCTGTGAGGGATCCCCGGCGGGCGTGGGTGCGGTCGTAG
>CAZOJJ010000060.1:0-16705 GCA_964580105.1 uncultured Rhodothermales bacterium | reverse complement strand
GAGGCGGAGCCGGTCGGAGGCGAGGCGGAGCCGGTCGGAGGCGAGGCGGAGCCGGGCGGCGGGCGAGGCGTACACGCCCCGGCGTCCGTTCGCATCGTCCCTCACGCCTTCCTCCTTCCGCCGTGGATCACCTCTGGAGCCCCTGGCGCGGCGAGCACGTCGCCCGCCACGCCGACGAAACCCGCCGGGGCCGGCACGGCGACGGCCCCTCCGTTTTCGCACGAATCGCCGCCGAGCCGGAACGCGATGAAGAGAACCTCGTCGTCTTCCGGGGCGAGGCGCTGTTCGTGGTGATGAACCGGTACCCGTACACGAACGGCCACCTCCTCCTCGTCCCCTACCGCGAGGTGGGCGCCTACGACGCGCTCACCGAGGCGGAGCGGGTCGAGCTGGCGCACCTCACGGCGCGGGCGATGGGCTGGATCCGGAAGGCACTCGCACCCGACGGCTTCAACGTCGGGATCAACCAGGGGAGCGCGGCCGGGGCGGGCATCCCGCGCCACCTCCACCTGCACCTCGTCCCCCGCTGGGACGGCGATACCAACTTCATGCCCGTCGTCGGAGCGACGAAGGTGATCCCGGAGGACCTCGGGACGACCTACCGGAAGCTGGTCGCGGCGCGCAACGCGGAGGGCTCGGCGCCCGTCTAGCGCAGGGTATCTTGGCCCCGACTCTCGCCCGCGCCCTCACCCGTGCCGCCTCCCCCCGAGCCGCGACGCCCGGCCTACCGCCCCCGAGACCTGGCCCTCCCCATCGCGCTGAGCGTGGCGGTCCTGGGCGGCATCCTCTACTTCACGTACGAGCCGGGCGCGCTGACGACGATGGCGCGCGCGCTCAACCCCTGGATGCTCGCGCTGGCGCTGTTCTTCCTCGGCCTCCAGCTCGTCTTCGGCGGCTTCCGCCTGCGCTACATCTCGCACGGCCTCGTCTCGTTCCGCAACGGCGTGCGCGCGCAGCTCGTGTGGGACTTCATGTCGGCCGTGACGCCCTCGGCCATCGGCGGCGCCCCCTTCGCCAGCTACTCCGTCGCGAAGGACAACGGCCTCCCGGTGGGGCAGGCCACGGCGATGATGCTGTTCTCGATGCTGCTGGACCAGGTCTGGTTCGCCGCCACCATCCCCGTCATCCTCGTCGCCACCGCCTACCTCGACGTGTTTCCGCCCGCCCTCGGCGCGGCCGGCGCAGGCACGCTCACGACGTACTTCCTCGTGCTGATGGGCTGGACCGCGTTCTTCGCCTACGCCACGCTCCTCCGCCCGGAGATCCTGGAGAAGGCGGCCTCGTGGCTGACGAAGATCCGCTGGCTGCGCCGCTTCGAGGACCGGGTGAAGGAGGAGATGGGGCGGATGACGCAGCAGGCGAAGGTGCTGCGCGGGCAGCCGGCCGGGTTCTTCGTCGTCGGCTTCCTCTACGCGGCGGGCGTGTGGATGAGCCGCTACCTCGTCGTCCTGCTCCTGGCGTGGAGCGTCACGCCCGGCCTCGCGGCCACGGAGTTCCTCCTCCGCACCGGCGCGATGTGGCTCACCGCCCTGGCCGTGCCGACGCCCGGCGGCTCGGGCGGCATGGAAGGGCTGTTCATGCTCTTCGTCGCCCCCCTCCTCCCGACCGCCTACGCCGGCCCGACGCTCCTCACCTGGCGCCTCCTCACCTACCACCTCTTCATCGTCCTCGGCCTGTTCGTCACCAGCCGGACGCTCGGCGCCGTTGCCGCCGGCCGCCGCGCCACCGAGGCGGACGAGCCCGCGCCGGCCACCGCCCCATGAGCCGCTCCGTCACCGACCGCCGCGCCGACGCCGCCCGTTTCGACTTCCGGCGCCTCCACGCGTGCCTCCGCTTCGGCACCGCCAGCGACCGCTACGCCGGGTGGATCGACCAGGTCTACCCGCGCGACGTGTGGGCCGGCGAGGTCACGACGCGCTCCAAGCGCGTCGGCCGCGCGTCGTTCGAGGAGCGGATGCTGCCCGTCGCGTCCGTCGAGGACTACTTCCTCCACTTCGGCGTGCTGGAGCTGGACTTCCCGTTCTACCGCCCCTTCGTCGAGGCCGACGGCAAGCCGTCGAACACGCTGTTCACGCTGCGGCAGTACGCCGAGCACGCCCCGGCCAACGCGCGCTTCCTGCTGAAAGCCCCGCAGGCGTTCACGGCCCGGACGCTCCGCCAGCGCGCCGACGGCAAAACGCAACACGTCCCCAACCCGGACTACCTCGACGCGAAGGCCTACACCGACCGCTTCCTCGTCCCTGCGATGGACGCCCTCGGCCCCCGGCTGGCCGGCGTCATCTTCGAGCAGGAGTACGCCCGCGTGGGCGATTCGCCGCCGCCCGAGGCGTTCGTGGCCGAACTCGACGGGTTCTTCCTCGACGTGCCGGACGCGGTGCAGATGCACCTGGAGATCCGCTCGGCGCACCTGCTCACACCGCCGTACTTCGCGTGGCTGGAGAGCCGGGGCCTGGGGTTCGTGTTCAGCCACTGGAAGTGGCTCCCGCCGCTCCGGGAGCAGTGGCGCCTCGCGGGCGAGCGCTTCACGGCCGCCAACGGCGAGGCCGTCGCCCGCCTCCTCGAACTCCGCGACATGAGCCACGACGAGGGCTTCGCCCTCGCCTACCCCTTCGAGGGCCCTGCCCCCGGACTCGCCGACACCCCGCAGGCCCGCCAGATGGTGGACGAAGCGACGGCGCTGGCCTACAAGGCCGTCGAGCAGGACGTCACGCTGAACATCGTCTGCGGCAACCGCGCCTGGGGCAACGCACCCGACCTCGCGCGCACCGTCGCTAGCCGCTTCCTCGACTTCGCCGAACGGTTCGGGGTGTGATCGCCCGGTCCGGTTGATGGGCGCCGAGAGCACGCAGGGACTCTCCGCAGGGTGTCCTTCCTGCCGCCGAGGGTTTGCGACCCAACCCGGGTCAAACCGGATCGCGTAAGAGGAACGCGGTGACCCGGTTGAGCAGGGCGCCGGGCCCTTGCGGACGCGCCCCGGCGCGGCATCGCAGAGCGAGGGGGCCGGCGCGGGCGAGCAAGACGAAACGGAAGCAGTACGGTCGAGGCGCGGAACCAGATGGTGCACCGGGACGGTGGGTGCGGAGCTAGCGGGTACAGATAGAGGGATCAGGCAATACGCGCACCCCGGGGGTCCTCGGTATCCCGCGCGGTCCCGAGCCGCCGAAAATGAAGCAAGGGAGGCCCTTTTCGGGGCCTCCCTTGTTCCTGCTCGGTCAGAAAAGCGGTCCGGACGGGACTCGAACCCGCGACCTCCGGCGTGACAGGCCGGCGTTCTAACCAACTGAACTACCGGACCGAGCGGCACGCAATCTACGTCGAAGGCCGGGCGGCGGGCTACCTCGCGGTGGCCACTCACCTTTTCTTCAACGGCGCCGTGGCTGGGGACGGACTCGAACCGCCGACACATGGATTTTCAGTCCATTGCTCTACCACCTGAGCTACCCAGCCAGCAAAGAACGGCCTCCGCACGCCAGCCGGCTCGCGAAGGGCCGCCAATATACGGGTGGCCCAACCCGCCCCGATAACGACCCGCCGGGAAACTTCGTGAAGAGCCGACGGCTTCCTACCGGCCGTCTACACTCGCCCTGCCGGACCCGCTCCAGCCGGGGGCCGGCCCCACCGGCAGCGGGCCCTCCGGGGATGGGCTGCCCTGCGAGGGGCGCAGCGCCACGTTCTCATCGACGGTGAGCGTGACGCCGCCCCACGTGCGCGACACGTCGAGCGCGCCCTGCCAGATTACGGCATAGGGCACCCCGACGGCCTCGGGCGGCCGGTCGAGCGCGAACCCGCCCGCGCCGGCCACCCAGAACGGCGGCGTATCCGTGCGCCCGGCCGCCCGGTAGGACGCGACAGCCTGGGCGAACAGCACGTCGGCGTTGAGGCGGTGGACGTACATCCCCGGGCGGTACCGCCCGTCCTCCAGCACTGCGCCGATCCAGGTCCGGACGTACACGGTCAGCGCCGGCGGGACGACCGAGGTGCGCTCGACGTCCAGAAAGAGCGTCGCGCCGGCCGGGAAGCCTTCGGCCTCCGCGCGGGCGACGGCGTCGGCGGCATCGCGGCGGCCCTGGTTCTCGGTGAGGAGCGTCCGTGAGCAGACCACGCCGGGAGCGCCCGCCTCGGGCGGCGGCTCCCCCTCGAACACCTGCTGCCCGACGTAGAGCACGGCCAGCCCCCAGTCCATCCGCGTCAGCGTCTCACGGCGGCCCACCCACGACGAATCCCGGTGGCACGGCGCCGGGAGGTAGTACCCCACCCACCGGTAGGGCGACGCCTCGCGCCAGGCCGCCATCGCTGCGTCACCCGGATAGCGCCAGGTGTCGAAACCGGGGTACACCGGTACGGCCGGTTCCTCGGGACGGGTGCTCCGGCATCCGGCGATCCACACGAACGCAATCAGGAGACCGAGCGCAAGGCGAGCCACGAGAGAGGGGAACGAGCGAGAGGGGAGGCTACCCAACCCGGCCGCCCCGCTAAAGTTGCCGAGGCAGAGGGGCTCACAGGCCGAACCGCATGAGCACCATGCACAGCAGGATGACCGCAAAGAGCGTCAGGATGACGGCGTTCGTCCGCTTGAGGTACGCCGCCGCGTCCGGCCGGAACGCGTCCCCGTCCCAGATGCGGCGCTCGTACGTGCGGCCGGCGGCGATCCCGTACCCCATCAGGACCACCATGAGGAGGACGGCGATGCCGAACGTCCGCCCGTAGGCCGTCCCCAGCAGGGCGTCGAACGAGCGCACCGGCCCGAGCCACGTCCCACGCAGGAGGCCCATCCAGAACGTGAGCTGCGCCGCCCCGCCCATCAACGCGCCGAGAGGGCGGGCCATGGCCTGGAACTGGGCGCGGGCGACGGGCGCCGGCTGCCGCAGGAGCGACGGCCAGAGGACGAACGCGGCGAACGCGGCGCCGCCGAACCAGAGGATGCCGCCCAGGACGTGCAGCCAGTGGACGAGGAGGAGCCAGAACGTAGCCATCGAGGAGCGTCTGTCAGAAGGGTCCGTTCCCCTCGATTTACTGCACGATGCGGTCGTAGGTCAACTGGTGCGGCGTGTCCATCTCGACGAGAAGCTCGTAGGCTTCGGCCCGGCGCGGGTAGTCCTCCAGCAGGGCGGCCAGCTCCGTGTGCTTGGCCGAGAAGAAGAGGTCGGTGGCGTAGCGCCGCGCGTTGAACTCGTTGTAGAGCTCGTTGAGCGAGGTGAGCACGGCCATCGCCGTCTCCCACGCCTCCTCGTGCTGGATGGCGAAGTGGTCGAGCACCTCGTAGTGGTACGTGAAGAGCGCCCGGCGGAGCGGCTCGTAGCGGGTGTCGAGCAGCTGCGTGATGAGCGCGCCGCGCGTCCGCTCGTCGCCCGCAACGTACCACCCCTCGGCGTTGACGCCGCGCGCCAGCTCGGCGATGCCGCGGGCCCGTTCGAAGTACGGCTGCCCGCCCAGTTCGGAGAACGAGTCGTAGTCGTAGCCCAGGATGAGCAGCGCGTAGAAGTCGATGACCGAGAGGAAGGGGTCGAAGCGGTTGGGGTTGTAGATGAGCCCCTGCCCCTGCGTGTAGGTGAACGGCCCCCACTCGGTGTCCTGGATCAGGAAGTGCGTCGTCCGCTCCAGCGTCCCGTAGATCGGCCGCGAGGCGCCCACGGTGATCTGCGCCTCGAACGTGGTCAGCGTGAGGTTGCGCGTGAACACGATGGCGACGGTGCAGTCGATGCGCTCCCGGTTCAGGAAGACGTCGTTGGTCCACGAGCGGTCGTTGAGGTACCGCTCGATCTCGTCCTTGAGGTTGCTGAGATACGCGAACTCGTTGCCCGGCAGCGCCCGGCTGTCCACCGAGACGGTGCAGTTGAGCTCCTGCGCACGCAGCGGGAGGGCGAATGCGCCCAGAAGGATCCAGAGAAAAACGGAAAGACGAGCAGGCATGTGGATCGTAACAGGTCGCGCCGTATACTCCCGAGCGGGGTGACAAGGTACGGACGCCCCGCCTGCTCCGAACGAGACGAACGCTGGAATTATGCGTGCCCTGCGCTGGATTCCGCTTCTGGGCCTCGCCGCCGTCCTCGCGGCACCGAGCGGACGCGCCCAGCTGGCCGAGGGGGGAGCCCGTGCGCTCGGCCTCGGCCGGGCCGCCACCGCCCTGCCGGGCGAGGCCTGGGCCGAGTTCAACCCGGCCGCCCCGGCCTCGCTCACCCACCGCCGGGCCGACCTCTACGCGAGCCAGGCGTTCGGGCTGAGCGAGTTGCGCCTCGTCGCCGCGAGCGTGGCCGTGCCGCTCCCGGCGCTGACCCTCGCGGTGCAGGCGCGGACGTACGGCTTCGCCGAGTACCGCGAGACGCAGCTCGGCCTGGCCGCCGCGCGGGGCGTGGCCCTCAGCCCGACGCGGCGGATCGACCTCGGGCTGCGGGCCGCGTGGCAGAGCGTCGCCATCGAGGGGTTCGGATCGTCGGGCACGCTGGCCGTCTCGCTCGGCGCGCAGGTAGACGTGGCGCCCGGCCTGCGGGCCGGCTTCCACGCCCGCAACGCCAGCCGCCTCTTCGCCTCCGACGCGGCCGAGCTCACGACGCCGCTCTCGACGGCCCCGGCGCTCGCCGTCGGCCTGGCCTTCCAGGCCTCGCCCCGCGCCCTCGTCCTCCTCGACGCCGTCAAAGACCTCGATTTCCCGGTGGCCGTCCGCGCCGGGCTGGAGGTGGAGGTCGTCGAGGCGCTCACGCTCCGGGGCGGCGCCCAGGCCGGCCTCAGCGGCGGCGGCCGCGCCCCGACTCGCCTGACGGCGGGCCTCGGCCTCCGGCTCCCCCCGCTCCGCGCCGACCTCGCCGTGGAGCACCACGAGGCGCTCGGCCTCACCCCCGCCCTCGCCCTGGGCTTCGACTTCTGAAGCCATGGGGCCGGGTCCAGGATACGGCGTGCAGGAAGGACAGGCGGGCCGCTCGCGGCGCCTCCCCCTCCTTCTGGCTCTGCTCCTCCTCAGTCCCTCGCCCTTCGCCCTGCTACGCGCCCAGGAGGCGCCGGTGGACACGACCGAGGTGCCGGCCGAGACGCTCGAAGCCCTCGCCGAGGACGGGGCGGCGGGCGACCCGACCGTCCTCCTCGAAGCGCTCGCCGACCTCCGCGCGAACCCGCTCGACGTCAACGCGGCCACGGCCGAGGAGTTGGCCCAGATCCCGGCCTTCTCGCCCCTGCTCGCGCAGGCCATCGTGGCCTTTCGCGCGGTGAACGGCCCCTTCGCCTCCCTCCCCGAGGTGCAGCGCGTCGCCGGCGTCACGGCCGACGTGTACCTCGACGCCCGGCCGTACCTGCGCATCGGCGCGCGGGTCGAGGGCGAGGCGCCGCGCCCATCACCGTACCCGCTCGTGCCGTCGGTCCGCGAGGTGGCGGGCGGCCTCCGCTACACGCTCACCCAGCGCGTCCAGCGCCGCCTCGACACGCCCGCCGGCTTCCTCGGCCCCGACTCGGCGCGCACCTTTGCCGGCTCGCCCGAGCGGCTCTACACCCGGCTCCAGGCCCGCTTTCGGCGGCAGGTCTCGCTCAACGTCACGCTCGAAAAGGACCCCGGCGAGCCGTTCGGCTTCGACGGCCAGCCGGGGTACGACTTCGCCTCGGCGCACGTTGGCCTGACCGGCGTCGGCCGCCTCGACGCGCTCGTCGTGGGCGACTACGCGGCGGAGTTCGGGCAGGGGCTCGTGCTCTGGCGAGCGAGCGGGTTCGGCAAAGGCCCCGACGCCGCGCGCGGGCCGATCCGCAGCGGGCGCGGCCTCCGGCCCTACGGCTCCGTCGAGGAGAACCGGTTCTTCCGGGGCGCGGCGGCCACCCTCGCCCTCTCGCCGTCGGTCTACGTCTCCGCCTTCGCCTCGCGCCGCCGCCTCGACGCCTCGTTCGTCCGCCCCGACTCGCTCGCCCTCGCCGACGGTGTCGTGACCGGCCTGGGCGCCGACGGACTGCACCGGACGGCCACCGAGCGGGCGCGCAAAGACGCCCTCGGCGAGACGCTCGTGGGCGGTGCGGCGGAGTACCGGATTGGCGGCGGACGCGTCGGCGGACGCGTCGGCGCCGTGGGCTACCGGGCCCGGTTCGACGCCCCGCTCGTCGCGGGCGACCGTCCGTACGAGGCGTTCGACTTCGAGGGCGATGGGGCCACGATGGCGAGCGTCTACGCCGACGTCCGCACCCGCACCATTCAGGGCTTCGGCGAGGTGGCCCGCGCACCGTCCGGGGCGGTCGGCGCCCTCGGCGGCGTGGCGGCCGACCTCGGCGGCGGTACCGAGGCGCTCGTCCTCGCCCGCCACTACCCGCGCGACTTCGTGACGCTCCACGGCTACCCCTTCGGCGAGCGGAACGGGACGGGCCAGAACGAGTCGGGCGTCTACGGCGGCGTGCGGCTGCGCCCCGGCCCGGCGCTGACCGTCGCGGCATACGTGGACGCGTACCGCTTTCCGTGGCTCCGCTTCGGGGTGCCGCGCCCGTCGCGGGGCACGGAGGTGCTCGGGTTCGTGGAGTACCGGCCGCGCCGCTGGCTCCGCGTGTACCTCCAGGGCCGGAGCGAGGCGCGCGAAGCCGGCACCGAGGTGCGGGGCCGCCTGTTCGGCTCGGCCGTCGGCGGGCTGATGGAGGAAACGCGGCAGTCGCTGCGCCTCCACGCCGAGTACGACGCGAACCGGCGGCTCCGGCTGCGCGCCCGGATCGAGGGCGTCCGCTTCCTCGATGGATCGGACGAGGCCCAAGCGGGCGTCCTCTTCTACCAGGACGTCCGATGGCAGGCCCTCGGCCCCCTCCGCCTCGACGCGCGTCTGACCCTCTTCGACACCGACGGCTTCGACGCTCGCGTCTACCAGTTCGAGAACGACCTCACCGGCGTCTTCGCCATCCCGGCCCTTTCGGGGCGCGGCGCCCGCGCCTACCTCCTCGCCACGCTCACGCCGCTCGACGGGCTCACCGTCCAGGCCAAGCTGGCGGCGACGGTCTTCGAGGACGTGGCGCGGATCTCCTCCGGCCCCAACACCGTCGAGGGCGACCGGGTGCGCGACCTCGGCGTGCAGATCCGCTACACGTTCTGAGCGACGGGTTTCCTCGCCGCGGCGTATCGTTCGGGCGCTCCACGCACCGCGAAAGACGATGTCGCCGCTCGATCTCCTCTCCACCAGCTCGACACCGCGTACGACCACAAGGCGTGGCGCGGCGTGGACGCGTCGCTGGCGTCGTGGCGTCCTGCGCCGAGCCGCCACACGATCTGGGAGCTGCTGGAGGAGACGCATCGTGCGCTCCGAGACACCGTCGCTACGCTGGGGGAGAACGACCTCGCGCGGAACGTGGGCTCCTACCCCCTCGCGGAACTCATTGCAGGCGCGGCGGCGCACGACCGCTACCACGCCGGGCAGATTCAGCTCATGAAGCGGCTGGCAGCCGAGCCCGCGCTCGCTCCACATCGCTGAGGCCGGGCACGTTTTCCGGGGTCGCGGCGTTCACGCTGCCGCCCTTCGTTCCGCCACCCTCGCCTCCCTTCGCCATGCGCGCCCCGCTCTTGCTGTTCGCCCTCGGCCTCCTGGCCGGCTGTTCCATCTTCGACCCCGCACGCGGCGGCCCCCAGGCCTGCACGATGGAGTTCCGCACGTACACCGTCCGCGTCGTAGACGCCGCCGGCGAGCCCGTCGAAGGGCTGACGACGACGGTGCGCAACGAGCGCACCGGCGAGGTACTCGCCTTCGACGACGGCTCGATCTTCCCGGAGAACGGCACGTACCTCGTTGCCACCGACGGCCACACGTTCCGCCGGGGCGGCGACCCCGTCTCCTTCCACGCCGAGGGGGACGGCCTCACCGCCTCCGCCTCGTTCGAGTTCGCCTTCGACGGCTGCCACGTCGTCAAGGAGAGCGGCCCCGAGCAGATCGTCGCCGTACCGGAGTGAGGACGCCCCCTCCGGGTTAACCCGCTCGCCGGGGGCGCCGATACCGACGGATGAACCCCGCCCGGCTCCGATGCGCGTTCTCTGCCTCGCCTTCCTGCTCGCTCTCGCCCTCCCGGCTTCCGCCCAGACGTATGCATCCGGCCTGACGGTCACGCTGCCGGAGGACTGGTCCGGTCCCGAGACCGTGGACGAGAGCGAGATGCCCCGGACGGCGTCGTACCGCTACGAAAACACGAACGCCGCCAGTGCCCTCCATGGCGCCGTCGTCCATGTGGAACGGATCACGGGCCTCAACCCGATGATGCAGGCGCGCTGGCAGCAGGGCCGCGTGCCCTTCGGCTACCACGGCGCCCGGCCCGTCGCCGCCCTCCCGCGCGAGCAGGTGCCGTTCGTGCGCGCCGCCGGCGTCCGGACGGAGCGTGACGGCCGGACCGGCGCCGTGTACTTCGTGACGGTGGGGACGACGTACTGGGCCGTGCAGGTCGAGGTCCCCGACGCCACGGCCGAGGCCGACCCCGACGTGCTGACGACGCTGGCCCGCTCGGTCCGCCTCGGGGCGAGCGAGTGAACACGCACATGCACGAAAAAGGGCGGGCTCAAACGAGCCCGCCCCGATCCCGGCGTCGCCGAGGCACGATCAGTTGCTGCAGACGGACTTGAGGATCTGACGGCGGGCGTCGAGGTGCTCGCGCCACTCGTCCTCGTCCACGGCGTCGTCGCCGTAGAAGTAGTCCCAGCCCTCGACGGTGTCCTCGCTGAGCACGACGGGCGTGCTCATGTGGGCCACGCGCTTGAGGAGCGGCTGGAGGCCCATCTGGTGGACGAAGGTGATGCGGCAGTCGCCCGCCTCGACCTCGCGGACGGAAAGCCAGTTGTCGCCGCAGACGTGGCAGGTGTAGAAGCGGGCCTCCTGCTCGTCGAGGATGCCCATCGCGTCGTTGTCTTCCTGCTGCAGCTCCATCGGGACCATGCCGAAGGAGCCGCAGGCCTTGCACTGGAGTCGTTCCATCCGATTCGTCAGACGTTGGGTCACGGCAAGGTACAACCCGGCGCGACGTACCGGGTTCGCGCTTCCCGGGGTATTCAAGCGGATGGAGCCCGGCACCCGCGGTAACGTACAAGCCGCGTCCCCAGCGTTCCCCCATGCCCACCGACAAGCGCCCTCCCCTCACCCGACGCATCCGCAGCGGCCGCTACGCCGACGAGCGCGCCCGGCGTGCGCCGTACGTCCCCTACCTCGCCGAGCTCCAGGGCCCACCCGAGCCGTCCACCGAGGCGGGGCCGAACGGCCGCTTCACCATCGCCACGTACAACGTGCATCGGTGGACGGGCGTGCGCGGGGGGCGGGCCTTCGCGCCCGAGAAGACGTTCGCCGTCATCGACGAGCTGGAGGCCGAGGTGATCGCGCTGCAGGAGGTGCTCCGGCCGTTCGAGGGGCCGGACCCGCTGGCGGAGCTGGCCGAGCGCCTCGGCTACGCCGTCGCCTTCGTGTGTACGCGGCTGCACCGGCGCGGCGAGCTCGGCAACGCCGTCCTCGCCCGCTGGCCCGTCTCGGCCGCCTTCGCCATCGACCTCACGTTCGGGCGGCTGGAGCAGCGCTCCGCCCTCGCTGCCCAGTTCCGCACCGACGAAGGGGCGCTGACCATCGCCGCGACGCACCTCGCGCTGGTGGACCGGACGCGGACGCGACAGGTGCAGTCGCTCCTCTCGCACCCTCAGCTGTCCAACGGCCCCATCGTCCTCCTCGGCGACATGAACGCGTGGCGCAAGCGCGGCAGGGCCGCCCGCGACCTCGACCGCGAGTTCCTCTCCCGCCACCACAACGCCGCGTGGCCGCCGAGCTACCCGTCCGTCCGCCCCACCCTCGCGCTCGACCGCGCCTACGCCCGGGGCGCGTGGCTCGTCGACCTCCACGCGCACGACTCCCCCGCGGCCCGGAAGGGCTCGGACCACCTGCCCATCTGTGCGACGGTCCTCCTCGAACCGCCGTATTACTCGCCCAGCACGTCGGGCGTCCCGGAGCCCTTACCGAGGACGACGTCGATGAGGCCGTAGTCCCTGGCCTCCTCGGGACTCATGAAGCGGTCGCGGTCCATGTCGCGCTCCAGCGTCTGGGGGTCCTGGCCGGTGTGGTGGGCGTAGATCCCGATGACGCGCCGCTTGACGTCGAGGATCTCACGCGCCTGGATCTCGACGTCGGCCGCCGGCCCCTGCGCGCCGCCGAGCGGCTGGTGGATCAGGATGCGGCTGTTCGGAAGCGCCGCCCGCTTGCCCGCCGCCCCACCCACGAGCAGCAGCGAACCCATCGAGGCCGCGAAGCCGATGCACGTCGTCGCCACGTCGGGCTTGATGAACTGCATCGTGTCGTAGACGGCGAGGCCGCTGTAGACCTCGCCCCCAGGCGAGTTGATGTAGACGTGGATGTCCTTGTCGGAGTCCTCGGCTGCGAGGAAGAGGAGCTGGGCGACGGCGAGGTTGGCCGTCACGCTGTCCACGGCGGAGCCGAAGAGGACGATCCGGTCTTTGAGGAGCCGGCTGAAGATGTCGAACGAGCGCTCGCCGCGCGGTGTCTGCTCGACGACCATCGGCACGAGCGCGTGGATGGGGGCGGCGTCGAAGCCGCCGGCGTAGATGCCCTTCGGCAGCGAAGTGAGGCCCTTGGCGAAGCGGAGAAAGTCGGAGACCATGACGAGGGGGGACGGTGTGAGGCCGCCAAGATCATGCGGCTTGGGCCGGGTCGTCTTGAACAGGCTTGCTGTCTTCGCCGGCCGTCGCCACCCCGCGCCGAGCGATCTGCCCCGGGGTGGTACCGTAGCGTTGCTTCAGCTCGCGCGTGAGGTGCGACTGATCGGCGAAGCCGGTGTCGTAGGCCACGTCGGCAGGCGCCTCCCCCTCCTTCAGGCGGCGTACGGCCTCCTCGGCGCGGACGCGGCGAACGTACGCCCACGGCGGCTCGCCGACCGCTTCGCGGAAGCGCCGGGCGAAGTGGTAGCGGCTCAGCCCGGCCACCTCGGCGAGGTCGTCGAGCGCGCGGACCTCGCCCACGTTCACCTCGACGTACTCCTGCACGCGGCGGATGCGGCCGAGCACGTCGTCCTCAGCCCCGAGGCGGATCCACCCGGCGCGCCGGCGGAGCAGGGTTGCCGCGCGCCGGCCGAGCGGGCGGATGCCCACCTCGGCGAGCAGGCGGTCCAGCGCTACCCCGGCGGGGACGCGGACCCAACCCTCATCGGTCCATCCGGCTGCCTCCCCCATCGCTACCGCCCCTCCAGCGCGATGGGCGCCGCCAGCAGCTCGACGGGAATGCCGAAGCCGTCCACGAGGTCCACGGCCACCGGGCGCAGCAGGCCGAGCAGTTCGTTGACCTGCGCCCGAATGGCCTTCGCCTTCGGCGCGTCGATGTAGTGCTCTTCGAGGAACCAGCCCCGGTCCTGCTCGACGTGCCACAGCGCGTAGAGCGCGCAGAGCCGCGCCAGGTGCGCCTTCACCCGCCCGTCCTCGACCGATGCGACGGCCGCCTGGAAGGCGTCGAGCACCAGCCGCTCGGCGTGCGCCCTCGCGAGCGTGAGGAGGTGGTCCTGCACCTCGATGAAGGCGTCGAACGAGTCCACGCCGTCGTCGATGCGGGCCTTGAGGCGGGCGGCGGCGGAGATGAGCAGGTCGCGTTCGCGGCTGGCGAAGAGGTCGGCGTGCATCTGCGGGTCGAGGAGGTGGCGCTCGCTCGTGCGCCGGCGCTCCAGGAGGTTGGGCTCACCGAGGCGGGCCTCGACGCGCTCGCGGAGCATCCCGAGGAGGCCGAAGAAGTCGAGCCCCTGGAACTCCTGCTGGTACCCGGCCAGGAGCCCCTTCGCCACCTGCAGCATGAGCACGGTGTTGTCGCCCTCGAAGGTCGTGAAGATGTCGGAGTCGGCCTTGAGGCGCGCGAGGCGGTTCTCGTAGCGGTAGCCTTCGCCGCCGCACGCCTCGCGGGATTCCTGGATGGCGGCGGTGGCGTGCCAGGTGCCCATCGCCTTGAGCGCCGCCGCCCGGTTCTCGATCTCGCGGAGATCCGAGCCCGCCGTCGTCTGACCGAACCGGTGCGCGAGGTCGTGGAGGGCGAACGTGAGGCCGTAGCTCGTAGCCACGAGGGGGAGCAGGCGGCGCTGGTGGCTGAGGTAGTCGAGGAGGAAGACCTCCGGGCCGTCTTTCGGGCCGAACTGGCGGCGGCGCGCGCCGTACCGCACGGCGATGGTGAGCGCGCTCTTGGCCGCGCTCACGCCCGCACTCGCCACCGCGATGCGCCCGCCCACGAGCGTCCCGAGCATCGTGAAGAACCGCTTGGAGGACGACGGGATCGGCGAGGTGTACGTGCCGTCGCGGCTCACCTGGGCGAAGCGGTCGAGGAGGTTCTCGCGCGGGATGCGGACGCGGTCGAACCAGATCCGCCCGTTGTCGATGCCGTTGAGGCCGAGCTTGTAGCCGCTGTCGCCGATGCGGACCCCGGGGAGCACGTCGCCCTTCGCGTCGCGCAGCGGCACGAGGAAGGCGTGGACGCCGTGGCTCTGCCCGTCGAGGACGAGCTGGGCGAAGACGGTCGCCATCCGGCCGTGCTGGGCGGCGTTGCCGATCCACTCCTTGTGGTCGTCGTCGGTGGGCGTGTGGACGACGAACTCGTCCGTCTCGGGGTCGAAGGTGGCCGTCGTCTGGAGGTCGCGGACGTTCGAGCCGTGCGCCTTCTCGGTCATCGCGAAGCAGCCGGGGAGGTCGAGCGTGGCCACCTCGGGGAGGTAGCGGCGGCGGTGGCGCTCGGAGCCGAGCAGGTTGATGCTCCCCCCGAAGAGGCCAAACTGCACGCCGAACTTGACGGCGAGGTTGAGGTCGTGGTGGCCGAGGGTCTCGAAGGCGGCGATGAACCGCTCCATGTCCGCCTCGCCGCCGACGTCCCTCGGATAGGCGAGCGCGCCGAGGCCCTGCTCGGCCAGCCGCCTCGTCCAGCGGAGGACGAGGTCGCGGTACGCCTCCTTCGGAAGCGGCTCGGGCGGGTAGGCGAAGACGGGGTCGCGGAGGAGCGTGCGCATCCGGTCGCGGAAACCGGCCAGGCCGCCGTCGAGGACGGCCTTCAGCGCGTCGGCGTCGAGGTGGGCCGGGGCGAGGTGCGCCTCGGCCATGCCGCCGTCGCCGCTGGGGCGGGCCTCCACGAGCTCGCGGACGGCCTCACGGCCGACGATGCCGAGGGCCTCCTCGATCTCGGCGAGGGCCCGGCGCGCCTCGGGCGTCGAGTAGCCGGCCTCGTCCACACCCGCCATCGCGGCGATCTCGCAGCCGAGGTCGGCGAGCGACTTGTCCGAGGCGCCGGGGATCCGGTGCGCGGCCTCTTTGATGGTACGGATCCAGCCGTAGTAGTCCGTCGCGCTGGGCGGGTGCTTGGGATCGAGCCAGCGGCCCAGGCGCGCCTTGTCGTCGTCCGAGAGCCAGTCCAGCGCCTCGATGCGGGCGCGGATCTGGTCCACCTGCGTGGGCGTCAGCAGGCCGTCGGCCCAGGCGATGTAGAGAAAGGGCAACACCGACGCGAAGCCGGGCGACACGTCGGCGACGGGGGTGGAGGGGTCAGCAGCCATGAGGAAGAGCGTCCGAAGGAGGTCGTGCTCTCTACCCGTCGTCCCCGAAAAAGATGCCGCCCTACCACGGCGCCGGCCCCGCGGCCGTCGTAGCGACGAGCGAGAGGTAGCGGAGGCCGACGCCGGTGAGGACGTAGCGGTCGCCGGTCCACGCGAGCACGCCGTTCGTACCCAGCCGGCCCCGCTCGATCTCGCGGCTGACCCCGACGACCTCGGGGCGTGCCACGGGCTCGCGCCGGTGCTCGATGCGGATGGGCACGCCCTCCTGCGTGAACGTCACCAGCCACGCGCCCGGCGGATCGGCCCGGGGCGGCGTCTCCCCTTCCCAGAGCCACGGGTAGCGGCGGAGGAGGTCGAGCGGGCGGTCGCCCGGCAGGGCCACGGTGTAGCCTGCCGGCTGCCCCTTTACGAAGTCGCGGAAGGAGAGGGACGGGTCCTCGGCCATCGCCTCGAAGAGGGCGGGCACGTCCACCCCGGCGAGGTTGGTGCCGAAGTAGAGGCCGTGCTGGTCGTTCCGGCCGCCGTAGTAGCGGTCGAACCACGACTTCTCGTGCTCGTTGAGCAGCATCGCCACCTCGAAGTGGACGTGCGCGCGCGCGCGCCAGATGCCGCGCCCGGTGTAGCCGAGCCGACCGAGCGGCTCGCGACGGCCGACCCGCTGCCCCTCCCGGACGCCGACGGAGTCGAGGTGGGCGTAGAGCGTGTAAACCGGCACGCCGTCCCAGTCGTGGCGGAGGACGACGTAACGGCCGAAGGCCGAGCCCACGCTCTGGTTGACGTAGACGACCGCACCCCGACGCGCAGCACGGACCGTGTCGAGGGGTTCGCCCTGCGCATCGCGGAACTGCGGGCGGATGTCGAGCCCTTCGTGGAGCTGCGTGAAGCGCGGGCCGGCGTCGGTCACGACGGGGCCGCGCACGAGGCCGTACTGCCCGGCCTCCCAGCCCGCCTCGCGGAGGCCGGAGACGGTGTCGCGTTCGACCTCCATGTAGAAGCCCGGAAGGTTGCCGGTGAGGAGGCCGAGGTTGCCCGTCGGAAGGGCGAGCGGCAGCGCGGCCGTATCCGGGAGCGCCGGGCGCGGCTCGATGCGAAGGACGTTCGGCGGCCCCGCCTCGTTCGTCGCCACGTCGCACGCGGCGAGGGCGAGGAGGAAAGCCGGTACGAACGCACCCAGCCGAAGGGCAACGCGCATAAGGGCAACGCGCATAAGGGCAACGCGCAT
>CAZOJJ010000059.1:0-17109 GCA_964580105.1 uncultured Rhodothermales bacterium | reverse complement strand
CCTGACCGGGATGAGCCTGACCGGGATGAGCCTGACCGGGATGAGCCTGACCGGGATGAGGCGGCGGGACGGCACCCCGGCGTTCCATACCCGGCGCCTGTTGCTCCGCCTCGGCCCTCCGCTCCGATCACCCGGTTGACGGCTTCCGGACTCCTCGACTCCCGCCATGCGTCGCCTCATCCTCGCCCTCGTTCTCCTCGCGGCCGCCGTGCCTGCCCAGGCGCAGCGCTCCCTCGCCGAGCGCATCGAAGACCTCCGCCGCTCGGCGGCCGTCCGCACGGCGCTGGCCCAGGACACCGAGACGCGGCCGTACGACGTGGACGTGCGCGCCGAGGCAGGCGTGGTCACCCTGGCCGGCACGGTGCCGACGCGGGGTGTGCGCGAGCGGATGGAGGCCGTGGCGCGCGGCGTGGCGGGCGTGGTCTCCGTCGTCAACGACCTCCGCCTCGACGGCCAGCCGGGCGTGCCCGTGGCGGAGCGCCCGGCCGTGCGGGAGGCCGGGGCGGGTCCTCCGGCGGAGGCGTCGGCCGAAGACGCGCAGCCGGTCTACCACACCGTCCAGCGAGACGACACGCTCTACTCCATCGCCCGGCGCTACGGGACGACCGTCGAGGCGCTCCAGCGGCTCAACGGCATGGGCGGCTCGACCATCCTCCGCCTCGGGCAGCGGCTGCGGATCCGGTAGGGGCGGCGCTCCTCGAATCCATCCGGCTCGTAGGGGCGCGCGTCTCTACCGCACATCCGGCGGAGCGGCTCACCCGCGTGCGGCGGGGTCGCGGTACAGCCGGCTCCGGCGGAAGAGCGTGTACGGGTTGAGCTTCCGCCCGCTGTGGACGGCCCGGCCCCCGCCTTCGAGCACCTGGAAGTGCAGGTGCGGCGACGTGTGCCGCGCGTTGCCCGTGTTGCCGACGTAGCCGAGGGTGTCCCCCTGGAGGACCGTCACGCCGTCCTCGATGCCGGGCGCGTAGCCGTCGAGGTGGGCGTAGTAGAAGCGGTAGCGGCCGTCCGGGCTGAGGAGGTAGAGCACCCGGCCGCCGAGGCGGTTGGTCCGCTTCCGGGCGATCCGCCCGTCGGCCACGGCCACGACGGGCGTCCCGCGCGGGGCCAGGATGTCGATGGCCTGGTGCGTGCGCCCGCCCGAGCGGCGGTCGTGGAACGTGTCCACGAGCTGGTGCGGCCCGACGCCCGCCACGGGGATGAGCAGCCGGTCGGCCGAGAACGAGAGGGCGGCGGCGCGGATGGGGAGGCCGGCCGCGTCCATCGCGGCGGCCGAGATGCCGGCCGCGCCGGGCGGCACCGGGATGGTGTCGTGCTGGGCGACGGGCCGGCCCGGCGGCGGGAAGGCTTCGGTCGCGCTCTGCATGGCGAGGGCCGCCACGAGCAGCGGCGCGGAGGCGACGGAAACCAGGAGGCGGCGGAGCCACGCCGTCGTGGTGCGCATCGGCATAGACCTTCGGGGGTAGGCGGCGCGAGGGGGGACGCCGCGCCGGAGGAGGAGGCGGGGCCGAACGCCCCGGCGCTATTTCCGGAACAGGTTCATTTCCGGAACAGGTTCATTTCCGGAACAGGTTCATTTCCGGAACAGGTTCATTTCCGGAACAGGTTCTTGATGATGAAGGCCACGTTCTCCTTGCGCTCGCGGAGGCGGCGCGAGAAGTAGGGCACCCACTCCGTGCCGTAGGGCACGTAGACGCGCATGTTGTAGCCCTCCTCCACGATGGCCTGCTGGGTCTCCGTGCGGAGCCCGTAGAGCATCTGGAACTCGAAGTCGTTGCGGTCGATGGCCGCCTCGGTCACGAACGCCTTCGTCGCATTGATGAGCTCGTCGTCGTGCGTGGCGATGCCGGGGTAGCGCGCGTGGAGGAGCAGCATCTTCATGTAGCGCCGGAACTTCTCCCGGATGGTGTCCATGTCCTGATAGGCCACCAGCGGGGGCTCGGCGTAGGCCCCCTTGCAGAGGCGCACGCGCGCCTTCAGCTCGCACATCCGCTCCACGTCCCGCTCGGTGCGCTTGAGATAGGCCTGGAGCACGACGCCGACGTAGTCGCGGTACTCGGGGTAGACCGCCTCGAAGATGTCGAGCGTGGACTGCGTGATGTCGCTGCCCTCCATGTCGAGGCGGACGAACGTGTGCGTCTCGCGGGCGGCGGCGAGCACCGTCAGCAGGTTGGCCACGCAGAAGTCGTGGTCGATCACCTGCCCGATCATCGACAGCTTGATCGAGATGTTGGCGTCGCGGCCCCGGCGGCGCTGCGCCAGCGTGTGGATGAGGCGGACGTACTCCTGGGCGAAAGCCTTCGCCTGCGCCCGGTCGTGGACGTGCTCGCCGAGGAGGTCGAGGGTCACGAAGCGGCCGTCGCCGAGGATCTCGTCCACGACCGGGAGCGCCGCGTCGAGCGTTTCGCCGGCGACGAACCGGCGGGCGAGGATGAAGGGGAGCTTCATGCCGAGAGGGGTGGGCCGGGGCGGTTCCCGCAAAACGCGGCAAGCTACGCGCCGAGGCGGTCGCAAGATCGAAGGTGGAACGAAAACCTTCAAGCGGCGGCGCCTGGCCTCGGTCCGGGCGGGCCGCCCGGGCCGCTCGGCGCTCGAACGCCCCTTGCTCGTCACTCCCCTGCACGCGCAGGGACCTGCAAGCCCCTACAAAGAGGGCGAGCCGGAGTTGCCCCGGCTCGCCCTGCGCGTTCGGTGTCGGGTGGGCTCAGCCCTCGTCCTGCTTCGGCTCCTGGTCCATCGGGTCGGTCGGCTTGTGGCCGGGCGTGAGGACGGTGTCGATGAGGCCGTAGTCCTTGGCCTCCTGCGGGCTCATGAAGAAGTCGCGGTCGGCGTCGCGGTCGATCTTGTCGAGGGGCTGGCCGGTGTGCTCGGCGAGGATCTCGAAGAGCCGCTGCTTGATGTAGAGCACCTCGCGGGCCTGGATCTCGATGTCGGAGGCCTGGCCCTGCGCGCCCGAGAGCGGCTGGTGGATCATGATGCGGCTGTTGGCGAGCGAGGCGCGCTTGCCCTTCGTCCCGGCCGTGAGCAGCACCGAGCCCATGGACGCGGCGAGGCCGACGCAGATCGTCGCGATGTCCGGCTTGACGAACTGCATCGTGTCGTAGATGGCGAGGCCGGCGTAGACGCCGCCGCCGGGCGAGTTGATGTAGAAGTTGATGTCCTTGTCCGGGTCCTCGGAGGCGAGGAAGAGCATCTGCGCCACGGCCAGGTTGGCGATGGCGTCGTTGACGGCCGTGCCGAGGATGATGATGCGGTCCTTGAGGAGGCGGCTGTAGATGTCGTAGGCCCGCTCGCCGCGCGTCGTCTGCTCGACGACCATCGGGACGAGCGCGTTGATGGGGGCGCTCTCGAACGTGCCGCTGAAGATGCCTTCCGGCATCGCGGTCAGGCCCTTGGCGAACTTGACGAAGTCGTTGACCATGAAGGGGAGGGCTGAGGGTGGGAGTCCGTCGGCGAAGCTACCGAAGGCGGCGGGCGCGGTTCCGGTGGTTGGCGAGAGGAGGGGTGGAGGAAAGGAAGCGTGGAGGAGAAGGCGGGGGGAAGCGAGCTAGCCCACCTGCCGCTCCTCCTCTCGTCCCTTCCTCCCTTCCCTACGAAGAGCGCTCGCGTTCGAGGTCCTCACGGCTCTTCTCGACGACGGTGAACCGCTTGCCGAGGGCCTCGAAGACGCGGCGGTTGAGGAGGGTGTCGCCCATCTGTTCCAGGAGCTGGGGCTGCTGCAGGAAGTAGGCGCGGATCATGTCGGCCGTGACGTCCTCGCTGGTCATCGTCTCGAACTCGGCGTCGAAGTCGGCCTCGGTGACCTCGATCTCCTCGGCCTCGATGAGCTTCTGCTTGACGAGGAGCCAGCGGACCTGCCGCTCGGCCTGTTCGCGGCGGCTCTCGCGGTAGGCGGCGGCATCGAAGCCGGCCGGGAGTTCGCCGCCCTGCCGCTCGCGGAGCTCCTCGACCATCCCGTCGAGCGTCGCCTCGACGAGCGTCTGCGGCACGGCGAAGTCGTGCGCCTCGACGAACTGCTCGACCATCTTGCCTTCGAGGGCCTGCTGCGCCCGGCGCTCCCAGGATCGCTCGAGCTCCTTGCGGATCTGCCCGCGGAGCTCGTCGAGCGACTCGTGCCGCCCGCCCGTCTGGGCCTTGACGAACGCGGCGTCCATCTCGGGGAGGACGCGGTGGTTGATGGCGGTCACCTCGACGGTGTAGCGGTCCACGTGATCGTCGTGGTCGTGGCCCTCGTCGTCGCCGTGCTGGTGGGGAAGGTCGAGGCGGAACGCGTCGCCGACGGCCTTGCCGAGGAGGGCCTCGCGGAGCTCGTCGCGGAGGCCGGGGTCGGCCATGACGATCTGGGCGCCGCGCTGCTTCGGCCCGGTCGGCTCGCCCTCGTCATTGACCGGCTGGATGTCGATGACGGCCACGTCGGTCTCGCCGACGGTGGCGCCGTCCGCGGCGGGCTCCAGCGTGGCGGCGCGGGCGCGGCGCGCGTCGAGCTCCTCCTCCACGTCCGCCTCGGTGAAGGTGCGGACGAACTTGGTGACGGGCACGCCCTCCATCTCCGCCAGCTCGAACTCCGGCGCGACGCCGAAGTGGACGACGGCGTGGAGGTCGTCGGCCGAGTCGGGGTTGAACTCGAGCGCGGCGAGGCGCGGCTGGCCGATCACCTTGTATTCGTCGCGGTCGGAGACGGCCTCGCGGAAGGCCTCGCCGATCACCTCCTCGGCGATCTGGACGGCCACTTGCGGGCCGACCATCTTCTTGACGTACGAGAGCGGGACCTTGCCGGGGCGGAAACCTTTCAGGTTCATGCTCCCGCGCTGCTTTTTGAGCGCGGCGGTCACGCGGGGCTCGAGCTCGGCCTGCGGCACGCGGATGTCGAGCGTGTAGTCGACGTCGTTGAGGGCGGTGACGGTGGTGTCCATCGGGGAGAGGGGTTGGAGCGGTCCCATACAAAGCGGGCGCGGCCCACGTGATCCCGCTTCGGAATCCGGAGCCGCGCCGTCGCCGAAAGGTAGCGGCGGGGGGCACGGGCTCCAACGCACGATGCCGGGCCGGGCCGCCGCCGGGCCGGCTTTTCACGGCTTCCTCGTCCGTCGCGGTAGCTTGCGCGGTCCCATCTGCCCCGTCGCCATGCTCGTCGCCGATCTCCCCACACCCTCGCTCCTCGTGGACCGCGCCCGCCTGGACGCCAACCTCGCCGCTGCTCAGGCCCGCGCCGAGCGGGAGGGCGTCGCGCTCCGCCCGCACGTCAAGACGCACAAGAGCCCCGACCTCGCGCGCCGCCAGGTCGAGGCGGGGGCCGTCGGCCTGACCGTCGCCACCGTGGCCGAGGCGGAGGCGTTCGCGGCGGCGGGCTTCCGGGACCTCACCATCGCCCGCGAGGTGATCGGCGCGGGCGCACTCGGCCGCGTGGCCGACCTCCTGGCCGATTCGGTGCGCGTCCGGTTCTGCGTGGATACGGACGCCGGGGCGGCGATGGCCTCACAACTCTTCACCGCGCGCGGGCTCACGGCCGAGGTGCTCGTCGAGGTGGACACCGGCCACGGCCGCTGCGGCGTCCGCTGGGACGACCTCGACGCCGGGCCGTTCGTCGCGCGGCTCTCGGCGTTGCCGGGGCTGCGCGTGGCCGGGCTGCTCACGCACGGCGGGCAGGGCTACTTCGGGCCGCAGGACGGCGAGACGCCGGCCGAGGCGCTCGACCGCGCGATGCGCGAGGAGCGGGACCGGCTCCTGACGCTGGCCGCCCGCCTCGGCGACGCCGGCCTCCTCCACCCCGACACCGCCACCCTCTCTCTCGGCTCCACGCCGACGTTCAGCCGGTTCGAGAACCGGCGCGAGGGCGGCCTTCTTTCGGAATCTTCCTCCGGTCGGTTTCGCATCACCGAGGCGCGGCCGGGCAACTACGTCTTCCGAGACGCCATGCAGGTCGCCCTCGGCACCGGCCCGGCCACCGACTGCGCGCTGACCGTCCAGGCCACCGTCCTCTCCATCCACCGCGACGATGACGGCACGGACCGCGTGTACGTCGATGCGGGCAAGAAGACGTTGACGACGGACACCGGCCACGGGCTCGACGGCTACGGCGTCGTGCTCCACAGCCCGAGCACGATGAAGCCGCTCCCGCACGCCCGCCTCGGCGCGCTCAGTGAGGAGCACGGCTGGATCGAGGTCCCCGGCGGCTCCACGTTCGACGTGGGGGATCGGGTGCGGATTCTGCCCAACCACGCCTGCGTGACCGTGGCGACGAAGGACGCGCTCTACCTCACCGAGGCGGACGAGGTCGTGGCGACGTGGCCCGTCGTAGCGCGGTAGGGCGCTGTCAAGCGAAGTCGGCGGCGACGGCCAGCAGGATTGCGTTGAAGAACGCGTTGACGCGCTGGACGGCGCGCCGGCCGGCCTCGCGGTCCGTCGCCACCGCGTCGGTCGCCAGCACCCCGTCGATGGTCTGGTCGCGGAAGAACGTGACGGCGTGCAGCACGTCGGTCAGGCCGAGGCCGCGACGGCGGGCGTCGGCCGTGTAGGCCTGGCCGATGTCCCGGACATCGTCGAGGAGGCCGGGCAGTTCGCCGGCCTCCGCCGCCAGCGCGGCCTGCAACAACTCCATCAGGCGCCGGCCGGTTTCGCGTTTCTCGCGCCGGGCGCCCGCGTCGAGGCCCGCCATCCAGCCCGCGCCGGCCTGCTCGGGAAGGCGCTCCCGCGTCCGCGTGAGGACGCGCTCGACGAGGAGGCTTGCCAGCGTCTCGTCGTCGTCGGTGGGGGACGCGAGGCCCGTCAGGCGCTCGATCTCGGTGCGGGGGAAGCGGCGGTGTCCCCCGGGCGTGACCATGACGAGGACGTCCCCCTGATCGGCCCAGCGCCGCAACGTGGCCGGATGCACCCCGAGCAGGGTGGCCGCTTCGCTGAGAGAGAGGAGGTCCGACGAGGAAGCCATCGAGTCAAGACCGTGTGAAACTGTGCAAACCTGTACGAACCTGTGCAAGGTGCGCTAGATTCGTCGCTCTCACACCGGAGGGCTGTCCGCCCCGGTCAATATACCCGCGCGCCCGATTCCGACGCGTGCCGGGGCAGCGGGTGGACGCGGCGGCGAAGCGGCACGGCGCTTGAACCAGTCTTCACGGGTGGGCGCCCCCCTATCACATTAATCTGGATTCGGTCTAGATAAGCCTGGCCCGTGTACCGCCCTCTCCTCCTGTTCGTCCTCCTCGCCGCCACGGTGCAGGCGCAGATAGCCCCCGACTCCCTCCGCGCCGACACGCTCGAGGCGGTCGTGGTAACGGCCACGCGGACGGCTCGGGCGCTGGAAGACGTGCCGGTGCCGACGACCGTCGTCGGCCGCGAAGACATCGAGGCGCGCGGCGTGCTCCGGCTGGCGGACCTGCTGGCCGAGGAGCCCGGCCTCGCGGTCGTCACCGGCCTCGGCGGCGCAGGGCTCCAGATGCAGGGCTTCGACGCCGACTACACGCTCATCCTCATCGACGGCGAGCCGGTCGTGGGGCGTACGGCCGGGACGCTCGACCTCGAACGGCTCGCGGTCACGGGTGTGGAGCGCGTGGAGATCGTGCGCGGCCCGCTCTCGGCGCGCTACGGGGCCGATGCCCTCGCCGGCGTCGTCAACCTCATCACGCGGCGGCCGGGGCTGGTGCCCACCGCACGGGGGCGCGTCCGGCTCGAAAGCCAGGGGGTGGCCGATGTCTCCGCCGAGGCCGAGGCGGGCGGCGAACGGTGGGGCGTCCGCGCCTTCGCCAATCGCTACGGCTCGGACGGCCACAGCCTCCAGCCCGACCTCGGCACCCTCGCCGTCCCCGTCTTTTCGGACTACACCGCCGAGGTCCGCGCCCGCTTCGCGCCGGGTGACCGCACCGACCTCGGCCTCGCCGTCCGCGCGTCCGTCCAGGAGCAGGAGGCCGCCTTCCTTCTCAGCGAGACGCTCTACGACGAGACGGCCGACCGCCTCGACGTCAGCCTCAACCCCACGCTCCGCCACCGCCTCTCTCCGACGCTTCGCCTGGAGGCCGACCTCTACGGCGCGCACTTCGAGAACGCCCTCTTCGCCGCCGCACGCGAGGGGGGGGGCGTGTTCGAAGACACCGAGCAGACGCACGACTACGGCAAGGCCGAGGTGGGCCTGACGTGGTTTCCCGCGCTCCGTCACGTCGTCACCGCCGGGGCGGGCCTGACGGCCGAACGCGTCGGCGGCGACCGCTACGCGGCAGAAACGCCGACGGCCTCGCAGCCCTACGCCTTCGCGGAATACAGCTGGCAGCCGACGCGGCTCTTCGACCTCGTCCTCTCCGGCCGCTTCGATGCGCCGAGCGACTACGCGGCGCGCTTCACGCCGAAGGCGGCCGTGCTCATCCGCCCGCTCGACGGGCTGCGGCTGCGCGCCTCGGTGGGCAGCGGGTACAAGGCGCCGGCGTTCCGGCAGCGCTACCTCTCGTTCACCAACGGGGCCGTCGGCTACGCCGTCTACGGCGCCGAGGAGGTGCAGGCCGCGCTGGCCGCGCTCGACGCGGCGGGCGGCATCGACCGCTACCTCCTCGACCCGGCGCTGCTGACGACGCTGCGGGCCGAGAGCAGCACGGCCTTCGGCCTCGGCGTCGAGGCCGAACCCCTGCGCGGCGTGGTCGTCAAGGTCAACGGCTTCCACAACGAGGTGCGCGACCTGATCGACACGCAGCCGGTGGCGGTGCGGACGAACGGGCAGCAGGTGTTCTCCTACTTCAACCTCGCGCGGATCTACACGCGCGGCGTCGAGGCCGAGGTCGAGGCCGCCGTCGTCCGCTCGGACGCCCTCGGCGCGGTCCACCTCGGCGGCGGCTACCAGTACCTCGACACCGCCGACCGCGACGTGCTCGACCAGATCGACGCCGGCCTCCTCTTTTACCGCGACGAGGACGGTCGTGACGTGCGCCTGACGCGCGGCGGCTACGGCGGCCTCCTCGGGCGCAGCCGCCACAGCGGCACGCTCCGCCTCACCCACACCCTCGCCCGCTGGGGCCTGACGACCTCGGCGCGCGCCGTCTGGCGGAGTCGCTACGGCTTCGCCGACCTCAACGGCAACCTCGCCCTGGACGCGGACCGCGAGTACGCCCCCGGCTTCGCGCTCGTCCACCTCACCGTCACCAAGACGCTCGGCGACGCCGACCTCCAGGCCGGCGTCCGCAACCTCCTCGGTTACACCGACCCCGACCACCTCCCGTCCGAGACGGGCCGCGTGTTCTTCGTCGGGGCCGGCTACCGGTTCTAACTCCACCACCTCCAACTCCCATGCGTTTCGTCCTTCCCCTGTTCCTCGCGATGGCCGTCGTCGGTCTTGCTGCCTGCGACACCGCCGAGATCGATCCCGACCCGCAGCCCCTGACGGTCGAGACCGTCGAAAACCTCCCCGCCGACCCCAGCACGTCGGCAGGCGGGGGGCAGCCGACGAGCAGCGGGCGCTACACCCTGTTCGACATCGAGACCGGCGAGATCGTCCTCGCCTTCGACGAGGAGGATCGCTCCGACTCTCTCTCGACGAACTGGGACATCGGCTTCCAGGGTACGAACCTCATCGCGAACACGACTGTGGGCAGCCAGGGCGGCATCCAGATCGTGATCAGCGCCTTCGACGAGGTCACCGAGGCGCCCGAGGCCGGCTACGACGCGGCCCTCCCGAGCGGCTCCGGCAACAGCTGGTACAACTACGCCGGCCCGCCGACGCACCTCATCACGCCGATCTCCGGCCGCGTCATCGTCGTCAAGACGGCGGACGGACGGTATGCGAAGCTCCGCATTCTGAGCTACTACCGGGGCGCCCCCGAGGAGCCGAACGCCTTCGAGGACGCCGACCGCTACTACACGTTCGAGTACGTCTTCCAGCCCGACGGCTCGCGCAGCTTCGAGACCACCACCGAGTAAGCGCCATGGCGACCCTCTCTCCCCACCGGTTCGCCCTCCTCGCCGTCGCGGCGCTGGCGCTGGCCGCCTGCACCGAGTCGCCTGCTCCTCCGCGTGAGGGGCAGGCGACGCCGCGTGTGGTCGCCCTCGGCGGGGCCGTCGCCGAGACCGTCTACGCGCTCGGGGCCGACAGCCTCCTCGTGGCCCGCGATGACTCCGGCGTCTACCCGGAGGCGCTCATGACCAAACCGAGTGTCGGCTACTTCCGCCAGATCGGCGCCGAGGGCGTTCTCTCGACCCACCCCACGCTCATTCTGGCCGATCCGAACGCCGGGCCCGGGGCCGTCCTGAACCAGATCGAGGCAGCCGGGGTCGAGGTCGTGCGCCTGCCGGGCGGGACGACGGCCGACGATGCCGTCGCGCAGATCCGCGCCGTGGCTGGGGCGCTGGGCCGGTCCGAGGTGGGCGAGGTGCTCGTGGCGGACCTCCAGGCCCGCCTCGCCGAGGCCGAGGCGCTCGTGGACGACGACGGGGCGCGCCCGCGCGTCCTCTTCGTCCTCGGGCAGGGGCCGGGCGTGGTCAGCCTCGCCGGTACCGGCACCCAGGCCGACACGTTCATCCGCCTCGCGGGCGGCGAGAACGCCTTCGGCGCCGTCGAGGGCTACAAGCCGATGACGCCCGAGGCGATGGTCGAGGCCGCGCCGGACGTCATCTTCATGCAGGCCCGCACGGCCGGGGCGATGGGCGGTCCCTCGGCGCTGGCGAATCAGCCCGCCCTCGCCGCGACGCCCGCCGTCCGTGACGGCCGCATCGTCGTCGTTCCGGACCACGCCGTCAACTTCGGGCCGAGCCTGGGCGAGCACGTCCTCGACTTCGCCCGGACGCTTCACGCCACGCGATGAACGCGACGACCGCCCCGGTTCGACGGTCGCTCCGCCGCCCGCGCCCTGCCGCCTCATCGGCGGTGCGGACGGCGCGCGCCGTGTCGGCGCGGTGGGCGCTGCCGGGGCTGGCCGCGCTGCTCGTCGGCGCGTTGCTGCTGAGTCTCGGCGCCGGCAGCGTGGCGATTGCGCCGGGCGAGGCCCTGGCCATCGTGGGGGCGAAGCTCGGCCTCGGTGCGGCCGAGGGCGTCTCGCCGCAGCAGGAACTCGTGCTGCTGTACGTGCGCCTCCCGCGCGTGCTGCTGGGCGTGCTCGTCGGCGCGGCGCTGGGCGTGAGCGGGGCGGTGATGCAGGGGCTCTTCCGCAACCCGCTGGCTGAGCCCGGCCTCGTCGGCGTCTCGGCCGGGAGCGCGCTCGGGGCCGTCGCCTTCATCGTGCTGGGCGGGTCGCTGGCGCTCTCGCCGCTCGCGGGCGCCGTCGCCCTCCCCGTCGCCGCCTTTGCGGGCGGCCTGGTCGCGACGGCGCTGGTCTACCGGCTGGCGACCCGAGGCGGGCGCACCGCCGTCGCTACGCTGCTGCTGGCGGGCGTGGCGCTGGCCGCCCTCGCGGGCGCGGGCACCGGCCTGCTGCTGTTCGTGGCCGACGACGCCCAGCTTCGCACCATCACGTTCTGGTCGCTCGGATCCCTCGGCGGCGCCACCTGGACCGCCCTCGCCGGTGCCGCTCCGTTGCTGCTCCTCGCGCTCGTCGCCGCGCCCCGGCTTGCCCGGCCGCTCAACGCCCTGCTGCTGGGCGAGGCCGAGGCGTTCCACCTCGGGGTTCGCGTCGAGCGGGAGAAGCGGGTGGCCGTGGGCGTGGCTGCGCTGGGCGTGGGCGCGGCCGTGGCCGTGAGCGGCGTGATCGGGTTCGTTGGGCTCGTGGTGCCGCACCTCGGGCGGCTCGCGCTCGGGCCGGACCACCGCCGTCTCCTGCCCGCCTCGGCGCTCCTCGGCGCGACGCTGCTCCTGCTGGCCGACCTCGCCGCGCGTACCCTCGTCGCCCCGGCCGAACTGCCCATCGGCATCCTCACCGCCCTCGTGGGCGCGCCGTTCTTCCTCTGGCTGCTCCTGCGCGAGCGCCCGTTCTGACCGCACGCTCTCCCCGATAAGGCCGCAGACCGCGCCCACGTGCGGCGGCCTCGGATGCGCTCCATGCTCGACCTCGACACCGTCCACGTCACCATCGGCGGCGCCCGGCTCCTGCGCGGCGTCGCGCTCGGCGTGCGGCCGGGCGAGGTGGTGGCCGTCGTGGGGCCGAACGGCGCGGGCAAGAGCACGCTACTGAAGGTGATGGCGGGCGAGCAGGTGCCGACGGAAGGGGCGGCGGTGCTCGACGGCCGGCCGCTGGCAGCGTGGGCGCCCGATGACCTCGCGCTTCGCCGGGCCGTGCTGCCCCAGCACAGCGCGCTCGCCTTCGGTTTCACCGCCTTCGAGGTGGCGATGCTGGGCCGGATGCCCCACGCCGCTCGCGCGGCCGAGGACGAGGCCGCTGCCCGGCGCGCCCTCGAAGCCGCCGGCGTCGCTCATCTGGCAGAGCGGCGGTACCCGACGCTCTCGGGCGGCGAGCAGCAGCGCGTCCACCTCGCCCGCGCCCTCGCCCAGCTCGACGGCTCGGCAACCGAGGCGCGCTACCTCCTCCTTGACGAGCCGACGGCCAGCCTCGACCTCGCGCACCAGCACGCCGTGCTCCGCCTCGCGCGGGCGCACGCCGAGGCGGGCGGGGGCGTCCTCGTCGTCCTCCACGACCTCAACCTCGCCGCGCAGTACGCCGACCGCCTGGCCGTCCTCCGCGACGGCCGCCTCCTCGCCGAGGGGCCGCCCGCCGACGTCCTCGACCCCGCGCTCGTCCGCGCCGCGTTCGACGTGCCCGTCGTCGTGCTGCCGCACCCCTGCCTTGCCTGCCCGCTCGTCGTCTCGATGCCCGCGGAGCCTGCCCCCGCGAAGGCGGGGGGCGCACCCGCCGAGTTCGACGCGCTGCCCGTTCTAGCCCTCCCACCCGAATCCGTCTGATGGAAACCCTGACCGCCCCGCGCACCCCCGCCGAAATCCGCGAGGCCGCCGCCGCCTTCCGCGCCGAGACCCCGCGCGCCCGCGCCCGCAACGTCGCCGACGGCATCGGCGTGTCGGAGGCCGAACTGCTCGCCACGCGCTGTGGGGGGGCGGAGCCCGGCGTGACCCGCCTCCGTCCGCCGTTCCAGGCGCTCCTGCTGGAGCTCGAAGGCCTCGGACCGCTGATGGCGCTCACGCGCAACCACGCCTGCGTCCACGAGAAGACCGGCGTCTACGACGCGCCCGACTTCACGGCCGAGAGCCGCATGGGCGTCTTCCTCGACGATCCCATCGACCTCCGGCTGTTCTTCTTCAACTGGCACCTCGGCTTCTTCGTCGAGGAGGGCGGCCGCCTCTCGTTCCAGTTCTTCGACCGCGACGGCACGGCCGTCCACAAGGTTTACGCCGTCAAGGAGACGGACACCGAGGCCATGCGCGCCCTCGCCGCGCGCTACGCCGCCGAGGACCAGTCGGACGCCCAGCCCGTCGAGGCCATCCCGCCGGTCGTGGAGAAGCCCGACGCCGAGATCGACGCCGAGGCCTTCCTCGCCGCCTGGCGCGCCTTGGAGGACACGCACGACTTCTTCCCGCTCCTGCGCAAGCACGGCGTCGGCCGCCGCCAGGCGCTCCGCCTCGCGGTGGCGCACGGCGCGGCTGACCTCGCCCGGCCCGTCGCCCGCGACGCGCACCGGCGGGTGCTCCAGGCGTCCGCCGAGGCGGGCCTGCCCATCATGGTGTTCGTCGGCAGCCGGGGCTGCGTGCAGATCCACACCGGGCCGGTGCACCGGCTCGTCGAGACCGGGCCGTGGTACAACGTGCTCGACCCCGGCTTCAACCTCCACCTCAACGAGGAGCACGTGGCCGAGGCGTTCATCGTCGTCAAGCCGACGGTGGACGGCCCCGTGACGGCGCTGGAGGTGTTCGACGCCGAGGGCGCCTTCATCGTGCAGTTCTTCGGCGAGCGGAAGCCGGGCATCCCGGAGCGCGAGGACTGGCGCGCGCTGGTGGCGACGCTGTAGCAAGCCCGACTCGCTCTGTCTAAGGGCGTCTCGCGCAAAAGGGCATTTCGATAAGCTGCGGGCGGAGCCGTATCATTCGGTTCCACGTTGTTCTTCTCGATGCCCTTTACTCTCAACGGTAGCGCTGCTTTTGTCTCCGCCCTACGGGCGACGGAGGGGGAGCGGCTAGCTTTCCTGGTCGGGCCCCCATCGCCAAGCAGGGAGACCAGGATGTTCCGGACGTGAACGGGCGGCTGACGATGATGCGAGACTCTGTGGAGCCGTCGCCCGTTCTCGACCTCGCAGCGTTCGATAAGCGGTGGGAGACGGGGTTCAGTCACTTCGTGTTTTCTGGTCATCCTCAGGTCTTTTCCATCATGCGCACGCTTATTGCCCTCTTCGTCCTCGCTGTGCCGGCGGCTCAAGCGCAGTACGCTTTCCGCATCGGGGACGGCGCCAACGATTGGGGACGTGGCGTGATCGCCGACGCTGCGGGCAACACCTTCGTGACGGGCAAATTCTCGTTCGCGGCAGACTTCGACCCGGGGCCGGGTGAGGCGATCCTCTCGACGGACACCTTCGGTGACGCCTTCGTCGCCAGCTACGACGCCGGGGGTGCATACCGCTGGGCCTTCCAACTCCCCCGGGAAGGGGAGGGCTCATCCGGCCTCGATATCGCCCACGCTCCGCCCAGCGACCTCGTGGTCGCGGGGCAATTCAGTCTGACAACGGACTTCGACCCCGACCCCGACGAGGAGGTGCTGCTCGCCACGGCCTGCAACGAAGGCTCCGCCTTCCTGGCCCGCTACGCCGACAACGGCGCCCCCGGCGGCGCAGACCTCCGCTGGGCCTTCCCCCTCGGCGGCTGCGTCAAGGACGACTTCGTCCCCGGCATCACATGGCAAACGGGGTGGCCGTCACCCCGCAGGACGAGGCCCTCGTGGCGGGCTCCTTCCGGGGCACGGCCGACTTCGACCCCGGCCCGGGCGAGGCGCTCCTCTCGGTGCCCCGTGGCTCGACGATCTTCCTGGCCAAGTACGGCCCGGACGGCTCCTACCGCTGGGCCCTCGACGTCGAGGGCGGCGAGAGCCCCGTCGACATCGGAGAGGCCCTGGCCGTGGCCGCGAGCGCAGATGGAGGGGCCGTGATGGTTGGCAACTTCGTGTGGCCGGCCGACTTCGACCCCGACCCGGGCGCGGAGCACGTGCTCACGCCCATCGGCGGGGCCGGCCGCTTCGATGCCTTCGTGGCGAGCTACGACGACGAGGGCGAGTTCCGGTGGGCGTTCAACCTCGGCTCCCCGAGCGAGGACACCGAGGGGTGGGACGTAGCACTCGACGCCGAGGGCAACGCGTACGTGACGGGGGACTTCGGTGGGCCGACGGACTTCGACCCCGATCCGAGCTCGAGCCACGTGCTCACGCCGTCGGTCTCGTGGGGGAACGGGTTCCTCGCCAGCTACGACGCCGACGGCCACTTCCGCTGGGCGTTCCCCTTCGACGCGGCGGGGGGCTCTGAAGCCCGGTCGCTCGCCCTGGACGCGGCGGGCCACATCGCAGCGAGTGGCAGGATCGACGGGACGGTGGACTTCGACCCCGGCCCCGGGGAGGCCGTCTTCTCCGGGACTAGTGATGCCTTCTTGGCGAGCTATGCGGGGGACGGCACATACCGCTGGGCGCTCGTGCTCGGCAGCCCCGACGGATACGCCGAGCCGAGGGCGCTGGCTTCACTGCCGGGTAGCCGATGGGGTATGAGCGGCGAGCTCTACGGCACGGTGGACTTCGATCCCGGTCCAGGGGAGCACTTCCTCGAAGCGGCCGGCTCGAATCCATTAGTCTGGTCGGACATCTTCGTGGCGAGCTACACCGACGGCGGCGGTTTCCCCGTCCGCACTGAGGCGGGCGTGCCCGAGGCTGAGACCCTGCGCCTCGCCGTCGCCCCGAACCCGGCGCGTGGCCGGACCGAGGTTACAGTCGCAGTGCCGTCGGTGCAGCGGGTGCGGGTCGAGGTCTACGACGTGCTCGGGCGGCACGTGGCCGTACTCCACGACGGGCAGGCCGTCGCCGGCCCCCTCCGCCTCGGCGTCGAAGCAGGCACGCTCGCGCCCGGTGTCTACGTCCTGCGCGTCGTGGGAGAGACGTTCCGAGCAGCGCAGACGATGACGCGGCTGAGGTAAGAGCCAGAGGAGCGCTCTCATCGTGACGAAGCCGACGGCGGCCAAGCGGTCCCTCCGTCGTTCCGAGGCTAGACCCTTCGAATCCGTTCGCCTTGCTCAGGATGACAGGTTGGGGTTGAGGACGCGGACGGGCCGTTTCCGGCCAATTCCCCGAAACTTCGACGCCGCCCCGAAGGCGGTTCACGCGGCCTCCGCGCGGCCCCGGCTATCTTGGCGGCCCGCTTCGGCACCCCCCGTCGCGCGCCCGTCCGACACCCTCCCAACGCACCCGCCCCAAGCCCTCCCGACATGGAAGCCACCCGTCCTTCCGGCGAAGTCCTCCAGGTGATCGGCCCCGTCGTGGACGCCGAGTTCCCGGCCGGCGGCGTCCCCGAGATCTACGACGCCCTCGAGATCGACCGCGGCGACGCCGGCACGCTCGTCCTCGAAGTGCAGCAGCACCTCGGCGAGAACCGCGTCCGCACCGTGGCCATGGACTCGACCGACGGCCTCACGCGCGGCACGGCCGTCGTGAACACCGGCCGGCCCATCGCGATGCCGGTCGGCGAGGCGATCCGCGGCCGGCTGTTCAACGTCGTCGGCCAGGCCATCGACGGGCTCCCGCAGCCGCAGGTCTCCGAGCGCCGGGCCATCCACCAGGCGCCGCCGCCCTACGAGGACCTCGCCACGAGCGTCGAGATGTTCGAGACGGGCATCAAGGTGATCGACCTGATCCAGCCCTACGCCCGAGGCGGGAAGATCGGCCTCTTCGGCGGGGCCGGCGTCGGCAAGACGGTGCTCATCCAGGAGCTCATCAACAACATCGCCAAGGCGCACGAGGGGATGTCGGTGTTCGCCGGCGTCGGCGAGCGCACGCGCGAGGGCAACGACCTCATGCGCGAGATGCTCGAGTCCGGCATCATCCGCTACGGCGAGGCCTTCATGCACTCGATGGAGGAGGGCGGCTGGGACCTCTCGAAGGTGGACATGGACGCGCTCAAGGAGAGCCAGGCCACGTTCGTCTTCGGGCAGATGAACGAGCCGCCGGGCGCCCGCGCCCGCGTGGCCCTCTCCGGCCTCACCATCGCCGAGTACTTCCGCAACCAGGGCGGCCGCGACGTGCT
>CAZOJJ010000058.1:0-17932 GCA_964580105.1 uncultured Rhodothermales bacterium | reverse complement strand
TCCGCGCATGAGCAGGCTCCACGACACCCGCGCCCTCCTCGTCCCCTCCCTCGAAGCCGGCCTCGGCATCGAGGTCGAGCCGCACGCCGTCCCCTTCACGATCGACCTCGGCGACGTGCAGGCGTGCCGGCCGGAGTCCGATGGGAGCGAGGTCATCCCCGGCCGGACCTCCGTCCGGTTCAAGAACGGCGACGCCGCCCTCATCGCGGAGGACTACACCAGCTTCCGCGCGGCCTGGGCCACCTACCTCGCCGCCTGACGCCCCCGCC
This sequence comes from uncultured Rhodothermales bacterium, assembly GCA_964580105.1. Lineage (GTDB taxonomy): Bacteria > Bacteroidota > Rhodothermia > Rhodothermales > Rubricoccaceae > CAZOJJ01. The sequence goes on along the minus strand of CAZOJJ010000058.1, from coordinate 17,663 downwards.
CTCCGCCGGAGGACGCTCCGCCACCCCATGCCCCCACCCCGCCAGGCCCGGCTCTTCGACGCCGACGACTACGCCGGCCCGCTCTTCGAGAAGCGGGCCCGGCGCGTCGCCGTCGCCCCCGAACGCCACGAGCGGATGGCGTGGGGGCTCGCCGACCTCGCCCGCAGCACGGGGCACACGGACCAGGACGTGCCCACGGCCGTCGCCGTCGCCGTCCTCGTCTACCACGTCTACCTCCGGGAGCGGACGGACCGGCTCGAAGCCGCCTTCGAGGGCCGCCCCGTGCCCAACCAGCCCGAGCCGTTCGACCCGCATTCGTGGGACCTCCGCTCGTGGGTCGTCGAGGACAACCCGCACATCCCCGTGCTGGAGGACCTCGTCCGCCCCCTTCGGGGCACCCGGTACGGCGCCGTCCTGGACGTAGTCGAGGAGCCCGTCCGACGGCTCCACCATCGCCTGCTCGCCCGCGCCTTCCAGCTCGTCTACGACCTCACGGGCGGCCTCGAGGAGGAGCTCGCCGCGCCCGGCGGCGCCGTCGCCGCGTTCTTCGAAACCGTCCTCGATCAGGTCGCCGGGCGAGCGGCTCGCACCATCCGGAGCGAGTTCTACACCCCGCGCCCGCTCCTCGACCTCCTCGTCCGGCTCGTGGACCCCCGCCCGGGCGAGACCGTCTACGACCCGTGCTTCGGGTCGGGCGGCTTCCTCGCCGCCGCGGCGCGCTACGCGAACCTCCGCCACCGGGCCAGCGAACCCATCCGCGTGGCCGGCACCGACGTCAACGCGGCCACGCTCCCCATCGCCTGCGCCCGCGTCGTCCTCGCCGGGGCCGATCCCTCCCGGCTCCAGCACCGCGACGCCTTCGACCCCGCCGGCGACTGGTACCAGGACGCTCGAACCGGCCTGTACGACCGCCTCGACGAGACGCCGGGCACCTTCGACGTCGTCCTGGTGGATCCACCCTGGGGGCTGCGCGTGCCGCGCGACGAGGGCGGGCGCTTCCCCGTTCAGGCCGCCACCTCCGACCTCCTCTTCCTCCAGCTCGCGATGGAGCTGCTCCGCCCCGGCGGACGCGCCGCCGTCATCGTGCCGGAGGGGGTCCTCTACAAGAGCGGCGCGGCTCAGGAGGTCCGCAAGCGGCTCCTCCACGCGTTCCGCCTCGACGCCGTCCTCGCCCTCCCGCAGGACGCCTACGCCGCGTCGAGCGTCCGCGCCAACGTCCTCGTGTTCAGCCGCCGCGAGCCGCTCCCGGACGTGTGGTTCGTCTCGGACAAGCTCCTCAACTTCGCCAACGACGACACCCGCGAGGCCGCCGCCGCGCAGGCCATCCTGGCCGACGGCGTCGCCGTGCGCCGCGGCGACAAGCCGGCCGAGGTCCTCCAGACACATACCGAGGGCGCCTCGTCCGCCCTGGCCCCGTACGCTCGTGGGATCGCGTCCAGCGTCAATCCACAGGAGTGGTTCAGACGCCCCCTCTCCGCTGGCGACGAGAGCCCCCTCAGGGTCACCGAACTCATCGCGGCGACGGCGGTGGCCGGGGCCCTGGCGAGTCACGAGGAGGCCGGGAAGGCAGCGAGCACACCGGGCTCGCTCTCCTGGACGACGCCGATCCACGAGCTCGCCGAGCGGGACTACGAGCTCGTCGTCAAGCCCTCGGGTGAGGAGGCACTCGACAAGCTGTTCACGCTCATCCGGGAAGGCGGCGCACTGGGCGACCGGCCGATACGGCCCCTGGGCAGCCTCTTCGAGGTGTTCGGCGGAGCGGCCTACCGCCGGGAAGACCTCCTCTCCGCCGGTTCGAGTCCGTCCGAGGATGCGCCGCCCTTCATCCGCATCCGGGACCTCGACGACGGAACCATCGGGACCCCCGACACCGCGTTCGCCCCCGAGGCCGCCGGGCGGATCAACCCGCGCCTGCGGCTGCAGCGAACGGACCTGCTCGTCAGCCTGACCGGCACGGTAGGAAAGGTGGCCGCCGTCCCCGAGCGGCTCGTCGGAGCGATCCCGGCGCTGGATCTGGCCGTGCTCCGCGTCGGCGAAGGGGGTGAGGTCGGTGTGCCCTACGTGGCCGCGCTCCTCCGAACGGCGCCGTACCAGGCGTGGCTGACCGGCCACGCCCGCGGCTCCGTCATCCAGCGCCTCTCGCTCAAGGACCTCCGCCGGCTCCCCATCCCCGTCCTCCCACCGGAGGACCAGCTCCGCGTGGCGGCCTACGCCACCCCCGGCGCCAGCGCGGCCCGCCTGGGCCTCCTCTTCTCCGAAGCAGAGGTCGCCCCGGCGACCGCGTTCATCGAGGGGAACCCCCGCGTAAGCCTGTTCATCGAGGCGCTGGCAGGGGGAGATACCGAACAGCGGGTCTTCCAGGCCCGCCGCCTCGCCCGTGAGCTGGAGGCCGAGCTCGCCCGGACCGAGGTGCGCTACGGCGAGGATAGCGAGCTCGCCCGGTCGGTCTACGCGCTCGTGGACCCTCTCCGCGACTACGCCGACGCGCTGGAGCACTTCCACGGCGCCGACCGCTTCGCCCTCCTCGGAGCCGCCGAGGCCGCCCTCCGCGCGCTCGGGGGCAACGAACCCGCAGAAGCGAGCGGCCGCGTCGAGGAGCCCGACGCCGACCTCGTGAACGCAGAGTTCCGACAGCGCGCGGCCCTCCGGCTGGTGGGCCTCGTCCGCACCTTCCGGCAGGCCATCGAGGAGGCCCGGACGGCGCTCCTGGAGTCCTCCTCGGTAGAGGCCACGCTCGAGCCGGCCGCCTTCGCCGTGGCCGAGCGCGCAGACGCCCAGCTCCACATCCGGAACACCGGCGCGCTCCCCCTGCGGCGCCTCCGGGTTCGGCTCCCCGCCGAACAGGCGAGCCTGGGCAGGCAGGCTAAGGTCTCGGTCACCCTCACCGCCGGTGGCGAGGTGAGCGTCACGGACGTAGAGGAGGTCCTCCCCGCACTCGCCGCTGGCGAGGAAGTCGCGTACCCCGTCTCCTTCCCCGCCCTCCAATCGGGGAGCCACGCCCTCACGGTCGAGATCCGAGCGGTCCGCTTCGACCAGGAGCCCTTCCTCCAGCGGACCGAGGCGCCCTACGAGGTCCAGAGCATCCGCCAGGTCGCGTTCGAGCCGCGGGACGCGTTCGGTCCGAGCCCCTACATCCTCGGCAGCGAGCCCGTCCGTGACCTGTCCATGTTCTTCGGGCGGCAGCGGGAGCTCGCGCAGATCTACGACTACGTCAACCGCCCGGGCCAGGCCAACATCGTCATCCTCGAAGGCACGCGGCGGTCCGGGAAGTCCTCCGTGCTCCGGTACCTCGAGGCCGACCCCCAGCGCCGGATCCCCGGCTGGGTCCCGGTCTACTGCTCGTTCCAGTCGGCCCGCGGGCGGCGGGGCGAGGACCAGGCGGAGCGGGGCATCCCCACGGAACAGGTGTTCAGGACGCTCGCCCTCCGCATCGCCCTCGCCATGCACCGGGACGGCGTGGAGCCGGACTTCCCCGACACCCCCCCGTACCAGGGCGCCCCCCAGTACTTCCGACGCCACGCCCGGAAGGCGGTCGAGCGCCTGTTTGCCGAGGCCGGTCCGCAGGCGTTCGACGTCCTCCAGGAGCTCCTCGCGGTGTGGCTCGACCAGCTGGGCCAGCGCCGCGTGCTCCTGCTCCTCGACGAGTTCGACAAGATCGACGAGGGGATCCGGAACGGGATCACCGGGCCGGAGGTGCCGGAGAACCTCCGGGCGTTGTTCCAGGAGGAGTCGCGCCTCAACGCCGTCCTCGCCGTCTTCCCCCGGATCGTCAGCCTCCGGCAGAGCTACTGGTCGGTCCTGTTCGGCCTCGGCAAGACGGTCCCACTCCGGCCGCTCGGCCTCGACGAGGCGACGGCCCTCATCACCGAACCCGTCCGGGGCCGGCTCGTCTACGAGGCCGGCAGCGCGAAGCACCTCGCGGAGCTGGCCGGCCGCCACCCCTTCATCGTCCAGGTCCTCGCCGATCAGGTCTTCAGCCTGTGCAAGCAGACCGAGCAGCGGACCGTCACGCGCCGGATCGTCGCCGAGGCGGCGCAGGCCCTCATCACGGACAACGAGCACTTCGAGGCCGTCTGGCACGAGATCCAGCTCAACCGCCGCCGCGCCATCCTCGCCCTCCTCAACCGGCTGAGCCGGCGGGGTGCTTCCACGACCCTCCAGGCCCTCGAAGCCGAGATCGAGGCCCGTGGCCTCCGCCTGTCGCGGGGCGAGAGCCTCGGGGCCGCCCACCTCGACGCACTCCGGGAGATGGAGCTCGTCCAACGCGACAACCCGAAGGAGGGGCCCACGACGTACCGGCTCGCCATCCCGCTGATGGGGGAGTGGATCGAGCGCCACGACCTCGACGACCTCCTGGAGCGCGCCAGGCTCGAGGTCGCGTAAACCACGACCGCTGCTATGCCCTACGAGACGAACCCCGATGTCGCGGAGTGCTACGGACGTGACCGGCTCCTCGCCGAGATCGAGGGGCTGCTCAACAGGAAGACGCCCGCTCACGTCCAGGTCATCGGACCGGAAGGGATCGGCAAGACCCTCCTCCTCCGGAAGCTGGCCGCCCGCGCTCGCGGGTGGGGGCGGTTCGAGGCCGTCATCGAGTGGAACCTCCGACGGCGCACGCCGACCGACGACGCCTCGTTCTTCGGCGCGATGGGCAGGGTCGTCGCTGAGGGCCTCGCCGCGGCCGGCTCTGCCCACGCGGGGTGGGTGGATGAGCACGCCGACCTCGAGGACTTCCAGGAGCTCCTCGAAGCGATGGCGAGCGACGGAGCCCGGCTCCTCGTTCTCATGGATCACCTCGACCGCGCGATCGACGAGGCGGGCATCGGGAAGGAACTGTGGGACAACCTCCGCGACCTCGCGCAGAGCGGGGCCCTCACGCTCGTCACCGCCACACCCCGACGCCTCCGGCTCCACTGCCCGAAGGGATCGCGCGCGTCCCTCTTCTGGAACATCTTCGCCGATCCCACGCCCGTCGGCCCCCTGTCTGAAGAGGACCTGGAGGAATTCCTCGAGCCCCTCAAGGCAGCCGTACAGGATTGGGCGCCCCCGGCCCAGAAGGAGTTCGCGAAGCAGACGGGGCGGGTGCCGATCCTCGCCGTGGAATTGGCCAACCGACTCCTGCAGAAGGCGGAGCAGGGCGAGAGCGTCACCAGGTCTGTGGTGACGGAGGAGGCGGACGCCCTCGGCGACGGGGAGAACGACCGGATCGCGCACCTCTGGGAGGTCGCGCCCCCTCCGGTGCAGGCCGCGCTGTACGAGATCCACAAACGGTACACCGACGGCGACGAGGCCGTCCCGGCGGACGCCTTCCCCGAGGACCGCCTCGACGACCTCCGGGCGCGCGGGTACGTGGCCGTCCACGCGTCAGGAGAGGTGGCGCCGGGAGCACGCATCATGCTCCGCTACGCCGGCCGCCACGGCGCCTCGCAGAGCGAGCTCGCCCGCCTGTTCCTGGGCGCCCAGGCCGACGTGAACAAGAAGGCCCTGCTCCAGCTCGAGCTCGACGCGATCCCGGGCGGCGACCCCTACCTCCGCACCGACATCGAGCGCGCCATCCGCGACCTCACCCCCCGCCCCGTCGACGCGATCAAGAAGCTCCGCGCCTTCTCCGAGGAGGGCCTCAAGCACGTCCTCCACGCGGAGTTCCCCGACGGCCACGTGCCCGGCGCGCTCATCTGGGGGTGGTACCACTCCGTGGGCGAGGAGCGAGGGCGTGAGAGCGCAACAGCCAAGCGCGTCTTTCCAGCCGTCGAGTCGTGGTCATCTCCGAACGAGCAGTCCGGAGCGTTCCCATCCGGCAGGAACTCCCACAACGAGTCCTGCGAGCTCCTCTTCCTCCTCACGCACCCGAAGTGCAAGGGGGAAGCCAAGCACGTCACCGACGGGACCGCGCGCCTCCTCAAGACGATCCACGACGTCGGCAACTACGGCGTCCACATTGACGACTACGAGGAAGCCGTCCCCTTCTCGATGGCTGCGGCCCTCTGCACGCTCGGCGTCGAGCTGTTCCGCCGCCTGGCCGCGGAGCTTCCTACAGGCTGAGCGTGGAGGTGCAGGGAGCGCTCTACAACTTCAGTTGCAAGGGCGTACCCCCCTTTACAGCTCGGCGCACAGCCTGGCCCGTTTCCAACGCTCCAGGGCGCTAAGGAATCGGGGCTGCGCTACCGAAATGCAGCCCCCTGAGCTACCGATACGGTGGCTCCCACGCTACCATCATGCAGCGCCCACCGCCACGATCTTGAGCGCGGCCGGTTCTCACCCGTCGGCGCTCTCATCCGGCTGCGGTCGCCCCAGCCGACGCCGCTCCCTTGAGAGCGCGGCCACGCGCTTCCGATAGACGATCCCCCGTCGAGGCGAGCCCACTCGGGCTCGAGCACGTCCACCAGCGTCCGGACGAGGCCGTAGTTGATGGGGGCGTTGAGGCCGAGGAGCAGGTGCTGCACGGCGCTCGTGCGCGGCGCCCGCGTCGCCTCGTGGGCTACGCGCCAGACGGCCGGCGTCCGCGCCGGGTCGGCGTCGTAGGCGTCGAGCGCGTCGAAATAGTAGTCGGCGAAGCGATGGAGCAGGCCGTCCCCCACGGGCCGTCCCCCACGGGCCGTCCCCCACGGGCCGTCCCCCACGGGCCGTCCCCCACGGGCCGTCCTCGAAGTGGCCCTCGTGCAGCGCCCGGGCGACGTTGCCGGTCATCATCGCGTAGCACCGGAGAAACACCGCGCGGGGATCGGCGGTGGCGGTCCAGCACTCGATCTGCGCGTGCATCCGGCCCAGAACGCGCGGCGGGGTATCGGACGGGCTCATGCCGTCACGATACCCCGCCGCACGTACACCGGGTAAGCCCTGCGGCCGGCTACAGCTCGAGGTCGTCGAAGCCTTCCTCGCCGCCTTCGGGGCGCGGTCGGTCGCGCTGTGGGCGCTCGCCGCCGAAGGCGTAGGTGAAGGTGAGGGTGTACTCGGGCCCGCCGAAGGAGCGGCCGAACTCCTGGTAGAGCTCCGGCTGCCGGATGACGGAATCGAAGCCGGCGAGGCCGAAGGGATCGCGGGCCTGGAGCGTGAGGCTGGCGCGGTCGTCGAGGAAGCGCTGGCGAAGGGCGAGATCCACGAACGTGCGAGCACCGATGCTCCCCTGCTCGGTGTTCATCGGAGCACGGTAGCGGACGTTGGCCTGGAGGTCGAGCCCGCTTCGGACCTCGTAGGCCGTCGTGAGCCGGCCGCCCCAGCCGAAGGCGTCGTTGGCGAGGTCGGCGTCCACGCTGGAGCCATCGGTGACGACGCGGTAGCCCTCGAGGCTGAGCGTGTTGCGCAGCCCCTCCAGCGCGCCGGCCCCCTCGACCGAGACGATGGCCTCGACGCCGTAGGACGACGACGTGTCGAGGTTCTCGAACGTGCTGATGGTCACGCCGTTTTCGAGCCGCTGGATGCGGCGGATGACGTCGGTCGTGCGGCGGGCGTAGGGGGTGAGCTGGAGCGAGCCCCAGCCGGTATAGCGGACGATGCCGAGTTCGACGGCGTCTACGTACTCCGGCTTGAGGTAGGGGTTGCCCTGCCGGACGTTCAGCGGGTCGTCCACGCTCGGAAACGGGTTGAGGAAGTGCGTGCGGGGGCGGCGGATGCGGCGGCTGTAACTCGCCTTGAGCGTGGTCCCCTCGGCCACCTCGACGGTCGCGAAGGCGCTCGGGAAGAAGCTCGCGTAGTCGTTGTCGAACGCCTCGCCGGTGTTCCGGAGGGTGAAGGTCGTCCGGGCCGCCTCGGCGCGGACGCCGAGCTGGAGCCCGACCTGCCCGAACTGGCGGCCGAGCTGAAGGTAGCCGGCGTGGATCACCTCCTCGAACGAGAACGCGTTGGTGAGCCGCTCGTCTCGGACGAACGAGCCCGTCTCGAGGTCGAGCGAGTCGGCCACGAAGTCGGTGTCGAGCGCCTCGAAGTGGCCCTGGTAGCCGGCTTCGAGGCGGAAGCCGAGGAGGGGGCGGCTGTAGTCCGCGCGGAGCGAAGCCTCGCGCTCGGTCTCGTCCTGGAACGTTCGCTCCTGGCCGAAGACCGTCGCCCCGTCCAGCGCGCGCTCGACGATGGCCGAGTGCTCCTCTTCCTGCGAGGCGTTGTAGCGCGCTTCGAGGGCGAACGAGTGGCTGCCGAGGTCCGCGGACCGCCCGCGCCCGCCCCGGCCGCCGTACATGCGCCGCCCGCCTGCCCCGCCGCCCGCCTCCCGGCGGGCGGCGGCCGTGCCGAAGTCGTGACGGAAGCCGAGGCGGACCGAGCCGTTCCAGCCGTCCTCCTCGTCGAGCGCCGCGCGCTCGTAGTGCTCCAGCGTCTCCACGTCGTTCCGGAAGAGGAAGGTCGTCGCCTCGTCGTCGCTGCTGAGGCGGTAGCCGCCCTGGCCGGCCAGCGTCAACGTCGTCTTCGGGCCGAGCGCCCAGTCGAGGTTGACGTTGCCGAAGTGGGAGGTCCGCTCGCTCTCGTCGAGCATGTCCTGATCGAGAAACGTGTCCGGGTCGTCGAAGAGGTTCTCGCGGTAGCGGTAGCCGTCGGACGTGCGGGCGTCTTCGCGGAAGCCGTAGGAGCCGGAGAGCGAGACCGGGCCGCGCCCGTAGGTCAGCAGCGCGGTGGCGCTGTAGCCGCCCCGCGTGTCGGCCCCGGCCGTCACGGCGCCGCCGAGGCCGGGGTCGGTGTTCTCCTTCAGGACGAGGTTGAGCACGCCGCCCATGCCGTCGGGCTCGTACCGAGCCGACGGGTTCGGGATGACTTCGACGCGGTCGAGCGCGCCGGCGGGGAGACTCTGGAGGTACGACGCGATGAACTGGCTCCCGACGGGCGCCGGGCGGCCGTTGATCAGGATGGCGACGTTGCCCACGCCGCGGAGGCTCACGTTCCCCTCGATGTCCACTTCCACGGACGGGATCGTCTCCAGGACGGTCGAGGCGGTGCCGCTCTGCGCGAGCGCATCGTCGCCGACGTTGTACACGGTGCGGTCGATCTGCACCTCCACGCGGTCGCGCCGGGCGGCCACCTCGACGCCTTCGAGAACCTCCACGTCGGGCGCGAGGGCGACGGTGCCGAGGTCCACCGGCCCGGCCAGCTCGACGGCCTCGCGCGCCTCGGGCCGGTAGCCGACGAAGCTGACGACGACGCGGTAGGTGCCCGGCCGGATGCCTTCGAGGCGGAAGCGGCCGTCGGCCGTCGTGATGGCGCCGGTGACGAGCGAGCCGTCCTCGCCGGGCTCCCACACGGCGACGGAGGCGGAGGGCAGCGCCTCCTGCGTCTCGGCGTCCACGACGCTACCGGTGAGCGTGGCGGGACGCGGCTGCCCCAGGGCGGGCGGCACCACGAGAAGGAGCAGGAGGAGAGAAAGCAGACGACGCATGGGGGGACGGTTTCTACGGCGAGCTCAGGAAGGAGCCGGCCGGGCATCGAAGCACGGCCGGACCGGTGGAACGTTCACCGATCCGACCGAGTGGGCGCCCCTTGGTGGCAAGGGGCGAAGCGGGCGCGGCTCAGTGCCCGCGGCGCGGCTCAGTGCCCGCGGCGCGGACGGGCGCCCCGGTGGCGCATCCGTATGGCGAGGGCCTGATGAACGGCCCAGACCTCTTGCTGGTCCGCGTTCAAGATTTCCGCAAGTTCGGCCGGAATCCGGCCGGGCGCGGACCGCCGCGTGGTAGCCGTGCGCGCGGGACGCTCCCCGGCCTCACGCTGTGCCCGGCGCTCCGCACGCCGGGCCTCCCGACGAGCGCGGTGCTCCTCCCGGAGCGCGTCGAGCTGCTCGACCTGGCGCGGGCTCAGATCCAGCGCCTCGATCATCGCCGCTCGCATGTCGGCCTGGTGTTCTTGCAGGGCGGCTCGGCGCGCTTCGCGGTCGGCGTCGGAGCGCTCGGGGCGCTCACGACGAGGGCGCTCGCTCTGCGAGCGCTCGCGGCGGCCCTCACCCCGGCGCATCCTCCCCCGCTCAGTGCGCTCGGGGCGGGTGAAGAGACGCTCCTTCTGCGCATCGGAGAGCGTCGGCGCCAGCGCGGCGGCGAGGGTCCACAGCGCACCGGGGTGGGCGTTGTCGCCCAGCGCTTCCTGGACGAGCGCGGCCTGCGCCGCGGAGAGGTCGAGGGATTCGACGAGGCGGGCCTGGCGGTCGGCCGCGTTCCGGCGCTGCGGCTGCGCGGCTGCGGCCGAGGCTACGCCGAGGACGAGAGCGGCGAGGAGGGCGCGCCGCACGATTCTAGAGAAGGACATCGGTTGAAGGGGGTAGGTGGGTAGGGGAAGGCCCATAGCCTACCCCGCCGATGTTCAGAACTTCTTAAGGCGGAGCCGCCACACCCCGTTTTCACGAACCGGGGCCGCTCATCGTCCACTCCTCAGCGCGAAGGGGTCGGACCAGCGGGGATCCGTCGCCAGCGTCTCGTCGGTCAGCGTCTTGAGAAAAGCCACGAGCGCGGCTTTCTCCTTTTCCGAGAGACCGAGGCGCACCGGTTCCCCGTGCCCGCCGTCGCGCAGGGCGGCGAAGAGGGCAACGTGGGGCTGGATGCCGCTGTTGTAGTGCTCGACGACCTCCTCCAGCGTTCCAAACCGCCCGTCGTGCATGTAGGGCGCGGTGAGTTCGACGTTGCGAAGCGAGTTGATCTTGAACCGCCCGGCGCCCGCGCCCCTATCGGCGGGTCGCGCGTCGAGGCCGTTGCTGAGGGGCCGGTCGTTGAGCTGGAGGTCGCCGGCGTGGCATTCGCTGCACCGGGCGCGCCCGAAGAAGAGCTGGAGCCCCAGGTTCTCCTGCGCCGTGAAGTTCGGCAGCGGCACCCCCGTCCGGTACCCGCCCTGCATCGCACGCCCCTGGTCGTAGCGCGAGTTCGGCGCGACGATGGAGCGGATGAACTGGGCCAGCGCCTTTGCCATCCGGTCCGGCGTGATGTCGGGCGTCCCGAAGGCGTCCTCGAAGAGGGCCGGGTAGAACGAGGTCGCCTCCAGCCGCGCGACGGCCTCGTCCAGCGTGAGCCCCATCTCGACGGGGTCCGAGATGGGCGTGATCGCCTGGATCTCCAGCGTCGCGGCGCGCTCGTCCCAGAAGAACCGCCCGCGCTCGTAGAACCGCGCGAACGCCAGCCCGATGGAGTTCCGGGTGCCCAGTTCGCCCGCGAAGCCCGCGCTGAGCGGGACGGGGTCGGAGAAGCCGTGGGCCTGCTTGTGGCACGAGGCGCAGGAGACGGTTTCGTTGCGCGAGAGGCGGGTGTCGTAGAAGAGGACGCGTCCGAGCGTGGCGCCCGCGTCGGTGATGGGGTTGTCGGCCGGCGTATTGTCCGCGCTGCGGATGGAGGGCGCCATCAGGTGCTCCGGCAGTTCGATGGCCGAGTAGCGGTACGGCGTCTCGGGCAACACCGGCACGCGGGGATCGCGGCGAACGGTGAAGGCGGCCAGGAGGACGAGCGCGGCGAGGCCGAAGGGGGTAGCGAGCCGGAGCATGGGCGCGGAGAGAGCGAACGCCGAGGGGTCGGCTACGACGATGGGGACGAGGGGATGCAGCGATGCTAAAAAAATAGCGCCACCCTATTTCGTCAAGTCCTTTCTCCCGGACCTTTCGGCGCGGCGGGCGCGGGCGCCGGGAGCAACGCCGGGAGCAACAGGGTGAACCGCGCCCCTTCGCCCGGCAGGCTCTCGGCCGTGATCGCGCCACCGTGCGCCTCGACGAGCGAGCGGGCGATGGCGAGCCCGAGGCCGGAAGCCCCCTCCTCCCCTCCCCGCGACGGGTCGGCGCGGACGGTTCGCTCGAAGACGTACGGCAGTACGTCCGGGGGGATGCCCTCGCCCGTGTCCGCCACGGTCAGGCGCACCCCTCCGGGGGCCGGCGAGGCGGATAGGGTAACGCGCCCGCCCTGCGGCGTGTGGCGGATCGCGTTGCGGACGAGGTTGCCGAGCACCCGGAGGAGTCGGTCCTCGTCGGCCTCCAGCGCGGGGAGGCCGTCGGCCGCTTCGAGGTCGAGGGAGAGGCCGTGGGCATCTGCTTCCGGCGCGAACGCCGCGGCAACGCGCGCCAGGAGTGCGGCGGGCTCGACGGCCGTCCGGTGGAGCGCCAGTTCGCCCGCGTCCGCCAGCGCCAGCGTCCGCAGGTCGTCGATGAGGCGGCCGAGGTGCTCGGCCTCGGCGTGCATGGCGGCGAGCCGCTCGGGCGTGGGGTCGAGCGCGCCGTCGCGGAGGGCTTCGAGGTAGCCCGTGAGGACCGAGAGCGGCGTGCGGAGGTCGTGCGCCACGTCGGCCGTCATGCGGCGTCGGAGCGCGTGGGCCTCGGCCACCCGCGCGCTCATCGCGTTGAACGCCTCCGCGAGGCGGCCGACCTCATCGCGTGAGCGCACCGGGACGTGCTGGGCGAGGTCGCCGCGTGCCATCGCGTCGGTGGCGCGGGTGAGCGCGCGGAGCGGTCGCGTCGTGGCGCGGGCGAGGAGCCACCCGAGCAGCACGGCGCCGAGGACCGCCAGGGCGACGGCCCACCACAGCGCCGCCTGCGTCTCGCGGAGGAACCGCTGCTGCGAAGCGCCCAGCTCCTGCGTCTCGGCCGTGCGGAGGATGGTGCCCACGGTGTCGCCGTCCACGACGAGCGGAAAGCGTTCGGCGCCGTCGTCGTCGCGGAGGCGGTCGCGGAGGGCGTACTCGCCGGCGGGGAGCACGATGCGCCCGGCGGCGTCGGCCAGCCCGAACCGGAGGGATCGGGTTCGGATCCGCCGGCCGTCGCGGCGGCGGCGTTCGGGCTGCTCCGCCCCGGCCCCGGGCGCCGGCCCGAAGCGGCGGCCCCGCCGTCGAAACGCCTGGTCGATGCCGTCGAGCGTGCCGTGCTCGCGGTAGTACTCGGCCGCGTCCTCCGCGAAGCGCGTGACGGCCTGCTCGCGGACGAAGCGGTCGAACGAGCGGCGCGTGCTGAGCCGGACGGCCGCGAGGATGAGCACGGCCTCCAGGAGGCAGACGGCCACGAGGGCGAGGGTCCAGCGGGCACCGAGGGATCGCATTCAGCCGGAGGCGAGGCGGTAGCCCACGCCGTAGACGGTCTCGACGTAGCGCGGGGCGCTCGGGTCGGGCTCGATCTTCGCGCGGAGGTTGCGGACGTGCACGTCCACCGTGCGCTCGGAGCCGCCGAGGTCGTCGCCCTGGAGGCGTTCGAGCAGCTGGGCGCGGGAGTAGACGCGGCCGGGCGCGGCCATGAGCGTAGCGAGGAGGGCGAACTCGGTCGGCGTGAGGGCGACCTCCTCGCCGCCGAGGGTGACGCGGTGGCGGCCCCGGTCGAGCACCAGCGCGCCCGCGCGCAGCACCTCCGCCGGCGCGCTCCCCTGCTGCGTACGGCGCAGGACGGCCCGGACGCGCGCCTCCAGCTCGCGCAGGCTGAACGGCTTCGTCACGTAGTCGTCCGCCCCCAGTTCCAGGCCGATCACCTTGTCCGTCTCCTCCACCTTCGCCGTGAGCAGGATGACGGGGACGCTGACCGCGCGGCGCACGTGCCGCAGGACCTCCAGGCCGTCGAGGTGGGGCATCATCACGTCGAGGAGGACGAGGTCGGGCGGGGTGGCGCGGGCGGCGGCGAGGGCCTCGCGGCCGTCGGCGGCGGTGACGACCTCGAAGCCGCGAGCCGCGAAGTAGTCCGCCAGCATCATGCGGATGGCGGCGTGGTCGTCGGCGACGAGGAGCGTGGCGGGCATGGCGGCGGAGGGATCGCCGGAAGGTAGCGCATCCGGGGCGGCGCGCTCACGGGGCCGGAACCGGCCGGGCGAGCTCGCTCACGCCCGGTTCCCGCAGTGGCACCCGCACCGTCACCCGCGTGCCTCTCCCCTCTGCCGACTCGACCCGAAAGTCCCCTTCCACCAGCGCCACGCGCTCGCGGGCGCTACTCAGGCCGTACCCGTACTCGGTCGAAGCGGCGTCGAACCCCCTCCCCTCGTCGACCACCGTGAGGATGAGCGTCTCATCGCGCGTCCGCAACGCGAGCGCCGCCTCGTCGACCCCGGCGTGTTTGACGACGTTGAAGAGGAGCTCGCGCGCCAGCTGGAACAGCAGATCCTGAACGTGGCGAGGGACGACCGGCACGCCCTCGTCCACCTCGGCCGCGACGCGGAGGCCGTGGACCTCTTCGATGTGACCGGACAGCCAGCACAGGGCGGCCCCGAGCCCCTCCTCCCGCAGCACCGGCGGGGCGAGCTCGGCAGCGAGGGTGCGCGTCGCCTGAATGGCGTTGACCAGGATGGTGTCCACGGCCTGCACGTCGTCGGGGGCCGCATCGGATACGGAGCGGAGCCGCATACGGGCGCCGTAGAGCAGCTGCTGGAGGTGGTCGTGGAGGAGCTGGGCGATCCGCGCCTGCTCGCGCCGCTGCGTCTCGACGAGGGCGGCGGAAAGCCGGCGGACCTCGCGGGTGCGGGCCTCGACGCGTCGCTCGAGGTCGGCCGCCTGGCGGTGGAGCCCACGGCCGAGCCCGTACACCGCGGCGGCGGCGAGGAGCGCTAGCGGGATGAGTGCGAGGAGCACCCGCCGCTGCGTGCGGTCCAGTGCGAGGATGCGGGCGCGGCGCGCCTGGTACGCCGTCTGCACCGCGTCGTCGAGGGCGAGGATGTTGCTGAAGAACACCTGGTAGCGGGCCTGCGAGAGGGGCAGGTCTTCCAGACTCACCGCCCGTTCCGTGGCGCCGGTGAGCATGCGCTGCACTGGCGCGTTCCAGATCGCCCACGCTTCTTGTACGCGGTCCACGATCTCGGGCACGGCCGGGCCGACGAGCACGGCCAGGGTGTCGAGGGCGGCCAGGGTGTGGGTCACCGCCTTCTCGGCGTCCCGGTATTCCGAGACGAACAGGGTGTCGCCGCTGGCGAGGAAGCCCCGCGACGCGGCGGCGGCCAGCGCCGCCTCCCGCTCCAACTCCACCGTTCGCTCCGTCGCTTCGCGCACGCCCCCGTTGATCTCGGCGCGGAGGGCATCGATCTGCGCGTCGAGCAGGATGGGCACGACGAGCAGCACTGCCAGCGCCACACCGACGAACCCGATCAGGACGGGCAGCGTCCAGCGTGAGGGGGTCGGAGCGGGCGGGCGGGCGGGGAGATCCACGACGGGGCACGGATGCACGAAACGCAAGTTCGGGGAAAACCCGATCTGTGCAACCTCACTCTTGCGCACCCCGCCGCCGGGGCGGCTCGTCCTCCACGACGAAGGCGTCCACCTCGACCTCCACGCGCAGCGCCGGGTTGATGAGGGCGCGGACCTCCACCATCGTCGCGGCCGGCCGAACGGTCTGGAAGACCTCCCCGTGCGCGCGCCCCACGGCCTCGCCGTCCCGCGCGATGTCCACGACGTAGAGCCGCGTCCGCACCACGTCCTCCATCGTGGCGCCGAGTTCGGCCAGGGCCGCCTCGACGATGGCGAAGGCCCGGCGCGCCTGGGCGTAGGCGTCCGGCGCGACGGCCCGCCCGCGTGCGTCGATGCCGGTCGTCCCGGCCACGTAGACGTGCGGACCGATGCGGACGGCCCGGCTGTAGCCGACGGTCGCCTCCCACGGCGCGTCGCTCCCGATGCGGCGGCGCTTCATGGACTCAGGGGAAGGCGGAAGGCCACGAGCGGCACGCCCGTAGCCATCGCGTTTGCCTCGACGACGTCCTCGACGACGTCCTCGACGGCGTCCTCCCCCTCGTGCAGCAACACGTGCGCAAGCACGGCGACGCCCGCCCCGAGCGCTGCGCCCACCGCGGCGTCCGTCGGGTAGTGCATCCCGAACCAGACGCGCGCCAGCGCCGTGGACGAGGCCCACGCGTACGCCGGTACGATCACGTACCACTCGGGGTACGACAGGCTCGCCGAGGTGGCGATGGCGAAGGAGAGCGCCGCGTGGCCGGACGGGAACGAGTACGGGTCGAGGTTGCTCGGCGGGTGGAGCTGCCTCGGCGTCACGTCCGGCAGGGCGACGAACGGCCGAGGCCGCTGGAACAGAAACTTCCCGGCCGCGATCACCCCCAGGGTACCCAGCTCCGAGAGCGCCATCCGCCCCACGGGCCCGCCGCTCCCACCCGCAGCCAGCGCGCCGAGCCCGTGCAGCGGCACCGCAGCGACGAACAGCGGCGTGGCGGCGTTGTTGGTCGAGCGCATCCACGCCTCGAAGGCGGGATGGTCGACGTCGTAAACGGCGTAAAACGCGCGCGTCTCGGCGTCGCCGGGCCGCTCCGATGGAATTGCCTCCAGGCTGTCTGCCGTAGCCGTAGTGTCCGTGGTTTGCGCCGTGGCGGACGCGGTGAGCAGGAGGAGCCCAAGGGCCAGCGGAGCGGAGCGGAGAAGCGGCGGCACGGACGGCGCGGAAACGAGAAAGGGCCTCCTTGAACGAGCGAGCCGCCCGGCGGTTTTGCCGGGCGGCTCGGGGCGTGAGCGAGGCGTTCGCCTAGATGTCGATGAGCGCGGCCTCCTCTTCGGCCTCGTCGCCCGAGGAGCGGCTGGGCATCATGCCGAGGGCTTCCTTGACGCGGCTCTTGACCTCCTCGCGGCGGTCCGGGTTGTCGAGCAGCCACTGCTTCGCCGCGTCGCGGCCCTGGCCGATCTTCTCGTCGCCGTAGCTATACCAGGAACCGGACTTCTGGATGATGTCGTGCTCCAGGCCGAGGTCGATCAGCTCGCTCAGCGCCGAGACGCCCTCGCCGTAGATGATGTCGAACTCGGCCTCGCGGAACGGGGGGGCCACCTTGTTCTTGACGATCTTCACGCGCGTCCGGTTGCCGACCACGTCCTGCCCGTCCTTGATGGCGCCGATGCGGCGGATGTCCATGCGAACGGAGGCGTAGAACTTGAGCGCGCGCCCGCCGGCGGTCGTCTCGGGGCTCCCGAACATGACGCCGATCTTCATCCGGATCTGGTTGATGAAGATGAGGATGGTCTTCGTCCGGCTGATGGTGCCGGTGAGCTTGCGGAGCGCCTGGCTCATCAGCCGGGCCTGGATGCCGACGTGGCTCGCGCCCATCTCGCCCTCGATCTCCGCGCGCGGCACCAGCGCCGCGACCGAGTCGATGACGACGACGTCAAGGGCGCCGGAGCGGACGAGCATGTCGCAGATCTCGAGCGCCTGCTCACCGGTGTCGGGCTGGGAGATGAGGAGGCTGTCCACGTCCACCCCGAGCTGCTGCGCGTAGTGCGGGTCGAAGGCGTGCTCGGCGTCGATGAAGGCGCACTGGCCGCCGAGCTTCTGCGCCTCGGCGACGACCTGCGTGGCGAGCGTGGTCTTGCCCGAGGACTCCGGCCCGTAAATCTCGACGATGCGCCCGCGCGGGAGCCCGCCGATGCCGAGGGCGTGGTCGAGGGTGAGCGAGCCGGTGGAGACGGCGTCGACCGAGACGGGCGGGGCGTCGCCCATCTTCATGATGGCGCCCTTGCCGAACTGCTTCTCGATCTGCTTCATCGCGAGCTCGAGCGCCTTCTGCTTGGCGTCGGTCGCGGCGTTGTCTTTTGCCATGAGGGTGGTGCGCTAGAGGATGCGTGGATCGGCCCGTCGGAAGCGGCCCTCCGGCCCGGAGGAGGCAGGGTACGAGGCGGCGGCTGTCACCCCCGTGTCACGGGGACGCACTTCATACAGAGTAGACACCGCCGGGGGGAATAACGTAACCCCATCCCGCGCGAAAGGCTCCGAGGGCTGGGGAATGGAGGACGGGAAGAGAGGAGGACGGGAAGAGAGGAGGACGGGAAGAGAGGAGGAC